>JBCCGH010000001.1:0-188176 GCA_039029375.1 Planctomycetota bacterium
CGCGGCGACGACACCATCCGCGGTGGCGCCGGCAACGACCAGATCCACGGCGGGCAGGGCAACGACACCCTCCGCGGCGGCCGCGGCGACGACACCCTCCGCGGTGGACGTGGCAACGACCAGCTCTTCGGTGGGCGCGGCGATGACACCCTCCGCGGTGGGCGCGGCGACGACACCCTCCGCGGTGGGCGCGGCGACGACCGGATGTTCGGCGGGCAGGGCAACGACGTGATGCGCGGCGGCCGCGGCGACGACGTCCTCCGCGGCGGGCGTGGCAATGACCAGCTGTTCGGCGGGCGCGGCGATGACCAGCTCCACGGCGGGCGTGGCAACGACCGGCTCGCGGGTGGACGCGGCGACGACCGGATGTTCGGCGGCATGGGCAACGACGTCCTGCGCGGCGGCCGCGGCGACGACACGATGGTCGGCGGCCTCGGGGCCGACATCTTGAACGGCGGTCCGGGCAACGACGTGATCTTCGGCTAGGCCGAAGCCGCCGGGCCCCGCGTCGGGGCCCGGCCTGACTGCGACTCCAGGCCAGGCCCCCCGGGCGCGGCGCGACGTTGCCTGCAGTGACGTCGCACCGCGCCAGGTCCACGAGACCTGGGAGCCGCGCGCTGGCGGCACGGCTCCCGAGCGGCACGCCAGACCGGCGCGCAGCGACTGGCGCTGTCGATCTCCGACGGATTGACGAAGGACGGGCAATCCGCTCCCCTCCCGGACGACGCGGCACGCGCTGCAGTGTCATGGAGGACCTCAGGTGAGTCGACAATCCACCCGCGACCTGGGCTCTCTTGGTTCGCGGGGTGGTGTTGCGGCGCGGCCGTGGCGCAGACACAGCCGCTGTTCGAAGCGCTGCCGCGGAGCAGCCACCTGCCTTCCTCGGGGTCGCCGGAGCGCAGATCCCGCTGCCGCGGCTTGGGACCTTTGGGCTGGACCCCTCGACCATGATCACGCTGCCACTCAGAGGTCGTTACTAAATCGATGCTACAGGCTCTGATCCATGCTCCTGGCGCCGCTCCGCGTCGCGGAGAGCGCGTGACTTCGAAAAAGTCACACGCTCTCAGGGTCCTCGCCGCCAGCGCGCCGTTCGCCTCGTCCGTCGTGGCGATCCCCACCTCCCCTCGCTTCCTCGGCGCCCCCCTGCGGTCACAGTCCCTCGTGTTCCCGGCCGACGGCAGCCCGCCGCGCCTGACGCATTCGACCATTGACGTCGTGCGCTGAGGACTCCGCGCCCGCTCGGCCGCCCCCTGTTGCTGTCACAACAACGCCGTCGGCCCCACCGTTAACCTGACTGCTCACAGCATCGATTCCTGGAACACCGTCACGCCGCGACTCGAACCACCGAGGCTTCTGCGCTCGGACCTGCGAATCGCACGTTCGGGTGCTTTCTCTCGCACCAGGAGAACCGAGATGCATGCCTCGCGCAGTGCGTTCGCGTCCCTCGTCCTCGCACCGCTCATCGCTTCGCAAGAGCGCGCCCTCTTCGACCAACCCGCGATCGAGCACTTGGTCGCCCTCTCTTCGTCCGGTTTCGAGGCCAAGCCGGACATCGCCGCGGATCGGCTCACCCTCTACTTCGCGTCCGACCAAGCCGGCGGCGCGGGCGACCTGGACCTGTGGCGGGCCACCCGGCCGAGCCTCACCGCGCCGTTCGGGGTGCAGACCAACATCACCGAGCTCAACGGCGCCGGTCGCGACCACACGCCGACGACGTCAGCGGACGGCCTGCTGATGATCTACTCCAGCAGCCGGGCCGGCGGGCTCGGCACGGACGACGCCTGGTTCACGACGCGCGCTAGCACGTCGGCGCCGTGGAACCCGCCGACCAACATCCCCGAGATCAGCTCATCGGTGCGCGACATGGGCTTCTCGATGACACCCGACGGTCTCACGCTGTACTGGACGTCCAATCAGGGGGCGTTCGGCGGAGACTTCGAGCTCTACACCAGCACACGCCCCGACCGCAGCGCCGCTTGGTCGCCGCCGCAGCCAATCACGGAGCTCAACACGCCGTGGAACGACAAGTTCCCATCGGTGACGGGCGACAACCTCACGATGTACTTCGCCTCCGACCGGCCAGGCAGCGTTCCCAACGCGCTGGGCGCGCCGTCGCTCGATCTTTGGGTGGCCATGCGGCCCACGACGTCGTCGCCGTGGACGATCGTGGAGAACGTCTTCGAGGTGAACACCGCCGACAGCGAGTACCTGATGTCGATTGCGGACGACGGCGAGGAGTTGTTCTTCGTGTCGGACCGACCGGGCTCGCTCGGCTTGTTCGACCTGTATCGCGTACCAGCGATCCCCGGTGTGCGGCGCTACGGCGCGGGCACGGACGGCGAAGCCGGCGTCCCGCGGCTCCGGCCCGTCGGCGGCCCACCGCAGATCGGCAATCCCAACTGGGGCTATGAGATTACGCAAGTGTCGCCGCAGGCCTTTGGCTTCTACATCCACAGCACCGGCCGCGCGCCCGGGCCGTTGCTGGTCAACCTGAGCGCGCTGACCGTCATCCCGTTTCAGGGGCCGAGCCCACTCAATCCACCGGCCGCAACGCCGCGACTCATCCCCTCGCCGTTGCCGGCGAGCCCGGCGCTGATCGGCTTCACCTCCCACTGGCAGGCCATCATGGCGTGGGACCTGCGCGGCCGAGGCACGATCGCCGGCGTACCGTTCGCCGCCTCGCCGGCGATCGCGATCACGTTCTTCTAGACTTGGGAGCGCCGCCGGCCGACTTTTTTTGCAGCGCTTAGCGCGGTTGGGGCGAGACCGAGCGATGGCACTGTCCTGCGAGCAGCTGTTTGTCGCCTGGGCCGAGCGCGGCGACGTCGACGCGCTCGGCGCCCTGTTCGACCGTGAAAGCCCGCTACTGCTCGGGCTGGCCCGCCACCTCGCGCCCGCGGCCGACGCCGAGGACGTCGTGCAAGAGACGTTCCTCACGGCGATCGAGAAGGCGCGGAGCTACGACCGATCCCTGCCGCTCGAGCCCTGGCTGGTCGGGATCCTGACGCGGCATGCGCGCCGCGCGCAACGACGGGCGCGGCGCCGCGCCGACGCCAAGCGTCTGCCGGAGCGAACGGTCCCCGATCCGGCGGTGCAGGCCGCCGAGGTCGAACGCCAGCGCGCGCTCGAGCATGCGATCGGCGCGCTGCCGGGCGGCTGGCGCGCGGCCCTGATGCTGCGTCTGGATGGTGTCTCGCCGGCGGAGATCGCCTTCCGGCTCGGTCGGCCGAGCGGGACCGTGCGCTCGGACTTGAGCCGGGCGCTGGCCTGGCTGCGAAGTCGACTAGCCGGTGCCGGCGCGCTAGGCGTGGCGGTGCCCACCGAGCTTGCGCCGATGCGCGAGGCCGTGCTCGCCCGCGCGTTGGCGACCCGCGCCGCCACACCCGCCTCACTGTTCTTGGGAGCCTTGATGACCCATCGCGCGATGACCACGGTTGGCGCCGCCCTGCTGCTGGGCGTCGCCGGTTCGATATTGGTGGTGCCCCACGGCGTTGGTCACGGGGGCGCCGGGGAGATCGACCGCGCTGCTGCACCGCGAGCCGCGACGAGCGCTGCGGTCGAGGTGTCGCGGGAGCCGACCGCGTACGCGCCGGACCCGACGGTCTCCGCCGCTCGGAGGCGCCACGTGATCGAGGTGATGGCTGCGACGCGGCCTTTGTGGCGCGGGCGCTGCGTGTCGGCGGCCACCGGAGAGCCGGTCGCCGGAGCCGCGGTAACGTGGCACCCGCAGCCGCCGAGTGCGGGGCTGGCCGCGTTGCGCGGCGGCGCCGGTGGGTGGCCAGTGCCCGAACCGGTATCGACGGACCGGGACGGCTGGTTCGCGATCGTCGGCACCCCGCCACCGCGCGCCGTCGAGGTGCGCGTCGACCACGAACGCTTCGCCACGCATCGCCAGTGGATGGACCCCGACGCGTTCGCTGGACCGGTCGCCGACGCCACGGCGCCGACGATCGAACTCCGACCCGGCGCCCGCCTCACCGGGCACGTCGTCGACGCGCGCGGGAACCCGGTGCAGCTCACGCATCTCGACATTGGTGACGAGGCCACGGTGGAGGTCGCCGCCGACGGGTCGTTCGACCACGGCGGGCTCGCCGTCGGCCGCCATCAAATCCGCGTCGCAGCCTACGAAGCCCGGCTGCGCAGCGCCGACCACGTGGAAGTCGCCGCGCCGGGCGCGGCACTGGACATCACCGTCGTGGTCGACGCCCAGCCGGTGCTGCATGGCGTGGTCACCGACACGACCGGCGCCCCCGTGCCCGACGTGCCGGTGCGGATCCCAGGGGCGCGGGAAGGCGAGCTCGCCGTCGAGAGCACCGACCACCGCGGCCGGTTTCGCTTCATCAGCGCAGACCGACGGGTGCGACCACTGCGGCTGACCGTTGATGCCCACCCGTATCGCGTCGTCCGCGGCGACGGCGTGGCACGCTTCGGCGAAGCGGCGCGCGAGATCGTCCTCGATCGCGGGGGCCAACGGCGCGTCGCGGTCCAGGACGCCGCGGGCCGGCCCGTCACGGACTATTGCGTGCTCTGCGAGCCCGCACCCGCCGATCTGCAGTTGCCGCTGCTGTTGCGCCACGGCGAGCCACACCCCGGCGGAATCGCCACGGTCGACGGCCTCTGGCCGGGGCGCTACCGCCTCAAAGTTGTGCCGCAGGCGCCGGAGCTCGCCAGCTCGCCGTGGACCGAGTTTCGGTATCCGCCGGCGGACGAGCGCCCGCTCCGCGTCGTCGTGGGGGCGCGCCCCATGCTCACCGCGACGGTGGTCGACCTCGACGGCAAGCCGGTGCCCGGCGTGAGCGTAGAGCTCCTCGCCGCGGCCGACGGCTCACCGATCGACGTCGGGTCGCACGCCCACTCGTTCCGCGACCTCGCCGGAGAGCGCCGCCAACCACGCGACGCGACCCCCACGCTGGCCGATCTCGCGAAGACGGACGCTGCCGGCCAAGTGACGCTGCACCATGATGCCGTCGACGCGGCGCTCTGGCTGCGGGTCACCGGAGCTGTGGTGCCGACGACGATGCCGGTGCCCCGGGGCACCGCCGACGTCACGTGCCCGGTCGACCCTGGGGGCGTCGTCACCGGTGTACTACGCGCCGGTTCCAACGGCTCCGCCTACCGGCACCTCATGTTCATGGCGGGTGACGCGACGGCTCCCATCGACGTTCAGCGCGTCATTCGCGTGCGCCGCGACGGCCGGTTCCGCAGCGACCGCCTGCCCAGCGGGCAGCACGCGCTGTGGGTCTGGTTGCCCGAAGGCCTCCAAGGTGAAGCCATCGCCCGGGTCGACATCACCCCCGGCCGGGACCAGCACATCCAAGTCGATCTCGGCGCGGTGCCGCTCGGGCGCGCGCGCGTGCGCCAGAGGGTGGCGGCTGCGGGCCTCCCCGCGGCGCAGATGAGGCTCGTGGCAGTCGGCGAACCGCCAAACCCAGACGTGCACGGGCGCGCCCAGGGCGACGGCTGGTTCGAGTTCGAGGCGCTGCCCGGCCAGTACGTGGCGCAGTTTTCGTACCACGGCGACGCCGTCAACTGGTTGCGCCTCCTGGTATGGGCCCAGCCGATCGAGATCCGGGCCGGGGAGACGACCGAGCTCGAGTTCGCGTTCCCGACCCAAACTCTGGAGGTCGAGGTCGTCGACGAGCACGGCGCTCCCTACGCGGACGAGCTGGTCTACGTCTGGGTTGGCCAAGACGGGGCCGGCTGCCACGGCGGGACGATCCTCAGCGACGCGCATGGCATCGCCACGATGGATTTCGCCCCGCAGGGCAGGGCCGTCGTGTCGCTCGACTCCCGGCGCACCGAGCGGGCCGAGCTCCAGGCGCCCTGGTCGCCGCCGCGGGCGCGGATGCGCGTTATGCTGCGCCGCAAGCCCCAAGAGGACGGCTGACCGCCGCTGCACCCCGTGGGCAGCGCCCTGAGACGTGGATCGAAATTGGGTTTGAAACCGATGGTCGTCCGAGACGATGGCGAAGATAGGCAGCGAGTGGGCGTGGGCTCGCGCCCTGAACCGTGAAGTTCCGCCGCTCTAACTTCCCCGACGTCCATCTCAACCTCAACGTTCGCGGCCTGTCGCAAAGCGCCACACTGGCCGTCAACGAGCGCACCAAGGCCATGGCCGCGGCCGGCCGGGAGGTGTTTCGGTTCGGACTTGGGCAGTCTCCCTTTCCGATTCCGGAAGTCGTGGTCGAGGCGCTGCGGCGCCACGCCCACGAGAAGGACTACCTGCCGGTTCTCGGCCTCGACCTGCTGCGGGACGCGATCGCGGACTACCACCAGCGCAAGCAGGGCGTCGAGTTTGGCGCGGACGACGTGCTCGTCGGCCCAGGCTCCAAAGAGCTGATGTTCCTGCTCCAGCTCGTCTATTACGGCGACCTGGTGATTCCGACCCCGAGCTGGGTGTCGTACGCGCCCCAGGCCACCATCATTGGCCGGCAGATCCGCTGGGTGACGACCACGCCGGAGAACGGCTGGCGCATGACCCCGGACGAGCTGTCGGCGCTCTGCGACGTGGATCCAGCCCGACCGCGGATCGTGATCCTCAACTATCCGGGCAATCCGACCGGCGGCACCTACAACGGCGACGAGCTGAAGGCCCTGGCGCGCGTGGCACGCCAGTATCGCGTCGTGCTGCTATCCGACGAGATCTACGGCGACCTCCACCACCGCGGCCGCCACGTTTCGATCGCGCGCTACTACCCCGAGGGCACGATCATCAGTACGGGACTGAGCAAGTGGTGCGGCGCCGGCGGCTGGCGGCTCGGGACGTTCGCGTTCCCCCACTCGCTGCACTGGCTGCGCGACGCGCTGGCCGTCGCGGCGAGCGAGACGTTTACGTCGACGAGCGCGCCGATCCAGTTTGCGGCGACGCGCGCGTTCCAGGGCGGCACCGAGATCGAGGACTACCTGACGAGCGCCCGACGCGTGCTGCGCGCGGTGCGACGCAGCGCCACGGCCGCTCTCGATCGCGCTGGCGTCTCGGTCGCCGTCGCCGGCGGCGCGTTCTATCTGTTCTTGGACCTCGAGTCGAAGCGCGAGGCACTCGCGGCGCGGGGCATCACGACCAGCGACCGGCTCTGCCGCGAGCTGCTCGAGGACACGGGCGTGGCGATCCTGCCCGGCAGCGACTTCGGCCGACCGCCGACCGAGCTCACCGCGCGGCTCGCCTATGTGGACTTCGACGGCGAGGCGGCCCTGCTCGCGGCCGAGGCCGTTCCCGGCAAGGACCTGAACGGCGCGTTCTACGAAGCGCAGACCCCGCAGGTCGCGCGCGGCATCGACCGGCTCTGCAGCTGGTTGCGCGCGAAAGTGCCCTCATGAGCACGCCGCGCTGGCGGCCGGATCCGGCGCGGCCGCCCGCGATGGCCGCGTTCGCCCAGCGCGTAGGGCTGCCGGCGGACTACGCCGCGCTGTGGGAGTGGTCTGTGCGCGAACGCGGCGCGTTCTGGCGCGCGATCTGGGAGCAGTGCGATGTGCGCGGCACGCCGGGCGACGTCGCGGTCGTCGATGGCGACCGGATGCCCGGCGCGCGGTGGTTTCCCGGCGCCGAGCTGAGCTACGCCGAGAACGTGCTGCGCCGCCGCGACGACGCCGCCGCGATCTACTTCACGCGCGAAGACGGCCTGACGCGGACCCTCAGCTTTGCCGAGCTGTTCGGGGAGGTCGCGCGCCTACGGGATGGCCTGGCGCGGCTCGGCCTCGGGCCAGGGGATCGGGTGGCGGCGTTTCTGCCCAACGCGCCAGAGGCCATGATCGCCGCCCTCGCGGTCGCGAGCCTGGGGGCCGTTTGGTCGTCGTGCTCGCCGGACTTCGGTGTCGCTGGCGGACTCGACCGCTTTGCGCAAGTCGAGCCGCGGCTGCTGCTCGCCATCGACGGCTACGTCTACAAGGGCAAGCCGTTTGACTGCATGAACAAGGTCCGGGAGCTGCGCGCCGCTCTACCGTCCGTCGAGCACGTCGTGCTAGTGCCGTACCTCGATCCGGCGGCCGATGCTGCGACGATCGACACCGGTCGCCCTTGGGCCGCGCTGCGGACGGAGCCTCGCGCCGAACCGACGTTTCCGCGCTTCCCGTTCGACCACCCGCTGTGGATCCTCTTCTCCTCCGGCACCACCGGCCGACCAAAGTGCATCGTCCACGGCGCCGGCGGCACGCTGCTGCAGCACCTCAAGGAGCACCAGCTGCACGTCGACCTGCGGGCCGACGACACGCTGTTCTACGCTACGACCACCGGCTGGATGATGTGGAACTGGCTGCTTACCGCGCTCGCCAGCGGTTGCGCAGTCGCCCTCCACGACGGCAACCCGTTTCACCCGCAGCCCAACGCGCTGTGGCAGATGGCCGCGGCCACGGGCGTCTCGGTCTTTGGCACCTCGGCGAAGTATCTCGACGCGTGTAAGAAAGAAGGCCTGCAGCCCGGCCGCACGCACGACCTCCGCGCGCTGCGCGCGCTGCTTTCCACCGGCTCGCCCCTCGTGCCCGAGTCGTTTGACTGGGTCTATGAGCACGTTGCCGCGGGCACGCCGCTGCAGGTCGCGCCGATCTCCGGCGGCACCGACATTGTCTCGTGCTTTGCGCTGTCTTGCCCGCTGCGCGCCGTGCATCGCGGCGAGATGCAGTGCCGCGGCCTCGGCATGAAGGTCGAGGTTTGGGACGACGACGGCAATCCCGTCGTCGGCACACCGGGAGAGCTCGTGTGCACCGCATCGTTCCCGAGCCAGCCCCTTGGATTCCTCGGCGACGACGATGGCGCGCGCTACCGCGCCGCCTACTTCGAGCACTTTCCCGGCGTGTGGCGCCACGGCGACTGGGCCGAGCTGACGGCGCGCGACGGCGTCGTCATTCACGGCCGCTCCGACGCCACGCTCAATCCCGGCGGCGTGCGCATTGGCACGGCTGAGATCTACCGCCTCGTCGAGCAGCTCGAGGAAGTCGCCGAGAGCGTCGCGGTCGGGCAAGCGTGGGACGGCGATCAACGCGTCGTGCTGTTTGTGGTGTTGCGCGCTGGCCTGACGTTGGACCAACCTCTCGAAGGCCGTATCCGAGCCACCATCCGCGCCGGCGCGACGCCGCGGCACGTGCCCGCGGTGATCCGCCAGGTGAGCGACCTGCCGCGGACGCGGAGCGGCAAGGTCTCCGAAATCGCCGTGCGTGACGTGCTCGCTGGCCGAACCGTGCACAACACGGGAGCCTTGACGAACGCCGGCGTGCTCCGCGAGTTCCGCGTGGAGTAAGGCCTCGTTCGACCTCGCCGGCGGGGCCGCATCTCGCAGCCGGCACGCCGCAGGGCTACCGTGGTCAGGTCACCCGTCCCGACCCCCGGACGCTCCCATGCTCCAAACCCTCACTCGTTTCGTCCTGGCCGGCGCCATGCTGAGCCTCGCCGCAGCTGCTCCGGCCCAAACCTGCTCGGCAGGAGGACAGCTTCTCAAGAACGACCAGTATCCGGCGCAGCTGGGCGGCGCCCTGCCGTTCGCGATCGTGCCCGGGCTCTGCGACGGCGAGGCCGCGATGTCGATCTTCAACGCCGGTGCGCCCACCAACCTCACCCACGTCGGCATCGTCTATGCCGAGGCCAGCGGCGGGTCGTCCGCCAGCGCGCTCATCGACATCGAGATCTATGACGGCGCGACTGCGTTTGGTGGCGGCCGATACAACCTCGGTCGGCAGCTGTTCCAGTGGAGCGCGGCGACCACCACCGCGCCAACGGCGCGTAGCACCGCGCTGAACTGGTTCGAGCTGCCGTTCACTGTGCGCGTGCCCTCCGGCCAACCAGTGGTCGGCTTCCGCATGGTGCAAAACCAAGCCCCCGGTAGCTGCTTCTTGGGCTATTCGGCGAACTTCGCAACCGACAGCGCTGCCACCTGCGTCAACGGCATCAACGTCCTCGACGCCACCGGCCACGGCCCGGTCGACCCCAACCGCTACCTCGGCTTCGGTTTGCCGCTGTGCCCGACCTTCTTCCGCGGCAGCTGGATGATCCGCGCCTGCGGCCGCCCCGACCCGAGCGTCACCTGGACCGGCACGCCGAGTCCGGGCAATACGATCTCGCTGCAGTTCGACGCGCCGGGCCAGGGCTTCTACGACTACCTCGCCTTCGTCAGCGAGCTCCCCGGCACCACGCCGACTCCGTGGGGCACGATCAACCTCGCCAGCACGCCCTTCTTCTTCTGCATGCTGGGTCCGTGCCGCGCGATTCTGTCGGGCGGCGAGGGCCAGCTTTCACCAGCCGGGACCGCGTCGGGCAGCTTGCTGATCCCGCCGCTGCCGACGCTGGTCGGCTCCGGCATCCCGCTGCACGCAGCCTTCATCACCATGCAGCTGCCAGACCTGACGTTCCGCAGCTCGTCGCCGGCGAGCGCGCCGATTGTGATTCAGTAGAGAGTCGCGACGAGGGATTGTGCGGCCGTTGATCCGTGGTGACCGGTTGGCCGAGGCCCCGACCAACGCCTCTTGGTGCTCGCTCGCCTCGGGCTAGGGGGCCACACCGGGCGCTCCGTGGATGGCGCCGCGAGCCATGCGCGCGCGGAACGCGCTCTGCAGCTTCTCCCAAGTACAGTTCCAGATGAACGGCTTTCGACCCGGCGTCTTCTTGGCGCGCAGGATGCCACGCCAGCCATCAAACGACGCGGGCGAACGGCCATGCAGGGAGCAGGGACCGAAGCGAAACAGGGTGCTCGGCTCGACCACAATTTCCTTCGCCCTACCGGCCGCAATCGCGTTGCGAATGAGGGGCTCCCACTCTCGAGCCTGGTCAGCCTGGGTCGGCGCCGCCGGTAGCTCCAGCCGCCCCTCGATGAACCGGGTGGGCGCGCAGTCGCCAACGACGACCGCCACTCCCTGAGGCCATTGCTGGTTCGGATCGGTCCGCCGCCCAACGGCGTCGGTCGCCAGCCAATCGCAGTGAAAGCCGAGGGGGCCCGCGGCGTCACCCCGCTCGAGTCGGGACATCTTGACCTGGACCGCGACGTCGGCGGCTCGCCACTCTGCCGGCAGCGCCGCTAGGAAGGCACGCGTGATCTCGCCGCCCTCCTCGGCGGCGTATTCGAGCGTCGACCACGCCAAGCTGCGCTCGTCCGCGATCGCCTCCTGCCCGAACCTCGGCATCGAGCCGACGATGTCGACGGCGGAGTCCAGCGTGATCATGTCGCGAGTCAATCGAACCTCCGTACTCTCGGCCAGGGTGGGACGAACCCGGTGTCGCAACTCAAGCCTCAAGCATAACGACGACGGTGCCGAGAGCGCGTCTGCCAGGCCGTCAACGAACGGCGCGCAGGCGCAGTCCATCGCCCGCGGGAAACGTCGGCGCGGCGGACTCCATCACCTGGTGGGTGCGCCACACCGACGACTCCGTCATTGATTTGTCATCCATCGATGGGAGTGCAAAGGGCGGTTCGGTGAAGGTGTGAAACCGCGCGACGCACTGCTACTGTCCTCGCCTCTCGTCGACCGATCGACGAGACCGCCAGGCAGCGTGATCGCGGATGCATCGTCCGATATCGGTCCCCGGCGCGGGACGGCGGGACGGTAGCCGTCGGCGTCACGCAGCCCACCCGGAGTCACCCGTTCGGTCAAGCTCAACACAGGGGATGCCCGAGTTGCTCAGGATCACGCCCGCCATCCTTGTTTGCACACTCCTGATTTCGGGGCTTCGTGCCCAGGAGGGCTTGATCCCGAAGCCCCTGCCGTCGAGCTGGCGCCCGCAGAACATCGAGACCCGGCAGGACCCCGAAAGGCAGGATCCCCAGAGCCAGGATCCCCAGAGCCAGGACCCCGAAAGGCAGGACCCCCAGAGTCAGGAAGTAGAGCTACCGGACGAGGAGGTCACTGCGACGGCGATGACGCAGCCCGACTCGGTGACCGACCGAACGACGACGGCCACCAAAACCGACACGCCGATCTTCGAGACTCCGGCGTCGATCGCCGTCGTCCCACAATCGGTGCTCAAGCAGCAGCTGGCGTTGGGGCTGGAGGATGTCTACGTCAACGTCAGCGGCGTGGCCGAGTCGGGCAACACGCTGAACGCACAGTCCGAAGTGCTGCCCGTCATTCGCGGTTTCGAGTCCCGCAACCTGTTTCGCAACGGCATGAGGGTGACCGGTGTTGGCGCCGTGGACGTCGTCAACATCGAGAGTGTCGAGGTCCTGAAGGGCCCGGCATCGATCCTCTACGGCGCCGTGGAACCAGGCGGCATCGTCAATTACACCACCAAGCGCCCACAGGACGCGGCTCGGTTCGCGGTCGAGGGACAGGTCGGGAGCTTCGATCACTACCGGGCCGCAGTCGACCTCACCGGCCCGATCAATGAGAACGAAACGCTGCTGTATCGCGTCACGGCGGCGTTCACCGATTCCGGGTCCTTTCGAGACCGCGTTGGCCTGCAGCGATTTGCCGTCGCCCCAAGCCTAACGTGGCGTCTTGGCGAGGATACAGACCTGTTCTTCGACCTGTCCTATGCACGCGAAACCGGCGAGTTTGACTCGGGTGTGCCGTTCGGCGCCGACGGCGAGCCACTCGTCTCCATCGAGTCGTTCTTCGGTGACGACAGCTACGACGGCCGCACGCTGGACGATCTCTTTGCCGGCATCGAGCTCAGCCACAGATTTGACGACAACTTCGCTCTGCGCAGTCGCTTCCAGTTCCATCGCGCCGCTCCCAAGAACGAATCCATCCGTCATGCTGGCGTCGTCGGCGCGCCGGGCGCGGAGATGCTCCGCTTGCGCTACCAGAACGAAGAGCGCGAGGACCTGGAGTACCAGCTCGTCAGCGACCTCACCGCCGAGTTCGACACTGGCCCGGTCCATCACCAGGGCCTCTTGGGCCTGGACCTTCGCTACGAGGATTCGGCCTTCGATCGATTCCGAGAGAACCTGGCCAACGTGCCCATTGTCGACCGGCCCAGCCTCTCGTTCCCGGTCCCGGCAGACAATGACCCGGTGCCGACGTTTGAAGACACCTTGGGTTGGGCCGCGCTCTACGCCCAGGACCAGCTCTCGATGCTCGACGAGGACCGGCTGCACGTCTTGCTGGGCGCTCGGCTCGACTACGTCGATCTCCGGCAGGTTCTGCCGAACGATCGCGACGAGACGTTTGCGGAGCTGTCCTTTCGCGTCGGCGTACTCTTCGAAGCGACCGACTGGATGGCGCCCTACGCGTCGTTCAGCGAGGGCTTTCAGCCGCCGAACGGCGGGGTCGTCGACCGCGCCGGCGACATTCTAGATCCCGAGACCTCGCAGCAGATCGAGGCGGGCCTGAAGTTCGAGACGTCGGACCAGAAGGCCCAAGCGACGATCTCGGTCTACGAAATCGAAAAGGAAGGCGTACCCCTCATCGACAACGAGTTTCTCTTGTCGACCGGCCAGATCGCTTTCTTCGGTGGCGTCGAGCAGCGCAGCCGCGGCGTCGAGGTCGACGTGGTCCGGCAGCTGGCCGACGGCCTCAACGTCATCGCCAACTATGCGTACGCAGACACCGAGACGAGCGCGAACCCGGGGGATCCGGCCATGGTCGGGTTGGAGCTGGGCGGTGTGCCGGACCACGTCGCGCGGGTCTGGGCGTCCTACGACTTCCTTCCCGACACCACGTTGGAGGGGCTCGGGTTCGGTGCGGGGGTTCGGTACGAGGCCGATCGGTTCGCGAACTTCGATCCAGACATCACGCTCGACTCGTTCGTGGTGTTCGACGCGGGCCTGTGGTACGACCGCGCCTTCGACCACGCGAGCATTCGCGCGCAGCTCAACGTTCAGAACATTGCCGACGAGGAGTACTACCCTCGTGCCGCGGATCAGTCGATCGTCCATCCGGGGCGACCGCGTTCCGTCCTATTCTCGCTCACCTGCACCTTCTAAACGCGCGACCGGCAACCCCTGGGTGTCGCACCGAGAGCGGTGATGCGCAAGCGGAGCAAAGGCCGGGCTGGGGCAACGCCAGGCACCGTGCTGACCATCCTCGCGGCCTCGCTCGCAGCATGTCACGAGCCCGGCTCCAGCCGACCCGACGACGCCGAGCCATCGTTACCTGAGCAAGACGTCGTCGTCATCGCGGAGGACGATGCAAGCCGCACCGTCGCACACGCGTTGGGCGTGACCCGGGTCCCGCGATCACCGAAGCGCATCGCTTCCCTTGGGGTCGCTGAAGAGCTGGTTCTGCTGGACGAGCACCCGGTCGCGAGCACGCTGTTCTTCGGCGAGTTTCGCGACGTCGTGCGGCCCTACTTGCACGCGGCGCAGCCGATCGGCACGGCCTATGGCGCCTACGCCCCCAACATCGAGGCGGTGTACGCGGCCCGGCCAGATCTCATCCTCGCTTCGATCCACAACGCGCGGAGCTACCGTCAGCTCGGCGACATCGCCCCGACCGTCGTGGTCGTGCCTCGGCGGCCGTGGCACGACTGGCAATACACCTTAGAGATGCTGCACCAGGTCGCGCGCGCGCTGGGCAAGGAGCCCCGCGCCCGCGAGATCGAGACGGCCTTCCGCCGCAAGGCCGCACGGGCCCGCGCGCTCTTGCACGACCAAGCCGGCGGCGAAAGCGTGGCCACCTTTCGAGTGCTCGGCCGGACCCTCCGCCTGAACGGGCGCCCTCAGGGCGGCGGCCCGATCCTGTACGACCTGCTCGGACTCAGGCCGCCGCGGGTGATCCAAGAGCGGCACTGGGCCGCGGGCTCGCGACTCCTCTTCCTGAGCGAGGAGGGGATGCTCGACCTCGCGGTTGACCGGCTCTTTGTCATCGTGGACTCGACGCTCGGCAGCGCTCGAACGATGCGTGGGATCTCGCAGCGGGAGGTTTGGCGGCGCCTTCCGGCTGTGCAGAGCGGCTACATCTATCCCGTCAGCACCGGCGCCTGGCAGGGAGGACGGCTGCTCGGGCAGGAGCAGGTCATCGACGATGTCGTCTCTGCGCTGACGGGTAGGACCCTACCGAAGCTCATGGATCAAGGATGACGGCACGAAACCGGCCGCGATGCCGTCGGCTCGCGGCCCTGTGCGCGCTGTTGACGGCCCTGACGCTCGGCGCGATCGGCTTGAACCTCACCTTCGGCCCGCGTCCGCTCTCGCTCGGGCAGATAGGGGCTGTCATGACGGGCAACTCTGCTCATCCGGACGATCAGCTCGTCGTCTTGGGGATCCGCCTGCCGAGGACCGTCCTGGCTCTCATGGTGGGGAGCAGCCTGGCAGTGGCGGGCGGCGTCATGCAGGGCGTGACGCGCAATCCCCTGGCGAGCCCCTCCATCGCCGGCCTCACCAGCGGCGGGACGTTGGGCATGCTGCTGTGCGTCCTCTGGCTGCCGGAGCTCGGCCACTTCGGCCTGCTCCTGTCGAGCCTCGCCGGATCCATGATCGCCGTGTCGCTGGTCTACGCCATCGCAGCCAACGCGCGTTCCGGCATGACTCCAGAACGGCTGGCGCTTGCCGGCATCATGGTGTCGGTCTTGCTCGGCTCGATCAGCGGCATGCTGGTGTTCGAGTACGGCCTGGCGACGGCGAGCCTGTATTGGCAGCTCGGAGGAATCATGAGCCTAGGGTGGTCAGAGATCCTCGTCCTGCTGCCGGTCTTCGCGATCGGGATGGCGGTGGCCTTGGTCCTGTCGCCGCAGATCACCGTCTTGAACCTCGGCACGAACGTCGCCCGCGGGCTCGGGCAGCGGACGGGCCCGGTGATTCTCGCGGCGATGCTGTCCGTCCTGCTGCTGGCTGGCACCGCCGTGTCCATCGCCGGCCCAGTCGCCTTCGTGGGCCTCTTCGTCCCGCACGTAGTGCGCGTGATCGGTGGTCACGACTATCGCTGGGTCCTGCCGGTGTCTGCGCTCGCGGGCGCTCTGTTCGTGCTCGTGGCCGACCTGCTGACCCGAAGCTTGGGCGGCGGTCTACTGGAGGTTCCACTCGGCCTGTTCACCACGCTCGTCGGCCTCCCCTTCTTTGTCGTGCTAGCCCGGTCCGCAGCGCAGCGCACCAATCTGTCGTGAAACGCGCACCAGGAGTGGCCCGCCGACTCGGCCTGCTGTCCGTCGCGCTAGCCGCCGTGGCTCTGACCTACGCCATCGCCGGTGGCGAGATGCTCGTCGATCCCATGCGCCTCGCACGCGGCGAGGGCCACGACCTCGCGTTCTTTCTCGACATCCGCTTGCCGCGACTGCTCACGGCGCTGCTGGTCGGCGGCGGGCTGGGCGCGGCCGGAGCGATGGTGCAGGGGATCCTCAGGAACGACCTCGTCGAGCCCGGCATCCTGGGCCTCAACTCCGGCGCCGAGCTCGGTGTGATCCTCGCGGTCGCGACCTACTCCGGCCCGGCGTGGGCCAGTGCGCTGCTCCTGCCGGCTGCCGCGTGGCTGGGCAGTCTGCTGGCGGTCGGGATGGTGGCGCTCCTCTCTTGGCGCCGCACCGGCCCCCTGCCGGTGCAAATCCTGCTCGCCGGCCTCGCGGTCACCATGCTGCTGAGCGCGCTCAACGCCGTTCTCGGACTCTGGCTGCAGCCGAGCCTGCAGGCCGTCGCGATCTCCTGGCAGGCAGGGACGCTCGGCAGTGCGAGCTGGGAGCAGCTGACGACGCTGATCCCGGTCAGCGTCGTCTTGTTACCCGCCGCGTTCCTCGCAGCTCCCGTCCTCAACGTGCTGGCCCTCGGCGACCACAGCGCCAGGTCTTTGGGTGTGAACGTGACTCGCCAGCGCGCGTGGCTCATCGCGCTCGCCGTCGCGCTCAGCAGCAGCTGCGTCGCCGCGGGCGGAGGAATCGCGTTCGTCGGCCTGATTGCACCGCACGTGGTCCGGCGACTCGTCGGCGCCAACTACCGCGCCGTGCTGCCCGCGGCGGCGATCGCCGGCGCCATCCTCTTACTCGCGGCGGATCTTCTGGCACGTACGTTGTTCCTGCCGTCGTTGATGCCCACGGGCATCATTCTCGCCGTGCTCGGCGTCCCCTACTTCTTGCTCCTGCTGATGAGAACCTGAGGATCGCATGACCGGCGACGGCTCGCTGCGCACGAAGGACCTAGCGGTTGCCTACGACCGACGCGTGGTCGTGTCTGGCCTCGACATCTCGATCCCCGCAGGCGGCCTGACGGCACTCATCGGGCCCAACGGCTCGGGGAAATCGACGATGCTCAAGGCCTGCGCCCGCTTGCTCCCGCCGCACCGAGGTGCGGCCCTCCTCGACGGCCAAGAGATCCACCGCATGTCGAGCCGCGCCGTCGCCAGGCAACTCGCGGTCTTGCCGCAGTCCCCCAGCGCACCCCAAGCCCTCACGGTCGCCGAACTGGTGGCCTACGGTCGCTTCCCCTATCGGAATCTCCTAGGCATGGCCGGGGCCGAGGATCGCCAAGCCGTGGAACAAGCCCTCGAGCTGACCGAGCTCCGCGCGATGAAGCACCGGCCGATCGGCGAATTGTCCGGTGGCGAGCGGCAGCGTGCTTTCATCGCGATGGCCCTCGCGCAGGACACCGACTACCTCCTGCTGGACGAGCCCACGGCTTCGCTCGACCTCCAGCATCAGCTGGAGATCATGGACTTGTTGCGACGCTTCCGCCGCGAGCACGGCAAGACCATCGTCGTGGTCCTGCATGATCTCAATCTGGCCGCACGGTACGCCTCGTACCTCATCGCGATCCGGGAGGGGCGCGTCGCCAAGAGCGGGACGCCCGCCGCCGTCATGACCCCAGAGACTCTTGCCGAAGTCTTTCAGATCGAGGCGGAAGTCATGAAGTGCTCACGCACCGGCGCGCCGATCTGTATCGCCCACTCCGCCATTCGCGCTCGACGGCCTATTGGCCCCGCGGGGCCGACGCCATAGCCTCTGCCAGCGAAGACGCGCCGCCTCGCGACGACAAGGGTGTCGGCGGGGACCGTCTGGACGAGTGACAACGCTGTGGAGACCTTCGACGCCATACGGGCACGCCGTACCCTCAAAGTGCTGGCCGACCCCGCGCAGCCCTTCCCCGAGTGCGACGACGCGCTCGCACCGACTCTCGCCGGGATCGTCGAGGTCGCCGGATGGGCGCCGTTCCACTATCAAGCAGATGCCGTGCACCGCGCCGGAACGCTCGACTCAGGCGTTCCGTGGCGGTTCTACGCCCTCGCCGGCAGCGCGTGTCAGCGGCTGATCCAGTGGTTCGACGCCGAGCAGATGACCGCCGGCAAAGTGCGCCACATGCTGGCCGCGGCACGGGCCTGCGTGCTCGCGACCTGGCTGCCGGATCCCGGCCCGGACGACGCGTTCCAAGCCTTCGAGCCGTCGCTGCGCAACATGGAGCACATCGCCGCCGCGTCCGCCGCGTCGCAGAACTTGCTGCTGGCCGCCACCGACCAGGGGTTCGAGACCTACTGGTCGAGCGGTGGCCTGTTCCGCACCGAGCAGGCCTACGACCGGCTTGGCATCCCCCCGCGCGAGGTTCTCCTCGGCGCGCTCTTCCTGTTTCCCACCGACGTGCAGGGCGTCCCGGCCAAGCCCGGCGCGCATCGCGACGCCCGTGGCCCGGCCGAGTCCTGGTCGCGTTGGGTGGAGCCTTGACGACACATCAATCCGACTCACAGCCACTCCTATGCCGAAACTAGCGATTCTCTTTGGCCTCGCACTCGTTGCGCTTGGCGTCGTCGGCTACCTGGGCTCGGCGACCGCGGCCGCGGACGGCGCCGAGCCGACCCGCGCGATCACCGCGCTGATTCCGGCGTTCATCGGCGCGGTGCTGGCCGTCTGCGGCCTGATCGCTCTCAAAGAAACCGCGCGCAAGCACGCGATGCACGGCGCCGCCACGGTCGCACTGCTCGGTTTTCTGGCCGGCGTCGGCCGCGGTGCGATGGGCCTCGGTAAGTTCATGGACGGCGACCCCAGCCTGAATCAGCGCAGCTTTCTCTTCGTGTGGATCATGGCCGCACTGTGCGGGCTCTTCGTGTTCTTGTGCATCCAGTCGTTCCGCGCGGCGCGCCGCGCGCGCGTTGAGCCCGCTTCGGCCGGCTGAGCCACACGGAACGGGCGGCCGCGATCACGTGAACGTCCCAGCGTGACCCACTCGCCCCACACACGGAGCGCCTCAGGACGTAGGCGCGGCCCAGCCACGGCGATCGCCCTGCTCACGCTCGCTTGGCTCGGGCCATGGTGCACCCAACACCTGTGCGCCCAGGACCGCTGGCCCTCGTTCCGCAACGATGGCCGCGGGACGATCACGGTCGAGCGCCTGCCGACGGAGTGGGACGCCGAGCACAACATCGCCTGGCGCGCCCGGATCCGCGGCTACGGGCAGTCGGCGCCCGTCGTCTGGGGCGACCTCGCCTTCTTGACGTCGTGCGACGGACCCTGGCAGGAGAACGGCTACGTCCAGGCCTTCGCACTGGAGACCGGTGAGCAACGGTGGACGACGAAGGTCCCGGCCACCACCAAGGTAGAGAACTACTTCCGCAACAGTCGCGCGGCGCCCACGTGCGTGGTCGACGAGGATCTGGTCGTGTCGTTCTTCCCAGGTGGTGACGTGACCGCGATGGACCACGCCGGCAACACGGTGTGGAGCGTGCCACTGTTCGCCAACGTGGGCGTCGAGAACGAGCGGGCGACCGCCAGCTCGCTGGCCCAGACCGCCGCGCTGGTCTACGCCTTGGTCGACCACCACGGGCCATCGCTGCTCGTCGCCCTGCGCAAGGGAGACGGCAGCGTGGCGTGGCGTGTGGACCGGGGCCCGCGCATGCCGTCGTGGTCCTCCCCCGTTGTCGCGTCACACGGTGATCGCGAGCTCGTGGTGACAAGCTCATCGCACGCGGTCGAAGCCTACGACGCCGCCACCGGGGAGCTCCTTTGGCGAGCCGAGGGTTTCTACGGCAACCAGATCGCGTCCGCCTGCGTCGCCGGCGATTCGATCTACGTCGGCGCGACCCACCCGATGCATTCGAAAGGCCCCGGCGGCAATGCCGCAGCCTCGAACGCTCGCATCCAGCTGCGGCAGCAGGACGGGCAGCCGTCCTACTCGATCCTCTGGCGCGCCAAGCGCGCGCGTGCCTCCTTTGCCACGCCGCTCGCGTTCGCGGGCTACGTCTACTACGTCAACCGGGCCGGCGTGCTCTACTGTCTCGATGCGGAGACCGGGGAGGAGCTATTCCGCAAGCGCCTTGGGGAGGCGTGCTGGGCATCCCCGATCGGCGTCACGGTTGCCGGCCGCCGCCTCGCCTACTTCGTCATGAAGAGCGGGGAGACGTTGATCCTCGAGCCCGCGGACACCTTCAAGGCGGTCGCGCGCAACCCACTGTGGGACGAAGAGCAGATGCTCGCGGCCGCGGAGAGTGCCCGACGGCAGCGCGGCGCCAGCGCCGTCGAACCAGGCGAGGCGCCGCCCCGGGAGGGACCGGAGAAGGCGCTCAGGAGCATGCCGGAGGCCTCCGTGCACCGTCTATTCTCCTACGGCGACCCGGTGGCCTACGCCACAGCCGTCGTCGAGGGCCGCCTGCTGGTGCGGACCGGCCAACACTTGTTCTGCGTCGCCGGCACCGCAGAATCGCCGCAAGGCGACGCCGTCGGCCGCAAACGCGAATAGTATCCTCGATGCCCAAGTTGGCCCCCAACGGGGCTTGAGTCACCCAGGGTCGATCGACGACGGTTCAACATGACTGCGGTCCTCGTGATCAAGACCGGCGCCCTCGGTGACGTCCTGCGCACGACGTCGATCCTGCCGGGCCTGAAGAGCCGCTTTGGCGACCTGCGGGTGACCTGGCTCACCAGCGACGCCGCGCAGCCGCTGGTGGCCCGTCACCGTTTGGTGGATCACGTCTTGACCTGCCACCCCAAAGACCCGGCATCCGTGGAGGAAGCGGGCGACACGCTCGCGCAAACGCGATGGGACTGGCTCCTGTCCCTCGACGATGAACAGCCGCTGTGCGCCCTGGCGGCTGGCCTCGACGCCGCCCAGCTGTCTGGCGCCACGCTCGATCCAAACGGCGAGCGCACCTACACGGACGACGTCGAGCCTTGGTTCGGCATGGGCCTGCTGTCCAAAGATGGCAAGGCCGCCGCGGATGCCCGCAAGGTCGCCAATCGCCGCACACACCCGGAGATCTTCGCGTCCATGCTGGGCATCGAAGCCGGCCGCCCCGAGCTACCACTGCCGGACTCGGCGCTCGCCTCAGAGCAGGCCTTCGCCAAGCGACATGAGCTCTTCCACGACGACCTCGTGATCGGGCTCAACACCGGCGCCGGCGGGCGCTGGACCAGCAAAGGCCTGCCGACGGAGCGCGTCGTCGAATATGCCCGCGCGCTCGCCATCGACGCGCTCGGTCGCCAAGTCAGCTTCCTCGTACTCGGGGGCCCGACCGAGCGCCCGCGCAACGACGAGATCATCCGCGGAATCGACGCGCTCGGCGGCGCCGCGCGGGCACTCGATCCAGGCACCGACAACGACCTTCCTACCTTCACCGCCATCGTCGGGCTGTGCGACCTGCTCCTGACCAGCGATTCTTTGGCGCTGCACCTCGGCGTCGCGATGGACGTCCCCATCGTGTCATTCTTCGCGCCGACGTCGGCCGCCGAGATCGAGCTCTACGGACTCGGCGAGAAGGTGGCGAGCACGGCGGCCGACTACTGCTCGTACCGGCCGGACGCAGACAACGAAACGATCACCGTCGAGCGACTCGTCACCGCGAGCCAGCGGGTGCTGGCCGCAAACCAACACCGGCGGCGGCGCGTGCCCCGGCCCACGCGCTGAGGTCGCGCGGGTCCCGCCCGCATGGCTCACCACGAGCCTGACAGCCTACGAGCGGGCGTGAATCTCGGTTCCCCCTGCCGAGGGTCGCGCCCGAAACGGGGCCGCGCCCACCAACAGCCCCACTCCGACGGCCAGCAGCGACGCAATCCCAAAGCCAAACGAGAACGGCGCCGAGCGAATCACCGGATACACCGAGCCGCAAGCGACCCGCCGGAACTCCACACCGAGCTTCATGGCTCGCGGCACCGTGTGGGGCGTCCACTCGAAGCCATCCTCGGCGAGTGTGAGGATCCCGACCGTCGGTAGATCCTCGGCTCGGTTGTCGTGGCTGCGGTCGCAGTTGTTGCCGTGGTGAAAGTGCCTGGTCCCCCATTCGTCGACGAAGTCGTCGCTGCTGTGGACGTGGCCAGCCAGCGTAATGGTCGGCCGGCGCGGCAGCGCTTCGCGCAACGGACGGTGGGTCGCCACAACGAGACCGTGCTTGGGCGGCGGCTCGTGCGCGGCCGCGGCGAGCTCGAGGGACGCTGCGCTGAGAGGACCGGCGGCGTTGTCGAGTCCAAGAATGCGCCAGCCACCGACGTCGAGGCGCCAGTGCAGGGGCCCGACCCACGTCTCGTAGAGATCGAGAGCGTCGTTGGACCGGCGCATGTCGTGGTTGCCCGGCACGCTCACCAGCGGGATCGCCGGTCCGTAGTCGCGGAACATGCTATGCAAGACCGCGTAGCGACCCGGCGTGGCGTTGTTCACCGTGTCGCCCAGCAGCAAGATCACGTCTGGCTCGAGTCGAGCGACGAGCGCGAGCAGCTCCGAGAGCTCCGAGAGGCCGTTTTGAATGTCGCCGATCACGGCCACGCGCCAGGGCCGGCCCGCGTCCACCGCGATGTCCGCAGGCGGCGTCGCCAGCCGCCGGGGGCCCACGCCCCAGGCAGCGGCACCCGACGCCCAGAGCCCCGCCAGCGCCACCGCGGCGACGCACGCCAAGACCCCGAGGCCGAGCCGCAGCCTACGCCCTCGGCCGTCCCCGGCGGCGGATCGAAACCCGAGCGATGCCGTCGGCGCGACCGTGAGCAAGTACAGCACCAAGAACGTCGTGTCGTGCATCCCTGCGTCAGCTCTTCAACTGCGGCGGCCGAGCTCGGCGGCGCCCGCCCTCGGCAAGTCGAGCCCGAACGTCCGAAGACCGCGCCGTGGGGACCACGCCCACATCGCCCGTCCGACCAGATCAACGGCGGACAAAGAGCCCAGCTGACGGCTGTCCAGAGCCTCCGCGGGGTTGTCGCTCCTCACGGCAAAGGTGTGGTCGCCGCGAGAGCTTGCTCGCTTGATGAGGCGGTGGCCCGCCCGCCCCGGATCGCGCACTACGACGACCTCACCGGGAAGCGGAAGAGCTCGAGCGGAGGTATCGACCACCACGAGATCACCCGGCCACAGCGTGGGCGTCATGCTGTCTCCCGCGACCCGGAAGACGCGCCGACGCCAACGCAAGAAGCCGCAGACCTCGCCCAGGACGCGATCGCTCAGTCGCCGGCGAGCACCCACTGGACGTCCCGCTTCTTGGTCGCCCAAAAGATCTTGTGGATGCCCTCGATGGCCGCCATCAGCTCGTCCGCGTGCTGCGGGCTGACCTCGACCTTGCACGCCGAGCACAGCTTGGCGGCCTTCCAGAACATGTTGTGCAAATCGGGATACTCGTCGAGATGCGGCGGCTTGAAGTAGTCCGTCCAGAGGATGAGCAGCTCTCGCTTGGTCAGCTCCGCCTGCTCTTCCTTGATCGCGACGTAGCGACTGAGGGTGTTGTGGTACCGGACCGTCGCCTCGGCGTCGCTCGGGTCGGGTGCTTGCAACGCGACGATCTTCTTCGTCATCGAACGCACCGCTTCGGCGGTGATCCGAGCTGAGGCCGGATCGTAGATACCGCAGGGGCCATCACAGTGGGCGTCCGCGGCCGGCAACGACTTCGCGAGTCGATCGAGAGTTCGTTGGAGCATGGCGTCTTCCTTAGAGGTTGGGAGTACTGCGAGACGCCTCGTCGTGCTGGCGCCGCGCGCGCAGCCGAAACGCGACGCACCCGAGGACAACGATGGCAACGGCCACCACGAGGCCTTCGAGAGTGTGATGAACGATCTCGTTGCCCAAGTGCGGGTGGCCGTCGTGCGCAACGGCAGGAGCGAGCGCCGCGAGCGATGCGGCGAGGGAAGGAGCGGTGAGCGTCACGAGGACTCCGGTTTCAAGGTTGGGGAGAAATGAGGGAATCAAGAATGAGGCGAGAGCCGCCATCGGCCCGGTCGCGGGCACCGATGGCCGCATCCGCCAAAGCCGGTGGGAGCGCGTCCGCGCCAAGCGCACCGCGTGAGTGAGCCCGCCGGCACCACGGACGTCCGTAGGCTAACGCTGTCACGCGGTCGTTCGCCACAACTGTCGCCGTCGCGCGGCGCCGAGCGCCGCTCCGTCATCCGGCTGGGGCGCAGCGGCGCGAGGTGGCGACCGAGCCCGACGACGCCGACGAGGCCAGGGCCGAGCTCCGGTTCGTCGCACTCGTGCCGACGCCGCTCGTCGGACGTCCTCCCCGGCGTCCACCCGCGAGCCGCGTCGGATGCCCGAGCCGGAGCCTTCGAGCCCAGGCGCGTCTCGCGAAACTCCCTACAGGGTCCGCGTCTTGGCCGGGACGCTCTTGCGCGCAGCCGCCGTGACGCTCTTGCGCGCGGTGCTGCGAATCGTCGCGGGACGCTCCCATCCGTACAGCTCCACGAACGCCGGCGGCACCGTCTCGGCCAGACCGCCACCGCCGAGCGACAGACTGAACCCGAGCGGCGTGCGCCGTCGGTCGCCTGCAGGCGCCTCGGAGGAACGCCACGGCCTCGTCCACGTCTCCCCCAGCGACACGAGCTCGAAGTCGATGAACCGGCCGGCGCTCACGTCGTAGCGCGCGGTCCCGAGCACTTCCCCGGAGAACCCGCGTTCCGAGACGAACGGGCCGGTGCCGGCGACGCGCATCCAGCGCGCCGCCCGGTGCCGCGATGAAGACGCCGCGGTTTCCGTTCGCCCTTCGAACCGCAGGTCGATGACGTCCGCGTCCACGCTGGTGACCCGCGCGGTCAGCTCCGCGAGGCGGACGTCCTCGGCAGCGTAGTGCAGCGACAGGCAAGCCACGTTGTTGACGAAACTGAAGCGGGCAAGGCGCTCGATCAGGGACGCGTCGACCTGGCGCGTCGCGCCGACCGCGGTGTCCGCAGGGACGAAGCCGCGCGCTTCCTCAGCCGTGAACCACACGTAGTCCGTGTTGCGTCGACCCGGCCGCTTCTCGCCCTCGTGGGGCAGGTAGCGGGAATACGCGTGCAGCACCAGCCCATCCCGGGGATAGAAGTGCTGCCAGCGCGAGCCTTCGGGGGCACCGCTCACGCGGGCCGTCGTTGCCACACCGGCTTCGACGAGCTCGTCCCACTTCGCCACGGACCGATCGAGAAGGGCCTCGATGGCTTCCGCGGTGTAGTCCCGCTCCGACCCGAGCAGCTCGCCGCTCGGCGTGAACGCGTAGACCCTTGCCAGGTCGCCGCGATGCGCTCTTCGCTGTCACCGTAGTGGCCTTGTCGCGCCACCTTCAGGAAGAACGCGCCTTCAGGCCCATCCCCGCTGCGGAGGAGGTAGGTGTCGTCCGCGGCCAGCACGAAGTGCTCGGCGGCGTTTTCGCGAATCCTCGGGTGTGACCAGACCAACTGCCGGCCATCAATGCCGTTGCTTCAAGTGCAACCGAGCGGATGGCCGCTCATCGCCCACAGGAGCACCGGCCGGTTCCGCTCGCTGGCCTCGGCGACGGCATCCAGCAAGGACGCGCGCCACGGCAGCTCCCGCCACGGCTCCAACTCGGCCGGCCGGATGTAGCTCCGCCACTCGTCGAAGCTACGGTCGTCGAGCTGCTGCGCGGGAGCCGTCGCGGCGAGAAGAAGCGGGACGAGGGAGGACGCTCGGGCGATCGCGTTCGTGTGCATGGGGCCCCACCGGCGAAGCGGGTGTTATTGAACCTGAGTCTCAATCTCGACGAGGTATCCGCTCTACCGAGGCGACGCAACGCTTTTCACGCGAGGCCCCCCCGGCCCGGACACTGAAACGCCGTTGCGGGGGCGCGGACGGTGCCGAGCGACGCGCTGGACGCTGCGCCTCTTCCCGAGGTCTGCCACCCGCGACCATCGCAGAGAATGAGACTCGATCTCAAGAAACGCTTGCCCCGCGGTCCGGGCCGCGGATAGCGTCCGCGGCTGAGTCGTGTGCGAGGCCGTAAGCGGACCAAGCTCCGCGACATCATGGCCGCGACCTCGACGCCCTGCAGGAACGCAAGCCCATGTCCCCAAATCACTTCTGCTCACTAGCCCTCACCGCCCTCCTGATCCCGGCGGGGATCGCCTCCGCCCAGGGCACCCACGCGTTTCAGGTCGACACGTCCAGCTCGTCACTGACCGCCAGCGGCAGAATTCAGATCTTCCCGCTCCCCGTCTTTATCCCCTGGACGGGCTCGCCCGCCAGCTTCAGCCCAACGGGTGCCGCCGACCTCCAGCTCACGGTCGCCTCGGGCGCCGCGACGTCCGGCCAATTCGTCGAGGGCAGCGTCATCAGCATCCCCACGATCACGGCCTCGACGGTCGCGGGATCCATCGAAGCACGCGGCATCCAGGTCGACCTGATCTCGGTCGATCCAGGCACCCTGGCGCCGGCGTCGTTCAGCGTCGACGGGGCCGGAAACTTCACGACGTCCGTCATCGCTGAGGTCGTCGCAGGCGAGGTCGAGGTGACCATCGTCGGCTCGCGGATCGTGGACCTCGCTGGCTCGACCACGGCGCCGGAGTCCGTATCGGGCACGATCGTTCCCACCGCGGACGGCTTCCGACTGAGCATGCCGCTGGACCTCGACTGGGCCATCTCCGACCCCGTGCTCGGCAACGGCGACTTCGACCTCGACGGCACGCTGACCCACGAATGGCGGCCGCTCAACTCTGACATCCAGAGCGTCTCGGCGGGCACGGGCGGCACCCAGTCGCTGCTGCTCTCCACCGGCGGCGTGCTGCCAAGCAACCTCTATCTGGTCATGGGTAGCCTCTCGGGAACCTCGCCCGGCACGCCGCTGGGCTCGGTGTTCCTGCCGCTCAACTTCGACGCGTTCACGCAGCTCACGCTGCTCGTCCCGGGCGTGCCGCCCTTCGTCAACACGCTGGGCACGCTAGACGCGGCGGGCAAGGCCAACGCGGCCATCGCCCTCCCGGCGTTTCCGAGCCTCGCCGGCGTCACCTTCCACTTCGCCTACGTCGTGCTCGACGGCTCGATGGGCTCCATCGGCTTCGCCAGCAATGCCGAGCCCCTGACCGTGACGCCGTGACCCCAGACCCAATGAGGTCACGCCCCCCTGCGCGCGACACCTCGGTCGTTGGCCGGGTGGCGCAGCGCTGGAGCGTTGCGCCGCCGACCCGGGTCGCTTGATCCCCCCCGCATCCCGGCCGCCCGGCTGTGCGCGCCGACGACCATGAGCCGCACCTTCAGTCCCAAACGACTGTTCGCTTGGCACTCGTGGATCGGGATCCACTTGGGCGTTCTGCTGCTGGCGATCTGTGTCTCCGGCACGGTGGCCGTCTTCACGCCAGAGATCGACGAGTGGCTCGACCCCGCCCTGACCGTGGAGCCACCACCGGCCGGCGCCCCAAAGGTCGGCATGGGAGCCGTCATCCGAGCGGTGCGACAGGCGCACCCGCTCGCTGAAGTGACCTTCGGCCGACGCGAGCCGGGGCCCCACCAAACCGACGTCGTCTCCATCTCCTACGGCCGCGCGGACTCACGCACGGTCCACGTCGATCCGTACCGCGCCACGATTGTGGGCGAGCGAACGGGGCTGACCCTCAAGAGCTTCGTCCGCATCTTCCACAAGCAGCTCTTCCTGGTCTCCGCCACGGTCGGGTTCCACGGCACGCTACTCGTTGGCCTCTTCGCCTTGGCCCTGCTGGTCGCGGGCCTCTCGGGCCTCTGCGCGTTCCCCGACCGGTGGCGCGCGCTCTACCGACTACGGCTCCACCACGGACGACGCACGCTCTACTCCGACCTGCACCGGCTCGCCGGCAGTTGGTCGCTGATCGTGGCCTGCTTGCTCGCCCTCACTGGCATCTGGTATCTGGGCGAACAGGTCGGCATGTCTCTCGACCTGGTCGAACACGAACCCATCGCCGAACTCGAGGCCCCCGATCACGCGGGCCTGGGTGACCGTCTCCGCCTGCTGCCGGTCGATGATCTGATCGAGCGGGCGGAGGCGCTGTATCCCGAGCTCGAGGTCCGCGCCGTCGAACTGCCGAGCCGGCCAGGCCAGGCGATCGGCTTTCGGGGGCCGGCCGAGGCCGTGCTGGTTCGCGATGCCGCCAACGAGATCGCGCTCGATCCGTTCACGGGATCCGTGGTGACCCTGCGCAAGGGGAGCGCGCGCAGCGTCCTCGACCGCCTCAACCACACGATGGACCCGCTGCACTTCGGCACGTTCGGCGGTCTAACCACGCGGCTCTTGTTCTTGGTGTCCGGCCTCGCCATCTGCGCCGGCATCGTTCTGGGCACGGTGCTCTACACGCGTCGCATGCGCAGCAAGGCGCGGCACCAACCCTTCAAGCGGTCGCTGTGGAGTTGGTCCGGCGCGCTCTCCTCCGTCGCCTTGTTCGTGGCGGCGCTCTCCGGCGCCGGCTATCTGCTGATCCCAACGCTCCGGCGACCCGACGGACCGCAGGCGGTCGAGGCGGTCGGTGCGACCCACCTCGCGGGGTGCCCCGTGCAGCTGTTTCGATCCGCAGGCCGACCGGACCGCGGCACGCTGCACGTCCGGTTCGAGACCGACGCCATCCCCAACTGCACCGCCCTGCAACTGGCCACGGGCGACGGCGAGGACGCCATCGCGCTGCGACTCGGCCTCCAGGGCGCGCGCGGCGCGGCCACGCCAGAGCTCCTCGCGGCGGCGCCAGCGTCGATCCGCCTGGTGGCAACGACGGTCGGCGGACACCAGCTCATCGCGCCCTTTCGGCCCGTGGCGGCCGAAGAGCGCGTGATCAGCGCGCCCCCCACGATCCCCACCGCGACCCGGGTCGGCATCGCCCTCTTCAGCCTTCTCATCCTGCTCTCTGCCGGTATCTGGCTATGGCACGTGCGCGTGCCTCGCCGCGGCAACAAGGCACCGCTGGCCCTTGGCGACGAGAGCCGCAGTGTCCTGCCGAGTTGGCGCGGTGCGCTGCCGCGAGCGCGGGCGTCCGAATGACACCGCAACTCGGGACGCCAGATCGCTGGCTGTGGCGCCCTCGCCCTCGCGACCACGCCCGCTACCGACTGCTCTGCTTCCCCTTTGCCGGCAGCGGACCGCGCGCCTTTCAGGGCTGGGATCGCTGGCTCGCGCCGGACGTCGAGCTGTTGGGAGTGCGGTTGCCCGGTCGGGAGAACCGGCTCGCCGAGCCGGCCTATGACCACTGGCCAACGCTCATCGACGCCGCGGCCGACGCGCTCGCGCCCTGGCTCGATCGACCGTTCGCCGTGTTCGGCCACAGCTTCGGCGGTCAACTCGCGTTCCAGCTCGGCGCGCGCTGGAGCCACGAGCCGCGCGCCGGGCTGCGACTCGTGGCCGTGTCTGCCTGCTCGCCGCCGCACAGCGGGTGCACGCATCAGGGCCTGGCGCGGCTCAACCGCAAGCCGTTGTTCGCGACCCTTGCTCGCTGGGGCGGCATGCCGGAGGAGGCCCTGGCCGACGAGGCGTTCACCAGCTTGTTCGAACCGACGCTGCGCGCCGACATGCGGCTCGCGGAGGCCTGGCACGAGCTGCCGCGCTGCCGCATCACGACGCCACTCGCCGCCTTTGCCGGCACCGACGACGCGATGGCGACCCCGCGAAAGATGCGTGAGTGGGCCTGCTACGCCGACGGCGGTTTCACCTTTACGCCCTTCCAAGGCGACCACTTCTTCCTCCACCAGCACCCTCGTCAGCTGGTCTCGACTCTGACGTCGATGCTGCGCTCCGCCGCGATCTAAGAGGCAGCGGCGGCGGTCGACGAATGTCAGAATCCGCCGGGCTCGCCGGATTGCAAATGAGACGCAATCTCATTATGGTGCCCCGCCCCGCCGCGCGCGGCCCCTTCCCTCGCCTCCGATCCAGTGGACCAAGATCGCCGCATCTCTCTTTCTGCAGCAAAGTTAGCCCTCGCTGCCCGCGATCGAGTCGGCCCGGTCTTGCCCTGGATCCGGGCCGAGCCGATTGCGGTCGTCGGGCTAGGATGTCGCTTCCCGGGGGCCGCCGGACCCGAGGAGTTCCTCGCGCTGCTGCGCGACGGGATCGACGCGGTGCGGGAGCTGCCGAGCGACCGCTGGAACCGCGAGCGCTACCACGATCCCGACCCCGACGCGCCGGGCAAGACCTACGTCACGCGAGGCGGTTACCTGGACGACGTCGCCTCGTTCGACGCCGCCCACTTTGGGATCGCGCCCGCCGAAGCCCTGCGCATGGACCCGCAGCAGCGGCTGCTGCTCGAGGTCAGCTGGCACGCGCTCGAGCACGCCGCGATCGCGCCGGGGTCCCTCTACGGCACCCCCGCTGGCGTGTTCTTCGGGATCAGCAGCGGCGACTTCGCGAGCGTGCTGCGGCGCACGACGCCCACCGAGGCGGTAGACGGCTACGTCGCCACCGGCAACGCCTTTAGCGTCGCCGCCGGTCGCGTCTCCTACGCGCTCGGTCTCACCGGCCCGAGCCTGGCCGTCGACACTGCGTGCTCCTCGTCGCTGGTCGCCGTTCACCTCGCCGCGCAGAGCCTGCGGCTGCGAGAATGCGAAGTGGCGCTCGCGGGCGGGGTCAACCTGCTGCTCGAACCGGAGTCGACGATCAACTTCGCCAAGGCCCGCATGCTCGCGCCGGATGGTTGCACCAAGGCATTCGACGCGCGCGCGGATGGCTTTGTCCGCGGCGAAGGCTGCGGCGTCGTGGTCCTCAAGCGGCTTGCCGACGCACTCGCGGCCGGCGACGACGTCTGGGCCGTGCTGCGGGGCTCGGCGGTCAACCAAGACGGCGCATCGAGCGGCCTGACGGCGCCGAACGGGACTTCGCAGCGCGAGGTGCTGCGCGCCGCGCTCGCCGGCGCCGGCGTGGAACCCCGCCAGGTCGGCTTCGTCGAGGCGCATGGCACCGGCACGGCGCTCGGCGATCCGATCGAGCTCGGTGCCCTGGCCGCGGTCTACGGCGCCGGCACCGGGCGCGGGCAGCCGCTGCAGCTGGGCACGGTCAAGGCCAACATCGGCCACCTCGAAAGCGCCGCCGGAGTCGCTGGCCTGATCAAGGCAGTGCTGGCATTGCGCTACGGCGAGCTGCCGCAACAGATCCACTTCGAGACGCCCAGCGCGCACGTCGACTGGGCGAACTCCGGGCTTGAGGTCGTGCGCGAGCGACGGTCGTTCGACGCGATCGACGAGCGCCGGGTCGCCGCGATCAGCTCGTTCGGCTTCAGCGGGACCAACGCCCACGTGATCGTCGAGGCAGCGCCGGACTTCCGTCCCGCCGAGACGGCCACCGCCGGGCCGCACGCGCTCTTGCTGGGCGCCGGGGACAAGACCCGCGTCGACGCGCTTGCGCAGGACTGGGCCGAGACGCTGGAGCGCGCGCCGCCGGGGAGCGTCGCCGCCCTAGCCCGAACGGCCTGGTTAGGCCGGGACCGCGGGCCCGAGCGGATCGCCGCGAGCGGCGTCGACGGCGCCGAGCTCGCCACCAACCTGCGGGCGGCAATCGCCGGGACCGCGCAGCCGGGCGCCGCCCGCGCCCGGGTGCGGTCGGGATCCGCCCGCGGCCAGCTCGCGTTCCTCTTCTCCGGGCAGGGCGCGGCGTGGGTCGGGATGGGGCTCGCGCTGCGGGATCGAGAGCCGGTCTTTCGCGAGGTGCTCGAGCGGTGCGCTGGAGTGCTCGGCGAGCGGGCGGTGCTCGAGCCCGATCGCGTGGCCGCCGATGGTGTGGTCGACACCGGAGACGCGCAGCCAGCGCTCTTTGCCTTCGAGGTCGCGATGACGGAGCTCCTCCGCTCGCGCGGGCTCGAGCCGGACTACGTGCTCGGCCACAGCGTCGGCGAAATCGCCGCGGCGTGCGTCGCCGGCGTGCTCGAGCTCGAAGACGCGGCGCGCCTGGTGCGCGCCCGCGCGGAGTGCATGTCGGCCTTGCCCGCGGGGGGCAAGATGGTCGCCGTCGTCGCCGACCCGGCGAAGGTCGAAGACGCGGTCCGCGCGGCCGGCCGCGAGGTCTCGGTCGCGGCCATCAACGGCCCCCGCCAAGTCGTCGTGTCCGGCGCGGCCGCGGCGGTCGACGCCCTGACCGCGGCCCTCGGCGCGGACGACGTGCGGGAGCTAGCAGTGTCCCACGCGTTCCACTCGGCACTCATGGATCCGGCGCTCGACGCGCTGCGCGACGCCGCCGCCGACGTGCGCTTCCGGCCGCCGCGCATTCCGCTCGTTTCGAGCCGCACCGGCGAGCTCTCGGGCTCGGAGATCGGCCAGCCCGAGCACTGGGTGCGGCAGCTCCGGGAGACCGTGCGCTTTGCCGACGCCATCGACACCCTTTGGACATCGGGGGTGCAGGAGTTTGTCGAAGTCGGCCCCGGCGCGGCGCTCGCGGGACTCGCGCGGAGCAACCTCACGGCGGATCTCGGCGTGCTCGCCGTGCCCACGGCGACCCGACGTCGAGGGGAGCTCACGACCCTGATCGACGCCGTGGCGGCGCTCTGCACGCGCCGCGCCGACCGCGACCTTGGCCCTTGGCTCGGCGCCGGGCCGCGCGACGCCGCCGCCCCACGGAGCTCCTTCCAACGCACGCGCTTTTGGCCGACGTCGCCGGATGCGGCGGCCGAGCCTCGCGCTGCCGAGGCGGTGGACGAGCCTCGCGCTGCCGAGGCGGCGCGCCCGCCGTTGGCAGCATGGGGCTGGAGCCCGAGCTTCCGCCGCCTGACCCAGCCCGCGACCGTCTCGGCGCCAGCCACGCCCGTGGTCGTCGTGGGCGACCACCGCGCCGATGCGGTGGTCGACGCGCTCACGGCACGGTCGGTGCGCGTGCTGCAACGCCGTCCTACCGAGCCGCTCGAGCTCGACGCCGCGGGCGAGATCGCCCCGGCGCACATCGTGGTCGTTCCACCAGCCGACGGATCCACTGCTTGGGCCGCGACTCTGGCGCAGACGTTGACCACTAACGCCGGGCGCCAAACGGCCGTCGTCGTCGTCACGACGGCCGCGCACGAAGTGACGGGCGCCGAGACTCTCGACCCGCAAGCCGCCGCGGCCGCGGCGATCGGCGAGGTCCTCGGCCAAGAGCTGCTCGGCGCTCGCACGCGCCGGGTCGACCTCGATCCGGCGACCGCAGACATGCCGCGGCCCCTCGTCGACGAGCTGCTCGCCGACCCCGGTGACGCGGCCGTGCCGCGCGTCGTGGCCTATCGCGGCGCCCACCGCTGGGCGCTCGATCACGTCGCGGTGCCGTTGGACGACGACCGCTGCGGAAGCCGCAGGGCGCCGGCCAGCCGGCAAGACTCAAGCGAGGCCGTCGTGCTCGTCGGCCGCCTGACCGGCGGGCTCGGCGAGCGCATCGCACGCCACCTGTTGCGCGCCGGCACCAAACACCTGATCGCGATCGGTGCCGGCTTGGGTGGCGGCACCGACAGCCATCCCGCCGAAGCCGCGGCACTGGCGCGGCTGCAAGACCTCGCCGATGACGGCGCTCGGGTCGACGGCGTGGCCGCCGACGTCGGCGACGCCGGCTCGCTCGCTCGGGCCATTGGCGCGATCGAGACCGATGGCGCGTCGATCGGCACCGTCGTCCATGCCGGCGCGAGCGGTCGCCCCGAAATCGCGCGGCTCTTGGTCCAGGAGGATCAGCAGTCCACCGACGCGATGGTCGCACTCGCACGCGAGCGGGTCGACGGCATGACCGCGCTCGTCGAAGCCCTCGGGGCGCGTCGGCCCCGCTACGTGCTGGTCGTGACGTCGCTGGCGGCCCACGTCGGCGGGGTCGGGTTCGCCGACTACGCCGCCGTGAATGCCTACGCGGAAGCGTTCGTCCAACAGCACGCCCGTTCGACCGGTGCGCCGTGGTCGACCGTGGCCTTCGAGGCGCTCGCCGAAGAGCTCGGCCATGGTGTCGAGCGACTCGGCGAAGGGAGCGCGCTGCGCCGGCTGGCGCTCTCCGACCGCGACTTCGACGACGCACTCGGCCGCCTGGGACTGTACTCCGCGACCCCGGGCGCGCCCGGGCGCAACGCCGGCCCGCCGCCGGGCACGCTTCTGATCGTGCCTTCCGACACGGCAAAGCGAATCGCGCGGGCCCACGCGCCCGCAGTCGCCTCGGTTGGCAACGGGTCGGCGGCAGCACCGGCCAACGGCGGCGCCGGGCCGCGCGACGACGTCGAGCGCGCCCTTGTCGAGATCTGGCAAGACTTCCTGCCGACACGCGCGGTCGGCATCCACGACGACTACTTCGCGCTCGGCGGCACTTCGCTCGCGGCGGTGCAAATCCTCTCGCGCCTCAAGTCGCAATTCGCGGTGGAGGTGCCGCTCGAGGCGCTGCTCGGGAACGAGCCGACGGTCGCCGCAGTGGCGACCACCGTGCGCGAATTGCAGACCCAAGCGATGGCCGAGACCGCCACGAGCCTCGCGGCCGACGATGCGGAGATCGAGGAGCTGCTCGGCCTCGTCGAGCAACTGTCCCCGGACGAGGCCGAGCGGGCCCTCGAAGGCGGCTGAGACAAGGAGGCGGCCGTGGACTTTGGACTCTTCTACTTCGACGGCGAAGGTGCCGTGCGGCGCCCGGGCCAGTATCGCCTACTGCTCGATTCGGCTCGCTTTGCCGACGAACACGGCTTCACTGCGGTATGGACGCCAGAGCGGCACTTCCACGCGTTCGGCGGTCTCTACCCGAACCCCGTCGTCACCAGCGCGGCGCTCGCGACCACAACGCGCAACGTGCAGATCCGCGCCGGCAGCGTCGTCGCCCCGTTGCACCATCCGGTACGGCTCGCCGAGGACTGGGCGGTCGTCGACAACCTCTCGCAGGGCCGCGTCGCCATGGCGTTCGCGCCGGGCTGGACGGTGCCCGAGTTCGCTCTGTCTCCCGAAGGCCACGCGGCCCGGTACGAATCGCTCTGGGACCGCATCGACAAGGTCAGGCGCCTGTGGGAAGGCGAGGAGGTCGAGCTGCCGGTGACCGGCAGTGACCCGGTGCGCGTGCGCACACTGCCGCGCCCCCTACAGCGCAAGCTTCCGCTCTGGATCACGGCCTCGTCGGAGCCGGGCTTCGTGCGCGCCGCCTCGATCGGCGCGCCGGTCTTGACCTCCCTGCTCAACACCACGCTCGATGATGTGGCGAAGAAGGTGGCTCGCTACCGCGAAGCGCTGGCCGAGCACGGTCACGCCCCCGCGGCCGGCCGCGTCGCGTTGATGGTTCATACCTTTGTGGGCCCCGACCTGGCGACCGTGCGCGAGCAGATCGAGGCGCCGTTTCACGACTACCTCAAGTCGCACTACCACCTCCTGGACGGTCTCGCGCAGAGCCTCGGGCTTGGCGTCGGCATGGACGACCTCTCGTCGAAGGACCTCGAAACGCTCCTGCGCTTCGGCTTCGAGGGCTTCCTCGACGGCCGGTCGCTCATCGGCGGTGTGCGCGAGCTCCGCCCGCTGGTCGAAGCCTTCGCCAACGCCGGCATCGACGAGCTGGCCTGCCTCATCGACTTCCACCCGGGCTACGAGCAGGTCATGGACAGCCTCGAGCACCTCGCGGCACTCAAAAACGAGTGCTTTGGGCTCGTCGCCGGCTCAGCGTGATCCACACCGACTCCCCACCTCCGCACAGCGACACCGTGTCTCTCTCCGAACGCCTCGCCAAGCTGTCCACCGAGCAGCGCGCGCTCTTGCGCCGCCGCCTCGCCGAACGCGGTCGCGACCCCGCGGCGGCAGAGGCGGCCGCCGCACCGCCCGTAGCGGACGAACCCGGGGATTCGGACGCGCGCATCCCGCGCCGTGACCCCGATGCCGCGCTGCCGCTGTCCCACGCGCAGGAGCGGCTCTGGTTTCTGAATCGCCTCGAGCGCGGCAACGCCTTCTACAACATCCCGATGGGCCTGCGGATGCGGGGCCCCCTCGACGTCGCGGCGCTGCACCGTGCGTTGGAGGAGATCGTTCGCCGCCACGAGGTGCTGCGCACCACCTTCGTCGCCGAGGCCGGTGTCCCGCGCCAATTCGTGCACGCGGAATTGCCACCCGGCTTCGCCCGCGACGATCGCACCGGAGTCGCCACCGGTGACCGCGAAGGGGCGCTCGCTGCGGTCGCCAATGAGGAGGCGCGCCGGGCGTTCGACCTCGAACGCGGCCCCCTGGTGCGCGCGGTCGTCGTGCGGTTCGCACCCGACGACCACGGGTTCTTGCTGTCCATCCACCACACGGTCGCCGATGGCTGGTCGCGGGGCGTCATCGTCGGCGAGCTCGAGTGCCTCTATGGCGCGTTCGTCGAGGGCTGTCCCGCGCCGCTCGAACCCCTTGAGGTCCAGTACGGGGACTTTGCCGTTTGGCAACGTCGGTGGCTGTCCGGTGCGCGGCTCGCCACCGAGATGCGCTACTGGGAGGAGCGCCTCGCGGGAGTGCAGGAGCTGCGGTTGCCCACCGATCGCCCGCGCCGTGCGGACACTGTCCACGAGGGCGCCAAGCTCTTGCGGATTCTGCCGCACGACCTCCTCGAGCGCCTGAAGACGTTCGCCAAGACGGCCCGGGTCACGCCGTTCATGGCCCTGCTCGCCGCCTACAAGGTGCTACTGCAGCGGCTCGCCAGCGCCGACGATGTGGTGGTCGGCGTGCCAACCGCCAACCGCAACTGGCCGGCGACGGAGCCGATGGTCGGCTTCTTCGTGAACTCCTTGGTCATGCGGACGGACCTCGGTGGCGACCCGACGTTTCGGGAGCTGCTCGAGCGGATCCGTGCGACCGCGGTCGGCGCGTTCCAACACCGCAACGTCCCATTCGAGCGCATCGTCGAGCGACTGCGGCCTGCGCGCACCTTGGGCCGCAATCCGCTGTTCCAGGTCACTTTTCAGTTTCAAGACGCCTCGTACGGGCGGCAGAACTCGCTCAACCCCCAGCACGACTTTCCCGGGCTCGAGATCGAGCGCCTGCCGATCGACACCGGCACCGCGCTGTTCGACCTCAGCGTCAACCTGGGCGAGATCGATGAAGGACTCGGCGTCCTCGTCGAGTACTCGACGGCACTGTGGGACGGGCCGCGCATCGAAGCGCTGGTGCGCCAGCTCATCCGCCTCCTGGAAGACGGGATGGCGCGACCCGACGTCCCCATCTCTGCCCTGTCGTGGGTCGACGCCGATGATCGCGCGCAGGCCCTGGGGTTCGCCCGCCAGTCGCACGGCGCCATCGCGCCGGCCGGCCCAGTGCCCCCCATCGTCGCGCCCGTGCACCACCGCGTCGCTCGGCACGCCGCGGCGCGGCCGGACGCCGTCGCGGTCGTCGCTGGCGGTGCGGCGACGACCTACGCCCAACTCGTCGCCCAGGCGCGCCTCCTCGCGACGGAGCTCAGCCGGCTCGGCGCCGGTCCGGAGCGAGTCGTCGCCGTCTGCCTGCCGCGCGGGCTCGGCTCGGCACTGGCGCCGCTCGCGGCTCTCGAGGCGGGCGCCGCGTACCTGCCGCTAGACCCGGCGGATCCGGCACGCCGCCGCTGCGCGACGGCTGCAGACGCCGAGGCAGCCGCCGTGATCACCGATGCGGCGCACGTGACCGACTTCGACAGCGCTGACGCACCGGTGCTGGACATCGCACCGTTCCTTGGCGAGCCAGCGCCCGCCGCCCCGGCGACGGACGAGTCCGGCGCCGAGCCCGTCGAATGGGATCAGCTCGCCTACGTGATCTACACGTCCGGCTCGACAGGCGCGCCCAAAGGAGTCGGCACGTCGCATCGCGCCCTCGCCCACCTGATCGCTTGGCAGGAGAGCTGCTGGCCGATTGGACCCGGCGACCGCGGCACGTCGCTCGCCGGCTTGGGCTTCGACGCCACGGTTTGGGAGTTGTGGATGACGCTCGCGCTCGGCGGCACGCTCGTGATCCCGCCAACCGACGAGCTCCGGCTGGATCCGGCGGCGCTCGCCAACTGGCTCGCGCAGGAGAGCATCCACGTCGCCTTCGCGCCCACCCCGATCGCCGAGCGGTTGCTCGCCGAACCGCGCATGCGCGACGCGCACGCGCTGCGGGTGATCCTGGCGGGCGGCGACAAGCTGACGGCGCGGCCCGACGCGGCTCTGCCGTTCCACTACGCCAATGCGTACGGCCCCGCCGAGAACGCGGTCGTCTCGACCGCGGGCGAGGTGGCGGCAACCACGAGCCAAGCGGACGGACCACCGCCAATCGGCCGCCCCCTGCCCGGAGTCATCGCCCACGTGCTCGATGCCCGCATGGAGCCGGTGCCGGTCGGCGCACCGGGCGAGCTCTACGTCGGTGGCCGCGGGCTGGCGCGCGGCTATCGCGGGCGGCCCGGCCTGACCGCCGCGCGGTTCTTGCCCGATCCGTTTGCGGCGACGCCTGGCGGCCGCCTTTACCGCACCGGAGACCGTGTGCGATTCCTCGCGGACGGCCGGCTCGAGTTCCTGGGTCGCACCGACCACCAGGTCAAGGTGCGCGGCGCCCGCCTCGAGCTCGGTGAGATCGAGGCGGTGCTGTTCCAGCACGACGCCGTCCGCGAGGCCGCCGTCAGCGCCACCGGCAGCGGCGCCGGTCGAGCGCTCGTCGCGTTCGTGATCCCGCGCGCCGCGGACGACGACACGGACCACACCGGGCGTGAAGAGGAGCACGTCGCCGACTGGCGCCGGCTCTACGACTCGACCTACGGCGCCAGGCGTTCCACGGACGACGCGCGCGACGCGCGCCTCGACCTCGTCGGCTGGCTCAGTAGCTACGACGACCGGCCGATCCCGCGCGACGAGATGCAGGCGTGGGTCGAGGAAACCGTCGCGCGAATCCGCGACCTGGCGCCCCGGCGCGTCCTGGAGATCGGGATCGGCACCGGGCTGCTCCTCTACCGCATCGCCCCGCACGCCGCGCGCTACGTGGGCGTGGATTTCTCGAGCGAGGCGATCGACCGGGTCCGCCGCGAGCTCGCGCGACCGGGTCCAGCGATCGACGGCGTTGAGCTGCACGTGGCTCGCGCCGACGAGCTGGCAACCCAGCTCGCGGCCGACGAGACCTTCGACACCGTGATCATCAACTCGGTGGCGCAGTACTTCCCCAGCATCGCCTATCTCGAGCAGGTCCTGACCGCCGCCATGGAACGCGTGGCCGCGGGCGGCCGCCTGTTCATCGGCGACCTGCGGCACGCCGAGTTGGATCGGGCGTTCTACAGCAGCATCGCGCTCGCGCAGGCAGACGACGACGAGCCGCTTCCCGCGGTCGCCATCCGCGCCGAAGAGGCCGCCGCGCGGGAGAACGAGCTGCTGGTCTCGCCGGCGCTCTTTCCCGTGCTCGCGACCCGACTTCCGCGGATCCAGGAGATACGGATCCGGCCCAAGCGGCACCCGGCCGACAACGAGCTGTCGCGCTTCCGCTACGACGTCGTGCTCCAGCTCGACGAAGCCGGCGATGCCCGCGACCGCCAAGCCGAGCGACGGCCTTTCGCCGAGCTCGGCGGGCTCACCGGGCTACGCGAGGCGCTGACCGGCACCGAGGCCGAGGCGCTGGTCGTCGACGGCATCGCCAACGCGCGCGTCGTCGCGGCGGCCGCGGCCGCTGTCGAGCTGTTCGGCGAGCTGCCGGCGGAGGCCGATTCGGAGCCAGCAGCCCGCCTCGCGGCGCGCGCCGGCCGGGCCGTGACCAGCGCGGTCGATCCGGACGAGCTCTGGCGTCTCGGCGCCGAGCTCGACCTCGCGGTCGACGTGCGGCTCAGCACCGAGCCAGCGGACGGGTCGCTGGAGCTCCACGTTGGCGCTGCTGCGGCGCACGCGACGCCGGCACCGGTCGACGAGATCAAAGACCTCTCGGCCTATGGCCGCGGTCCCGCGCAACCATCGCGGGCCCGGGCGCTCGCCACGGAGCTGCGGGCCTACCTCGCCGCCCGCCTGCCGGGCTACATGGTCCCTGAGCGGTTCGTGTCGATCCCGTCGATGCCGATCACCAACCGCGGCAAGGTCGACCGCCGGCGGCTCGCCGCGCTCGACCCCGGCCGGCAGAGCGACGCGTCGTCCTACGTCGCGCCGCGCGGCGCGCTCGAGGAGCAGGTCGCGGCGGTCTTCGCCCGGGTGCTGTCGATCGATCGGGTCGGCGCGCGCGACGACTTCTTCGACTTGGGCGGCCACTCGCTGCTGGCCACACGGGTGATCGCCGAGCTCGAGGACCAGCTCGGCGTCGATCTCGAGCTGCGCACGCTGTTCACCGCCACGACGGTCGAAGCGCTGGCGGCGGCCGTGGCGGTGCACCTCGACGACTGCGGTCGCCGCAACGACGCCGCCGCCGTAGCCGCGCTCACGCCCATCCCGCGCTGCGCGCGACCCGACGCGCCGGCGCCGGCGTCCTACGGCCAGCGGCGATTGTGGCTCCTCGAGCGGCTGCTGCCGGGAACGCCGGTCTATCACATGCCGGCACGCGCCCGGCTCGAGGGCCCGTTGGACGGCGCGCGCCTCGCCGCCGCCCTCGACGGACTGATCGCGCGCCACGAGCCGCTGCGCACCGCGCTGGTCGAGGACTCGAGCCGCGGCGAGCTCGACGTCGTGCAGGTCGTTGCGGCGGCGACGGCCATGCCACTTGAGTGGGTCGACCTGCGGCGCGCTCCCGCCGCCGAACGCGCGGCTCGCGCGGACGCGCTCGCCGCCGAACACGCCTGTCGCCCGTTCGATCTCGCGCGCGCGCCACTGGCACGCGCGCTGCTGATCCAGCTCGAACCTGAGCGGCACGAACTCGTGGTGACTCTGCACCACGCGGTGGCCGACGGTTGGTCCATTGGGGTGATCCTGCGCGAGTTCAGCCAGCTCTACCGCGCCGCCGAGCAGTTCGACGGCGCCCCGGCCGAGCTCCCCGAGCTACCCATCACCTACCGCGACTACGCCGTCTGGCAGCGCCAGGATGCGAGCGCCCGCGACGATGGCGACTGGTGGCGCGCCGAGCTCGAGCACGCGCCGGCGCGGCTGGCGCTGCCGACCGACCGGCCGCGGCCACCGGTGCCGAGCTTCCGCGGCGAACGGGTGCCGGTCGCGATCGGTCGCCACGCCACCGAGGCCCTGGACGCGCTGGCGCGGCAACGCGGCGCGACGCGCTTCATGGCCACACTCGCCGCGTGGCAAGTCGTGATCCGCCGGCTTTCGGGCGAGGACGACCTGGTCCTCGTGGCACCGGTCGCGGGCCGCCGCCGACCGCAAACGCACGGCCTCGTTGGTTTCTTCGTCAACTCGGTCCCGCTCCGCACCCGGATCGACGGCGCCATGACCTTCGGCGAGCTGCTCGAGGCAACCCGCGCCACGTGCCTCAGCGCGTTCGACCGGAGCGACCTGCCGTTCGAGGCGATGCTCGAGGCGCTGCGGCGCGACCGCGACCTAGAAGGCGCGCCCTTCGCCCAGGTCGCGTTCGCACTGCAAAACACCCCCGGCGGAACCGTCGAAGTCGACAACCTGACGATCGCGATCGCGCCCGTCGCAACCGGCACGGCCAAAACCGACCTAGCGCGGTTGTTGGACGAGCCCGGCGGGGCCTTCCGTCCGGCGGCCGAAGACCCCGACGCCGCCGGGCTCTCCGGCGCCCTCGAGTTCGCGACGGACTTGTTTGACCACGGGACCGCGGCGGCGATTGCCCGCGCCTTCGAGCACGTCGTCGAAGCCGCGGGTGTGGACCCCTCGCGAACCGTGGACGCGCTTGGTGGCCTGGTGACACTGCCGGCGCCGGCAGCAACCGCCGCGGCGCCGCCCGTCCTCGATCGCGAACGCTCGAACCTCAGCGACAACCAGATCCTCGTGTGGACTGGGCAGCAGATCGACCCGGAGGCACCGCTCCATCTCCTCGCCATCGCCTACGAGATCGACGCGGCGATCGATGCGGATGCCTTCGCGGCAGCGCTGGTCGTGCTCGTGCAATCCGCCGACGCGCTCCGGTCGGTGATCGTCGAACGCGATGGGGTGCCGCAACTCGAGGTGCGAGACTCAATGGAGCTGGAGCTCGCGCAGCTCGATCTGTCGGGGCTCGCCGACCACGAGATCGATCGCCGCCTGCACGACATCGCCTTCGCGCCGCTGGATCTCACCGCGCGCACCTTCCGGACCGCGCTGATCCGCCGGGGCGAGGGCAGGTTCACCTGGCTCATCGTGCAGCACCAGATCGTCTGCGACGCCGAGTCGATGCTGGTCCTGATCCAGACTCTTCGCGATCTCTACGCGCGCGCGACCTCGGCGGCGTTGCCCTCGTCGATCGAGATGCCGGCCTACATCGACCACCTGCAGTGGGAGAAGGCCGAGCGCGACCGTGGCGCATTCGCCGACGCGCAGGCGCATTGGCAGCGTCTGCTCGACGATCGTCCGGAGCCGCTGCGCTTCTACGGCTCCACCGGCGTCAAGAGCAGCCTGGCGATCCATCGCGTTCGCGCCGAGCTACCGCCGGCGACCATCGCGCGCCTCGACGCCGTGCTCGCCAAGCTGGCGGGCCGGGGTGCGGGGCGTTCGGTGATGCGCTTTCGGCTGTTCCTGGCGGTGCTCGCCGCCTACCTGCACCGGATCACTGGCCGGCAACGCCTGCTCATCGGCATGCCATGGCGCAACCGTGGCCGCGACACGGCGCGGGGGACGGCCGGCCTGTTCATGCGCACGGTCCCCGTCGAGGTCACCGTCAAAGAGGACGACACACTCGAAACTCTGTTCGAACGCACGGGCCCCGCGCTCAAGCAGGCGATGCGACACGGCGAGCAGGTCGTCCGCAACCCGATCGACGCGCCGCTCTACGAAGTCTCGCTCAACCTGCACACCGCCCAAACCGGCACGTTCGCGGGCGCACCGATGCGGCCGAGATGGCTGCACACGGGACTCGGCTTCGAAAGCCTCACGCTGCAGGTGGAAGACTTCGGCGCCACCGGCGGGCTGGCATTCGAGTTCGACTTCCACACGGACGTGTTCGACGACGAGCTCGCCGCCCTTGCGGCGCGCCATCTGACCACGCTGCTGGACAACGCCCTTCGGGCCACGGCACAACCCATCGACACGCTCGAGCTCGAGCCGACCACCCCGGCGGCGACGGCACAGCCGCGGCTGGGGACGCGCGACGACGTCGGCGCGCCCGGCACTGCTCTCGAGGCCTTCGACGCGCGCGTGGCCACCGCTCCGGACGCCCTGGCGATTCTGGACGGCGATCGCGAGCTCGGCTACGGGGCACTCCATCGCGCGGCGCACACGGTGGCGCAGCGTCTGCTCGCGCGCGGGGCGGGCCCCGAGTCTGTGGTGGCGCTCGACGTGGATCGGAGCGCCGAGATCGTGACCGCGATGCTCGGAGTGCTCCGCGCCGGCGCCGCGTTCCTCGTGCTCGACCCCGGCACGCCGACCGAGCGCACCGAGCGCATGCTCACCGCGGCCCGTGTCGAGCTGGTGCTGGCGGGCGCGAACCGCCGCGACGCGCTGCCCGCCGGCCCGTGGACCGTGCTCGGCCCGCTCGCCCAGGCCCCGGACGCGGCTGTGGACCTCGCCACCGACGCGGCCAACGCACCGACACCGCAACCGCACCGCCCGGATGGGCGCAGCATTGCCTACGTTGCGTTCACCTCCGGGTCGATGGGCGAGCCGAAGGGAGTCGTCATCGAGCACGGCGCGCTCGCCGCGTTCGCCCAGGCCACGGTCGCAACCTACGGAATCCTCGCGTCGGACCGCGTACTGCAGCTCTCGTCGCTCGCCTACGACGGGTCAATCGAGGAGATCTTCGGGGCCTTCACCGCAGGCGCCGCCCTAGTGCTTCGCGATGGCCCGATGCTGGTCGATCCCAAGCGATACGTCGAACGCTGCGACGAAGCAGGCGTCACGGTCCTGTCGCATCCGACCGCCTTCTGGCAGCAGATGTGGCGGACCATCGACGCACAGGGACTCGCCCCACCCGCGTCCGTACGCCTCATCCTCGTCGGCGGGGAGCGCCTCGACGTCGAGGCACTGGCCACGTGGCGCAAGCAGGTCGCCGCGGGCTGCGGGCCGACGCTCATCAACACGTATGGCCCCACGGAGACCACCGTCGTGGTGAGTCACCACACCGTCGGCACTGAGCCGGAGGATCCACGCCGGCGCGAAGTGCCCATCGGCGGGCCGCTCGGCGATGCCGAGCTCTACGTGGTCGACCGTCGTGGCGCGCAAACGCCGACCGGTGTCGTCGGCGAACTCTTGGTGGGCGGCCCAACGGTGGCGCGCGGCTACCTGGGCCAAGCCGGGACTACGGCGGCGCGCTTCGTCCCCGACCCGTTCTCCGGCCGGCCGGGCGCCCGGCTCTATCGAACGGGCGATCTGGCGCGCCGGCGCCCGGACGGTGCCATCGAGTACGTCGGCCGCGCCGATCGGCAGGTCAAAGTGCGCGGCTACCGCGTCGAGCTGGCCGAAGTCGAGCGGGCGCTGCTTAGCCTGGACCACGTCGCCGACGCGGCGGTGCTCGACGTGCCGGCACCCGGTGGAGTCGGGCGGGCGCTGGTCGGCTTCGCCCACATTGCGTCGGGGCCGACGGCGGACGGTCCCGCGACTGCGCCGGCCGATCTTCGCGCCGCGCTGGAGCAGCGCCTGCCCTCCCACATGATTCCCGCGCGCTGGGTCATCCTCAACGACGCGCTGCCGCAGGACGCGCGGGGCAAAACGGACCGGCGCGCGCTCCTCGCACTCGCCAAGGCCAAGCCCGACGCGGCCGAGACGTACGTCGCGCCGCGCGGCGAGGCCGAGCGCATCGTCGCCACGGTCTGGGCCGAAGCGCTGGGGCTCGACCGGGTCGGCGCGCACGACAACTTCTTCGAGCTCGGCGGCACGTCGCTCAGCCTCGTTCAGGTGCACCCCGCCCTGGTCGAGCGCCTCGGTGCATCCGTCGAGCTGGTCGACCTGTTCCGCTATCCGACCGTGCACACCCTGGCGCGGCACCTGGCCGGCGACGTCGAAGACGCCGGCCGCGCGGCGGCCCGACGCGACGAGCGCGCCGCCGCCCGGCGTGAGGTGATCGAGCGGCAGCGCAAGAACCGGCGGCAGCCCGAGGGAGCGGCATGAGCGACAAGCCTCTGGACGGGCTGCCCACCGACGCGATCGCGATCGTCGGGATGGCGGGTCGCTTCCCCGGCGCGTCGTCGGTCGCGGAGCTGTGGGACCTCGTGCGCGATGGCCGGCGCGGGATCCGCACGCTGGACGAAGGCGAGCTACGCGCGGCCGGCGTCTCACCAACCCAGCTCGCCGACCCACGCTATGTCCGAGCCCGTGGCGCGCTGGAGGGCATCGACGGATTCGACGCCGAGCTCTTCGGTATGAGCCCACGCGAGGCTGCGTTCACGGATCCGCAGCAGCGGCTGTTCCTGGAGTGCGCCTTCGAGGCCTTCGAAGACGCGGCGATCGATCCCAGCCGCAGCGACGAGCTGCGCATCGGCGTCTTCGGCGGCGTGAGCTCGTCGAGCTACTTCTTGCACCAAGTTTTGGCGGGCACCGACCCACTCGGCGCCGGGGCCGACGTCATCGATCGACTTCGGCTCGGCTCCTTGGGCAGCGACAAGGACTTCTTCACCACCCGCGTCTCCTACCGACTCGACCTACGCGGTCCCAGCGTCGACGTCCAAAGCGCATGCTCGACCTCCGCCGTCGCGGTGCACCTCGCCGCGCAGTCCCTGCAGATGCAGGGGTGCGACGTCGCGCTCGCGGGCGGCGCGTCCGTGTTCGTTCCGCACCTGAGCGGCTACCTGGCGCAGGCCGGCGGCGTGCTCGCTAGGGACGGGCATTGTCGCGTCTTCGACGCGAGCGCCTCCGGCACGGTGCCTGGCAGTGGCGCCGGTGTGGTCGTGCTGCGCCGTCTCGAGGACGCCCTCGCGGACGGCGACCCCATCCGCGCCGTGCTGATCGGCTCGGCCATCAACAACGACGGCGGGCTCAAGGCCGGTTATGGCGCGCCGAGCATCGACGGCCAGGCGGACGCCATCGCCGAGGCGCTAACGGTCGCCGGCGTGCCGGCGAGCTCGATCGACTACGTCGAGGCCCACGGCACGGGTACGCCCATCGGCGATCCGATCGAGGTCAAAGCGCTGCGGATCGCGTTCGGCGCGGCGTCGCCAGCGGAGGACGCCGGGGCCAAAGCCCCCGTGGCCCTCGGCGCGATCAAGGCCAACATCGGCCACCTGGACGCGGCCGCTGGCATCGCGGGCCTCATCAAGGCCGTGCTGGCCCTCGAGCACCGAACCCTGCCGCCGCAACCCGAGTTCACGACCCTCAACCCGAAGATCGATCTCGGCGACGACTTCGTAGTGCCGCGCGAGGCCGCGTCTTGGCCGGCGAGCGCCACCCCGCGCCGCGCCGGCGTGAGCTCGTTTGGGATCGGCGGCACCAATGCCCACCTGGTGCTGCAAGAGGCGCCGCCGATCGCCAGCGATCGAGCCGTCGAGCCGCCGGTGCCCAAGCTGCTGATCTTCTCCGCGCGGAGCGCCGGAGCCCTTGCCGCGCGGGGCACAGCTCTCGCCTCCGCGCTCGAAGAACGCCCGGAGCTGCCCGTCGCCGACCTCGCCAACACGCTCGTCCGCGGCCGGCGGGAGATGCCGATGCGGCAGGCGGTCGTGGCGTCGACAACACAGCAGGCCGCCGCGCAGCTGCGCGCGCCAGGCGCGCTCGCTTCGGCGCAACCCATCCAGCGCGTCGTGTTCTTGTTGCCGGGGCAAGGCGCTCAGCGGCTGGGCATGGCGCGCGGCCTACTCACACGCGATCCAGCTCTGCGGAAACACCTCGCGTCGATGTGCGACCGTCTCGCACCCAGCCTCGGATTCGACCCCTGGCAACTCTACGCCAACGACGGTCCAGGGCCGGCGACGCACCAGATCGACGAGACGCACGTGGCGCAGCCGTTGCTCTTCGCGATCGAGGTCGCGCTCGGCCAGCGTTGGCTAGAACTCGGAGTCGAGCCCGCCGCGTTGCTCGGCCACAGCCTTGGCGAGCTCTCCGCGGCGTGCCTAGCTGGCGTGTTTAGCGAAGCGGACGGTCTCGACCTCGTCGTGGCACGCGGCGCGATCCTGCGCGACCAGCCGCGCGGCTCCATGATCGCCGTGCGCGCGGATGCCGACGAGCTGGCGGAGCGGTTGGCGGCCGGGCCCACTGGAGTGGTCGTGGCGGCGCGCAACGGCCCTGCGGCGACGACTCTGTCGGGGCCAACCACGGCGATCGACGAAGTCACCCAACAGCTAACCGCGGCCGGGTTCGCGGTGCGACCATTGGCGACGTCGCACGCGTTTCACTCGCCGCTGATGGATGGTGCCGTCGAGCGGTTTGTCCAACGCGTCGCGGGGATCGAGCTCCACGCCCCCCGGCGCACCGTGCTCTCCAACCGCACGGGTGCGCCACTCACCGCAGCCGAGGCCACGGACCCGGGCTACTGGGGACGGCAGCTCCGCGATCCCGTGCTCTTTGCCGATGGACTGGCGTCGCTCGAGGCCGACGCCGAAACCGCGTTCGTCGAAGTGGGGCCGCCCGGCACGCTCACACCGCTTGTCCGCACGATCGCGCCGAACTCGCCTCGGCTGTCGTGCCTAGCCGAGCCGAGCGACCGCGGCGGCGACCCGGACCATGCCGACGTCCGCGCCTGGCTCGCCACCACCGGCCGGCTCTGGGCCGGCGGCGTACCGGTTGCAACCGACCCGTTCGGCACGCCCTCGGCAGCCCGGCGCCGCATCGGCGGCCTCCCGTCGTATCCGTTCCAACGCCAGCGCCATTGGGTCGAGCGCCCGACGGGCACGGCGGCGCCAGCACACCAGCGCAGCGAGACCCCGCCGGTGCCCGAAGGCCGGGTCTGGGTGCCCTCATGGTGCCGCCGGCCGGCGGTTCGGGCCGCCGACGCGCGGAGCGTCGACGGCGATTGGTTGATCGTCGCCGACCGCGCCGGCCTGGCCGACCCGCTCGAGCAAGGGCTCGCCGATCAAGGTGGACGAGTCACGGTCGCCGCAGCGGGCGACGCCGCGGCGATCGACCGCTGGCTCGAGCGGCTCGACCCCGTGGCGGGACCGGCGCGCGTCGTGCACCTCGGCGGGGTCGCCACCGCAGCCGAGGACCCGCCCGACGCTCTCGATTTCGCGCGCGAGGGATTCGCCACCGTCGCCGAGCTCGCTGCGGCGCTGGCGCGCGCCGAACCAAAGCCGGTCCATGGCGTGCACGAGGTCATCGCCGTCACATCCGGTCTGGCCGAAGTCCAACACGACGATCGCGTCGACCCCGGTCGAGCCACCGTGCTCGGGGCCGTGCGCGTTGCCGCGCAGGAGCTTGCGGGGGTCCGGGTGCGGGCGATCGATGTCGACTCGAACCCCGCGGCAGCTCTTGTGCCGCAGCTCCTCTTGGAGCTCTCGATCGACGACGACGTCGACCTCGTCGCGTTGCGCGGCGCGCACCGGTGGGTCGAACATCTCGAGAGCATCGATCTGCCGGCACCGCGCCAGGAGCTCGACCGCGGCTCGCTGGTCGTGATCACCGGCGGACTCGGCCGGATGGGCCGCAAGTTGGCGCGCTGGCTCGTCACCGATCGCGCGGCGCGGGTCGTGCTCCTCGGGCGAACCGTGCCTGACTCCGTCGCCGACGACCCAGAGCTGGCCGCGCTAGCCAACAGCGGTAGCGGCGCCGCCCTCGAGCTCGAATGCGTCGACGTCACCGATGTCGACGCGCTGACCAGGTGCCTCGACGGCATCGCGGCCCGCTTGGGGCCGATCCATGCGGTGCTCCACCTCGCCAACGCGCCGGCCCGCACGCCTCTCGAGCGCACCGATCGAGACGCCCTGCTCGCGCCGCTCGCCGCCAAGGTCACCGGTACGCTCGCGCTCGAACAAGCGCTGCAAGGCCACAACCCCCAGTGGGTCATGCTGTCGTCGTCGCTCGCCGCGCTCCTCGGGGGCCCCGGCACCGCGAGCTACACCGCCGCGAACGCGTTCCTCGACGCGTTCGCCAGCGCGCGCCGCGGCCCGTGGCGCAGCGTCGGCTGGGACGTCTGGTCCGACGGTCGCGGCATCGCCGGGCTCGACGTTGACGTGGCCGTCGCCACGCTCGAACGCCTCATCGCCGCGCCTGACCTCCACCACGTCTACGTGTCGACGCGCGATCTGGCGCAACGCCGGGACGAGGTCGCGGCGCGGTTGCGCGCCGGCGCGGTGGCCCCGCGCGTTCCAAATCCGAATGGCCCAAACCTGAATGGCCCAAATCCGAATGGCCCAAATCCGAATGGCCCGAATCCGAATGGCCCAAATCCGAATGGCGAGGAAGCGAACGGAGCAGAGACCGCGCGCGCACCGCGTCCCGCTCTAGCCACGCCCTACGTCGCGCCCCGCAACGAGATCGAAGCCTCGCTCGCGGCGATCTGGGCCGAGGTCCTCGGCCTCGAAGCCGTCGGCGTCGACGATCCGTTCTTCGACCTCGGCGGCGACTCCCTGCTGGCGACCATGCTGCTGTCAAAGGTCTCGTCGCGCTTTGCGCTCGAGATTCCGGTGGGCCGGTTCTTCGAGGCCCCGACGGTGGCGCAAGCCGCGGCCGTCCTCGCGGACGAGCTGGAGCGCAACGCCTCGCAAGACGACCTCGACGAACTGCTCGCCGAAATCGAGAGCCTGTCAGAGGAAGAGGCGTCGCGGCTCCTCGAGGAAGGCGCGCCGTGACCGGGCTCGACGATCGACTGGCCGGGCTGTCGCCCGAAAAGCGGCGCCTGTTGCAAAAGCGCTTGGCACAACAGCGCCGCGCGGCGGCGCCGGCCGCCATCCCGAAATCGGGGCAGGACCGAGCGCCGCTGACCTTCGCCCAGCGACGGCTGTGGTTCCTCGAGCAGCTGGCGCCTGGCAGCCCGGTCTACAACAACCCGAGCGCCATCGACGTCGTCGGCGCGCTCGACGTCGATGCGCTCACTCGGGCCTTCGCCGGCGTCGTGCGGCGTCACGAGGCGCTGCGGACGCGATTCGTGCCCGACGGCGACGAGGCGAACCAGGTGATCGTGCCGTTTGGTGCATCGCCAGGCGGCACGGTCGAGCTCGCTCTCGAGGATCTTCGCGCGCTCCCACCGGACGCGCGCTCCGCGCGGATCCGGGACCTTCTCGTGGATGCCGCCGAGGATCCGTTCGACCTGGCGAACGGCCCACCGATGCGCGCGCTGCTGCTGCGGCAGACCGACACGCGCTGGACGCTGGCCGTGACGTTCCACCACATCGTCTCCGACGCGTGGTCCGCGCAGCGCTTCCTCGTGGAGCTGGTCGCGGGGTACCGCGCTGCCGCGACCGGGCGCGAGCCCGCGCTGCCGAAGCTACCGATCCAATACGGCGACTTCGCTCGCTGGCAACGCAGCGAGCAAAGGGTGGCGGAGCTCCAACGCCAACGTGCCTGGTGGATCGAGCGCTTGAGCGGCGCACCCGCGGCCACGGCCCTGCCGCTGGATCGACCGCGGCGCGCGACCCCGAGCGCGGCGGGGGACGTGGTCCGCTTCGGCCTCGACCGGGAAACCACTGCGGCGCTGCGGCGGCTGGCTTCCGAGCACGACGGCACGACGCTCTTCATGGTTCTGCTCGCCGGCTTCTCGGCGCTGCTCCACCGCCTCAGCGGCGACACGGATCTCTGTCTGGGAACCGCGATCGCCGGCCGCAACCGGCCAGAGACCGAGCCCCTGATCGGGCTGTTCATGAACACGCTCGTGCTGCGCGTCGACGCCTCGGGCCGGCCGACTTTCCGCACGCTGGTCGAGCGCGCGCGGGCGACGGCCGTGGGCGCGTTCGCAAACCCGGACGTGCCGTTCGAGCAGCTCGTGGACGGACTGGCGGTGCCGCGCGATCCATCGACCCACCCGGTGTTCCAGGTGCTGTTCCTGCTGCAGAACGTGCCGGTCGCCGACAACCCGCTCGCGGAGCTCGACCTCGAGCTCGAGCTCCGGCCGTCGACGAACCGCCGCGCGCGGTTCGACCTGACGATGAACTGGCTCGAGGGTGACGACGGTCTGTCGGGCGCGGCCGAGTTCGCGACCGAACGGCTCGATCGCGACACCGTCGAGCGTTGGTGCAGCGCCTACCGCGCTCTGCTCACGGCCGCCGTGGCGGACCCTGACACGCGCATCGACGACCTCCCGTTGGGGCTCCCACCGTCCGTGCGCGAGGGCCGCACCGAGCCACCGTGTGACACCGGCACCACCGCCGCGGCGACCGTGGACGAACGCTTCGCGGCCATCGCCGCAACGCGCCCCGATGCTCCGGCCGTCGGCACGGACGGCAGATGGTGGAGCTATGCCGAGCTGGACGAGCACGCCGACCAGCTTGCGCGGGTACTCGCCGCTCGCGGCGTCGGGCCCGAGGCTCGCGTCGGTCTCGCTGCCGACCGCGGCTTCCTCGAGTGGGTCGGCATGCTGGGCGCATGGAAAGCGGGCGCGGCCTACGTGCCGCTCGACCCGACCTTCCCCGTCGACCGACTCGCCTGGATCGTGGCGTCGAGCGCTCTCGACCTCGTGCTTACGGCGGGCACGGGCGCCGAGTTGGCGCTGCCCGCCGGCGTCGAGACGCTGGCCCTCGAGTCCGTGGGCGCCCCAGGCGGCGTCGACGGTACGGCCGCTGGACCGCGGCCGGGCGAGCCAGAGCGCCTGGCCTACGTGCTCTACACGTCCGGGTCGACGGGGCGGCCCAAGGGCGTTGGCGTCAGCCACCGCGCGGCGGTTGCGTTCCTCGACGCCATCACGGCACGCCTGGGGTGGACCGCCGGCCTGCGCATGCTCTCGGTCACCACGCTCGGCTTTGACATCGCGCTGCTCGAACGTTGGGGCCCGCTGTTCGTCGGGGGTGACTCACAGGTCGTCGCCGCGGTCGAGGCGGCGGACGGTGCGGCGCTGGGCGCGCGGCTCGCAGCGAGCGGCGCGAACGCACTCCAGGGCACGCCCGCGACGTGGCGGCTGCTGCGCGACGCCGGCTGGCAGGGCGACGATGGCCTGCAGGCGCTGGTCGGCGGCGAGGCGCTGCCGGCCGAGCTCGCCCGTTGGATCGCCGGTCGAACCGCCGCCACTTGGAACCTCTACGGGCCGACGGAGACGACTGTTTGGTCGACGGCGCATCGCTTCGACGCAAGCCGAGGTCGCGAGCCCCGCGAGATCGTCCAGCTCGGCGAGCCGCTCGGTGCGACCCGGCTCGCGATCCTCGATCCCCGCGGCCGCGCGACCCCGCTCGGCATCTGGGGCGAGCTGGCGATTGGCGGCCCCGGCGTGGCACGCGGCTACGAGCGTCGCGCCGCAGAGACGGCGGTGCGCTTCGTGCCCGATCCGTTCGACGCGGCGCCGGGCACGCGGCTCTACCGCACCGGCGACGTGTGCCGTATGCGCCCGGACGGCGACCTCGAGTTCGGCGGTCGCCGCGACGGCCAGGTCAAGCTGCGCGGCTACCGCATCGAAACCGGCGAGATCGAGGCGCGGCTGGCGGCGTGTGAAGGCGTCGCCACCAGCGCGGTCGTCGCCGTCGGCGAGACGCTGGTCGCCTTCGTCACGCCCGACGTGGGCACCGAGGCCGAGGCCGTCGACGTCGACGCGCTCGCCGCCGAGCTCGCCCGCTCGCTGCCGGCATACATGGTGCCGCGACGGATCGAGGTACAGCCGGCGCTGCCGCTCACGCCCAACGGCAAACTCGATCGCCGCGCGCTGGCGGAGCGAGCCAGGGCGACGCGCGCCAAGAGCGCCGATTACGTGGCGCCGCGGACCCCGACCGAGGCGGTGGTCGCCGAGATCTTCGGCGAAGTGCTGGAGCTACCGCGTGTGAGCGTCGAGGCCAACTTCTTCGAGCTCGGCGGTCATTCGCTCCTGGCCACGCGCATCGCGGCGCGCGTGCGCGAGAGCCTGCGTCGCGACCTGCCCCTGCGCGTTCTCTTTGAGGCCCCGACGGCGGCGACGCTCGCGGTGCGAATCGATGCCCTCGGGGTCACGACCGCGGGTCGGCCGCTCGTCGCGGTCCCGCACGCCGAGCGGCCGGCGTCGATCCCCTGCACCCATGCCCAGGAGCGGCTTTGGTTCCTCGACCAGTTGCACCCGGGCGACCCGGCCTACGCGATCCCGCTGCTGTTGCGCCTCGAGGGCACGGTCGACGTGGACGCCCTCGGCCGCGCGCTGCGCGACGTGGTGCGGCGACACGAAGTGCTGCGGACCACGTTTGCGACCGTCGCCGGCCGGGTGGAGCAGCGCGTCCATGCACCCGACTCGGAGCTCGCACAACGCGCCGTCGGCATCACCGAGATGGATCTGTCGGCGCTCGCCGCTGGCGAAGCCCAGACCGCGGCAATTCGCGCCCACGCACTCCGCTGCGCGCAGGATCCGTTCCTGCTGGCGGACGGCCCGCTGCTCCGCACGCTGCTGCTGCGGCTGGGCGCGCATTCGCACCTCGCCATGCTCGTCATGCACCATATCGTCAGCGACGGCTGGTCGGTGGGCGTGCTTGCGCGCGAGCTGACGACGCTCTACGAGGCCCGCCGCTCCGGCACGCCGAGCCCGCTGCCGCCGCCGTCGATTCAGTACGCAGACTGGGCGATCCACGAGCGCGCGATGCTTGACGAAGGCGCGGTCGACGCCGAGATGCAGCACTGGGCGCGGACCCTGCGCGACGTCCCCAGCGAGCTCGTACTGCCCGCGGACCGCGACGGGAGCGGCACTGGACCGCGACGGGCGGCGCGGCACCGCGTGCAGCTGGGCGCGACGTTGGCGGCAGGCGTGCGCGACCTCGCCCGTTCTCATGACACGACGCTGTTCGCGGTCTTGCTCGCGGCCTACGGCGCCGCACTCTACGTCGAAGGCGGCGGCGACGATCTCGTGATCGGCTGTCCCGCCGCGGGCCGCGACCACCCGCGCATCGAGGCCTCGATCGGGTTCTTCGTGAACACGCTGCCGCTCCGCTTGCGCTTCACTCCGTCCACGAGCCTGTGGTCACTGGTGACCGACGCCCGCGACGTCACCCTCGCCGGCCTCGCACATCGGCGCCTCCCTTTTCCACGGATCGCCGAAGCCGCCGCCGCTGGCAGTCGCGCGCCCACCTCGCTGGGCCAGCTGTGGTTCGTGCTGCAGAACGTGCCGCGCCCGGAGCTGGCGCTGGGTGGCGATCTCACCGTCGAACCCGTCCCCGCGGAGGACATCGCGCGGTTCGCCAACGGCCTGCTACCGGCGCGCTACGACCTCAAGCTCGAGCTCATGGAGAACGGTCATGGGGAGGACGGTGACGGGGACCGCGGTGGAACGGTCGTCGGTGGCCTCGAGTACCGCGTCGACCGCTTCGACGCCGCCACCATCGAACGGCTTGCCGACCGCCTCATCGAGCTGCTCCAGGCCATGGTCCACAAGCCGGAGCGCACGCTCGGTGAGTGGCGAGGTCGCGCCGCCGCGCACGAGGCGGAGCAGCTTGCCGACCACCGCCGCCGCGGCCTTGCCAGCCTTCGAACCCGCCCTGCATCCAAGCCCTGAAATGCGCCCCGCCATGCCCGTACCACGCCCGACGATCCGCAGCGGCGACGGCCGGCAACCGCGCCGGCGACGGACCGTGCGCATCGACGCGGAACACCTGGTTCGCATCGAGCCGCCGCCGGCAGGCGCGCCGCTGCCAGCGCTGCTCGCTGCAAATCGTCCGGACGTGCGCCTCACCGAGTGGCTGGGCCCGCGAAGGACACAGATCTTCGACCTGCTGCACCGCCACGGAGCGCTGCTGTTTCGCGGTTTCCCGCTCGACACACCCGCGGCGCTCGAGGCGGCCATGCACGCGCTCGATGACGCGGCGGCCCTCCCGTACTCCTACCGCTCGACGCCGCGCTCGCAGGTCTCCGGTCGCGTCTACACCTCGACCGACTACCCGGCCGAACGGGTCATCCCGCAGCACAGCGAGCAGGCGTACAGCCGGTCGTTTCCACGGCTGGTCGGCTTCCTGTGTCTCATCGCGGCGCGTCACGGCGGCGCCACGCCGCTCGCCGACAACCGTCGGGTCCTCGCGCGTATCCCTCCCAAGGTCCGCGATCGCTTCGCGCGGCACGGCGTGCTCTACGTCCGCAACTACGGCGGCCCGCTCGACCTGGGCTGGCGCGAGGTATTCCAGACCGACGCGCGCGATGACGTCGAGCGGTTCTGCGCCGGCGAGGGCATCGAGGTGCAGTGGGGTCCGAACGAGCGCCTGCGCACTCGACAGGTCTGCCCGGCGGTGATTCCGCACCCCGCGACCGGCGAGCCAGTCTGGTTCAACCAAGCGCACCTGTTCCACACCTCCGCGCTCGGCGCCGCCGATCATGCGGCTCTCCTCGCCACGTGCGGTGGCGAAGACGGCCTCCCCCGCCAAGCGCGCTTCGGCAACGGCGCCACGATCCCGCCGGGCGACCTGCTGGCGATCCGCGACGCGTTCGCCGCCGAGACGATCCGCTTCGACTGGCAGCCACACGACCTTTTGCTCGTCGACAACGTACTCGCCAGCCACGGTCGCGAAGCCTTCGCCGGAGAGCGCCGGGTCGTGGTGTGCATGACCGGCGCCGCGAGCACCCAAGCAACGACGACGGAGCCAGACGCGTGACCACACCGCAGGCCGTCGAGGCATCGCCGCTGTCCCCGGTCCAGCGCAGCCGGGCCGCTTGGTATCCGGCGCTGGCGGTCGACGCCGTCGCGACCGTGCTGCTCGACGCCACGGGCCCGCTCGATCGCGCCCGGCTCGAGCGCGCCCTCGGGCGGCTGCGGGCGCGGCACGAGCTGCTCACCATGCGCGTGCTTCGGCTGCCCGAGGTGGAGGAGATCGTGCAGATGGTCGGCGACGGCAGCGCGCGGGCCGGCGCCCAGCTCCACGTCACGGCGCGGCCCGAAGCGGCAAACGCCGAGAGCGTCCGCATCGCGCTCGAGCTGCCTTGGCTCCTCGCCGACCGACCGACGCTCGAAGTCCTGGCCGACGAGTTGGTCGCCGCGTACGCCACCGATGAAGGCGCCGCACCGGACAGCGAGGTGCTGCAGTTCCTCGACGTCGCCGCGTGGCAAGAAGACCTTCTCGAGAGCGACGAGGCCAGCAGCGCCCGTCGCTTCTGGGCCAACGTCGAGTCCGACCGCGGCGCCGCGGGCGTGCCCGGCCCGGTCGAGAGCGCGGCACCCGGTGTCGCGGCAGCCACACTCGCCCGCCGATTCGACGCCAAGCGGTGCGAAGCACTGGCGGCGTGGGCTGCGGCGCGCGGGCTCGCGGTCGCCGACGGTCTGCGCGCGGCCCTGTCGGCACTGCTGTTGCGGCGGGCCGGCACGCCGGTGCCCGTGGCACTTGGCATCGATGCGCGCGAGGCACCCGAGCTGGCGGGCGTGGCCGGTCCCCTCGATCGCTGGGTCCCCGTGCCGATGCCGCAACCACTCGACGCGACAGCCCGCGAGTGCTTCGCCGAGCACGCCCAGCGCCTCGCGGCGGCGACGGCCGAGGTGCGGCGCTGGACCGATGCCTATGACGGCCGCGGCCGTGGTGGTGCGACCCTCGGGCCATTCGCAGCGGCCTTCGCCGCGCGCGCGCCAGCCGACGGCGTCGCCGCGACGGCCATCGATGCTGCTGGCGTCCGCTTCGCGTTCGCCGGCGTCGAGCGCGGGCCGCTACCGGCACGGCTCGTGCTCGAAGCAGAGGTCGCGCCTCACTCGATCCGCCTGCTGTGGAGCGCGGGCGCCGGCACGGTCGAAGCCACCGAGCTCGACCAGCTCGCGGACCGGTTCGAGGCCCTGCTCGCGGACGGCATCGCCGCCGACCCCGCACTCGATGCGCTTGCGCTCGCGCGGCCGGACGGCGCGGACGATCGCGCCGACGCGGCCACGCCGCCGGTGGCACGCGCGACGCTCGGCGTCTTGGTGCGGTTTGCCGACGGCGTCACCGCCGACCCGAACGCCGTCGCGCTGGTCGACGAAGCGCGAAAGTGGAAGCGGCGAGAGCTCGACCGGGCGGCCACCGCGGTGGCGGCGCTCCTGCGCGAGGCCGAGCTGGGGCCAAACGCGCGCGTCGGGATCGCTCTCCCTCGTTCTGGTGCGGTCATCGCGGCGTGGCTGGGCACCTGGCGCGCCGGCGCGGCCTTTGTGCCTTTGGATCCCGACCTGCCGACGAAGGCAATGGGCGCGCGGATCGAAGAGGGCGGCATCGACGCCGTGGTCGTCGACGCCGCGACCGGCCCGGCGACCCTGCCCGAAGGCACGCACCGGGTCGCGGTCGACACCGCACAGCTCGGCCGGCAGCCGGTCGACGAAACGGGCACCTGGCCGCTGCCGCCTGCCGACGCGCTGGCCTACGGCATCTTCACATCGGGCTCGACCGGGCGGCCCAAGCTGGTCGGCGTCGAGCACGGCGCACTCAGCAGCTACATCGCCGCGATCGAGGCGCGCCTGCACCTGGACGAAGGGCTTGCCTACGCCACGGTGTCGACGTTCGCGTCGGACCTCGGGCACACCTCGATCTTCGCCAGCCTGGCCGGCGGCGGGGTGCTGCACGTGATCGGGGCCGACCGCGCCATGGATCCCGACCGGCTCGCCGAACGCTTCCGCGCCGAGCCGGTGGACGTGCTCAAGATCGTGCCATCGCACCTGGCGGCGCTGCTGAGCGGCCGCGATCCCGCCGGCATCCTGCCGACCCGCACGTTGGTGCTCGGCGGCGAGCGGCTCGAAGCGGCGCTGGTGGAACGGATCAGCGACCTGGCGCCGCAGCTGTCGGTCCTCAACCACTACGGTCCCACCGAGGCGACCGTGGGCGTGCTCACGTGCGCGGTCGCACCCCCGGCGGTCGGCGCGCTCCCCCTCGCCCAGCCCCCGCTCGGTACACCACTGCCCGGCGTGACAGTCGAGGTGGTCGACGGCGCGGGTCGCGTGGTGCCGCGCGGCGTGCCCGGCGAGCTCTGGATCGGTGGCGCGCAGCTCGCGCGGGGCTACGTCGGCCGCGACGGCGACGCGCTGACTGCGGCGCGCTTCCCGCTCGCGGAACGCGCTGACAACCCCACCGGACGTCGATACCGCACGGGCGACCGAGCGTGGATGGACGCGGCCGGCCTGATCCACTTTGCCGGGCGCATCGACGATCAGCTGAAGATCCGCGGGCTGCGGATCGAGCCGGGCGAGATCGAACGCGCGCTCACCGAGCACCCGGCCGTGCGCGGCGCGGCGGTGCGGGCCTTCGAGGCGCGCCTCGTGGGCTACGCGGTCGCGGCGGACGTGCGCCCCGAGGCACTGGTCGAGTGGCTCGCGGAGCGGCTACCGCCCACCAGTGTCCCCGAGCGCATCGTCCTGCTGGACCGCCTGCCACTCACGCCCAACGGCAAGCTCGCGCGCGCAGCGCTGCCAGAGCCCGCGCCCGATGCGACGGCGGGTCCCTTCGTGGAACCTGACGGCGACGACGAGCGTCGCCTCGCGGCGCTCTTCGCCGACGTGCTCGGCGTCGAGCGCGTCTCGGCTACTGGAGACTTCTTCGCGCTCGGCGGTCATTCGCTCCTCGCGACGCGCGCGGTGTCGCGGATCCGCGAGGAGTTCGCCTCCGAGCTGCCGCTCGCCGCTCTGTTCGAAGCCCCCACCGTGCGCGGGTTGGCGCCACGCATCGCCGCAGCAGCCGGCGGCAGCGTGACCTTGCCGCCGCTCCAGCCGGTGTCGCGCGACGGCCCACTGCCGCTCTCGTTCGCCCAACGCCGCATGTGGCTGCTCGATCGGCTCGAGCCCGAGGGCCGTGCCGCCTACGCGATCCCGATGGCGGCGCGGGTCCGCGGCCGGCTCGACGTGGCCGCGCTCACCGCGAGCGTGGATGAGCTGGTGCGCCGACACGAGTCGCTGCGCACGGTCATCCGCCAAGACGACACGGGCGCCCCTGGGTTCGTCGGCGAGCCGGTCCAAATCGTGCGGCCGGCCGACGCCGCCGGGCGAGTGCCGGTCGAGCGGATCGCCCTCGACGACATTGCGCCGGAGCAGCGGGAGGCGGCGATCCGCCCCGCGTTCGCAGCTCGCGCCCTGGCGCCGTTCGACCTCGCCGAGGGACCGCTGCTGCGCGTCGCCCTCGTCGAGCTCGAGCCGGACGAGCACGTGCTCCTCGCCGTGTGCCACCACATCGTGTTCGACGCGTGGTCGCGCGGCGTGCTGCTCGCCGAGCTCGCCACGCTCTATGGCGCGTTCGCGAGCGGCGTGCCGAGCCCGCTGCCCGCGCTCGAGGTCCAGTACGCGGACTTCGCCGCCTGGCAACGCGAGTGGCTAGCTGGTGAACAGCGTGAGGTCGAGATCGACCACTGGCGCCACCGCCTGACGGGCCTGCCCGGGCTGCTGCCCCTACCCGCGGACCGACTGCGCCCCTCGCGCCCCACGCACCGCGGCGACCGCGTGCGCTTCACCGTGCCCGCCGCGGCCGGCGAGGCGCTCAACGCGCTCGCCACCGCCGAGGGGGCCACGCCATTCATGGTGTTGCTCGCGGCCTTCGATGTGCTGCTGGCCCGCCTGACCGGCCGCGCCGACATCGTCGTCGGCTCGCCGATCGCCAACCGCCGCCGGCCCGAGCTCGAGCGGCTAATCGGCTTCTTCAGCAACACGGTGGTGCTGCGGACCGATGTCGGCGGCGACCCGAGCTTTCGCACGCTGCTGGCCCGGGTGCGGCAGACCGCGCTCGACGCCTACGCGCATCAGGACCTGCCGTTCGAAGAGCTGGTCGAGGCGCTGCCCATCGAACGGGATCTCTCCGCGAATCCGCTGTTCCAGGTGATGTTCACCCTGCGCAACACGCCGCGGGGACCAGTGGCCTTCGACGGGCTCAGCTTCGAACCCATCGAGGCCGACGTGCCGACCGCGAAGCTCGACCTGACCGTGCTGCTCGAGGAGGCCGAGGACGGGTTCGTCGGCAACTTCGAATACGCGACCGACTTGTTCGACCGCGAGACGGTCGAGGCCTGGTGCGCGGCGTACGTGACGGTGCTCGGCGCCGCGGTCGCCCATCCGGACCGCTGCGTCGCGGACCTGCCGCTCGGGTTGCCGCTCTCGATCCGCCCCGAGCCGGGGACCGCACCTTCCGCCGTCGAGCCCGCCGCCGACACTCTGGCCGAACGCTTCGCGCGCCTCGCCGCCGAGCGGCCCGACGCACCCGCCGTCGCCAGCGAAGGGCAGCGGTTGACCTATGGCGAGCTCGACCGGCGCGCCAACCACGTCGCGCGGCAGCTGGTCGAGCACGGCGTCGGCAGCGAAGACCGTGTGGGCCTGAGCGCCGAGCGCGGAGTCGACGAATGGGTCGCGATGCTCGCCGCGTGGAAGGCCGGCGCCGCTTACGTGCCGCTCGATCCCAACTTCCCGCGCGACCGCCTCGCGGCAATGGTTACCTCGAGTGACGTGCGTCTCGTCATGACTTCGGGCGCGCGCGCGGCGGCGGCGCTGCCAAACGGCCTGGCCACGATCGCGCTCGACGAGACGCCGCCACCGGCGACGCCCAGGGCGCCGCTCGAGCCGCCGCCGGGTGGTGCGGACCGGCTTGCCTACGTGCTCTACACCTCCGGCTCCACCGGCCAGCCCAAGGGCGTCGGCGTCCCCCACCGCGCCGCCGGCTTCTTCCTCGAAGCGATGACGGCGCGGCTCGGCTGGACCTCGGACACAGCGGTGCTCGCCGTGACGACCCTAGGCTTCGACATCGCGCTGCTGGAGCGATGGGGCCCGCTCCTCGTCGGCGGCACCTCGGAGGCCGCGCCAGCGGCAGAGACCGCGGACGGCACCGCGCTCGCCCGACGGCTGGCGGTCAGTGGCGCCAACGCGCTCCAGGGCACGCCGGCGACGTGGCATCTGCTGCGCGACGCCGACTGGCCGGGCGATCCGTCGCTGCAAGCGCTGATCGGCGGCGAGGCGCTGCCGGTCGAGCTGGCACGGTGGGTGGCGGCGCGGACCGGCCAGGTCTGGAACCTCTACGGGCCGACCGAGACCACGGTGTGGTCCACCGCGCACCGCTTCGAGGCCGGCACGCGGTGCAACGGTACGGTCGAACTGGGCGAACCCTTGGGCACCACCCGCCTGCGCGTGGTCGACGCGGCCGGGCGTCCCACGCCGATCGGCGTCTGGGGTGAACTCGCCATCGGCGGGCCCGGCGTCGCGCGCGGCTACGAAGGCCGCGCCGCGGAGACCGCGCTGCGCTTCGTGCCGGATGCTGGTCCGGCGGCGGGCGCCGGCGCGCGGATGTACCGCACCGGCGATCTCTGCCGGCTGCGCCGCGACGGCAGCCTCGAGTACGGCGGACGCCGCGACGGCCAGGTCAAGGTGCGCGGCTACCGGATCGAAACCGGCGAGATCGAGGCCGCCCTCGCCGCGGCACCCGCGGTCGCAACAAGCGCAGTCGTCGTGGCCGACGCCACGCTTGTCGCGTTCGTCGTCGCCGCACCCGGCAACAGCGACGGTGAGCTCGATCGTGCCGGCCTCCGCCAACGCCTGGCGGCGACCCTCCCCGACTACATGGTCCCACAGCGCATCGAGGAGCTCGCTTCGCTGCCGCGGACGCCCAATGGTAAGACCGACCGGCGCGCCCTCGTCAACGAGGCCCGCGCGCGCAGCGGCAGTGGCGTCGAGCATCGCGCGCCGCGCAACCAAACCGAGACCGAGCTCGCGGCGATCTTCGCCGAGGTCCTCGGGCACGAGCGCGTCAGCATCGAGGCCAGCTTCTTCGAGCTCGGCGGGCATTCGCTGCTCGCCACGCGCGTCGCGGTGCGGGTCCGCGAGCAGCTCGGCATCGAGATGCCGCTGCGGGCACTGTTCGAAGCGCCGACCGTGGCGGCGTTGGCGCGCCAGATCGACATCGGTCGCGCCGACCTGTCCGGAACGCGCTGCGGCACCGCACTCGTGCCGATGCGCCACGGCCCTCGGCCGGAGCACATCCCGCTCAGCTACGCGCAGGAGCGGCTGTGGTTCTTGGACCGGCTGCGGCCGGGCGACGCGTCCTACGCCATTCCAATGGCGCTGCAGCTCGACGGCCCCCTCGACCCCGGCGCGCTCGCCGCGGCCCTGGCCGCGGTCGTCACGCGGCATGAGATCCTGCGCACGAGCTTCCCGGCGGTCGACGGTCAGCCCCGGCAGCGTATCCACGAGCCAGACTCGCCGCTGGCCGCTGCCGCGGCTTCGTTCAGCCAGAGCGACCTCGGCGACCTGGACGAAACGGACCGGGAGCGCGCGCTCCGCGACCGCGTCGGCACCGCAGCGCGCGCGCCCTTCGACCTCGAAGCCGGCCCGCTGCTGCGCACGATGCTGCTCCGCACCGGCGATCAGCAGCACGTCGTGGTGCTGATCATGCACCACATCATCAGCGATGGTTGGTCCGCCGGCGTGCTCGCGCGCGAGGTGACCGCACTCTATGGCGCGCACGTCGCCGGGCTGCCGAGCTCGCTACCGCCGCTCGAGGTGCAGTACGCCGACTGGGCGCTGCACGAGCGCTCGGTCCTCGACGAAGCCACGCTGGCTCGCGAGCTAGAGCACTGGGGCCGGGTGCTCGCCGGCGTACGCCCGCAACTGCTGGAGCCGGACGGCGACGGCCCGGCGCGCGCCGCGGAGGCGCCGTTCCAGGTGAAGGGTGCCGTGCTCGACGCGCTGGAGTCGCTGGCTCTCGACCGCGACGCGAGCCTGTTCATGGTATGCCTCGCCGGGTTCCAGCTCCTGCTCGGGCGCGAAGCCGAGGTCGACGACGTCGTCGTCGGCACCGACGTGGCCCACCGGACGCACAGCGCGACCGAGCGGCTGATCGGCTTCTTCGTCAACGTGCTGCCGCTGCGCACGCGGCTCGCCGGCCGGCCGACGTTCGCCACACTCGTGGACCGCGTGCGCGAGACCTGCCTCGCCGCGTACGAGCACCAGGACGTGCCGTTCGCCCGCCTGGCCAGCGCCCACGGCGGGGACCGACGGGCGGACGGGCGCACGCCACTCGTGCAGGTGCTCTTCGTGTTCCAGAATCTGCCGCCGGTACGGCTGCAGCTCGGGCCGCTGGAGGCCCGCGCGCTCGAGCTAGCGCCGCCGACCACGAAGTTCGACGTCGCCTTCTTCTTCCGCCGCACCGAGGACGGGCTGGCGGGGACTTGGCGCTACGACGCCGGCCGCTTCTCGGAGGCGCGCATCGAACGCCTGGCGGGCCGCTTCGAGCAACTGCTCGCGACCGTCGGCGCTCAGCCGGACATCGTCATCGATGAGCTTGACCTGCGCACCGAGGCCGAACGCAGCGCGGCGCGCGAGCACTCGAGCCGGCGCGCGGAAGGCCGTCGTGAACGCCTCCGGCGCGCGTCGGCGCGGCCCGCGGCGGCGGCCGCCGCCGCCCCGCTGGTGCGAACCGGCGCCGCGGTCGCGGGACGCACCGGGGCCGGAGCCACGATGCCGTTTTGCATCGAAGCCGTCAGCGCCGACGCCGACCTCCTCGCCTGGGCATCCACGGAGCGCGCCGCGGTCGCGGCGGCGATCCAGAGCCACGGTGCCGTGCTGTTTCGCGGCGGGCCATTTCACCGCGAGGAGACATTCGAGGCACTGGGTCGCGCGCTCGTGGGCGAGCTGTACGGCGACTACGGCGACCTGCCGCGAGCGTCGGCCAGCGGCCGCGTCTACGGATCGACGCCGTATCCGGCGGACCGCGCCATCCGCTTCCACAACGAGAGCTCACACTTGACGAGCTGGCCGACCCGCATCCTGTTCGGCTGCGTCGTGCCCGCCGAAAGTCAGGGCGAGACGCCGCTCGTCGACGGACGTCTCGTCCTCGACTGCCTCCCCCATGACGTGCGCGAGCGCTTCGAGACCCTCGGGCTGCGCTACTCCCGCACGTTCACAGCCGGCCTCGACGTCCGCTGGCAAGATTTCTTCCGCACGGAGTCGCGCGACGAGGTCGAACGGCGCTGCGCCGGATCCAACACCACGCTCGACTGGGACGCGGACGGCACCGTGCGCATCGCCGACCGTCGGCCGGCGATCATCGCGCATCCCGACCATGGGTTTGCGGTGTGGTTCAACCAGATCGCGCTTCACCATCCCCGCTACCTCGAAGCCGGCGTGCGCAACGCGCTGCTGGCGAAGTACGGCGTGGACCGCCTCCCGCGCAACGTGACCTTCGGCGACGGCTCGGCGATCAGCGAGAGCGACCTCGCCGCGGTCGACCGCGCCTACGAGGAAACGAGAGTGCAGTTCCCTTGGCGCCGCGGCGACGTGCTGTTCATCGACAACGAACGCGTGTCCCACGGCCGCAACCCGTTCGCTGGCGAACGACGCATCATTGTCGGCATGGGCCGGATGCGCACGCCGGACGGCATCCAAACTTCTTCGCGAGCGATGCAATGACCGACGAGGCCGGCTATCTACTCGCGCCCCAGCAGGAGTGGGCGATCGACGGACTGGCGCGACGCCCGATCGACGACACGCCGCCCGCACACGGCGTCGCGCGCGCGGTCGGCGGAGCGCTGCGCGTGCAGCTGGTAGTGCGGCCCACGGCCGTGCTCTCCGTCCCCGAGCTCACGGCGCGGCTGCGAGCCCTGGTGGCCCGCCACGCAGTGCTGCGCCTTCGCCTGCTGCAACGCCCCGGGGCTCGTCGCCCGATGCAGCACTTGGTGGAAGGAGCGCCCGACGACCCGGTCGCCGCCGGCCTCTTGGCGATCGAGGCGACCACGGACGTCGATGACATCTGCCGTCGCGAGTGGCAGCGGCCGTTCGACCTCGGGGCCGAGGCGCCGCTGCGCGTCGTGCGCAGCGGCGAAGCCGGCGACGCCCGCCTCGTGCTCACCGCCTCCGCGGTGGCTCTCGATGGTCGCGGATTGGTCGACCTCGCCGCCCAACTGTGCACGGACGAGACGCGTACTCCGTCGCCCGACCCACTCGATTGGCTTGGCGCCACCGCCTTCTTCCGCGAGAGCCTCGAGGACGTCGACGACGAGGAAGCGCGGGCCGACCGCGAGCACTTCACCCGCTTTGACGGCCAGCTCACCGCTTGGCCTCGCGCCGCGGACCTACCCACCGGCAAGGCCGACTGGGCGGGCTTCGAGCGGATCCCGGTACCGGTGGCGGCTGGGGTCGCGGCCCAGATGGTGGCCGCGGCACGCACGGTCGACGTGCCGGCCGAATCCCTGTGGCTCGCCGGACTGCAGGCCCTGTTGGCGCGGACCAACGACGGCAGCCGACCGGTCGTCCGCGTCAGCTCCGACGGCCGCGGGATGGAGGAGCTCGAAACGCTGCTCGGCCCGCTTTCGCGCTGGCTGCCGGTCGCACCGCCGGTCGACTTCATCGCCTCGGTGAGCGATCTCGCGGTCGCGCTGGCGCGCGACGTCGCGACCGCGCGCGAGCACGAGCACGGCTACCGCGAGCCCGACCTGGCTGCGCTCCACAGCCCCGATTCGGCGCGCACCGAACGCGACGCCATCGCCTTCGCGCGGATCGACACCGGCCTCGGCGGCGCCGGCACGATCGAGACGCTGCGCTGGGCCGGGGTCGACGCTCCGCTGATCCTGTTGGTGGCGGGCACACCAGACGCGGTCGAGCTCGCCCTCGAGGTCGACTCTGACCGAGTCGACCTCACCGTCGCGCGGAGCTTTGCCGCGAGTCTGACCACATGGCTCGCCGCCATCGCACGCGAGCCGAACGCACCCATCCGCGCGCACGACCTGGTCGCGCCGGCCGCGACGCATCAACCCGCACTGAATGGCTCCGCGACAACGCCGCCGCCACTCTTCCTCGAGCGCTTCGCCGCGGCCGCGCGCGCCGAGCCGGAGCGCGCCGCTGTCGTCGCCGATGCGGCGACGGTGACGTACGGCGAGCTAGACCACCAGACGAAGGCGCTCGCCGCGCGGTTGCGGGCGTCGGGGGCCGGGCCGAGGCGTCCCGTCGCGGTGGTGATGTCCCGCACCCACCACGCGATCGTCGCCATGCTCGGCGCGATGCGCGCGGGCGCGCCCTACATGCCGCTCGACCCGGCGCTGCCCATGGACGCGCTGCGCTTCCGGCTCGACGACGCCCACGCGTCGGTCGTGCTCACCGAGGCTCTGCTCGCTGGCCGCATTCCCGACGGCCGGCCGCGGTGGCTCCTCGACACAAAGGAAGCGAAGACCCAAGCCGCTCCCGAGCGCGACACCGAGGCTCCCCTGCCGGCTCCGGCCAGCCTCGCCTACCTGCTCTACACATCGGGTTCGACCGGCACACCGAAGGCGGTGGCCATCGAGCACCGGCAACTGGCGGCCTACATCGCCGCGGTCGAGCCGAAAGTCGGCGTCGGTACCGGCGCCCGCTGGGGCAACCTGTCGACGCTCGCGGCCGACCTTGGACACACGACGCTGTTCCCGGCGCTGGCGTCAGGAGGCACCGTCCGGCTGCTCGGCGAGGAGTCGATGGGCAACGCCCGCATCCTGGCGGAGCACCTGCGCGCGTTCCCCGTCGATGTGCTCAAGATCGTCCCGTCACACCTTGCGGCGCTGCTCGACGGCGCCGGCGATCGCGACAGCGAACGGGCGATTCTGCCGCGGCGCACGCTGGTGTGCGGCGGCGAAGCGTTGTCGCCGGCCCTGGTCGAGCGAGTGGCGGCGGCCGGCACGCCCGAACTCAAGGTGCTCAACCACTACGGGCCCACGGAGGCGACGGTCGGCGTCGCGGTCGGTGACGCGCTCTCGATGCCGCCGCCCGCAGACGCCGACGGCGCCGTGCCGATCGGGCTCCCGATGGGTAGCGCCCGGCTTTACGTGCTGGACCGGTTCCTCGCCCGCGTCCCCGATGGCGTCGTGGGCGAGCTCTTCATCGCGGGCCCGACCGTGGCGCGCGGCTATCACGGCCGCGCCGCGCTGACCGCCGAGCGCTTTCTGCCGGACCCCTTTGCTCCGCGCGAACCGGGCGCGCGCATGTATCGCACGGGCGACCGGGCGCGCCGCCTGCAGGACGGTTCGCTCGTCTTCGTCGGGCGCACGGATCACCAAGTGAAGATCCGTGGCTTCCGCGTCGAGCCCGGCGAGATCGAAGCGGTGATCGCCGCCCACGAAGGCGTCGCGCAAGCGGCGGTTCGCCCCGTCGGCGACCTCGCCGCGGGCGCTGTGCGGCTCGTCGCCTGGGTCGCGCCGCGCGCGGGCGCGCACTTGGACACCGCCGACCTGCGCAACTGGGTCAAGCCGCGCCTCGCGGTTTACATGCGTCCCGCCGCCTGGGTCGTGATGCGGGCACTGCCACTCACGGCCAACGGCAAGATCGATCGCGCGGCGCTACCTGAGCCGGACGAAAGCCGGCCAGAGCTCGAGAACACGTTCGTCGCGCCCCGCGGAGCAGCCGAACGCGACATCGCGGCGATGTGGTGCGAGCTCCTCCAGCTCGAGCGCGTCGGCGTCGAGGACAACTTCTTCGATCTGGGCGGTCACTCGCTGCTGCTCGTGCAGCTCATGAGCCGGCTCGAGGCCCGCTTTGACCGGCCGATCCTGATCACCGAGCTGTTTCGCCATCCGACGGTTGCGGCGATGGCGCGGTGGCTCGGCGACGCGGTCAACCCCGATGCGCGCCGCGCCACTCGGCCAGCCGCTCGGTGGGTGCCCCGGTCGCGGGAAGGCGGCGATGCCGCCATCGCCGTGGTCGGCATGGCGGCGCGTCTGCCCGGCGCGCCGTCGATCGACGCCTTTTGGGACCATCTGCGGGCCGGACGCGACGGCGTGCAGCACTTCTCGCGCGACGAGCTGCTCGCCGCAGGCGTCGACGCCGCGCTACTCGACGATCCGCGCTTCGTGCCGGCGGGCCCGGTGCTCGCCGACATCGATCGCTTTGACGCCGGCTTCTTTGGCATCCCGCCGCGGCAGGCGCAGATCATGGATCCGCAACACCGCCTGCTGCTCGAGACGGCTTGGACGGCCCTCGAGCACGCCGGTATCGCGCCGGGCCCGGCAGCGGGCCGCGTCGGGGTCTACGCCGGCGCCGGCGTCGGCTCCTACTTCTTGCGCAACCTGGCGAGCTCGCCAGCGCTGCTCGCCGGCGTCGGCGCGACCGCGGTGCGACACGCCAACCGCATCGACAACCTGGCGGTACGCGTGGCGTACCACCTCGACCTCGCGGGACCCGCAGTCACGGTCCAATCGGGCTGCTCGTCGTCACTGGTCGCCGTGCACCTCGCAGCGCAGGCCCTGCGCGCCGGCGACGCAGACGTCGCCCTGGCCGGCGGCGTCACCGTCGACGCCGGCCAGGGCCGCGGCTATCGGTTCCAGCCCGGCGGCATCAACGCACCGGACGGGCGCTGTCGCGCGTTCGACCAGAACGCCGCCGGCACGGTGTTCGGCAGCGGCGTCGGCGCCGTGGTGCTGAAACGACTCAGCGACGCCATCGCTGACGGCGACACCGTGCACGCCGTGATGCTCGGCTCGGCCATCAACAACGACGGTGCCCTGAAGCCCGGCTTCACCGCGCCGAGCGTCGAGGGTCAGGCCGCGGTCGTGGCGGAGGCACTCGAGCGCGCCGGCGTGGCGCCCGCCGACATCGACTTCGTCGAAGCCCACGGCACCGGCACCTCGATCGGCGATCCCGTCGAGGTCGCGGCGCTGACCCGCGCGTTCGGCGGCGCCGAAGCACCGCGCGGCACCTGCGCGCTCGGCTCGGTCAAATCGTCTGTCGGGCACCTCGACGCGGCGGCTGGCATCGCCGGTTTCTTGAAGGCCGTGCTCGCCATCTCGCATGGCGAGGTGCCGCCCACGCTGCACTTCGAAGCGCCAAACCCCCGCCTCGGTCTGGATCGGTCGCCGTTCCGGATCGCGAGCGAGCTGCAGCCGATCGCCGGACCGCCGGCCGAACGGCGTGCCGGGGTTAGCTCGTTCGGCATCGGTGGGACCAACGTGCACGTCGTCTTGGGCGGTCCGCCGGCCGCGCCGCCGGCACCGATGGAGCCGACGGCGACCAGCGACGGGGCGACGATCCTGCTCCTCGCCGCCCGAAGCGAGACGGCGCTCGACCGCCTGACCGACGACCTTGGCCGGCACCTCGCGGCGCGCCCGGATCAGCCGCTCGCCGACGTCGCCTGGACGCTCGCGGCCGGGCGGCGCCTCGGCCCGTATCGTCGCGCGGTGGTCTGCGCCGACCGCGAGGCGGCCCTGCGCGCGCTCAGCGGACAGGCGCCCGACCGTGTGCGCACGCGCAGCGCAACCCTGCACGACGCGGACATCGCCTTTCTGTTTCCCGGCCAGGGCGCGCAAGTGCCGGGCATGGCGGCACAGCTGCACCTCGCGGATGCAGCGTTCCGCGCCGCGTTCGAGCAAGCGCTCGAAGCCATCGAGGCCGGGCTCGCCAACGTCGCCGCCGGCGGTCAGGTCGCCGCGCCGGCGCCCGAGCCGGGGGCGCTGCGATCGCTGCTGCTCGACCCGGAAGCTCCGGACGGCGCCACGCGCTTGGCCGATACCCGGCTCGCGCAACCGGCGTTGTTCGTCGTCGAGTGGGCCCTGGCCGAAGCGTGGGCCGCACGCGGGGTCCGGCCGGTCGCGATGCTCGGTCACAGCCTCGGCGAGCTGGTCGCAGCGACCCGCGCCGGTGTGTTTGCGCTGGCCGATGCCGCATCGCTCGTGGCCCTGCGCGGCGCCCTGCTCGCAGCGCAGCCCGCCGGCGCCATGCTCGCCGTCCGCGCCAGCGCGGACGAGGTCGAGGCCTGGCTCGCCGAAACGGGGGCCGCGCACGCCGTGCACCTGTCGGCGATCAACGGAGCCGCCGACGTGACCGTCGGGGGCGAGCCCACGGCGATCGACGCGTTCGCCAGACGGCTCGAAAGCACTGGCATTGCCCACACTCGGCTGGCGACGTCGCACGCCTTCCACGTGCCACAGATGCAGGAGGCCGTCGCCCCCTTCCTCGAGGCCGTGGGTGCGGTCGAACGCCACGCGCCCAAGACGCCCTTCGTCTCGGTACGCACGGGCACTTGGATCCGCGACGACGAAGCCGTCGATCCGCAGCACTGGGCGGCGCAGCTGGTCGAGCCGGTGCGCTTTGCCGCGGCGCTTGCCGCGCTCGGCGAACGCTGCGACGGCGCGGCGGCGCTCGAGGTCGGGCCTGGCCGCGCGCTCGCCGCGCTCGTCCGTCGCGAGGCGAAGCTGCCGGTCGTGGCAAGCCTGCCGGCGGGCGCCACGGCCGCCCCCCACCCGCTGTCCAACGCACTCGCCGAGCTCTGGCTCCACGGCGCCGCGCTCGACTGGGAGCAGGCGCTGCCGAGCGGACGTGGCCGGCGCGTGCCGCTGCCGACCTACCCGTTCGCGCGCGAGCGCCATTGGGTCGACCCGTCGCCCGACGCCCTGCGGGCACTGCGCGCCGCCGCGCCGGGGGTCGGCGGAACCGGCACCGGCGCGCTGCCGCCGGTCGAACATCGCAACGACCAAGGCCCGGGCGGCGCGCCAACTTCCGAACGGCCGCCGCGCTCGACGGCCTACATCGCGCCGCGCACCGACCTCGAACGGTTGCTCGTCGACCTCTGGGAACAGGTGCTCGGGATTCCCGAGATTGGCGTGCACGACGACTTCTTCGAGCTCGGTGGCGACTCGGTGCAAGGCCTGCAGGTGCTGACCCTGGTGCGCCAGGCCGGCTACGTGCTCGACCCGACGGACCTGTTCGAGCGCACCACCATCGCGGCGCTGGCCGAGGTCTTGCGTCCCGCAGGCGAGGCGACCGCGCCGGCCGCACCGACCGACGACGCGGCGATGCAAAGCGCCACGCCGCGGCGGATCATCCCGTGGACCGCCGAGCAGCGACGCTGGCTCGCAGCCGGCGGTGCGCCAGTGCGCGTCGCGTGGCTCGAGGTCGACCCCGGTACGGCGGACGCCGACTCGCCGCGCCGCGACGTCCCCGACGAGGCGACTCTGCGCGACGCCACGGCGGCGTGCACCGCGCGGCACGGCGCGCTGCGCCTGCGCACCGCCCGCGCCGGCGGCGAGCCGATCCAACGCCTCGTGGCGGCCGACCGCGCGCTGTGGCTCGTGACCTCACGCGACGCCGCGGGCCGCACGCCCAACGAGGTCACGGCGGAGCTGGCCCAGGAGCTCGATCCGGAGGCGGGACCCGTCGCCGCCGCGGTCCGCGTGCGCACCGCCGACGGGCCGTGGAGCCTAGCGATCTTGGTGCACCCACTGGTCGCGGACGAAGCGTCGCTCAGCGTCCTCGTGAACGACCTCCTGCGAGCGAGTCGCGGCGACGCGCTCGAGCCGAACGGCGCCGACCCACAGGCCGTCCACTTCGCCCACTACGCCGAAACCGCGCTGCTCGCCGCGCTCGACGACAGCTCGACGTCACCAGCCACGACATCGGGGCGGGTGCCGCGCGACCAGCCGCTCGGCGAAGCGCGCGCGCACGATCGCGCGATCGTCTGCCGCGACCTCGGTAACACGGAAGTCGCACTGGCGGATCTGCTGGCCGCGACGGCGGCAGCGCTGGGGCGTTGGACCGGGCTCGACCGCGTTGCCGTGGCCGTCGAGACGCACACGTATCGGAGCGGCGACCGCAAGGTCGGTTGCTTTGCAGCGCGCCGTTCGGTCGAGCTCGCGCTTCGCGACGGCCGCGCCGAGCCCGCCGCCGCGCGCGCTGCCCTTGAGGTCACCGCCACCGACCGCCCCGACGCGCTCGCCGCCGGTGACAAACTCCCTGACGTACTGGTTCGACAGAGTGCGCCCGCTGTCCCCATCGCGGCCGCAGGGTGGCAAAGGCGCGCCTTCGAAGGGACCGCGCCGTGGACGCGCGATGACGCCCAGCGCCCGCACGCCATTGAGATCGAGCTTCGCGCCGGGACCGACACCGTTGCCCCGCGACTCCTGATCGAGTTCTCGACCGCCGTGCACCGCACCCCGACGATCGAAGCCCTAGCCGTGAACATCGCGGCGGGCCTCGCGGCGGCACCGCTGGCAGCTGCCGGCGGCGCGTCGCACGCCAAGGCCGCGATCGACGCCACGGTGTTGCCCGGGACGGTGAGCGCCGCGGCGATTCGCCCCGCCGACCTCGAGCGCCTCCTCGACATGGTGCAGTCGTCCGGCGACGAGACCACCGCAGAGGAAACGACATGACGCTCGGACGAGCCAACGTCGAAGACGTCTACGAGCTCACTCCCGCGCAGGCGGGGATGCTCTTCCACACGCTCGGCAGCCCCGGCAGCGGGGTCTACGTGCAGCAGCTGTGGTGGACGCTCGAGGGTGAGTTTGACGCGCCGGCGCTGGCCCGCGCCTGGGACGGTGTCGCGGCGCGCCATGCCGTGCTGCGCACGAGCTTTCACTGGCAAGGACTGGAGCGCCCCTACCAGGTCGTCCACCGCAGCATCCGCACGCCCCTGATCGACGAGGACCTCCGCGCCTTGGCGCCCGACGCGCAGCAAGCACGCCTCGACGAGATCCTCGAGGACGATCGGCAGCGCGGGTTCGACCTGACGGCCGCGCCGGCGGTCCGCATGCACCGCTATCGGTTGGCCGATCGGCGCCACCGAATCGTGGTCAGCTACCACCACATCTTGCTGGACGGCTGGTCGGTGCCCGTCGTGTCCCGCGAGCTCCTCCTCGAGCTCGCCGCAGAACGTGATGGACGCACCGTGGATCTCCCAGCCCCGCGTCTGTTCGCCGAGCACGTGCGCGCCGTCATGGCGATGGACCGCGCGGCCGCGGCGGCGCACTGGCGCGAACGGCTGGCCGGCTTCGTCGAGCCCAGCCTCGCCAATCTCGGCGGCAGCGGCGCCCGGGCCGCGGCCCGGGCTGGCGTGACGCACGTGACCGCATCGCTCGACGAGCCGGCCGCCGAACGATTGGCCGCCGCCGCGCGAGACGTCGGCGTGACCATCGGCACGATGGCGCTCGGCGCCTGGGCGATCGCTCTGTCGGCCCTAAGCGGCAAGACCGACGTGCTCTTCGGCGTGACGTCGAGTGGCCGCGACACGGCGACCGGCGCCAACGGCGGGGCGACCGTGGGCATGTGCCTCACGACCTTGCCTTTCCGCACCGACGTGGCGACCCGCGCCCCCATGCGAGATTGGCTGCGCGAACTGCAGCGCCGCCAAGCCGAGGACCGTCGCTTCGAGCACACGCCGCTCGCCGAGCTGCGCAGCTTCTCCGAGCTCCGCACCGCGACGACGCTGTTCGACGCGATCGTGGTCGTCGGCAACACCCCGCTCGGGGCCCTGGAGCAAGCCGCGGATCGGATGACCGACCTCCGCGTCACCGACTTCGGCAGCTTCGAGAAGACCAACTACCCGCTGACGCTCCTCGTGTCGCCGCGCCGCGGCCTGGACGTCGAGGGACTCGGCGGTGCCGACACCGACCCCGCAGCCGTCCAGCGCGCCGTCGCGCTGTTCGTCGGCGTGCTGGACCGCATGGCGCTCGGCGTCGATGCGCCACCCTCGCACGTGCCGCTCGTCGACCCTCGTGCCGACGGCGCGGCGGCGGCCGCCGGCCCCGCCGGCGATGCGCGGGTCGAGCCCGTCGCCGACCTCGGCCTTGGCCTCGACCCGGTCGAGGCCATCTTGGCCCACGCCGGGCCCCACGCCGAGTCGATCGCGCTCGTGGCAGGCGAGCGGACGGTCAGCTACCGCGAGCTGGGCGTCGCCATCGAAGCGCGCGCCGCCCAGCTCGCCGCGACCGGCGTGCGGGCCGGCGACCGCGTTGCGATCGCCGCCGAGCCGGGTCCGGAGCTCGTCGAAGCGATCCTGGCAGTGCTGCGCGCCGGCGCCACCTGCGTGCCCCTGGATCCGGCGCAGCCGCCAGGCCGGCGGACCCGCATCCTCGCCAACGTCCAGGCCGCGGCCCTGCTGGCGACGCCGCCGTTCGCCGACCAACTGGCGCCCGAGGTCGACGCGGACGGCACCTTGCTCGGCGCGCGCCTGATCGATCTCGGCGAGCCCGCGCCGCTCACGCACGCCCGCGTCCCGCCCTTCGACGGCACGCGCCCGGCCTACGTGCTCCACACGTCCGGCTCGACTGGCGTCCCGAAGGGGGTGGTCTTGCCACTCGACACCCTGTCACGGCTGGCGGCGTGGCAAAACGAGCGCTCGGGCCCCGAGGCCTGCGCCGTCACGCTCGCGCTCGCGCCGATCGGGTTCGACGTCGCGTTCCAAGAGCTGTTGTCGACCCTCGTCGCGGGCGGCCGACTCGTGCTCGTGCCGCGCGACACGCGTCGCGATCCAGGCGCGATCCTCGACCTCGCGCAGCGGCATGGTGTGACGCGCCTGTTCGTCCCGTTCGTGCTGCTCGACGCCATCGCTCAGATCGCCGCCGGACGGGAGCACCTGCCCGCGTCGCTGCGCGAAGTGGTGACTGCGGGAGAGGCCCTCCGCGTCACGCCGGAGATCCGTGCGTTCTTCGGGCGGCTCGACGGCGCCTCGCTCGACAACCAGTACGGGCCAGCCGAGGCCCACGTCGTGACGGCGCATCGCCTCACCGGCGACCCGGCGAACTGGGAGGAACGGCCGCCGATCGGTCACGCGGTGCCGGGGACGCGCCTCGACGTGCTGGATCGCCTCGGTCGGCCGCTGCCCGACGGCGTCGTCGGGGAGCTCTACCTGGCCGGGCGGGGGCTCGCCCACGGCTATCTCGGCGCGCCGGCGACCACCGCCGAGCGGTTTGTGCCGGACCCGCAGCCGGAGGGACCCGAAAGTCGACGCTACCGCACCGGCGACCTCGTCCGGCGGCGGGCGGACGGCGCCCTCGAGTTCGTCGGGCGCGTGGACGACCAAGTGAAGCTGCGCGGCTATCGCGTCGAGCTCGGCGAGATCGAAGCCATCCTCGCCCGGCACCCCGCCGTCGAGGCGGCGGCGGCGAGCGTGCGACGCACGACGGGGGACGGCGCCGGCCGCCTGATCGCCCACCTCGTCGAGCGCGATGGCGCCGGCGCATCCGACGCAGAGCTCAAGAGCCACCTCGAGCACGAGCTGCCGATCTACATGCTGCCCGAGGCGTTCGTGCGCATCCCGGCCATGCCCGTCAACGCGAACGGCAAGATCGATCGTCGCGCGCTGCCGGCACCACCCAACGAGAGCGACGGCCGCGGCGGCGCCGGGATCGAGCCGCGCACCGAGACGGAGCGCCTCGTCGCCGAGATCTGGAGCCGCGCGCTGGAGCGGGACGGGATCGGCGCCCACGACGACTTCTTCGACCTCGGCGGTCACTCGCTGTCCGCCGTGCGGGTGAGCGCACAGCTCGGCGCCGCGATCGGCCGCGAGGTCCCGGTCGTGTTGCTCTTCGAGCGCCCGACGCCCGCCAAGCTCGCCGCGTGGATCGACGCACCCGAGTCGAGTGGCGAGCCGGTGGAGGCGGCACCGGTGCGGCGCGACCTCCCCGAGGACCGCCCGCTCTCCGAGGCGCAGCGGCGCCTGTTCGTGCTCAACCCGCAGTGCGCGCCGACGCACCGCTTCTACCACACCGTCACCGCGCGCCGGCTGCGGGGTCCGCTCGACGTCCCCGCCCTGCAGAACGCGCTCGACCAGGTCGTGTGCCGGCACGAGCCGCTGCGCACGAGCTTCGCGGTGGCGAGCCTCACGCCGCTCGACGTCACCAAACGGGTGCAGCCCCCGGGGCCGGTGCCGTTGGAGCTGGTCGATCTGGACGGGGTCGCGGTTGCCGAGCAGGAGCGTGCGGTGCGCATGCGGGCCGAGGCGGACTTTGCGGCGCCGTTCGACCTCGCCAGCGGCCTGCTGCTGCGCGCGACACTGCTCCGACTCGCGGCCGACCATCACGTCCTCGTCCTGGTCTGCCACCAGCTCGCGTTCGACGCGTGGTCGCGCGAGGTGCTGCTGCGCGAGCTCGAGACCCACTACCGCGCGGGGTCGACCGGCACCGCCGAGCGCGTGGCGGCGGAACCCGCGACGACCGAGCTCCGCTACGACGACCTGGCGGCGCACGAAGCGGCGCTGCTCGACGCCGAGCCGGCCCGCGCGCGACTGGAGTCCGCGCGCGCCCGCCTCGCCGAACCGTGCCCGCCGCTGGAGCTGGTCGCCGACCACCCGCGGCCGGCGGTCAAGACCTACGAGGGCATCGTGCTGCCGGTGCGGATTCCGGCCGGCCTCACGGCCCCCGTGCGCGAGCTCGCGCGCAGCTCCGGCGTCACCCTCTACATGGCGCTGCTGTCGCTCTACGTGGTTTGGCTCCACGCCTACTCCGGGCAGACGCGTCTGCGCATCGGTTCGTCCACCGCTCGCCGTCGCGGCGCCGCCGCCGAGCAAATGGTCGGGCCGTTCAACGACTTCCTGGTCCTGGAGGTCGATCTGTCCGGCGATCCCGGCTTCCGCGAGATCATGCGGCGCGTGCGTGAGGTCGCCCTCGGGGCACACGCGCAGGGCGACGTGCCGTTCGCGCGCCTCGTGGACGCTCTGGACGCAGCCGATGACCGGTCCCGCACGCCGCTCTACCAGGCGATGTTCACCTACAAGCGGTTCCTCGAGCGGCCGGAGGGTCGACTCGGCGAGTTGACGGCGGAGGGCCTGCACGTCGACTGGCGAACCGCCCGGACCGACGTCACGCTGTCGCTGCTCGATGACGGCGAGGAGATCGTCGGGTTCTTCGAGGCGAGTGCCGATCTGTTCGATCCCGACCGCCTGATGCAGCGCCTGGGCCACGCCCAAGTTCTGCTCGAGGCCGTCGCGCGCACCCCCGACGCCCCGCTATCGTCACTGCCGCTCGCGCCGGAGCAGGCCCTGCGCTACGACCGCTTCTCCTCTTTGTCGGCCAGCGAGCAGCGTTATCTCGACGCACTCGAGACGCGTCACGGGCAACGAACGGAGCGCTCGCGATCCCTCGCGAGTCGCCACCTCAGCGGCTGGGCCGATCCGCGCTTCGCCAACGCGCACGGCGCCGCGCTGGCGGGGATGTCGCACCCGCTCTTCGCCGAGCGCGCCGAGGGCGCGCACATCTACGACGTCGACGGCAACCGCTACGTCGACCTGACGATGAGTTTTGGCATCACGCTGTTCGGGCACCGGCCGCAGTTCTTGGCCGACGCGCTCGTGGCCGAGGTCGACCGTGGCTTCGCGCTCGGCATGCCGTCGCCGCGCGCCGCAGAGGCAGCCGAACGGCTGCGCCGGATGGCCGGCGTCGAGCGGGTCGCTTTCTTCGGCACCCGCACGGAGGCGGTGATCGTGGGCGTCCGCGCCTGCCGGGCCGCGACCGCCCGCTCGACGGTCGTCGTGTTCCGCGGCAGTTACCACGGGAACGCCGACGAGATGCAGACCGGCCCCAACCGGTTTGAGCCGGGGGCCCGACCGCCGGGCATCCCCGCCGCGCTCGCGGGCGACGTTTTGGTGCTCGACTACTGCGACCCGCGAGCGCTGGACACCATCGAAGCCGAGGCGGCACGCCTCGCCGCGGTCCTGGTCGAACCCATCCAGAGCCAAATCGCGGCACGGCTGGACGACGACCCTGCCACCTTCCTCGCCGAACTGCGCGCACTGACCCACAGGGTCGACGTGCCGCTGGTGTTCGACGAGACGGTGTTTGGCTTCCGCGTGCACCCGGCGGGTTGCCAGGGGCACTTCGGCATCGAGGCCGACCTCGCGATCTACGGTAAGCCGGTCGGCGGCGGGCTGCCGATCGGCGTGCTCGGCGGCCGGCGCGCGATCCTCGATCAGATCGACGGCGGTGCGCAAGCCGACCAAAACGGCAGCGCCGCGACGCCCGGCCGCATCGCCGCGGGCAGCACCTTCGGCGGCCACCCCCTGTCGATGGCCGCGGCGTGCGCGGTCCTGGCCGAGCTCGAACGCCGCGGACCAGACTTCCAGGCCGAGCTCAACCAGCGGACGGCAGCGCTGTGCGAACGACTGAACGGTCTGCTGCGAGCCGAGAGCGCGCCGATCGCCGTCACCCGCTTCGGCTCGCGCTTTGGCCTCGCGTCCCTCGGCGGTGGCGACTTGGGGCCACTCCTGCGCCTGCATCTGCTCGAGCGCGGCGTCTATCTCCAGGGCGACTGCGGCTCCCTCTCCGCGGCGCACGACGAGCGCGATCTCGAAACGGTCGCCCGCGCCCTGCAGGACACGGTGCGCACGCTCGCGGCCGCGGGCTTCCGCGCTTGAACCTCCCCGCGAACACCAAGACCAACACAACCCACAAGGCGATCCCATGAGCATGGACGACGACGACACCACCACGCCGATGAAGGCCGTGATCAACGAAGAAGAGCAGTACTCGATCTGGCCCCTGGACCGCGAGCTTCCCCCCGGATGGCGCGAGGCCGGCAAAGAAGGCCCGAGGGACGAAGTGCTGGCCTGGATCGACGAGGTGTGGACCGACATGCGGCCGCGCTCGTTGCGCGAACGGCTCGACACGGCCTGACCCTCCATGAAGACGTTCCGCATCCTCGTCGCCCACGCGCCGCGCGACGTCGCCTCCGCCGGCATCCTCGGCCTCGCCGCGGGCCTGGGGACGGCGGCCATGCTCGCGCTCGCGAATAGCGCCATCTCCGATCCAGCACAGCGAACCGCGGCCGGCGGCCTGCAGTTCTTGGCGGTGGTGACGGTGGTGCTGATCGCGACGGCTGGCTCGCAGATCGTGCTGGTGCGCCTCGCGCAAGGCATCGTGCTCGACCTGCAGCATCGGCTACTGCGTGCGATCCTCGCCGCGCCGCTGCCAGCCCTCGAGCGGATCGGCAACCCGCGCCTACTGGCCGCACTCACCGCCGACGTGAACGCCGTGTCGCGAGCGGCGCCATGGATCGCGGGACTCTGGGTGAACGCGGTCGGGCTGCTGGGCTGTCTCGCCTATCTCGCGTGGCTTTCGCCGTCGCTTCTGGCGGTGCTGTTCGGGGTGCTCGTCGCCGGAGGCTTCGTCTACCGCGTGCTGATGATGCGCGGCTTCTCCTGGATCCGGGCAGCGCACCGCGCGCGGGACGATCTGTATCGCCACTTCCGCTCGGTCACCGAGGGGCTCAAGGAGCTCAAGATCCACCAGCACTGGCGCGAGCGCTTCGCGGGGCACGTGTTTCGCACCGACGCCCAGCGCTTCCGCGACGCGCGGGTCCGCGGGACGTCCATCTTCGCCCTGACCGGCGCGTGGGGCGTGACGCTCTTCTTCCTCGCGATCGGCGCGCTGGTCTACGTGGCGCCGGGGGTGACCGCCGTCGATGACGCGATCCTGATGAAGTACGCGGTGACGATCCTGTTCATGATCACGCCGCTGCGCGGGCTGCTCAACTCGGTGCCGGAGGTCGGGCAGGCGAACGTGGCCCTCGACCGGATCGAGGCACTGGACCTCGACCTCGATGCGGCGCCGTCGACGACGCAGTCCGTCGCCGCCCACGCGGCCCCGACGTTCCACACCATCACGCTCGAAGGCGTGCGGTTTCGCTTTCCACAAGGTGACGGCGAGGACACGCCCTTCGAGCTGGGGCCCATCGATTTCACGCTACGTGCCGGCGAGCGCGTGTTCCTCGTCGGCGGCAACGGCAGCGGCAAGTCGACGCTGGCGAAGGTGCTCACCGGCCTCTACCCGATCGCCGGCGGCCGCATCCTCGTGGATGGCCAGCCCGTCGACGCGGCGGACGGTCCGAACGACGGCGGCCGCATGGACGACTACCGCGCTCACTTCTCCGGCGTCTTTGCCGAGGGGTTCGTGTTCGACGAGCTCTTGGGGCCGAGCCCGGAGGAACCGAGTGCAAACGGCGAGGTCCAGCGGCTGCTCGAGCGGCTGGAGCTGACGCGGCGGGTCCGGGTCGAGGGGCGCCGCTTTTCGACGACCGCGCTGTCGACCGGGCAGCGCAAACGCCTCGGTCTGCTCGCCACGTGCCTCGAGCCGCGCCCGGTCTACGTCTTCGACGAATGGGCCGCCGAGCAGGACCCCCGCTTCAAAGAGGTCTTCTACCGCGAGCTGCTGCCGGAGCTCGCGCGCCAGGGGAAGACCGTGGTCGCGATCACCCACGACGATCGCTACTTCGATGGCGCGGACCGCGTCGTGCGACTCGACGAAGGTAAGATTGTCGAGGACGAGGCGGTCACCGTGGCCGGGAGAGCGCCTTGAGCGCGAGTTTCGTCGACCTCCTGACGCGCCGCGCCGCGGCCGAGCCGAACCGCGTCGCCTACCGTTTCCTCGCGGAGAGCGACGCGGCGACCGCGACGACGCTCCGGCTCGGCGAACTGGATCGGCGGGCCCGCGCGCTGGCGGCGAGGCTCGTCGACGCCAGCGGCCCCGGCGAGCGCGTGCTGATCCTGGCGACGCCGGGGATCGACTACGTCGCGGCGTTCTTCGGCTGCCTCTACGCCGGCGCGATCGCGGTGCCGATGCCCCCACCGCGGCGGCTCAAGGCCGACGGCCGGCTGCGCGCGATCTGCGAGCGCGCCGGCGCGTCGGTCGTGTTGGCGGACGCGACGACACGCGAACGGGTGACGCGCTCGGGCGAGCTGCCGACCAGTCGCGACGGCGGCCTGGTGTCGCTCGACCTGGGCGAGCCCGCCGACGCGGCGGAACCCGCCGCGGCCTTCACGCCGCGCCGCCCTCGGCCGAACGACGTGGCGTTCCTGCAGTTCACGTCCGGTTCCACCGGACGTCCCAAGGGCGTGCGGGTCTCGCACGGCAACCTCATCGCGAACGCGCGCTTCTTGCAGGAGCGCTTTGCTGACGACGAGCGAACGATCGGCGTGACCTGGCTACCGCCCTACCACGACATGGGCCTCATCGGCGGAATCCTCCAGCCCGTGTTCGTCAGCGCGGAAGCCGTTGTGATGACACCCACGGCGTTCGCTCAGCGCCCGCTGCGCTGGCTCGAGGCCATCTCGACCTACCGCGCGTCCACAAGCGGTGGGCCCGATTTTGCCTACCGCCTCTGCGCCGACGCCGCGGCTTCGGCGCCGCCCGATCTCGACCTATCGTCGTGGACGTTGGCCTTTAGCGGCGCCGAGCCCGTGCGCGCCGCGACGCTCGAGCGCTTTGCACAGGCCTACGAGCGCTTCGGCTTCGACCGCCGCGCGTTCTATCCGTGCTACGGCATGGCTGAGTCGACGCTGTTCATCAGTGGCGGCACGCGCGGCACCGGCGCGCGGATGCTCACCGTCGACCCAGCCCAGCTCGAACGCGGCTCGATCGCGCCGACCCCGGGCGGCCGGCACGTCGTGTCGTGCGGCCGACCAGCTGGCGACGACCTGAAGATCGTCGACCCGCAGACCCGCCGGGCGCTGCCGGAACGCGCGGTCGGCGAAGTGTGGGTGCGCGGCGCGCAGGTCGCGCTCGGCTACTGGGACGATGCCGCGGCGACCGCGGCGACCTTTGACGTCCACCTGGCGGCTGCATCGAACGGCGAGTCAACGGACCGCTACCTGCGCACCGGCGACCTCGGCTTCCTCGACCAAGGCGACCTCTACCTCACCGGCCGCGCGAACGACTTGATCATCCTGCGCGGGCGCAACCTCTATCCGAGCGATCTCGAGGAGACGGCCGCGGCGGCCCACAGCGCGCTGCAGCCAGCGGCGGTCGCGGCCTTTTCGGTGGAGACCGAGTCCGAGGAGCAGCTGGTGCTCGTCGCCGAGGTCACCCGCGCCGCGCGGCAGCGGCTCGACGGCGGCGCGACGACGGGCGCCCTGCGACAGGCGATCGTCGCCGCGCACGGGGTCGACCCGTCCACCATCGTCCTCATCCGTCCGGGCGCGCTGCCCCGCACCTCGAGCGGCAAAGTGATGCGCGCGGCCACGCGCCGCGCCTACCTCGACAACGGGCTCCCGGTGCTGGCTCGCTGGGATGCGCCGGCGCCGGGCACCGCGGCGGACGGCCGCGACGCAACGGCACCCCGGCCCGAGCGGACCCGCCACGCCATCCGCGCGCGTTTGGTCGACGAAGTCGCGGCGGCGGTGGGGCTGGCGCCCGCCGCGATTGCCGCGACCGAGCCGTGGGCGAGCTTCGGCCTGGACTCGGTCCGGGCCCTGCAGCTGGTCGCCCGCGTGTCCGAGTGGCTCGGGTACGAGATCTCGCCCACGCTGCTCTTCGATCACCCGACGATCGAGACACTGGCGGCGCACCTAGCGGCCGCGCCTGCCGACCCAGCCGCCGACCAGACGACCGCCGCGACGACCGAACACCGACCGGTCGGCGCGGCCGCGGACGCGATCGCCGTGATCGGGGTCGCGGCGCGATTCCCCGGTGGCGACGACGCGCGCGGCTGGTTCGCGGCCCTCGAGCGCGGCGCCGACGCGATCGGTCCGGTGCCCGAGGGGCGGCCGGGCGCGGAGGCCTTTCGGTCGGCGGCGAGCCGCACCTCCGGCCTGACGCGCGGCGGCTTCCTACCCGACGTCGACGCCGCCGAGATCGCGCTCTTCGGCCTGTCGCCGCGGGAAGCACAGCACGTCGATCCGCAGCAGCGGCTCCTCCTCGAGACGGCGTGGCGCGCGTTCGAGGACGCCGGCATCGCGCCGGAGAGCCTTGCTGGCACGGCGACCGGCGTGTTCGTCGGAGTCAGCGCGCCGGACTATGCGCGCCTCATGGCCGCGGCCGGCTGCGGCTCCAACGCACGCCTATCGGTGCACGCAGGCACCGGCAACGCGCTGAGCATCGCGGCGAATCGCATCTCGTACACCTTCAACCTGCGCGGCCCGAGCCTCGCCGTCGACACTGCCTGCTCGTCGTCACTCGTGGCCGTGCACCAGGCGTGCACGAGCCTGTGGCGCGGCGAGGCGAGCCTCGCGCTCGCGGGCGGGGCGAGCCTCATGCTGTCCCCAGACCTGTCGGTGCTGTTTGCCCAGGCGGGCATGCTGTCGCCGGAAGGTCGTTGCAAGACGTTCGACGCCGACGCAGATGGCTACGTGCGTGGCGAGGGCTGCGGACTCGTCGTGCTCAAGCCACTGCAGCAGGCGCAGGCGGACGGCGACCGGGTGCTCGCGGTGATTCGCGGCAGCGCGGTCAACCAGGACGGTCGCTCGAACGGCCTGACGGCGCCGTGCGGCATCGCCCAACAGGAGGTCATCCGCGCCGCGCTGCAACGCGCCGGCGCCGCACCCCACGACGTCGACTACGTCGAGGCGCACGGCACCGGCACCGCCCTCGGCGACCCGGTCGAGGCGGCGGCGCTGCAGGCCGTGTTCGGCGCGCGGCCCGCCGACCGCGGGCCGCTGCAGATCGGCTCGGTGAAGACCAACATCGGCCACCTGGAGGCGGCGGCGGGCATCGCCGGATTCATCAAGGTCGTGCTCGCCCTCACGCGCGGCCGGCTGCCCGGCCAGCGCAACTTCGAGACGCCCAACCCCCACGCCCCGGAGCAGCGCGCCGGGGCGCCGGCGGCGGCGGGCACGCTGGCCGTACTGACCGAAACCGTATCGTGGCCGGCGGATCGACCGAGGACCGCGGGAGTCAGCTCGTTTGGCTTCGGCGGCACCAACGCGCACATCATCGTCGGCGGCGCGCCGGCGCCGACCGACGGCGGCACGCCCGCTGCCGAGACCGCCCCGGCCCGCGGCCTATGGCTGTCGGAGCGCGACCCGGAGGCGCTGGTGACCCTTGCCGATCACGCCGCGCGAGCCCTGGCCGACGGCCACGCGACGCTCGCCGACCTCGCCCGCGAGGTCGGCGCCGGCCGCGCGCAGCTCGATCACCGCGTCGCCGTCGTCGCCACCGACGCGACGACGGCCGCTCGCGCGCTGCGCGCCTTCGCCAAGAGCGAACCGTCGGGCGACGTCATCGCACCGCCACCGCGCACCGACGCGACCGGACCGCCCCGGATCGCGTTCGCGTTTCCGGGGCAGGGCGCGCAGCGGGTACGGATGGGCGCCGAGCTGTACGCGCGCGACGCCGCGTTCCGCCGCCGCATGGATCGGTGTGAGCGCGTGCTGCGCGATGCCGCCGGCTTCTCGCTCCTCGAGCTGCTGAGCGCGGACGGCGACAGCGCCGCGTCCCGGCTCCGCGTCACCCGCTTCACGCAGCCGGCGCTCCTCGCCGTCGAGCTCAGCCTCGCCGAAGTGCTCGTCGAGCGCGGCGCGCGGCCCGATCGCCTCATCGGTCACAGCGTCGGCGAATACGCCGCAGCCTGCCTCGCCGGCGTCTTCACACCCGAGGACGCGCTGCGGCTGGTCGCGCGCCGCGCCGAGCTGGTCGGCAGCTTGCCCGCCGGCGGCGCGATGCTGGCCGTGGGGATGCCGGCATCGCGGGCCGCAGACCGCGTCGCGCAACACGACGACGTAGCGGTCGCGGTCGACAACGGCGCCGATCGCTCGGTGCTGTCGGGCGCCGCCGAGCCCCTCCAAACCATCGAAGCCGCACTGACGGCCGAGGGCGTCGAGACGCGGTGGCTCGACGTCTCCCACGCGTTCCACTCGCCGGCGCTCGACCAGATCCTGCCGGCCTTTGGCGACGCTGTCGCGGCGGTGCCGCTGCACGCGCCGCGCCTCAACGTGATCTCGAACCTGACCGGCGAGGTGGCCGTGGCCGCGGACATGGCGACGCCCGGCTACTGGGTGCGCCAGCTGCGCGAGCCGGTTCGCTTCCGCGAGGGTCTGCTCACGTTGTTATGCGAACCTGTCGACGCGGTCATCGAAGTCGGCCCTCGCGCCACGAGCCTGGCGCTGGCGCGGGCCGCCGCGGGGCCAGAACGCGCCGCGGCGATCGGCTGGCTGCCGCTGCTGCGCGATGGTGTACGCGAGGACCTAGGAATGGCGCGCGCGCTCGCCGAGCTGTTCGTGCGCGGCGTCCCGCTCGATGGCGGCGCGACGTTCGCGGAGCTGCGCACCGGCGACCATCGACTGCCCGGCGTCCGCTTCCGCCGGGAGCGCCAGTGGTTTGCGGCGCCGGCGGGCCGGCCGGGCGCCCGCCGCCGCGCGAGCGCCGGCGCGCACCACCCGCTCCTCGGGACGAAGCTCGATCTGCCCGTGGCCGAGGCACATCGTTACGAGGCCGTCGTGGCGGCGGACGCACCGGCGTGGCTCGCCGACCACCGCGTGGGCGGCTCCGTCGTGATGCCGGCGGCGGCCTTCGCCGAGCTGGCGTTCGCCGCAGGGCAGCAGGCTCTCGCCGCCGACGGTGCGCTCGCGGTCTCCGACCTGACGATCGCCAACCCACTGCCCATGGCCGCGGACCGGCCGGTCCGACTGCACACGATGGTGACGGCGCTCGAGGGTGGGCGCGTACGCGTGCAGTCGCTGTCCGCGGATCCCGACGCCGAGACGACGGCCTGGGTCGAGCACCTGGACGCGGTGGCGGCAACGGACGCGGAGGCCGAGCGCGGCGCGCCCGCAGGACCGCCGCCGCTGGAGGGCCGAGAGCGGGTGGTCGACTTGGAAGAGCTGGCGGGCAGCTTCGCCCGCGCCGGTCTGCACTACGGTGAGACGTTCCGAGGCCTCGAGCAGCTGGCTCTGTGGCGCGCGCGCGATACCGATGACCGCGTCGCCGTGGGGATCGTCCGCGCCACGCGCGGTGGCTCGGAGCCGCAGTTCGGGGTGCCCCCGACCCGACTCGACGCCTGCCTGCAGACCATCGCGCCGCTGCTCGAGACGCCGGAGACGCTCGTTCCCGTCGGGATCCGGCGCCTCGTCGCGTGGCCTACGACCGCGGGCTGGCCAGAGCGCGTCGAGGTCCACGCCTGGACGACCGGACCTCGGGAGGCCAGCCTCGACATCCGCGCGGCCGGCGGCGGCCAGCGTCTCGTCGCGATCGAAGGCGTGACCCTCGCACCCGTTCCCGGCCTCGCGGGCGACGGCGACCGCACGGACGCCCTGCACGAGGTGCGCTGGATCCCGCGCGGGCGCGCGGCCGGCGCCTGCACCCGCCTGCCGGCGCCGAGCCCGGTGGTCGACGGCCTGCGCGCGTCGTTTCAGGCCGAGGTCAACAGCGACGCGGTGCGCCGCTATCGCGCGGGCGTCGAGGCCCTAGAGCTTCGCGCCCGCACCCTCGCCCACGGCCTGGCCGCGCGCCTACCGAGGCGCGGCGACCCCGCCGGGGCCGAGGGCACCGACTCCACGTCGACCAAGCACACGCGGCTCGTCGCGCGGATCCACGCGCTGGCCGCGGAGGCACCCGCGGCTCCGGCTGAGGCACCCGAGGATCCGCTGGTCGCCGCCGAGGCAACGCTCCTCGAACGCTGCGCGGCGCGCGCGATCGACGTGCTGGAGGACCGCTGCGACCCGATTGCGGAGCTGCTGTTCCCGGGTGGCGACGGCAGCGGGCTACGCGCGATCTACGGCGACGCTACGGGTCCACGCGTGATGAACGCACAGGTGGCCCGCATCGTCGAGAGCGCGCTCGGAGCCCTCGACGCCGACGAGGGCCTGACGGTTCTGGAAGTCGGCGCCGGCACCGGCGCCACGACCGAGATGCTACTGGATCGGCTGCCGGCGGAACGGTCGTCGTACGTGTTCACCGACGTCGGCGCGCCCCTGGTGCACGCCGCCGTCGAACGCCTGGGCCCTCGGCACCCGCGCTTCGAGGGCCGCGTGCTCGACGTCGCGCGGGACCCGCTCGCGCAGGGCTTTGCACCTGGGTCTGCCGACGTCGCCGTCGCCGCCAACGTTCTGCATGCGACCCCCCACCTGGTGGCCACGCTCCAGCACGTGCGCACCCTGCTGGCGCCCGGCGGCTGGCTCGTGCTGCTCGAGGGCACGCGCCGCCTGGCCTGGCTGGATCTGACCTTCGGGCTGACCGACGGCTGGTGGTGCTTCGCCGCCGACGAGCATCGCGCGGATCACCCCTTGGTCGGCACCGCGGGGTGGGCCAAGGCCCTGCGCGCCGCAGGGTTCGTTGGCGTCGCTGCGCTGGGTGAAGGCGCGGGCGACGGCACGCTCGAGCAGGACGTGATCGTGGCGCAGGCGCCCGCCGCCGCGACCAGGCGGCGCGTGCACCTCCTCGCCGGCACCAGCTCCACGCGCATCGCTGGGCTCCCTGCCGCGCTGGCCGAGGTGGCGACGTTCGAAGCGCGCGGCGATGGTGACGGCGTGATCATCGCCCCCGCGTTCGCCGACCCCACGACCACGATGCCCGACCGCACTGCCGCCGTGCTCGGCAGCGCCATGGAGGATGCGAGGAGCTTCTTTGGCGGCTCGCGCGGCGAAGAGGGCGCGTCCGGGCGACTGACCTTGGTCACGCACGGCGCCGCGCCGGTCGGCGACGACGGTGCCTGGGCACCGCCGAGCGCGGCCGGCGTAGCCGAGTCGAGCCTTTGGGGTCTTGCCCGCACGTTGCGCCTCGAGCGGCCTGGCCGCGTCGTGCGCGTCATCGACGTCGGCGACGGCGTCAGCGCCGAGGCTTTGGCGCGCGAGCTCACCGCCGAGGACCAGGAGGATGAGGTCGCCTTGCGCCGGCACGGACGCTTCGTGCCGCGGCTGGCCGCGCTGGTGGACGGGACTCGGCCGACCCGGCTCGAAGTCGCCTTGCCCGGTCATCTCGATCAAATCGTGACGCGCAGCGCGGATCGCCGCGCGCCGGCTCGGGGCGAAGTGGAGGTTGAGGTACGTGCCACCGGCCTCAACTTCCGCGACCTGCTGCAGGCCCTCGGGATGCTGGGCCGCGGCTACGCCGGTGACCTCGACCAAGAACACGTGCCGTTTGGTTTCGAGTGCGCCGGCACCGTCACGCGCGTCGGCGACGGCGTCGAGCACGTGTCGCCCGGGGATGCGGTGATCGCCTGCTTCACGCCGGGCAGCCTCGCGAGCCACGTGACCCTGCCGGCCCGGTTCGTGGTGCAGAAGCCCGAGTCGCTCGACTGGGCGGCGGCGGCCGCGCTGCCGACGGCGTGGCTCACGGCATGGCATGCGCTGGAGACGCTAGCGAACCTTGGCCCCGGCGAATGGGTCTTGGTGCACGCCGCGGCCGGCGGCGTCGGGACGGCGGCCGTGCGCCTCGCACTCCAGCTCGGGGCCCGCGTGGTCGCGACCGCGCACCCATCCAAGTGGGATCACGTGCGCGCCCTGGGTGTCGAGCACGTGGCGAGCTCCCGCGATGCGTCATTCGCCGAGACCGTGCGTCGCTGCACCGGCGGCGCGGGCGTCGACGTCGTGCTGAACTGCCTCGCCGACCATCTCGCTCGGACCAGCCTACAGGTCACCGCTCCCGGCGGCCGGTTCGTCGAGCTGGGAAGGGTCGCTGGTGTCGATGCCGAGACCGCGGCGCGCGACCGACCAGACGTGCGTTACGCGGCGTTCGATCTCGGCCGACTGGCGCTCGAGCAGGACGCCACGGTCGACGCGCTGATCCAGCGCCTCGCCGATCAAGCGACGGCCGCGCAGCTCGCGTTGCCGACCACGGCGTTTCCCGTGGCGGAGGCAGAGCGCGCGTTCCGGCTGCTCCAGGCGGGCCGGCACGTCGGCAAGCTGGCGCTAGTGCGCCCGCCGGCGCCAAAGGGCGTCGAGCGCATCGACGCGGCCGGCTGCTACGTGTTGAGTGGCGGCACCGGCGGGCTCGGCCTCGCCGTCGCCAAGTGGCTGGCCGACCGCGGCGCGCGTCACGTCGCCCTCCTGGCGCGGCGGGTGCCCCCGATCGCCCCGGCCGAGACCCAAGCGCGCCGCCAGATCGACGCGCTGATCGAACAGGGCCTGCGAGTAGACGTGCTCGCCGTGGACGTCGCCGACGGCAACGCAGTGCGCGCCGCGCTTGCCGGGCTGCGCGCCGCGGGAGCATCGATCCGCGGCGTGATCCACGGCGCCGGCACGCTCGCCGACGGCCTGCTCGAGGACCTCGACCCCGACCGGGTGCAGCGCGTGCTCGATCCGAAGGTCAAGGGCGTCCACCATCTCGCGGAAGCAACGGCCGCAGATCCACTCGACTTCTTCGTCTCGTTCTCCTCGGCGGCGGCGCTGTTCGGATCGCCCGGTCAGGCCAACCACGCGGCGGCCAACGCGGTCCTTGACGCGCACGCGGCGTGGCTCCGCGGCGACGGCCGGCCGGCGCAGAGCATCGCCTGGGGCGCGTGGGCCCGCATCGGCGCTGCCGCCCGCAAGGGCGCGGGGGATCGACTGGCAGCGATCGGCGTCAACCAGATCGAGCCGGCGGACGGCCTGGCCGCGTTTGGCGACGCGCTGCGCGGTGGCGCCGGCTATCTGGGCGTCGCGCCGATCGACTGGCGCCGCTTCGCGTCGCACCCGGCGGCGAACCGGCCGTTCTTTAGCCAGCGCCTCGCCGTCGGCTGTGGACCGGACCGCGTTGAGCCGGCGCTCGACCTCTCGGGCCTCGAGGGACCGGCACGCCGGCAAACGCTCGACGAGCACCTGCGGGGAGAGATCGCCACGGTGCTCGGATTGGCATCGCCGGACGCCATCGAGGACCGGGGCCGGCTCATGGACCTGGGTATGGACTCGCTGATGGCGGTCGAGCTCAAGGCGCGACTCGAGCGCGCGCTCGGCCTGACGCTGCAGACGACGCTGCTCTTTGATCACCCGACGGTCGAGTCACTCGTGACCTACCTGGACAACGCCCTGGCGCCAACGCCGGCGACGCCGGCGACCGAGGACGGACGCAGGTCCGCACACCACGCCGCCGATGCCGCGCCGCCGGACGAGACCGACGACGCTACGATCCTGGACGACCTGGCCGCGCTGTCCGACGACGACGTCTTGCGTCAGCTACGCGGTTGAAGCTCGATGTCACCGATCTCGATCCAGCGGCTTCAGCTTGTCGAGCGCAACCCGCGCCTGCGCGAAACCCTCATCGAGACGCAGCGCCTCGGCGTAGGCCGCGCGCGCCGCGTCGACGCGACCCAGCCCCTCGTGCGCCTGGCCGATCCACCAGTGCGCGGCGGACGCCACGTTCTGCAGGTCGGTGCGGCGCAGGCCGTCGAGAAAGCCGGTCAGGAGCGCCACCGCCTCTTCGTGTTCGCGCCCGTCTTGGATGAGGAGCTTGGCGAGCTTGTAGCTCGCGTTGTATCTCGCTTCGTCATCCTCACCGTGCAGCGCGGCCCGAAACGCCGCCTCGGCGCCTTCCCGGTCTTTGACCTCGTTGAGCAGGCGACCCAGGATCCAGTGCAACTGCTGCGCTCGGGGATGCTCGTCGAGCCCCGCGCGGCAGCGGGCGATCGCGTCGTCGATGCGACCACGACGATGGAGGACCAGGGCGTCGAGCGCGGTCGCCTGCGCGGGGTCGAGCGACGCCAGCTGGGTGGCGATGTCGCTCACTGCGTCCAGGTCGCCGCCGGCGACGGACGGGGCGTAGAGCAGGAAGTGGGCGCGGTGGACGAGCGCCGCGACGTTCTGCGGGTCGAGCTCGACCGCGCGCGCGGTCGTCGCCTCCAGGTCCCCGGCGTGGAGCAGGGCTCGCAGCTTGTTCATGCCGGCCAGCCGCTTTTGCAGCGCGAGCGCCTTCGCGACGTAGGCCGAGCTGCGCTGCGGTGCCAGCTCCACCGCGTTCTCGGCGTAGGCGAGCGCCGTGGCCGCATCGCCCTGGCGCCGGGCAATGGTCGAAAGCAACTCCAGCACTACCGCCGCCGGCGCTTCGGTCTTCAGGTAGCCCTCGAGCAAAACGCGCCCACGCTCCAGCTCGCCGGTGGCGACCGCGGTCTCGGCATCGGCCCAGTACCGCTGCGCCCGCTCTCCCGCCTCGGAGGGAGCGCCGGCGTCCGCCGGTCGCCGAGTGGCGAATCCCTTGGCCGCCGCCGGCTCATCCGACGTCATCAGCCACCACCAGGCGAAGCCGAAGGCGGCTATGAGCGGCACCATCCATCGCAACATGCGCACCAAGGTAGCGCGTGCGACGCGGCGACCTCAGCGGCGTTCGCGATCCCAAGACTCATATTCTGTCGTGCTCCCTCGAGCCACGTATCGACAGGCGTTGCCCGCCATGCCGGATGATCCGCACAGATCCTCTTGCCGTCCTCTCCCTCATCGCCGGCTCGATCGGTGTGCCGGCGCCGGGCGATGGCCATTGGTCGCGACGATCTGGCTCCTCGGTTGTGACCCGGCAACCGCACGAGCCGACGCCGACGCCGCCGGCGGCGCCGTCGACCCGATCCACGTGGCCGTGGCGCCCGTGGAGCGCAGCAACCTCGCAGCGATCTACGGCACGAGCGCGACGCTGCGCGCCGAGGCACGTGCCACGGTGACGTCGCGGGCCCGCGGCGTACTCGAGGCGGTGCTGGTCGAGGAGGGCGCTGCCGTCGAAACGGGCCAGGTGCTCGCCCGACTCGAAGACGACGAGCAAGAGCTCGCGGTCACGCGGGCCGAGGCCGTGCACGAGATGAAGCTCCGCGAGCTCCAGCGGCTGGAGGAGCTCAACCGCCAGGAGATGACCAGTGATCGCGCCGTCGACGCCAGCCGGCGCGAGGCCGAAGTGGCGGATATGGACCTCGAGATCGCTCGGCTGAACCTCACGCGGACAGCGATCCGCGCGCCGTTCGACGGGGTCATCGTCACGCGGCACCAGGACGTCGGTGCAACCGTCGGTGACGGCACGCCGATGTTCGCCGTGGCCGACCTCGATCCCCTCCTAGTCGACGTGAGCATTCCGGAGCGCCACGTCGGCCGCCTGGCGCCGAGGCAGTCGGTCCGGCTCGTGCCCGACGGAGCTGAGACGCCCATCGAAGCCCGCATCGAGCGGCTGGCGCCGGTCGTCGACCCCGGCACTGGCACGGTCAAGGTCACGGCCTCCGTCGACCGAGCCGTTCACCTCCGGCCCGGCGCGTTCGTGGAAGTGCAAATCGTCACGGACGTGCATGAGGATGTGCTCGTCGTGCCGCGAACCGCTCTCGTCGCCGAAGGTCGCCGATGGCACGTGTTTCGACCTTCGCCCGACGGAGCCACCGTCCAGGCGATCGAGGTCGAAGTCGGCTTCGAGGAAGGCGACCGAGTCGAAGTCAAAGCGGTCGGCGACGCGACGCTTGCGGAGGGCGACAACGTGGTCGTGACCGGCGCCTCGGCCCTGACCGACGGCGCCGGCGTGCGCATCTTGAGTCACCCCGGCGTGGGCGCACCCGTGCCCGTCAGCGAGCGCGAGTGACCGGCTTGCCATCCGCGGGCGGCGACGGGACCCCGACCGCCGAGCTGGGCCTCCCCAGCCTGGCCGTGCGCCGTCCGGTCACGGTCCTGATGGCGACGATCGCCGTCGCGGTCTTTGGCTTCTTGGCGCTGCCGAGCTTTCGCGTGGAGCTGCTGCCCAGCGTCGCGTATCCGACGCTTACCGTCCAAACCGAGTACGAGGACGCGGCGCCAGAGTCCGTCGAGCAGTTCATCACCAAGCCCATCGAGGAATCGATCGGTGTCATCCCCGGCGTGCGCGATCTCCGCAGCACCTCGCGCGCCGGCATCTCCGAGGTCGTGCTCGAGTTCGAGTGGGGCGAAGAGATGGATTTCGCGGCGCTCGACGTGCGGGAGAAGCTCGGCCTCTTGCGGCTGCCGCTCGAGGCGAGTCAGCCGCGTGTGTTGCGCTTCGACCCATCCCTGGATCCCGTCGTGCGCATCGCGCTGACCGGCACTCGGCCGCTCGGTGATCTGCGCCAGCTGGCCGAGCGCCTCATCAAGCCGCGCTTTGAAGCCGTGCGCGGCGTCGCGGTCGCCAAGGTGCGAGGCGGCCTCGACCCCGAGATCCGCGTCGACGTCGACGTCGACCGGCTCGCGGCGCTCGGCCTGGCGCTCGACGATGTCGCCGAGGCGCTGCAAGCGGAGAACGTCAATCGGCCGGGCGGCAAGCTGAAGGACTGGGGCTCGGTCTATCTCGTCCGCACGCTGCATGAGTTTGCGGATCTCGACCAGATCCGGCGCACGATCGTGCGCGACACCGGCACGGGGCGCATCCGCGTCGAAGACGTGGCCCGCGTGGCACGCGGCCACCGCGACCGTGACGTCGTCACGCGGCACGACGGCACCGAGGGGGTAGAGCTGGCGCTACATCGGGAGGGGTCCGCCAACACGATGCGCGTCGTGGAGGGCATCCGGAACGAGCTGGATCGGATCCGCCACGAGCTGCCTGCCGACGTCGAGCTGGTGCTCTTGAGCGACCAGTCCCTCTACATCGGCGAAGCCATTGGCCAAGTGTTGTCGGCAGCGCTGCTGGGTGGCCTGCTCGCGATCGTCATCATCTTCTTCTTCCTGCGCGACGTGCTGGCGACCGCCATTGTCGCGGTCTCGATCCCGGCCTCGGTGATCGGGACGTTCCTGCCGCTCGCCAAGGCCGGCGTCTCCCTCAACATCATGTCGCTCGGCGGGCTCGCGCTCGGCGTCGGGATGTTGGTGGACAACTCGATCGTCGTGCTCGAGGCGATCGACCGGCGGCGGCGCGAGGGCCGCTCGCGACGCGCCGCAGCCGTCAAGGGCGCGAGTGACGTGGCAGGCGCAGTGACGGCCGCGACCCTCACCACGGTCTCGGTGTTCTTGCCGATCGTGTTCGTGACCGGCATCGCCGGACAGCTGTTCCACGATCTCGCCTTGACGGTCTGCCTGTCGCTGGTCGCGTCGCTCATCGTGTCGCTGACCCTGATCCCGACGCTGGCGTCGCTGGAGCTCGACCGCAACCGAGCCCCGAGCGCGACGCTGTTCGCCTGGGACCGCGCGACCGGCGACCGGCCGCCGTTCACTCTGCGCCTGGGCAGGCTAACGCTGCCCCCGATCGGCGACGGCAGGCACTGGATGAGCCGCCTGCTCACCGTGCTGTTCTTGCCGCCACGGCTCGCCCTGGCTCTCGTCCTGGTCGGGGTCGCGGGCGGCGGCTGGATCGTCAGCTGGCTGTTCCACGTGGTGTCGTGGCCCATGGCGCGGGCGTTCGATCTCGCGGGCCGCGCCTACCCAAAGACCTTGCGTGGCGCGCTCCGGGCCCGCTGGGTCATCCTTCCAGCCGCGCTCGCCCTTTTCGTGGTGTCGCTCGTCGTCGGCTCCAAGATCGCCACCAACCTCGTCCCCGACCTGGCGCAGGGCGAGTTCGCCTTCCAGCTGCGCTTCGCCGAGGGCACGACGCTGGAGGCCAACGCGGCGGTGGTCGCGTCGATCGAGGAACGCCTGCAGGACGATCCGCGCTTCGCCCGTCTCTTCTCCGTCATCGGCAGCCTGCCGTCGACGGCTTCGGGGCGCCAAACGCTCGGCGAGAACCTGGCGCAGATCAACTTCACCCTGCCCGAGGACGCCGAGGCCGGGGCCGAGGCGAGCGCCGTCGCGCACGTGCGGCGCGTCCTCGCCACGTTCCCCACCGCGGAAGCCGAGCTCGTCCGTCCCTCCGTCCTGTCGATGCAGCCGCCCGTGGAGGTGAAGATCTTCGCGGACGATCTCGAGTCGCTGACCAGCGCCTCGCGAGCCATCGCCGCTGCGGTCGACCAAGTCGACGGCGTGCGCGACATCGCCACGACCGATGAGCCCGGCAGCCCCGAGATCCGCGTCGTGCCGGACCGCGAGCGCGCCAGCGCGCTCGGCCTATCGACCAACGAGGTGAGCCTCGCGCTGCAGGCGCAGATCCGCGGGCGGACCGTCGGCGAGTTTCGCGAAGACCAAGACCGCATCGACATCCGCCTCCGGGCCCGGCGGAGCGACCGCGACCGCGCCTCGTCGGTGCGCGACCTCGACGTCCAGCTACCGGGGGGCCGCTCGGTGCCGGTGTCGGCGGTCGCCGACGTCGTCATCGACCGCGGGCCGGCGGCGATCTACCGCGCCGACGGCGCGCGGGTCGCCCGCGTGACCGCGGCGGCCTCGGCCGGCGAGCTCGGTCGCGTCATCGACGACGTGAGCGCGGCGGTCGCTGCGGCGCGTCTGCCGGCCGACACCTTCGCCGAGCTCGGCGGCCAGAACGACGAGCTCGAGCGCTCGTTGGCGAGCCTGCGGCTCGCGCTCTTGCTGGCGATCTTCCTGGTGTTCGTCGTGATGGCGATGCAGTTCGAGTCGCTGATCCACCCGTTGGTCATCCTGTTTACGGTGCCGCTCGGCGCCATCGGCGTGATCGCTGCGCTCCGGCTGGCGGGGACTGGGATCAGCATCCTGTCGCTCATCGGCGCGGTCATGCTGGCCGGCATCGTCGTCAACAACGCGATCGTGCTCGTCGACGCGATCAATCGACATCGCAGCGGCGGAGCCGCGCTCAACGAGGCGATCGTCGCCGCCAGCGTCGAGCGTCTGCGGCCCATCCTCATGACCACCGCGACGACCGTCCTCGCCCTGCTGCCGATGGCGCTCGGCCTCGGCGCGGGCGACGAGCTGCGGCGGCCGATGGCCGTCACGGTGATCGGCGGGCTGACGGCGGCGACGCTGCTGACGCTGTTCGTGATTCCCTGCGCCTATCGATTGGCGAGTCGCCGCCGCCTCAGCACGGCGCCTGAGATCCAGAGCCCGCACGCACCGTCGTCGCCGGTCGCCCCCGACCGCCTGTCCCTGTCGCTCTGACCGCCGGTGAAGCGCCTCCTCGACCTCCCGATCGACCGGCCCGTCGCGACCGCCATGCTGCTGCTGTGCTGCACGGTGCTCGGCATCGTGGCGGTCTTTCGGCTGCCGCTCGACTTTCTGCCGCTCGAGGTCGAACCCGAAGTCGAGATCGAGGTGCCGTTCCTCGGCAGTCACCCGCTCGAGACGCTGCGCGAGGTCGCGCTGCCGATCGAGGAAGAGCTCGCGACGATCCCCGACGTGACGCGGATCGAGACGCGGGCCAGCTCGGGCCAGGTGCAGATCGGGGTCAGCTTCGACTGGGACGTCAACATCGACGTCAAGCGCGTCGAGGCTCGCGAGGCAGTGGAGCGCGCTCGCCCGAGGCTCCCCAACGGGATCGGCTTCATCCCCGTGCGCGGCCTCATCGCCGGCCCGGCCGACGGCGCGGCGCTGCAGGGCCGCATCTCCGCGGCGCGCGACCTCTCGAAATCCTGGGAACTGCTGGACCGCCGCATCAAGCGCCCCATCGAGCGGATCAAGGGCGTCGCCAGCGTGCGGCTCTACGGCGTCGAGCCACTGCAGGTCCACGTGGAGCTCGATCTCGACGCCCTCGATGCCCACGCACTGCGGCCGCGGGACGTGATCGAGACCATCGACGCCGCCAACGTCGACATGGACCTCGGCTCCATCCGCGGCGACATCGTCGCCTACGACGTGCGCACGACCGGGCGCCTCAAGGACCTGGACGACATCCGCGCGCTGCGCCTGCGCGGTGGCCTGCACGTGCGCGACGTCGCGACCGTGCGCACCAAAGAGCCCGAGGTCGACTACGGCCGCCACCTCGATCGCCAGTTCGCCATCGGCTTCGACGTCTACCGCGACCCGACGGCCAACGCCGTCGAGACGGTGGACGCAGTGATGACGCGCATCGACGACATCGAGCGCGACCCGGCGCTGGCCGGCATCTCGGTCCTGGTTTGGCAGAACGCCGGCGAACAGATCCGTCACTCGCTCGGCGGCCTGCGCGACGCGGGCATCTACGGCGGGCTCTTGGCGGCCCTCGTGCTGTACTTCTTCCTGCGCAACCTCCGGACCACGCTCATCGTTGCCGTGGCGATCCCGTTCTCGCTGATCGTGACGTGCGGCGGGATGTACGCGCTCGGCGCCGAGTTCAACGTGCTCACGCTGCTGGGACTGATGCTCGGCGTGGGCATGCTCGTCGACAACGCCGTGGTCGTGATGGAGAACATCCACCGCCTGCAGGAGTCGGGCGTCGATCCGCGGCAGGCCGCACGCACTGGCGTGCGGGACATGGCGATGGCCGTGATCGCCTCCACCGCGACCACGGTCATCGTCTGGTCCTGGCTCTTTGTGGCAGAGAAGAGCCTGCTGACCCTGACGATCGGGCAATCGGCGCTGACCGTCTGCCTGGCCGTCGCCTGCTCACTCCTCGTCTCGCTGACGCTCATCCCGCTGGTGGTCGCCCGCGTGCCGTCCCGGCGACGCGAGCGACCGAGTCTTCTGACCGCCAAAATCGTGCCGGCCTACCGCACGATCCTCGCCTGGACCCTGCGGCATCGCTTGGCCACGCTCATCCTGCTGCTCGGCCTCGCGGCGAGCGCGGTGGTGCCCATGGGCCGCCTGGACATCACGGGAGAGATCGAGGGGCAGGAGTACAGCGTCCGAATCAACTACCAGGTCCACGACCCCTCGACCAAGGAAGTGCTCGAGGGCTACGTCGACCGGATCGAGGCGTGGCTCGACGCCCGCCAAGACGAGCTGGGCTACGAGAGCATGTACTCGTTCTACAGCGTCGATCTGGGCGTCGCGACACGGCTCTTCTTGTCGCGCGAGCGCGGCTCGAAGCAGGCCCTCGCGGCCCTGCACCGCCGGCTCGAAGCGGAGCTGCCGCCGCTCGCCGGCGTGCGGCTCTACCTCGGCGAGTCCGAGCGATCGCGCCGTCAGCGCGGCGGCGACGGCCGCGTGATGGTCGGCGTGTCGTTGATCGGCGAAGAGCCCGAGCTCCTCCACGCACTGGCGGAAGAGGTCGAGCGCGCGCTGCGCGAGATCCCGGCGGCCGTCGATGTCCTGGCACCCAACCGGCTCTCGCAGCAAGAGCTGAGGATCCGCGTCGACTCGGACAAGGCGGCATCGCTGGGCGTCACGGCCGCGAGCGTCGGTGAAACCGTGGACTTCGCGTTCCGCGGACGCCACCTGCGCCGCTTCCAGTCCGGCGGCGGCGACCTGGAGCTCGTCGTGGGCTTGCCCGATCGGATCCAGGCCAACGGCCTGCGCGTCCTCCGTCAGCTGCCGATCCCGGTCTCGGCACCGAGCAACACGCGACCAGCCCAAGCGGCCCAACCCACCGTCCCGCTCGCCGCCGTGGCGCAGATCGAGACCGCCCGCGTGCCGCCGTCGATTCAACGCCTCGACCGCGAGACCGTGGCGACGGTGAACGTGCTCTTCGACGAAGGGACGATCACCACGTCACGGGCCACCGAGCTCATCGCCGAGAAGATGCGCGCTGTCCAGCTGCCCAAGGACTATCGCTGGAGTTTCGGTGAGTGGGGTCGGGACCGCGATCAACGCCTCGCCACGATGCGCCGGGGCGTGATCGCCTCGCTCGTCTTCGTGCTGCTGCTGATGGCCTCGCTGTTCGAGTCCCTGACGCAGCCGCTGGCCATCCTCGTGACACTGCCGTTTGCCTTCTGCGGCGCGCTCTGGGCCTTGTGGATCTGCGGCTACGAGCTGGAGATGACCGCGTTCATCGGCGTCGTGATCCTCATCGGCGTCGTGGTCAACAACGGCATCGTGATGGTCGACCACGTGAACCGCCTGCGCCTCGAGCACCCGCGCGTCGACGCGCTGCTCATCGGCTGCGGCCACCGCCTCCGGCCGATCCTGATGACCGCGATCACCACGGTCTTTGGCCTCGTGCCCCTCGTGCTCACCAGAGCCTCGGTCGGTGGCGCCTACATCGACTCGCTGGCCGTCGTCGTCATCGGCGGCCTCACCACCTCGACGATCTTCACCTTGCTGGCGTTGCCAGTGTGGTACACGACCGTCGAGGACGTCGGCTCGATCCTGCGACGGATGCTGCCGCGGCTCGCGCGGGGCGCGTTCCCTTGGCCCAGGGACGCGGTCCTCGCTCCGGGCGAGCGCGCCTAAGGCATTTGGATCGCGACCTCGACGGCCCGATCCACCCGACACCGGAGCCGCTTTTCCTGCCCCAGCGCGGTCAGCCGCGCTGGGCCGCTCGGCAGATTGCGCAGCTCGAAGCAACCGTCGGCTCCGGTCCACCCGCTGTAGCCACAGGCAGGTTGCACGGTGCCGCCGCGGCTGTGGAGCTGCACGAAGACGCCGGCCCCAGGCCGCCCGCGCGGGTCGGCCACCGTGCCCCGCACCACGCATCCACTGGGCATCGTCACGTCGAGACGGCGCCGCCAAGGAACCCAGCTCGGAATCCACCGGACGCGATTCGCGAGGGCAGAGCCCGGTGCAATCAAAGTGAACCAGCACAGCCCGCGAACGCCCGACAACGAAAACCGTCCCGCCGCATCGGTCGTCGCTTCCCCCTCGGGCGTCACCCGCGCCCGGACGTTCGCAAACTGCACAAAGCACCCGACGACCGGCGCCCCCTTGCCATCTCGAACGCGGCCCACCACCCGACGGCCCCGCGCGACGCGGAACACGCTCGGTACAGCGCCGTCGCGGTCGATGCGCACCTTCGCGTGGCGGGTCGCCGCTCCTGGCACCATGACCTGTGCCCGATACGTGCCCAAGGGAACCCGACGCTCCGCCGTGCGGCCGTCCGCCTCGACCGGCACCGCAAACGAGAACCGCGGCCCATCGACGAGGGTCAGCCACACCACGCCCGTCGCGGCGCGACGCCGCCACGCACCGCAGCGGATCAAGAGCCGCAGCAGGGCTCGCTCCTCGGGCTCGATCTCGGGGGGCTCGATCTCGGGGGGCTCGACCGCCGCACCCACGCTCCTCGATGCCCCGCACGGTGACAGCACGGCATCGAAGTCCACGGCGCCGCTCTGCGGAATCAGCGACTGCACGCCGCGACGCTCCCACGCCGCGAAGTCTGGATGCTGGATCGAGAGCACGAGCTCGTCGCCCTCCGGCAACCTCTGCGATCCCGCCGACAACCACGCCAGCTCATACCGCCCGTCGCCATCCGTGCGCGCCGGGGGCGGCCAGCGCGTCACGCCGTACTGCTCCACCTCATCGCTCCCGAGACCGCTGCCGCGAAGGTCGACCACGGCCCCCACCACCACGCCGCCCTGCGAATTCGACACTCGCCCCCGTACCGTGGGACCAGGACGCAGCCGAGCCACGACGGGCCGCTCGCCGAAGTCGCTCACACCCTGCCGCATCGCGCGGTAACCGGGCGCACTCGCCATCACGGTCACCGAACACGCGACGCCGTCGTCGAGATCACACTCGACGCGACATCGGCCTCGCGCGTCCGTCTGGGCCCGAAGCACGCACCCTTCCCGCCGGCCGAGCCGCACCGCGACCGCAACCGCCGCCCCGGCAATGGGCGAGCCGCCCTTAGCGGTCACGACGTGGATGTTCCAGGCCGCCATCCCACCATCCTAGTGGTGTGATTCAGAAATCTGGGGCATTCTCCGCGGCCCTCAACGCCGTTCGCAGCGTTGGGTCGTCCTCGCCGTATCCACGAATATGCCTGCGGCGACCCGCCTCGCGACCGGCGCCGATACCTCGCGGGTAACGCCCCATCTGGCTGAATCACACCACTAGCGCCCACCCCTTGGCCCGACCTGTTCGGCACCAGCGATGCTCGAGATCGTCCCCGCGCGATCTCCCTCAGCGTTCGTCGGGACGCGACACGCCCTGGATCGGCCGCCGCTCGAGACCGGAGGTGTCCGGGGCCGCCGGCGCCCGGCTCCGCAGGGCCAGCACGGTGGCCTGCCGGCTGTAGTCGATCGACTCGGCCAGGGTGCGCGCAGCCTCCTGCGGAGCATGGAAGCCGCGTGAATTCTCGGAGCTGATGTAGTCGAGGCGCCACATGGCCTTGCGCTGCAGAGCGTGGAGTTCGGCCAAGGTGGCGTCGTCGACGCCCGCGGCCTGCGCCTCGAGGATCGCGTCCAGCATCGCCGTCATCGCGGCAGCGGCGCGTTCTAGCATGCCCGCGGTCCGATCCTGGATCGCCGTCACCCGCCCGACAAGTTCGACTTCGGGGACGTTGTGGCAGGTCTGGCAGGACGCCGTCACGGTCGCGAGCGGGCTGCGCACGTCGTGGCTGCTCAGCTTGGCCGCGCCCCGGCGCTGGTACGGCATGTGGCAGTCCGCGCAGGAGACGCCGTTCCGCGCGTGGATTCCCTGACTCCACATCTCGAACTCGGGATGCTGAACCTTGAAGACCGGCGCGCCGGTCTCGCCGTGCCGGTAGTCGAAGAACGCGGAGCCATCTGGGAAGTCCTTGTCCTCCCAGACCTTCTCCAGGTCGTCCATGCGCAGCCCCTCGCCCCAGGGGAACGAGAGGACGTCTTTGTTGGCACAGTAGTACTCGACGTGGCACTGACCGCAGACGAAGGAGCGCATCTCCTGGCGCGTGGCGTCGATGTTGGGGTCGTACGGCTTCGCGCGACTCCCCCGCCGCCAGCGCTCGATGCTCGGTAAGTGCGGGACCGGCGCGTCGCCCGCGGCCAGCGCCTGGATGCCGTGCACGAAGCCCGGCCGGGTGATCCGGGTGCGCATGCTCCAGGGCTCGTGGCAGTCGATGCAACTGACGGGGTGGGCGTCGCCGAGACTCTGGTGGCCTTCGGGCAGTTGCTTGCCGGCATACTCGCCGGTGAAGCCGCCGGCCGGCGCCTGCGGGAACGGCGTCGCCTCGCCGGTCGGGGTCCCGTCCGGCATCTGCTGCAGCAACTCAAGGACCTCCTGGTAGGGCTTGCGGCTGAGCTCCTGGAAGCCGCGCATCACAGCCGGCATGTCGAAGTTGGCGGCCAGGGTCTCGGTGTCGGTCGGCTGAACGAGCGCCGCGGCGCCGACCTTGCGGTAGAGCACGGAAATCCAACCGTGACAGTGCAGGCAGGCGCCGGCTTGGGGTTTCTTCGTGACGCGTTCGGTGACGCCTTGGTCGTAGAGCATGTAGGCGTGGCCGCGGGCCTCGCGGTAGTCGAGACTGAACGCGTAGCCGGCATACAGCCTCTTGAGCCACGGGAAGTGGTCGAGCTTGCTGGCCGGCATCGCGCTGCTGCCGCCGTAGAAGCGGTCGCCTGCCGTCGCGATGTAACCCTCGTAGTGATCGGGGAAGTCGACGGCCCAGGACGCCGGATCCGTGGTGACCTCGGAGACCTGGGCCAAGCGGACGAAGCGTTGGCGCGCTTCCATCTTGCGGCCAAACATGACGACCAGCACCCAGGCGACGAGCACGGTGCCGACCAGTGCCGCCAGGAACAGGAGAAGCGCGGTGCGGGTCACGCCGCGCTCGCCAACGCGATGGAGGGACAACTGGGGCATGGCGGGATTCGGGGAAGGGATCAGCGCAGCGCGTGGCCGACGCTCTGATGACAGTGAACGCAAGACGGGGCGTCGCCGTGGTCGTCCCGCAAGGCATGGACGAAATCGCCGTGGCAGTGCAGGCAGGCCCGCTGGGTCACGCGCCGGTTGCGGGGTTTGATCCGGATCGGCTCGGCGAAGCGGCCGGTCGTGAACGCCAACGAGTGGAAGAAGCCGTTGTCGGCCTTGGTCACCCACTTGCCGAGTGGATCGTGCGACAGGTGGCAGTCGTTACAAGTCGCCACGCCGTGGTGGCTCGAGTGCTGCCACGAGTCGAGGGAATCCTGCATCACGTGGCAGTTGGCGCAGCTCGCGGGGTCGTTGCCGAGGTAGGCCCAACCGTCGCCATAGCCGAAGGTGAATGCGCCGAGCCCGCTGAGGGCGCCGAGGCTCAGGGCCAACGCAATGGTGAGCCGGCGGGCCCGGCTCGCCGTGGCAGCGTCGTCGGCGGAGTCGTCGTCGAATTCGGTCATGGTCTGCGGCTTTCGCGCGACCGGCGAACCATGCTCCCCTGGGAAGCGAGCTTGGGCACCTCAACGAGCCGGTCGTTGCGCACGCTGCACCGCTATGAAGAACCGGTCAAGCGCTCAAGGGAACTGGGGAGATCCCACCGCCAACGACGTGACCATCCAGGGAACAGTCACCACCCAACCATCCCGGCGCAAGGCGGCGGGAATCGCTGTTCGAGCCTCGCGTGCGAAGCGCGCGCGGCTCGATACCCGAGTTCCCGACGCCTCCAACCTCTCGCCCGCGGAGCGGGCGAGAGTGGTGGAGGCGGCGGGAATCGAACCCGCGTCCCGTGATACCCCGGCGATAGCCTCTACGTGCGTAGGACGTCGTTTGATCTCACCGACAGCGTCTCCGACGACCAGGATCCGCTGCGGCCAGCTCGACTAGAATCTCGCCGCGCACGGGCCGAGCAGCCGGGCGGGGCCAGCCTGCTAAGTGTCGCTTCAGGCCCCCGCAGGCGAAGGACCATCGGCGTGGCGCCTAGTTCTTAGGCGGCCAAAGGCAAGTGCGTGTTGGCACTTATGGTTTTCCGGGTGTTTTACGAGGCCTCCCGGACCTCGGCACGCCACTACCGTCGTGACAGCATCCGGTCGATGCCGATCGCCCCCACAACAGACGGACGCTCGGAGTATCGGCCGAACGACCGGCGGGCTCAAGCCCCGCGGTGGGAGCACGACCAAGACGGCGCCGCCCCTCCCCCCGCCGGATCGACGGTGCCACCCGGCTCAGATCTGTTGTCGAATCTCTTGCCGAGCCTCGCGCTTCTTGTCGGCTTCGCGCTTGTCGCCGACCTTCTTGCCGCGGCAGATCCCGAGCTCGAGCTTGGCCAGGCCCCGATCGCTCCAGTAGAGAGAGAGCGGCACCAGCGTGAGGCCGCGCTGGATGACGCGGGACTGAATGCGCCGGATCTCGCGGCGGCGGAGCAGCAGCTTGCGCTTGCGGGTGGGCTCGTGGTTCAGCCGGTTGCCCTGGGCGTACTCCTCGATGTAGGCCCCCACCAAGTAGACCTCATCCCCGTCCACGCGGCCGTAGGCTTCGTCCAGGCTCACCTTGCCGTCGCGCAGGGTCTTCACCTCGGTGCCGACCAGTGCCAGTCCGGCCTCGAGGGTATCGAGAACCTCGTAGCGGTGGCGCGCCCTCTTGTTGAGGGCGATGACCCTCTTGTCGGCGGCGCCACCGCTGCGCTTGCTGGCCATGAGCCGGGCCACCATAGGGAGGGCTCCAACCAGCCACAACGGTCGGGCGCCCTCGCACGCGCCGCCACCGCGCGGCAAGCAACGCTGGGCCGAGCTCCGAAGCGCTTGCATACCGCGGCCGCGTCGCTACTTTCGCTCCGCTGCTGCTGGGCCCAGGTGGCGGAATTGGCAGACGCGCTAGGTTCAGGTCCTAGTGGGGGTAAAACCCCGTGGAGGTTCGAGTCCTCTCCTGGGCACCACTCACGGCAGCGAGCCTCCCCGCGCGGGAGCACACGCGGGGCGGCCGCTGGCCCCGCCTCGCGGGTGGCGCCGCCCCCACCGCGCGGGCGACTCACCCGCCGGCTGGCCTGGGCGGGCGGGCCTCCTAAGCGCGGTGCATACTGAAGTCGATGCGTAGCGACGCGAACGTGGAGGTGCCCCTCGCGCAGCCCGGCGAGTTCGCGCCCTTGCGGATCGGCCCGTTGACGGTGGATCCACCGGTCGTCCTGGCGCCGATGGCCGGGGTCACCAACGCGCCGTATCGAACGCTCTGCCGACGCTTCTCCGGCGGCCGCTGTCTGTACGTCAGCGAGATGATCACCGCGAAGAGCTTCGCGATGGGTCACGCCAAGACCCGCCGGCTGGCGTCGTTCGCCCCCGACGAGACGACCCGCAGCCTGCAGCTCTACGGCACCAACGCCGACAGCCTGGCGGAGGCCACCCAGATCCTCGTGGCGGAGTGCGGGGTGGATCACATCGACCTCAACTTCGGCTGCCCGGTGCCCAAGGTGACGTCGCAGGGGGGAGGTTCGGCCATCCCGGCACGCCCTGCATTGATGGCACGCTTGGTGACGGCGGTCGTCCAACACGCCGGCGCGGTCCCGGTGACGGTCAAGTTCCGCAAGGGCATCGACGACGACTTGCTGACCTACCGGGACGCCGGACGCGTCGCAGAGGAAAGCGGCGCGCGCGCGGTGGCACTGCACGCGCGGACCGCGGCGCAGCTCTACGCGGGCGAAGCGGACTGGGCGGCGATCGCCGACCTGAAGGCCCGGGTGCGCAGCATCCCGGTGCTGGGCAACGGCGACATCTTCGAGGCGTTCGACGCGCTGCGGATGATGCGCGCGACCGGCTGCGACGGCGTGGTGATCGGCCGCGGTTGTTTGGGCCGGCCGTGGTTGTTCGGCGAGCTCGTCGACGCGTTCGACGGACGGGAGCCGCGCGAACCGCCTCGGCTTGGACAAGTCGTCGACACTGCGCTCGAGCACGCCGCGCTGCTCGTGGACTTCTTCGGCGAGCGCGGCGGCATTCAGAACATGCGCAAGTTCCTCGGCTGGTACCTGAAGAGCTTTCGCGGGACCCGTCAGCGCCTGCCGACGCTGCACCGGGTGGAGACGCTGGCGGCGTTGCGCGACGAGCTGGGCACACTACCGCGGGACGAGCCGTTTCCGGCGGTGGCGCTGCGGGCGCGCCGCGCGAAGGGTGGCCGCACGCAGCGCGTCTCGCTGCCGCAGGGGTTCCTCGACGGCAAGAGCCCGGAGCCCAGCGACCCGCTGCACGTCGTGGACGGCGGCTGACCCCACGCCGCGGGAAGACTAGCCGGCGCCCGCGGACGCGACCTTGCGCTGAAACTCCTCCAGCACGCCACAGACCAACTGCCACGTCGCCGTATCGAGCTCGCCCAGCTCGTGCAGGATGTCCAGGGTCTCGCCGAGACCGTCGTTCATGCCGGCCTCCACCGCGGCGGCGACCCGATCCTCGGACCAATCGCCCCGACGCTGCGCGGCGAGCACGTTCTGCTCGGACAACAGGCGCCCGACGTAGACTTCGGCCTCGTCGCCGAGGCTCGGCGTGAAGCCGGCGGCACCGCGTACTCGCGGCAGCTCCAGGTGCTGTCGGGTCGCCTCCAGGACGCGCTCGCGCAAGAGGTTGAGGGCCACGGTGCCGGGCCGGGTGAGGACCACGCGATCGAGGCGGCGACGGCGGCGATGCCGCGGAGCCTCCTCGTCCGCGCCGGCAGCGCCACCCCAGGCGCCAGCGCTATACCCGCCGCCAAAGCTCGTCCGCCCGACAGGACCGATTTCTCCGCTGGTCACGCTTGTTCCCCTGGCTCGACCCGCCTCCTTCCGTCGCTCATTGTCGGAACCTCAGGTCGTGGTTTGATGACGCAACGGCGCAAAACGTGCCCACCGACCAAAGAGGATCCACGGAGGACTGGACCGGGACCGCTGTGATTGCCGACGATGTGGAAAGACATTGAGCGCCAACGGACCGAGCGGTAGAAACGGGAACACCCGTATGGCCCGTTCCATCGCGACTTCCGCGTTGGCTCTCCCCCTTTAGCCCGATCCTCACAATCGACCCCAAGACGCTCTCCCCCAGCGGCCTGGACCCCGAGCTGCTCGATCAGCATGCGGTCCGTTCGCTGCAACGACTCCAATCCCGCGGCTATGAGGCCTACCTCGTCGGCGGCTGCGTGCGCGACCTTCTCCTCGGCCGCTTCCCGAAGGACTTCGACATCGCGACGGAGGCCCGGCCGCAGCAGGTCAAGCGCACCTTTCCGCGCAACTGCCGCATCATCGGCCGCCGCTTCAAGCTGGCGCATCTGCACTTCGAGCAGAACCAGAAGATCCTCGAGGTCGCCACCTTCCGCACGCTGCCGAGCGCGGACCAGAGTGGCGACGCCGAAGACCTGCTGATCACGCGGGACAACCAGTTCGGCACCGCCGAAGAAGACGCGCTGCGACGCGACTTCACGGTCAACGCGCTGTTCTTCGATCCGATCGCCGACTGCATCATCGACTACTGCGACGGGCTCGACGATCTGCGCCAGCGCTTGCTGCGCACGATCGGCGATCCAATCGTTCGGTTCCGCGAGGACCCAGTGCGCATTGTGCGCGCCGCCAAGTTTGCCGCGCGGCTGGACTTTCGCATTGAGTCGTCCAGCTACGAAGCCATGGCCGAGGTCGCCGGCGACCTGGCACGTGCCGCGCCGCCGCGGATGCTCGAGGAGATCCTCAAGCTGCTGCGCGGCGGCCATTCGCTCGGTGCGTTCCAGATCTTGCGCGACATCGGCGCGTTGCGCGTGATTCTTCCGGTCGTCGCCGACTTCCTTACCGAAGCGCCCGAGCAGGACCGCGTGCGGTTTTGGCGGACGCTCGAGGCCCTCGACCACCAGGTCCTTAGCGACGCGGCACCACCCAGCCCCGTCCTGCTTGGCACGCTGTTCGAAAGCGCCGTCCGCCTGCAGCAGCAACGCCAACCACGACGCAGCGCGACGACGGTGGCCGAAGCGTTGATCGGTCCGTTCGCCCTCGAGCTGCGCCTGGCCCGACGCGACGCCGGCTGCCTGAAGCGCATCTGCGGTGTGCAGCCGCGCTTCACCGGCGAGGGCCCGCGGCGCTTCAAGACGAGCGCGTTTTTGCGGGACCCGTACTTCGACGAGGCGCTGGCCCTGTTCGAGCTGACCTGCGCGGCCACAGGCGAAGGCCAAGAGCAGCTCGCGCTGTGGCGCGAGCGCAAGGCCAAGGAGACCGGCGCCGGGAGCGAGTTCGACGATCTCGAGATGGATCTGGCCGATCCCGCGGACGACGCGGCCGACGCCGAAGTCGCCGAGACGGCAGGCGGCGCCGACGACGAGGCGGAAGCCTCTGATGACGATCGCGACGCACGGCCGGCGCGCCGGCGCCGGCGGCGACGGCGGCGCGGCCGCGGCGGCAGCCGAGCGGACGGCGCCGAAGCCGACGGGGAGCCCAGCGCGGACAACGGCCACGCCGCGGCGGACGTCGAGGACGAGGTCCATGACGCCAACGAGGCAGCTACGGCGGCACCCGAGGCCGAGGCGCCGGACGACGTCGATGCGGAGGCGGCACCCGAGGCTAGGGACTGCGAGGCTGGGGACGACCCCGCCGAGGCCGAGCGCGGACCGCGCAAGGCCAAGCGCCGGCGTCGGCGCCGGCGCGGCAAGGGCGGTGGTGCTGCCGAAGGCGCCGACACAACGGACCGAGCTGCGGCGCCGAGGCAAAGCGAGGCCTCCGGCGAAGGCCGCGGCAAGCGCCGCGGTGAGCGCGAGCGCGAACGGGAGCGATCCAGTCGGCGCGGCGGCAAGAAGCGCCAAGAGGCCCAGGCGAGGTCGAAGACGAAGCAGACCAAGAAGGCGACGCCCAGCAAGCGCAAGTCCCGCCGCTCAGGCCGCGAGACGAAGATCGAAGTCATCGAGCCGGAGCCGATCGATCTGTCCGCGTTCGACGTCGAGCTCGGACCACGGCAAGTGCCGACGTTCGGTGTGATCATCGACGACGAGGGCGGCCCGGCGAAGAAGAGTAAGAAGCGTCGGACCCAGCGGATGCCGCCCTCGGAAGAGGACGACTACCGTCCACCGCCACCACCGACGCAGCCCGACCCCGCTCCGCCACCGCCGCAACCGAGCGACGACGAATTCGGCGACTGGTAATGCGCGAGAAGAAAGTCACCACCGAGGCACTTCGACAGATGAAGGTCTCGGGTGAGCGGATCGTCGCGCTCACCGCGTACGACTACTTTCTAGGTGCGGCACTCGACGCCGCGGGCGTCGACATGCTCTTGGTCGGCGACTCAGTGGGGACCGTCGTACAGGGGCACGACACCACGCTGTCGGTCACCTTCGACCAGATCCGCTACCACGCCGAGATGGTGAGCCGCAGCGCCTCGCGCGCCTTCGTGGTGGCCGACATGCCGTTCCTCTCCTACCAGGTGAGCGAAGAGGAGGCACTGCGTAACGCCGGCGTCCTCTTCAAGGAGAGCCACGTGGAGGCCGTCAAGATCGAGGGCGGTCGCGAAGTCGCCAACACGGTACGCCGGCTGGTCTCCGCCGGCATACCGGTCATGGGCCACCTTGGGCTCACGCCACAGAGCATCCATCAGTTCGGCAGCTACAAGGTCCGCGGCGCGGATGAATCCGAGTCGCGACGCATTCGCGAAGACGCGCGAGCCCTGCAGGAGGCGGGCGCCTTCGGCGTCGTCCTGGAGAAGATTCCGGCCGGACTCGGCAAGATCATCACCGGGGAGCTCGAGATCCCCACGATCGGCATCGGCGCTGGACCAGACTGCGATGGGCAGATCTTGGTGACCCACGACATGCTGGGACTCTTCACGCGGTTCCGGCCGCGCTTCGTGCGGCGCTACGCCGAACTCGAGGCCGAGATCCGGGCCGCGGTCGCGCGTTACGTGCAGGACGTGCGCACGGCCGAGTTCCCCGGCGAGCAAGAGAGCTACTGATCCCGCGCGGCCGGCGGTGCCCCCACGGCGAGCCCCGCCAACCGTCCCGTGGCAAACGCCGCCTGAAAGTTGAAGCCGCCGATCGGCCCATCGACGTCGAGCAGCTCGCCGCAGAGATAAAGACCGGGGACCAGGCGCGACTGCATGGTCCGCGGGTCGACCTCCTCCAGTTCGACGCCGCCCCGAGTGACCTCGGCGTGGGCGAACCCGAGACTCCGCTCGACCGGGAGCGACGCGTCCTTGACGAGCCGAGCGAGCGCCTCGCGCCGGTCGCGGCGCAGCTCCGCCAGGGCGACGTCCGCATCCGCCAGCTCGACGAGTGCGGCGCGCAGGCGCTCGGGCAGAGCGTCGGGTAGAGCGCTCTTGGCGCTGCGCTTGCCGTGCGAACGAGCAGCTTCCATCAGGCCGCGGCGCACTGCTTCAGGGGCAAGGTCGGGGACGAGATCGAGCGCCACGGTGCAGCCGCCGCCGCGCTCCTCGATATAGCCGGAGAGGTCCATTGGGCCGGGCCCCGACAACCCCCTGTGGGTGAAGAGCACTGGGCGCCGGCGTCGACACAACGCGCGCCCCGCGCCGTCCCGCACCGTGACGCTCGCGTCGAGCACGATCCCCGCGAGTCGGTGCACCCAATCGACGTCGACCGCCAGCGGCGCGAGCGCCGGCACCGGCGCGACGATTCGATGGCCGAGCGCGCGGCACACGCCGTAGCCGTCGCCGGTCGTGCCCGTACGCGGATAGCTCTTGCCTCCGACCGCGAGGATCACCGCCGGCGCCGTGAGGACCCCCTGCGGCGTCGTCACGGCGAAACCGCCGGCGGCACAGCGCTCAAGCTCCAGCATCGGTGCCTCGGTCCTCAGCTCGACGCCCAGCGCCTCGGCACGGCGCAGCAGCGCACCGAGCACATCTTTGGCACGGCCCGACACTGGGAAGATCTTGTCGAGGTCCTCCTCCTGGAGCGGCACCCCGGCCGCCTCGACCCATTGGCACAGTGCCCGCGGCGGAAACGCGCGCAACGCATGCCGCAACCACCGGGCCCGGCGCGGCTCGTACTGCGCCTCCAAGTCGCGCCCGTGACGGGTCGTCGTGAGGTTGCAGCGGCCGCCACCGCTGATCAGGATCTTCAGCCCGGGGCGGTCTTTCTTCTCTAGCAGCAGGACGCGACCACCGCGTTCTGCAGCATGGATCGCGGCGAACAGGCCTGCGGCTCCGGCGCCGACGACCACGACATCGGCGGCGGTCATCCGGGCCTCACCCCGGCATCAACGCGCGCTGCGCGGCTATGCGCCTTCGGCCGGCGGGGTCGACGCACCGCCCGTATCCGTGCCCTTCGACTTGCTGCGGTCGACGGGCTTCTCCGAGCCGCGCTGCTTGCGCATCGTGCTCCAGCCCTTGCCCATGCGTTTGGGCTTCATCGTGCCGCGCTTGGCGCCATTGGACTTCCGTCGTGACTTCGCCATTCGTCGTGCCTCAGACCTTCACCGACTTGCGCAGGAGTACGTTGGCCTGGCGGTGACCGGGAATCGCGCCGCGGATGAACACCAGGTTGCGCTCCTCGTCGACCTTGACCACCTCGAGGTTCTGCACCGTCCGGCGCTGCACTCCGTAGTGGCCACTCATCTTCTTGTTCTTCGGCACGCCGTGGTGGGTCGAGTACTGGCGACCGATGCCACCCGCGCGCCGGTGATTGACGCTGTTGCCGTGCGAAGCGGACTGCCGGGCGAAGTTCCAGCGCTTGATCGTGCCGGCGAAGCCGCGCCCCTTGGTCGTGCCGATGATGTCGACCCGCTTGACGTCCTTCAGGATGTCGACCCGGATCTCGTCACCCTGCTTGTAGGGCGGCAGCGTGTCGTAGCGCAGCTCGCGGACAAACAGGCTGGGCTTGGCCTCCGCCTTGGCGGCGTGCCCAGACTCCGCTTGGTTGGCAGCTTTGTCGGTCTTGGTCCCGAAACCCAGCTGCACGGCGTAGTAGCCGTCGGCGCGCCGCGGCCGGGCCTGCTTGCCGCGCTTCTTGCCGAGGTTCGTCGAGGCGTTGCGCTGCTCGTCGGGCAGCTCCGCGACATCGGCAACCTTCACCTGCAGGACCTTGCACGGTCCTGCCTCAACGACGGTCACCGGCACGCAAGTGCCGTCCGCCTCGAAGATCTGGGTCATGCCCAGCTTCTTGCCGAGGATTCCGATCATGGAGCTTCGCCAACGAAAAGGGCGGGGTGTTCTACGGGCTGGGCGCGACGGTTGCAAGCGCGGGGCGACGCCGCGCCGTAGCCAGACGCTACACCCATACCCGCAGCGCCAGGGCCGCCAGAGCCAGCAGGAGAAGGCCGGGCGCGAGCGGCACGCTGGGGGCACCGAACGCCGGCAGCGGCCGCTCGGCGGGACGACCGGTCGACGGTGGCCGCAGGTCGGATTCAGCCGCGCTGAGCAGGCTGTCGGACCCGGGGACCGCGCCATCGCCGGCGCCGAACGAACGCGCAAACGACCGCCGTACAAACTGCGGGAAGGCCGGTAGAAGCGCGAAGTTGGAGTCTGACAGCCGAAAGGCCACATGCACCGACGCGGCCGCGGGCTCGCTGGTGGGATCCCGCGACAGGACAGCGAGCGGTCCGTGCGCCGCCCGAATCAACGTCGCGCCGGCGCCGCCAAAGTCGCGCACCAAACAGGTCTGTACCTGCAACTCGGACAGGTCGAGCCCCCGGGTGATGGGATCCTCACGGTCCCAGTCGGCGACCGTCGGCGCGGGCTCGATGTCGGCCACGCTCAGCGGCGCATCCTGCCGGCGCGTGCCAAAGCTGAGGCTGCGGGGATGGACCGCCGGCCCGGGCAGGATGCCGCCGTCCGTGATCAGGTAGTCGGCCTCGCCCGCCGCCGCCGCAGCGAGGACGCGGCCGCCCGTCTCCGCGGCCAACGCCGCCGCCGCCGCGGCGATGCCGGGGCTCGTCTCATCGTCGGCGAGCACGGCGATGCGGGGCGCCGCTGGTTCCGGTAGCTGCACCGTGATCCGGTCATCCACGGCGAATCCATCCGGCGTGCCGTCCAGCCACAGCTCGAGGCGACCACCACGCGTGCGGCGCAGCGCCAGGCCCACACGGGCGCTCTCGCCCGGCCGCAGCTCGACCGGCGCCGCGGCATCCTCCACGCCACCACGCGCCCGCACCATCCAGCGTCCCGGCCGACCGCTGAAGTTGTCGACCGTGAGGGAGGCCTGCACCTCGGGCAGCGGCCAAGCGTCCTCGATCGCCACGGCGGTGATCCCGGCGTTGTCCTGCGTCGAACCGACCAGCGTCAACGCGCCGACCGCCGCGGGCGGCGTCGGCCCCAAGCCGTCGGTCACGGTCCACACCGCCACCTCGTGCGCGAGGCCGTCGAGCTCGCGGCCCACCGCTGACAAATCCACCAGCCCAGCGCCGCGAGGCGAGATCTGCGCCAGCTGCTCCAACGCCATCGCAGCGTCCGACGGCAACCGGGTCACGGAGTCGCTGCACGCGACCACCCGCACTCGCACGTGGGGCGGCAACGCCGCTAGCGCCTCGCGCACGGCCGTGACGGCACTCGCAAACGCAGTCTCCTCGCCCTCGGGGGTGACGCGGGCCGCCATGCTGGCCGACGCGTCGACGACGACCGCCAACGCTTGCGGGCCGGACCGACCGCCGTAGCGCGCACCGGCAAACGCGCCGACCGTCGCGGTGGCTGCGACGGCGGCGAGCAACCACCGCAACCAGGGAAAGCGGCGCGGGCGGCGACCGAGGCGGGCGCGGGCGCGCAGCCATTGCTCCAGATGCGGCGTCGCGACGCGGTGGCGGGGCCGGTGCGGCCGCGCCAGCCACAGCAGCAGCGGCAGCACGAGCAGTAGCCACAACCGCTGCGGGTCGCTCAGAAACCAGAGGTCCACGACGAAAGAAACCAGGAGGACAGCCGCCAGTCTCCCGCCTGCGGCAACGGATAGCGAAACAGCGGATAGCCGGCCGCGGCAAACACCGAATCCTGATGCCGCGCCAATCGCTGCAGCTCCGCGTCGACCGCGGCGCGCATGGCGGCGTCGGCCTCAAACACCTCTTCGCGGCCGGTCTCGGGATCGACCAGGCGCACGAGGCCGCGCAGCGCCGTGGTCTGGTCCTCCGCCAGTGAGGGCAACCAGGCGCTACACCGCCGCCCGTGGCGGCGCAGCAGGTGCAGAGCCGGGGCTGCCGCCGCGGGATCCGCGAAGTCCGAGATCCAAAGCACGCTGCCAAGCCAGCCCGCTTCGAGCAGCGGTCGCAGCAAGTCCAGGGGCTGCTGCGGGGCGGCGCTCACGCGGCCGAGCGCGTCCAGTAACCGCGGCAACGCCGCTGCACCACTCAGTGACGTCACCTCACTGGTGTCGTAGATCACGCGCACGCCGTCGAGGCGCACCAGCGCCAGACCGCCCAGGATCGCCGCCAGGCGCAACGCGCCGAGGAGGCGCTCTGGGTCCCCCGTCGTCATGCTTGGGCTTCGATCCAGCAGGATCGTGACGACACGCCGCTCCTCTTCCTCCAACAGCTTGATGAACAGCTCACCGGTCCGCGCGTAGGCATTCCAGTCGACGGCGCGCAGGTCGTCGCCGGGCGCGTAGTCCCGGTGGCCCGCGAACGTGCCGCTGGCCGACGAAGCCCGGCGCCGCGCGCGCACGCCCGGGTCGGTCGCGGCGCGCAGCTCGGGCGCGCGCCGCAGGATCGTGCGCAGGAGCTCGCGAAAGGGCTGCGGAAACGGTTCGGTCACCGCGGCGCCTTGGCGATCTCCTCGAAGAAGCGGATCACAAACGGGCGCTCCGTGGCCGGCACGTGGCGTGCCGCCAACGCCCGCTCCTGGGCCTTGGCATAGTCCTCGGGGCCCGGGAGGTCGGGCGCAGGCGGGCGCGCTGCACCACCGGCGGGCGGCGGCGTGCCGGCTCCGCCGGGGCCCTCGGGCAGCACCGCGACCGGTGCCAACTCGCGGCGCGAGGGGCCGTCACCGATGAACTCGGGAATCGCCAGCACGTCCAGCGGCAGCCGCTCGAGCAGTGGCTCCGCCGGTGCGGCTTCGGCTTCGGCACCCTCGTCCGGCGGCGGCGGTGACGCCTGCGGCTCGGGCAACGGCTGGGGGGCCGGCTCGGGCTCGGGCGGTGCCGCCTCCTCGTCCTCCTCGTCCTCTTCGGCGTCGGACGAGTCGGGCTCCTCGGCCGTTTCCGGGTCGTCCGGCGTCCCTTCGCCACCGCCCTCAGGCGGCCCGTCACCGGGCTCCGGCGCGCCATCGCCGCCGCTGCCCTCACCCGATCCCGACGCCATCGAAGGCCCTTCCAGGCCCGGGCTCGCCGGTGGCAGAGGGGCAAACCAGCGCAGGAGCAGGAGCAGCACCAGCAACGGCACCAAGTAGCGGGCCGCCCCCAAGGGGCGCCGCCAGACCCGTTGCTGCCGCTCGTCAGGGAGCTGGTCCAGATCGGCCTCGAGGTCGGACCCGAGCCAGGCGCGGAAGGGCGCGGACGCGGTCTCGATGGGTCGCCGGCGGAGCTGCGCCCAGGTCACCAGGCGATCCCGCAGCCCCAACACCCGGTCCGCCTCGGCCACGCGCAGCCGCTCGCGCCACCAGGCCCAACCGGCGGCGGCTCCCAGCCAGGCCGCCCCCCCCACGGCGACGGGCACGAGCGCCGCCGGCCACGCCCACTCGAGCACGCACAGGAGCAGCGCGAGAGTGATCGCGTGCGGCGCCACCGCGCGTATCGAGTTCCAGGCGCGGTAGCGCCAGTGCAGAGTGTCGAGAAACTCGTCGATTTTCGGCCGTTCACTCATGCGGGCAGGAAATCAGCCGAAAAAAAAGGGCCGGAAGCTCACGAACACTCGTGCGCCCCGGCCCACTCAGAAGGAGGAGATTGAGTGGACCATCGGCGTTCCCGAAGGGCCGGCTTGAGCCTGTCCAACGGGAAGGTCGTACGTACGCCCTTGTACCGTCGATCGCACGGGCCAATGCCGTGCGTCCCGAGCGGCGAAGAATCGCCGGGCGCGCCTGGCGCCGCTCCGCGGCGCGCCGGGCGCGTGACTTCGACGAAGTCACACGCTCTCAGAGCCTGTGACCAAATCGATGCTACAGGCTCTGCTCCATGCTCCTGGCGCCGCTCCGCGTCGCGGAGAGCGCGTGACTTCCAAGAAGTCACACGCTGTCAGCCGTTTTCGCCGGAGCCCCCGGCTGGCGCTTCGGCCGCGGCGCCTTCGCCCTCGCCGTCACCGCCCTCGGGCGCCGGCGGCGTCGTCGCCGCCGGATCAAAGAGGGAGTTGTCTGGGTTCTTCTCAAAGCCGGTGACGATCCAGTCGCCAACCGCGACCAGGTAGTTCTTGGTCTGTTCGTCTGGGCCTGAGAAGCGGGCGTAGTACTCGTTCTTGTCGGCGACCTTCTCGCCCACCCACATGGTGAAGGACGAGCCGTCGTCCAGCGTGGCGGTCACCTCGAACTGCGACCGGTTGGGGCCCGGCACGCTCTGCGCCAACTGTGGGTCGCGGAGGCGCTGCACGTGGCCGACGTAGCGCTGCACGTTGACGTAGGCAAAGCGGCTGAGCAGCCCGGTCACTTCCTGCTGCCGCACCGCCCCACGATCCTCTGGGGTCGTTTCCGCGGCCCAGTCGCGCGTCAAAGGCGCGCCTTCCTCCGACGGCGGGGCGCCGTCGGGAGCCGGCCGCTTGAACGAGACCGCCCCCTTGGGATTGCGGACCGCGAAGGACACAACCTTGTCGCTGTCGAACTGCTGGATCCGCGTCTCGATCCAGTCCTCGGGCTTCAGGGTGAGGTTCCAGTACGGCGGATTGGGCTCGTAGAGGACGATGTCCTTCTGCTGCGGCGCGCGCCGCACAAAGAAGCCCTTTACCTTGTCCTGGCCCCACTCGCCGCCGCTGGCGTCCGCGCCGACGATGAACTCGGCCAGCGGCTGCTGCTCGGCGTTGAAGCACCGCACCAGCGTACCGGTCTCCTCTGTGAGACCGCGCTCGGTCAGCTCGTCGTCGGCGGCGCCGGCCTTGACCAGCGCTCGCTCGTCGCGTCGGAACTCACGCACGTGCTTGAGCACGTCGTCCTGGACCTTGTTCTCGCGCACTGGCACGCCGGCCAGGTCGCCGTCGCCGATCACCCAGCCGTCGCCGCTGCGCAGCAGAACGAGAGTCTCCGCGTTGCCCTGCTCCGCGGCAGGGTTGGCGGGGTCGGGCACTGCGGCCGGCTCCTCCTCATCGGACGAGCGCTTCTGCAGCGACACGGCCTGGACGTTGTCTGGCGTGAAGCCGTCGAACAGGCGCGGGACGTCGTCGTACTCGGTGAAGTTCTGATCTTCCGAGCAGATCGTGGTGACGGTGGGGATGGCCAGCACGACGGCGAGGCCAGCGAGGATGGCGTTGGTCTGCATCGTGATTACCTCTGAACAGAAGCCAAGAAGGACGCCTTACGAGCCCGGCGGCGCATGCCGAAGAGCAGCCAGATCACCATGATGGCGACAAACGGGCCGCCAATGTTGAGCCACTGCAGCCACTGCGTTCGGCTCTTCACGAGCTGTTGCTGCTCCTCGAGGCCCATCCGCGGGTCGCGCTCGATGAACTGCATGCGGCGGTCGGGGCGCGCCTTGTTGCGCAACGCCAACAGGTCGCTGTCCTCGCCCAAGGCATCCATCAGGTTGCCGATGAACACCGGCCCGAGCTGGCTGAAGGGGCCACCGGCGCGGGCGTATTCGCCCTCGATCAGGTCGTCGCGGACGAAGTCCGAATCACCGATCACGGTGATCTGCGGCAAACCCTGCGCCTCAAAGATCGGATCGGGATCCTCCTCTTCGACGGGCGCTTCGGGCATTGGCGCAGCCGGGCCCTCGAGCGCCGGGGCCTGCACCGCGGGCTCCTGGGTCTGGGGCTCCTGGGTCTGGGGCTCCTGGGTTTGGGGCTCCTGGGTCTCGCCCTCGGCGCCCTCCGCCTTCTCCGTCGCGGGCGCAGGCTCTTGCGCCTCGGTCTCCGTCGGGTTCTGGGGATCCTGCCCGGCGCCGCCATCGGCGCCGTCGCCGCCAGCCTCGGTCTTCTCTGCGGCCGGCACGGCCGCAGGTGCGGTCACCGGCAACTGCTGAATCGGCTCAACCAGCGGATCAGGTGCGGCGCCGGGAGCGGCGCTCGCCACGTCTTCCTTGCGCCGCGGCGGGATGTCCTTGCCCTTGAAGAACGACGTGAACTTGCCACTGACCTCGACCATGAGGCCAAACTGTTGGCGCGGCTCGCTCTCGACCTTCTGGCTGATCCGGTCGTTGAACTGCAGGATCGACTCGTTCTGCGCCGCCGGATCGTTGCGGCTAAAGCCCAGTGGGTTGAGGTCGAGCGGCGGATCTTCCAGGTAGGCCATGGGCGAAGTCCGCATCAGGACGCGGCCCTCGACGCCGTCCGGGAGCGGATCCGCCAAGTCGACCGGGCAAGCCCAGAACAACCCCGGCCCCTGCGTCATGCCGGACAGGAGCTGGTGGTCGGTGTCCATGCCCGACATAAACGTCTTGCGGTAGCGATCCACGAGCTCCGCGGTATCGCCGTTGGCCCCCGTCACGAACCGGTCGGCCAGCTCCGAGTAGTTCAACGGCAACGGACGGAACCAGTAGGGATACTGGAGCTGCACGGCTTGCACGAAGCCCAGTGGATGGCGCCGGCCAAACACGAACGGGTAGGCCCCGTCCGCATCCGGGAGCGCGTCGGACACCAGCTTGTCCTGCACGTCGACGCCGTAGTGCTTCAGCTGGTCGAGGAACTTCAGCTGGCTGTCGGTGGCGTCGTAGTTGACCTTGCGGCCGCGGAAGGTGCGCTGCTGCCCAACCTCGTACTCGTTCGTGTCGGCGAACACGACCAACTTGCCGCCGCGCATCACGAACTGATCGATCGCATACTTCTGCCGGTCGGTCAGGTTCTTCGGTCGAATCAGAAGCAGCGAGGACATGTCCTCGGGCACCAGCTGGCCCTGGCTCATGTCGACGTTGGCGAGCTCGTAGCGACCCTTGACGCCCTCGATCTCGCCGAGCTTGGTGAAGCCCTTCGCGGTGCCGCCACTGCCCGGCATCATCGGGTTGGGCGCGCCGCCCTCGGTGGCGAACGCCAGGACGCCGACCTTGGTCTTCTCGAGCACCGTCAACGCCTTGATCTTCGGCGTGAACTCGGCCTCGTACTGGTAGGTCGTGCGCGGGCGGCCGGCCTCGTCGACGAAGCTCAGGAAGGGGATGACCTCCTGCTTGTCGGCGCCGTACATCATCCGCAGGCCCTGCCAGATCTCCTTGATCGCCAGCGCCGACTCCCCCGACGTATCGGACACCGACACGGCCTGGATGCCGAGGCGCGTCGCCTTCTCGCGGACCATCGCGTCGTCCTGCGGGTCCAGGCGCTGGATGACGAGCTTGCCGTCACTCAGCTGCACGCACTCGTCGAGGAAGTTGTCCAGGTCGCGACGGAACTCGCGGTAGGGCCCTGGCAGGCGGCTTTCCTTGCTGAAGTACGCCTCCACCAGGAGTCGGTCGTCGAGCCCCTCGAGCACTTGCCGCGTCGACGGAGTGAGCGAGTAAAGCTGGTCTTCGGTGACGTCCACGCGCGTGCGGTAGCGGCTGGCGAGGAAGACCAACTGGCCGAGCACGGCAAGGAGCAGGATGACGCGCAGGAACACCTCCTGCACATAGCCAGCATTCGAGGAAGAGCGGTTGATCATGGTCTTCATCACGTCACCCCTTCATCCGACGGCCCTGCAGCACGAGGGCGTTGAGGTGGAGGAAGAACCCGCAGAAGCACAGGTAGAAGATCAAATCGCGGGTGTCGAGCACGCCGCGCGCGATGCTGTTGAAGTACTGGTAGGGGCTTGCCGCGGCCAGCGCCGACACCATCACCTCGGGCAACAAGGTCTGCAGGTTCTCCTGCACGAACGGCGAGCCGAGCAGGAACAAGACCAGCAGTAGGACCAACGCCAGCAGCAGGGCGATGATCTGGTCGCGGGTCACGGCCGAGCAGAACATGCCGACCGAGATGTAAGCCCCGGCCATGAGGAGGCTGGCGATGTAGGCGCACGCCACCGGCCCCCAGTCGAGGTCGCCATGCGCTGCCACCGTCAGCGGGACGCCGATCGTCAGCAGCATCACCAGGCTGAGGTAGATCAGCGACGCCAAGAACTTGCCGGTGATCAGCTGCCGCACCGAGACCGGGAAGGTCATCAGCAGCTCGAGAGTGCCGAGCTTGCGCTCCTCCGCCCACAGGCGCATCGTCAGCGCTGGGAGGAAGAACAAGAAGACGATCGGCAGCAGCTGGAAGAAGCTCTGCAGATTGGCGGTCTGACCTTCCACCAGCATGCTCGTCACCGTCAGGTAGCAGAGCACGATGAGGAACAGGCCCCCGAAGACGTAGGCGATGGGCGAGACGAAGTAGCTCTTCAGCTCGCGGCCCGTGATGATCGCGATCTCACGCATGGCCGGCCTCCGTGGTGTTGGCGAGGGTGAGGTTACGGAAGACGTCTTCGAGGGTCGCGCTATCGCGCGTCAGCTCGGCCAGCGCCCAACCGTTCTTGTGAACGAGTTCGGCGAGCGCCTCTTCCGGGCTGCGGTCGCGCGCGGCGCCGCACTCGATCTTATAGTGGCCATAGTCCCCGTCGCGGTTGATCTGCTCGACCGCTTTGCCTGCAAACAGCTCGCGCAGCTGGTTGTTGACGTTGTCGGCCGGCCCCTTGATCCGCGCGCGAATCGAGCGGGCAGGGACACCAGAGACGAGGTTCTCGTGGGTGTCGTTGGCGACGATCGAGCCCTGGGTCACGATGATGATCCGCGAGCACGAGGCTTCGACTTCCTGCAGGTAGTGGGTCGACAGGATGACGGTGTGCTGCTCGCCGAGCCGCATGATCAAGCTGCGCACTTCGACGATCTGGTTGGGATCCAGGCCGGAAGTCGGCTCGTCGAGGATGAGCACGTCCGGGTTGTGCACCATCGCCTGCGCCAGGCCGACGCGCTGCCGATATCCTTTGGATAGCTCGAGGATGCTCTTGCCGGTCACACCACCGAGGCCGCACGTATCGACGACGCGCGACACCGAACTGCGAACGTCGCGACCGCGCACGCCGCGGATCTCGGCGGCGAAGCGCAGATACTCCTCGACGAGCATTTCGGTGTAGAGCGGCGTCGACTCCGGCAAATAGCCGAGCCGCCGCCGCACCGCCAACGAGTCATCGACGACATCGAGGTTGTCGACCGAGGCCCGCCCGCCTGTCGGCAGGAGGTACCCGGTCAGGATCTTCATCGTGGTCGACTTGCCGGCGCCGTTCGGCCCGAGGAAGCCGATCACCTCGCCGCGCTTGACCTCGAAGGAGATGCCCTTCAAGGCCTGCGTAAGGCCGTAGTTCTTGGCCAGGTTCTCAACGACAATCATGGCTTTGGGGACGTGGGGTTTAATGACGAAGGGACCGGAGCAGCGCCCGGGGCTGGGCGACCGCGAACCGGGAGAGGTCCCGCAGGTAAAACCGGCTGAGACGTCCCGGACGGCGCGCAACTCCCGCCAATCTGGAGACAGCGGGCCCGCGGGGTTGGGCGCCTCCCCCGCCACTCCCGCGGGGGCGGCCAGACCCGGGCCGGCGAGCGGGCGCGGCAGGTTACGCAAGCGCGTCATAGCCTTCAAGTCGCGCCGTCTGAAAACCTTACCCCGCGCGGGCTGCGCGCCGATGCTTGCTCGGGCGCCGCCACTGGGCTATCCCCTCGGTGCGCGACGGCGTCTCGGGAGGTGGCCACCCAGCCACGGTTCGCTCAATCCGGCGACCGGCGGTGCCCGAAGGGACGTTAGGAGCGGTGTGGCAAGCGCTTCGGTGGCGAAGCGCGGCATCCGCGCGCGAGCCCGGAGCCGGCCGAACGAACGAAACCCAGTAGCGAGAGACCCATGGATCGCCTGACCCGAGAGCATCTCACCACGCTGAACGCGCGGGCCGCGGACGACGACGACGAAGAGCAGGGGCCGCTGTCGCGGCCGGACGGCGCGCTCGACAAGCAGCTCATCGATGCGCGGACTCTGCTGGTCCACGGCGCCGTGACCGACAAGCTGGCCGCGTACTGCGCGACCCGCCTGATGGTGATGGAGAAGGAGGACCCGGAGCGGCCGATCACGGTGATGATCAACAGTCCGGGCGGGAGCGCGGACTCCGGCTTTGCCATCTACGACATGCTGCGCTTCGTCCGGGCGCCGGTCATCACGGTCGTGAATGGGCTATGCGCGTCGGCAGGGATCCTGATTCAGCTCGCCACCGCGAAAGAGCGTCGCTTCTCCACGCCGGAGAGCCGGTTCCTGATCCACCAGCCCTCGACCGCTGGCTTTGGCACGGCTTCGGATCTGGACATCACCGCGCGCGAGGTGCTGAAGCTGCGACAGCGCTACAACCGCATCATCAGCGACGCGACGGGCCAGGACCCGGAGCGGGTTCTCGAAGACGCCCGGCGCGACTTCTGGCTCAACGCGGACGAGGCCAAGGAATATGGCCTGATCTCCAAGGTGGTCGTCAGCCGCAGCGAACTCGACTGAGGCCGCGCGTGGTCGGTTTGCGACACGAGCGAACCGGCCCTGCCCCGGCGACGTTGCCGGCATTGTGAGCGCGGCAATTCGGCGGTTGGTGTGGGCCTGGGCGCTGGCGCTCGCCGCCGTCGCGCCGGCGCAGCTGACGGTGCGCGGTCTGGTGCGCGCCGCCCCCGACCAGGAGGTCGGCGGTGCCGTCGTGCGCTACCTGCCGATCGCCCCGCCGGGACTGGAGTGGGCACCCGCCTGGGCCCAGCCCGGGCCGGTCGCCGACGCCGCCACCGAGGGGCAGGCCGATGCGCAAGGACGCTTTCACCTGCGGGTCCCGACGCGGCGCGGCCTCCTGCTCGTGACGACCCCAAACGGGCTGGCGGCTCTCAGCCCCGCGGCAGCCGGGGCGCCGTTGCGCGTCGACGTCGGCCCGGTCGGCACGATCCACGTCGGTGCCAGCGCCAGACGCGTGGACGTCGCGTGCGCCGACGCCGATGGCCGGCTCCGCCTCCTGGGGCAGCGAGTGGGCCCGTCGCTGAGCCTTCCTCCGGGGAGCTACGCGCTCCTCGTGCACGAGGCCGAGGCGAGCTGGGTCCACCGCTGCGAGGTGACCGCCGGCGCCACGACGCACGCGATCGCGCCCCCCCACCGCTACCAGCTGCGCCTCGACGGGAGGTTTAGGGGGCACGTTCACTTGCGGGGCTGGAGCGCCGTGCGCCTCCCGACGCGCAACGCCCGCGTTCGCATTCGCGCCGCCGGGCCGGTGCAGCTCGTGGTCCACGAGCGTCAGGAGCTGGGCTGGATCGTGCGCGAGTTGTGGCTGCAGCCGGGCGAGCGAGAACGAACGCTGCCCAGAGCCCGCGCGGAATGGCAACCGATCCTGGTCCAGGACGCCGCGGGGGCGCCATTGTCGGGCGCACGCGTCCACACCGTGCAGCAGCGCGCTGCCGGCCCCGTCGTGGTGGCGACGTCGATCGCCGACCCGGCCGGCCGTGCGGTCGTGGCAGCATTGCCCGGCGGTGACACAAGGCACGCCCTGGTCGCCCGCTCCGGGTCCGCCCCAAGCCTCCTTGCGCTCGAGGCCGGGGCCCTCGCGCCCGCCCGGCTCGCGCCCGCCCACACGAGCACGGTCACGGTACGCGATCCCGCGGGACACCAGGTGACGGGCGCCCGAGTGGCGCTGAGCCTCGCGGCGCCGTCCTGGCTCACCTGGAGCGGCGTCACCGACGCGCGTGGTCGCGTGACCTTCGAAGCACTGCCAAGCGGCCGGGCCCGGCTCGAGCTCCGCAGCCGTGACCATCTGCCGGCGGCGCGCGACATCGCGATCGCCGCGGACGCCGAAGGCCACGCATGGCAACTTCTCGCCGAGCCCGGTTTCGCGGTCCACGGCCAAGTGAGGCGACAGGGTCAGCCCCTGGCTGGGGCGACGGTCACGTTGCGCGATCCGACGCGGGCCGACCAAGGACGCGTGCTGACCACGCAATCTGCAGGCGACGGTGGCTTCGAGTTTCGCGGGCTGCGCCGCGATGGCCTGTACACGCTCTTCGCAAGCGTGGAGCGCCACGGCGTCACCTGGTCCGCGCAAATCCGGGAGGCCCAGCCAGGCGACACGCAGTGGGTGTTGCTACTGGAGTCAGAGGACCCGAAGCCCCCGTGGCAGCGATCGCCGCGTTAGCAGGCCGTTGAACCTCAGCCATCACCGCTCTGCTGGCCAAAGCACTTGCTCAACGGCCTTCTCGCGCGAGCGCGGACTCCAACCCCGCTCCCGGGGGCGACGAGCTCAATACAACAGGGTCGCCAGGCGCCTTCGGTAGGTCGCGACGTCCTCGCTCGCCTCACCGAGCAGGGCAAAGCACAACAGCATGCCTTTGCGTCCCAGCCCTTCGAGGGCGCCGCGATCGACCTCGATGGAGCCCAAGATCAAATCCATGGCCGCGTGGACCTGTCCAGAGCGCAGGGCCTCGCGACCGCGGGCCAGGCCCTCGGCCGCCGGCGTCTCGGCAGCGGCCAAATCCGCTTCCAAGAAGGCCAGGCCCTCGCCCAACCGATCGCGCTCCGCCGCGAGATCGCTCTCCTCGCTGACCTGGTCGAGCTCGGCACGCACGGCCGCCAGATCGCCGGTGAGCAGAAGGCGTTTCGCCTGCGCCAGGCGCGCCGCCTCGCCCTCGGCCTCCTGCTCGGCCTCCTCCAGCGCCTCAGCCGGCTCGATCCCCTGGCGCTTGAGAAAGTCGCGGACCTCGCGGTCGGGCAGAGCGCCGGTGAAGGCGTCGGCGGGGCGCCCCCCGACCATCAGAACCACGCGCGGGATCCCGCGGATCTGGAAGGCCGATGCCAGCTCCGGCTCCGCCTCCGAGTTGACCTTACCCAGCAGGAAGGTCCCCCCGTACTCGGTCGCCAACGCCTCGAGGACAGGCGTGAGAGTCTTGCAGGGCCCGCACCACTCCGCCCAGAAGTCGAGCAAGATCGGCGTCGACTGAGACCGCTCGACGACCTGTTCGGTGAACGTCGCCGCGGTGACGTCGAAGATCAACGGCGTGGGCATGGGTGCAGCTGACGCCACACACGGTGCGGCGTCAAGACAAGCGCGCCGCGATGATTGTCGTTACTGCAGCGAAACAAACGCGCCCCGCGGGAGCACCTAGGCGGACTTCTGCGGCCCGGCACGGGAATGGCAATAGGACGCGCGGCCGGGCCCCGAGCGCTGTTTCCAGGGACGGAACGCGCGAGAGTGGCGACCGGATTGGGGCCCGGCCATGTTTCTCCCGCTCGCGCCCACGGGGCGGTGACCCTGCCCCCTCAGGAACCCTCGACGGGGTTTTGCAGCAAGGCGCGCCACGTGTCCCGGCGCCGGTCGTCGTCCCGCGCGTTCGCCAGCAGCCAATCCAGGTGCGCGTCGCGCCGGGAGCGATCGCCGGTCCGGTGGTAGGCCAACGCCGCGGCACTGCGCCCGTCGACCCAGGACGGATACCGATTGAGGACGTCCTGCAGGCGCCCCACGGCCTCATCCCACTGGCTGCGCTCGTCACCCGTCAAGAGGCTCTTAGCGATGGCGAACTCGAGCTCGACTGGGACCGGCGCCTCGATGTCGAGCTCAAGGGCTCGGAGCTTTGCCAAATCGGACGTGTTGGCCTCGAGAGCCTCGATCATGCGCGCCCGCGGCTCGGCCGCGAACGACTCCTGGGTCATCTCGGCAAAGCGCTGGCGGTCCTTGTGCCGGGCGGCCCGGTGCGCCGCCTGCCACGCCAAGAAGAGCGACTCAAACGACCCGGAGGCATCGAAGTGGCGCTCGGCATAGGCCAGGGCACGGCCGACGTCGGCATCGTCGCCACGCACCGCGTGGAGCTGCAGCAGAATCTGCGCTCCCAGAGCCAAGTCCTCGGGCTGTGGCTCGACCTCGAGCGCGAGCGCGCTTTCCGTGTCCCAGGCCTGCTGGACTCGGCCGAGCGCCAGCTGGAGGCGAGCGGCGGCGCGCACGAGCCGCGGCTCTTCCGCGGACCGCTCGTGCTCGCTGATCTGCCGCAGAATCGTCGTCACGCCACCGCGGTCCTGCTCGGGGCGACCGAGCTCGATTTCCGCGGTTCGCAGGAGCGCCGCGACCTCGGCCTCGGCGGCGCGCGCCTCGGTGAACATGAACCAGGCCACGGCAGCGCCCCCCACGGCGAGGACCCCACCGATCGTGGCGACCACGTTGGCGCGCTTCACGCCGAGCTCCCCAGCACCTTGATCGCGATCATGGTCACGTCGTCCTCCCGGGGCTGGTTGCCGCGGTGCCGGGTCAGCTCCTCTTCGAGCTTGGCGAGCACTGCGTCGGCAGAGAGATGTCGACCCGACGCGATGACCTCATCGAGCCGGCCCTCGCCGTAGGCCTCGCGCGCCGTACTCATGGTTTCTTCCACGCCATCGGTCCGCAAGAAGATGAGGTCTCCGGGGGCCAGGTCGATCGGCCCCTGCACGGGATAGTCGGCATCCGCCACGACCCCGAGCACCATGCCGGTCTTGGCGAACGACTCGAGGCCGCTCTCCCGTGCGATCACGAGCTCGGGGTGACCGGCGTTGACGTAGTGCAGGGTCCGCGCGCGGGCGTCGATCACCAAGAGCGCCAGCGACATGAAATTGCCGGTCTCGACACCCGCGACGAGGCGATTGTTGAGGCGCGTCACGACCTCGCTGGGATCATCCAGCAGCTCGAGGTAGCTCCGCATGCCCGCCTGCGCCGAGTGTGTGAGCAGCGCCGCGCCCAGCCCGTGGCCGGTCACGTCGCCGATCAGCACAGCGAGCTTGTCCTCCCCCACCGGCAAGAAGTCATAGGTGTCGCCGCTGGCGGCTTCGCACGGCGCGTACCGGAGGGCCACATCGAGTCCGGGGACATCCGCTGGCGCCGGCGGCAGCAGGTGCTGCTGAATCCGCTGGGCGATCTCCAGGTCCTTCTCCAGCTTGACCTTCTCCAGGGAGTCGGCGTAGAGCCGGGCGTTGTCCACGGCGACCGCGAGTTGGGCGGTCAGGGCACCGAAGAGCGCCAGGTCGCGCGACGAGAACTCGCGACGTTGGGCGCGCGAATCCACGTAGATGGCGCCGAGCAGCCGCTCCTTCACCATCAGCGGAGCGCACATGACGGCCCGCAGCTTCAGATCGAACACCGATTGGCCCAGCTCGAGGGCCTCCTGGTCGGATTGGACCACCGAGCGCACGGCCTGCACCTCGGTGACGGCCCGCCGGACCACGCTGCGGCTGAACTGCAGATCCGCGCCCAAATCGGTGCCCTCGCGGTCGCGCGAGAGGCGAATGTCCATCTCGTCGAAGGAGCTGCCGAGCAGCACAATCGCCCGCTCGGCGTCGGTGACGCCCAGCGACTTGGACGCCATGCCCTCCAGCACCGAATCCAGGTGCATGTTCGTGGAGACGTCGGCGATGCTCTCAAGCAGAATCCGCAGGGAATCCTGATCCTGGTCCGGATTCCCAGTCAGCAGCCCGGACGAGTTCAGGTCCGCCTCCGCGCGTTCCTCGGCGTCGTTGGCGCCGCGAGACCAGAAAAAGAAGCGCTTCATGGCGTGGCGGTGAATCTAACGGATTGCGTGGCCCCAGCGACTGGGCGAAAATCGATCGCCTCGATGCCCACTCAGCATGGCCCGGTTGCGCGATGAAAGTCGATAAGTCCCTGGTTGACGATTACGCGGTGCTCACCCTGAAGGGTGAGTTTGACACCTTCTACTGCCCCCGATTCCAGGAGGAAGTCGAGTCGCTGCTCGCTCAGGGAATCAACCACGTCATCGTCAACATGCGATTGGTCAAGTTCGTCAACTCGACCGCGCTGGGGGCGATCATCAAAGCCTACAAGCGCTGCAAGGCCGAGGGCGGGGAGCTCGTGGTCGCCCGCCCCTCCTCGTTCGTCAGCAAGGTGGTGCGCAGCCTCGGCATCGACCAGCTGGTCCCGCTGTTCGACGACGAAGACGCAGCGACCAAGCACATCGTGCAATCGCTCAACCAGCTCGAGCTGGCAGGAGACGCGCCCGTCGAAGAGGAGAAGGTGCTCGTCACCTTCCCAGACGAGACCCGGCATAAGCAGTTGGGCGGGCGTAAGACGTGCGTCGGCACGATGTGCAACGTCGATGGGCAGCGCGTGCAGTTCTCCTGGTCGCCGGACCGGCTGGGCCTTTCGACGGACCAGGCCAAGCAGATCTTCTACCCGGACAGCAAAATCCACCTGAAGTTCCAGGTGAAGCTGTTCAAGAAGGGCTACTTCGAGCTCGACGCCACCGTGATCGAAGCCGACACGGAGGACGACAAGAGCATCAAGGTCACGGCCGAGTTCGAGTCCATCACCCCGAGCGATGGGGAAGCCCTCGGCCAGTTCGCCGCTGACATGGAATTCCTCAAGCGGCAGCTGCCGGGCGGCAAGTGAGCCCGGCGGGCGGTCTCATGGCAGACCGCGGCGGCTCGGACCGGTCACTGGGTCGAGCATGAATACATCGACGCGACAAAGCCCGCGTCGCAAGCCTCGATCGATCCTCGGGGCGCCCCTCTGCGGGTGGAGGGCTCTCAGCCGACGCGGTACCTGCCGCCGGAGCGCTTGCGTTTGCGCTTGATGATCTTGCGGCCGCTCGCCGTCTTGGAGCGGGAGCGGAACCCGACTTTGCGAGCCCGCTTGAGATTGGAGCGCCGGATTTTGAGCTTCATGGCGAAATCGGCGCAGGAGGCTAGCGGGGCGCGGAGCTCGAGTCAACGCCCGGCTGCCAACCGCTTCACACCGCGGGCCGCGCTACTGCACGTATAGCGTCTCCCGCAGTACTTCCTCCACCGTGGTGACGCCGTCGAAGACGGCGCGAAGCCCGGCCTCGCGTAGCGTGCGCATGCCCTCCTCCACCGCGGCTTTGCGCAACGCCTCCGTACTGGCCCCGTCCAAGACGAGGCCAAACAGACGCTCCGAGAGCATCATCAACTCGGCGACGGCGGCCCGCCCCCGGAAGCCGGTGAAGTTGCACGCCTCGCAGCCTTTGCCGAACGCGAAGGACTTGCCGACGACGTCCGATTTGGCGAGCCCCAGCTCGTGGAGCACGGTCTCCGCCGGCTCGTAGAACGTCTTGCAGTCGCTGCAGACACGCCGCACCAGGCGTTGTGCCAGCACGGCACGCAGCGTGGCCGTGATGCGAAACGGCTCGATGCCAATGTCCACCAGCCGCGTCACCGCGCTCGGGGCGTCGTTCGTGTGTAGCGTCGAGAACACCAAGTGGCCGGTAAGGCTGGCCTCGATGCCCGTCTGCGCCGTCTCGTGGTCGCGAATCTCGCCGACCAGAATCACATCCGGATCTTGCCGCAGGATCGTGCGGAGCACCGCGGCATAGCTGACGCCGATCTCCTCGTTGACCGGCACCTGCACGATCCCCTCGAGGTCGTACTCGACCGGGTCCTCGACGGTGATGATCTTGACCTCTTCGCGGTTGGCCTCGTTCAGCATCGCGTAGAGCGTGGTCGTCTTGCCGGAGCCCGTTGGCCCGGTGACGAGCACGATCCCGTGCGGCAAGCCCGTCAAGCTGCGCAGCTCTTGCTTGAGGTCATCGGGCATGCCGAGGTTCTCGACGTCGAGGGCGACCACCGATCGATCGAGCACGCGCATCACGCAGGATTCGCCGTACATCGTCGGCAGCGTCGAAATGCGCAGATCTACTGGTCGCCCCCCCACCGTCAGCTCGATGCGACCGTCCTGCGGCAGCCGGGTCTCGGCGATGTCGAGGTCGGCCATCACCTTGACGCGCGAGATCAGCGCGACGGCCAGGTGCGAAGGAGGGGCTTCGAGCTCGTACAGCATCCCGTCGACCCGATAGCGGATCTTGAAGTCACCGCCAAACGGCTCGAGGTGAATGTCGGACGCCTTGTCGCGAATGGCCTGGTAGAGGATGTAGTTCAGCAGCTTGACGACGGGCGCCGCCGCCGCCATGGCCTGCTTGTCCTCAAGGTCGAGCTTGCCACCTTCGCGCTGAAGCTCGGCCACGAGCTCCTTCATCTGGCTCTTGGCCGCAGCCGCGTCCTCTTGGTAGTGCCGCTCGAGCTCTTGGCCGATCAGCTCCTCGTCGGCCACGACCGCCCGGACTTCGAGCCCGGTGGTGAACGCGAGGTCGCTCAGGACCGAAGCGTTCTGCGGGTCCGCCAGAGCCACCGTCAGCTCACCACCCTCGAGGACGATCGGCAGCACGCTGAAAGCGCGCGCGCTGGCCGCGTCGACTTTGGCGATGGCCTCGGGCTTCGGCCGAGTCGCGGCGAGGTCGCAGTAGCCCATCCCCGCCTGCTCAGCCAGGGCGCGGGCCAGATCCGCTCGCGTGATGTGGCCGAGCTCAATCAGGATCTCGCCAATGCGCTGCCCCCGCTCGCGCTGAATCGACAACGCTTCCTGGATCATGCCCTCGTGCACGACCCCGAGGTCTTTGAGAATCTGCCCGACCAGTCGTCGCCCGCCGCCTGCCATGCTCAAGCGCCTCCGCCGAGCTTCTGCTCGAGCGCCTTGCGATCAAAGCAGTGCTCCAACGCCGAGTCCTTGTCGATGCGGCCGGAGCGATACAGCTCGAGCAGATAGTCGTCGAGCAGGCACATACCGGCCCGCCGGTTGGTTTGGATCACCGACGGAATCTTGAACGTCTCGCACTTGCGAATGTGGTTCTCGATGGCGGGGTTATTAATCATCACCTCGAATGCGGCGACCCGCCCCTTGCCGTCCGCCGTCGGCACCAAGATCTGTGAAATGACCGCAACCAGCGCCACGGCAAGCTGCGACCGGATCTGCTCCTGCTGATCCGTCGGATACTGATCGATGATGCGATCCACGGTGCGCGCCGAGCCTGTCGTGTGCAGCGTGCCAAACACCAAGTGGCCGGTCTCGGCCGCCGAGATGGCCGCCGAAGTTGTTTCGAGGTCACGCATCTCGCCCAGCAGGATCACGTCTGGATCCTGTCGCAGGACGCGGCGCATCGCCTCCGCGAACGTGGGCACGTCGGTGCCGACCTCGCGCTGCGTGATCTGCGACTGCTGATGCGTGTGGTAGTACTCGATCGGGTCCTCGACGGTGACGATGTGGACGTCCCGGTTGTGATTGATCCAATCGATCAAGGTGGCCAGGGTCGTGGTCTTGCCAGAACCGGTCGGCCCCGTGACCAGGATCATCCCGCGCCGCAACCACAGCAGCTCGCGCACCGATTCCGGGAGGCCGATTTGCTCGAGGGACAGCAGCTTTTGGGGAATCAAACGCATCACGACGGCGCGCTGCCCCTTTTGCGTGAGCACGCTGACGCGGAACCGACACTTGTCCGCATGCGCGTAGGCGAAGTCCGTGGTGCCAACCTCAGCCAGCTCCTTGGCGTTCCGCTCCGGCGTGAGTTGGCCGACCATGGCCTCGACATCCACAGCCGTCAGCGGTGCTCCGTCCAGCTCGACAAGGCCACCCCGCACCCGCACGACCGGGGGTCGACCGACGGACAGGTGCAGGTCCGAGGCGCCGCGATCGAGACACGCATCCAGAAGCGTTAGGACGTCCATGACAGCTGAGTACCGCCCCGGACGAACACCGCCAGGATTCTCGGAGAGTTTCCTGGGTCGGGCGGCCGGCTCAACTCGCCGCCGTGACCCGCAGGAGCTCTTCTACCGACGTCCGGCCCTCGATGATCTTGCGGATGCCATCGTCGAACAGGCTCACCATGCCGCCGGAGCTACGGCAGTAGTCCCGAAGCCGCACGGTGGGCTCGCCGTTGTAGATCATCTCCCGCGATGCGGTATCCAATTCCATGAGCTCGAAGACGCCCAGCCGACCGCGGTAGCCAGTGTCCTCGCACTCGCCGCAGCCCTGCGGCCGGTAGAACGTCGCGTCGGGGTGCTCAGAAGGCTCGAGGCCGATCGTCCTGAGCTCGATCTCGGACGGTGCGTAGGGCTTCTTGCAGCTCGGGCAGAGCACGCGCACGAGCCGCTGGGCCATCACAGCCTGCACCGACGCCGACACCAGGAACGGCTTGACCCCCATGTCAATCAAGCGGGTCACTGCCGACGGCGCGTCATTGGTGTGCAACGTCGAGAAGACCAAGTGGCCGGTCAGCGCCGCCTGGACCGCGATCTCCGCGGTCTCCAGATCGCGGATCTCGCCCACGAGAATGATGTTGGGCGCCTGCCGCAACATCGCCCGGAGCACGCGCTCGAACGTCAGCCCAATCCGGGCACGCACCTGGCACTGGTTGATGCCCGCCAGGTTGAACTCCACCGGGTCCTCGGCCGTGATGATCTTGGTGTCGCTGCGGTTCAGCTGCTTGAGAGCCGCATACAGCGTCGTCGTCTTGCCCGAGCCCGTCGGCCCCGTCACCAAGAAGACGCCGTTGGGACGCTTGATGATGCGATGAAATCGCTCCAGATCGGCACCTTCGAAGCCGAGTGCCTCCAGCGACAGGAGGTTGCGCTCCTTGTCCAACAACCGCATGACGATCGTCTCGCCGTGGTTGCCGGGCAGGACCGAGGTGCGGATGTCAATCTCGCGCCCATCGGCGCGGAACTCGATCCGGCCGTCCTGCGGCTTGCGCTTCTCGGCGATGTCCATCGCGGCCATGATCTTGATCCGCGAAGTGAGCGGCCCCAGCAGCGCCCGGTCCAGTGAGGCCTTCTCGCGCAGGACGCCGTCGATGCGGTAGCGAATCCGAATCCGCGGCTCGAACGGCTCGATGTGGATATCGCTCGCGCGCGCTTCGAGGGCTTCGCCGATCGTCTTGTGCACCAGGCGAATGATGGGCGCGTCACCGTCGTCGTCGCCGCCTTTCGCGTCTTCCGTCGCCGTGGCCGCGGCGCGGTTCGACGCGCGCCCAAGCACCTTCCCCACCGCCTCCTTGAGCGCCGCCGGGGGCGCCAACGCACAGCGCACCTCGCGCCCGGCGAAGAACGCCAGGTTGTCGGCGACGTACGTCTTCATCGGATCCGAGATGGCGACGTAGAGGACGCCGTCACGGACCTGGACCGGCAGGACCCCCTCGGCCTCCATCTGGTCCGAGGGCACCGATTCGAGCAACTCCGGCGTCAACCGCGCCTTGCCGGGGTCCACGAACGGCAGCCCGGCAGCCTTGGCGAGGCAGCGATACACCGCGCCCTCGCTGGCCCCAACGGCCACCGCGGCTTTCTCTAGCGGCATACCGCGGGATCGAGCCATGGCCTTGGCCTGCTCGATCTGCGTGTCCGTCAGCGTGCCTTTTTCGGCGAGTGCTTGCGCAAGCGCCTCCGCACTCAACGGACGAATCCGTTGAACATGACTTCCTTGAAGCTCACGGCCGGGTGGTTGAGGTGGATCTTGAGCACGCCGTTGATGTAGGCGGGCTCCATACCTTCGTCGAGGCGGATGGTGACCTTGATGTCGGAGCCATCCTTGGCGTGCTCGAAGTGCAGGTGCTGGCGCTGCTCGTCCTTCACGCCGCGCAGCTGCGCGATCTCGAGCTTCTCGACCTGGAGGTCGAAGTCGCCGTTGGGGCTCAAGGTGACCTCAGCGGTCTTGCCCTTGTCGCGACGGACGTGGCCCAGGCTGACGAAGCCGCCCGGCTTCATGGTGAGGGGGCCCTTGATGTACGCAATGACGCGCGCGGTCACGGTCTTGTCGTCGATGTCGGTCTTGAACCGAATCACGCCACCGTTGTCGCGCTCGTCGACCTCGGGACCGTACTTGCCCTTGACGCGCCACACGGCCTTGCCCTCCGCCATCTCCTTCTCGAACGCGACGGTCATGCCCTTGGACAGTGGCTCGTGCTCGAGCAGGTTGAAGTCGTCACGCAGCGGTGAACGGATCGTGAACTCGAACTCCCGCTCGTCGCCCCACGCCATCTCGTTCAGGTTGACATCGGGCGGATCAACGCGGAAGAACTCCGCACCCGTCGCCCGCCAGTGCAGACCGACAACCGGGAGCTCCTCGTCGGTGGTCTGCACCGTGAGGCTGGCCTGCTTCGGGCCGCGGGCCCCGTGCATCGCCATGTGCACCTCAATCTCACCCTCTTCACCGGGCTCGACATTGATGTGCGTGACGCGCTCGCGCTCTTCCTGGTCCCCCGACATCGAGACCTTGTAGAGCATCTTGTCTGACCCGATCTCGTAGCGCCGATCGTCGACGCGGATGATCGCCTTGGTGCACGTGCAGCTCGGCTGCAGCTTGCTGAGCTGCTGCACGTCGGCCTTGGGGTTCGTGAACTTGAACGAGCCGACCGCCTCTTCCTCGTCGTAGAACAGCCCCAGATCCGCCTGGGTCTTTTCAAACCAGGCATTGCCGGCTGGCTGCGAGTAGTCGCTCGGCGGCTGGGTGTGCGGCTGCGGCGCCGACGGCAGAGCCGTAGGCTGGCCCAGGGGGCCCGCGACCTGCGCAACGGCCCCAGCAGCTGAGAGGGCGAGACAAAAGCTAAATGTGGCGATCCTGCTCATGGTCGTACAAACGTCGGAAGGGCTAGGTGGCAGGGGCGACTCCCTTGCAACCGAGAGGAGCCCCACAAACGCCCGGATGGAGTATAGCCTCCCGGCGCCGCGCGATTTCAATGGGCCCATGGGTCCGCGATCGCGTTACCGAGCTGCGCTCCTCCTCCTCGCCGCGACCGTCCCCACGGGCTGTTGCAACCTCGCCCTCTGGTGGTGCGGACCCGACCGAAGCCGTTGGGTCAGCGTCTCCTACATCGACCCCGATGCGGCCTTGGCGACCTTCTTGGAAGCCGTGCGCCGGGACCGCCCCGGGGAGATCTGCACGAGCCTGACGCGTGCCTTTCGGGCTCGGCAGGGGCTGCCCGGGTGCTTCGAAGCCGCGATCGCGTGGGAGAAGCTCAAACAGCAGTTCCAGGCCCTGCACCTGCTCGGCAGCGCCGAAGTCTCACAACGCGACGAGCTGGCCGACGGGCGGGTCCGGTTCGCGCTCGAGGTGGCCGGCTACGACGTGACCGTGGTGGTACGCCGCATCGCCGTGGTCCTGGTGCGCTACCGCATCGACGGCCGCGTCGAGGATGCGGGCTATCGCCAGGATTCCCTCTACGGGCTCGTCACCATCGAGCGAGTGGACGACATCGACCAGAACGTCCTCGCGCGCCTGACCAGCCTCGACCTACCCCCGGACCTGCCGCCCGAGGACCTGGTCACGGTCTCCGCCGGCTACGAGTGGCGGGTCGATGAGCTGAGCCTCCCCGGCGCCGCGGCCGGTGGGTCGCGCGCCGAGGGCGAGTAGCCCTCCGTACATGCCGACGGGCCGCCCCGTGAGGGACGGCCCGTCAGCCGTTGATCAGCGAGTCCGCTTGGGAGGTGGTTCTGCGGTCAGCGCGCGAACACGGCCTCCGTCTTCGGGGCGCTCAGCACGCCACCGCTGAAGTGATCGTTGATCTCGCCGACGATGTCCCGCTGCGGCCGGCGGTCGCGGCCACCGTCGAACGACATCTCGTCCTCGAGCATCCGCTGCGCCACATCGAGGCGCTCCTTGACCTCAGCCAGCACCTTCTTGGCCTCGCCGAGCGCGCTGTCGTCCAGCTCAACGTTCTTCGAGCTGGCCTTCATCGCGTCCACCAGAGCCTTTTGGGTCTTCAGCTGACCGATCAGCTCCTTCAGGCGAGCCTCCTCGGTGCGCACGGCGTCGACCTTGGCGCGCGCCGCGTCCAGCTCGCGCTGGCGGCGCTCGATCAGAGCCTGCTTGCTCTTCAGCAGCGCGTTGTTCGCCTTGAAGTTGTCGAACGTCCGCTCGAGGCCGACCTCGAGACGCTCCCGCGAGTACCGGCCACTGGCCAGCGCGTGGAGGGCCTGCACGTTCGCGCCACCCAGCGCGTCCGCGCCGGTCTTGAGAGTGCGCTCCGCGGTGGCAACCTGAATCTCGAGGTTCTCGACCTCGTCGATCAGCTGACGGAGGCGCACGTCGGCCAGCGCCACGTCCCGCTTGCATTGGTGCATCTGCGGCCGGATGTCCCGAATCAGCGACTCGGCGCGCTTCAGCTCGAACTCGATCGGGATCTGCCCGCGCACGCTCTCCTTGACCGAGCGAGCCATGGTGCTGACGTAGGTCAACGCGCCATCACCGAGGAAGAAGTAGCCGGCGGCGCCGGCGCCCAGGGACCCGATCAGGGCCAACTTCAGCAGCTTCATCATTGGATACCTCCGTTGCGGTCGAAGTCTCACGGGGCGCCGCGCGCCCTCGGCCTGTCCCTGCGCAGGGGTCTGCCAAAGATTTTTTGGACGGCGCCGGCAAACCGGCGCGACGTCGGGCATTGCGGCTCCGGTCGGGCACTTTTGCCGATAGCATGGGCCAAGCCACCGCCGGAGATCACGCCGGGCCACGGGTGGGCGGGAGATCGCCGCAGACCGACGGCCCGCGAAGCCACCAAAGCCCTCGATCCGACTCGAAGGAGGGACGGCGCGACGGGTCCGCCGAATCGCCGAGGTCAGCCCTGGCCGCGCAACGCCGCGCGCGTCGAGCGCATCAGCCGATCGCGCAAGCTGTCGAGGCGCCGTCCTTGCGCTTCGCGGTCATCGGTCTGCAGGTCCTCGACGACGGCGTTGCAGTAGGGGCACTGCGATTCTTGGAGATGGAAGCGCACGAAGTCGATCGCGCCGGCCGGCAGCGATTGAGTCAAGTAGCCGCGCAGCAAATCGGGGTGCGGGCACGACACTCGCTCGTCGCGCCACACCGTGCTCACCGTGAAGGCCAGGTCGGCGTCGGGATCGTCAGGCTGCGGTTTCATCGTGCCCCCGGCTCCCACAACCCACCAAACAGGGAGTGATTCGGATCTCTCTGCCGCGCCATGCCGCGCAGCTTCTCGATCGCGCGGAACTTGATGCCGGCGATCGCCTTCTCGTCTTCGTAACCAAACCGCTGAGCCGCGTCCTTGTTGCGGCCACCGAGCACGAACAGGTACTCGAGCACGCAGAGCTTCTGAAACTCGCCGCGGTCCCAGAGATCGCCGACGTAGCGCTTGAGGATCTCGGCCAGCACGTGGCGGCGCCGCCCAGCGCTCTCCCGCTCGACCGAGCCGGCGGACGGCTCCGGCGTGCCGTCGGCCTCCATGTTCTCCAGCCAGACGCCGCTGCGGTCCGGGTCGTCGGCTTTGGCCGGCAACAGACGCAGCTTGTGCTTGCGGAAGTGGTCGATGACGCGGTTCTTCGCGATGCCGAACAGGAACTGCTCGAGGGTGAAGCTCGGATCGAAGTTGCCGATGCCCTTCACGGCGCCGAGGAACACGTCCTGCGTCAAGTCTTCGGCGGTCTGATGGTCTTCGACGTATCGCTTGACGAAGAAGTAGATCCGCCGGAAGTAGTCGTCTTGCAGCCGCTGCCAGGCCGCCTCGTCCATGCCTTGCAGGTTCGAGACGTCGTGGCTGGCGGAAAGAGACATAGACGGTGGTTCGCTTGGCAGCGGCGCAGAGCCTACACGAACAGCGAGCCCAGATAGACCATGCCCACGACGACCATCACCACCAGCGCCGCCATCACCACGTAGCCAATCAGCTGAAAAGCCAGCGCCAGGATGCGAAACGGCAGCTGCAAGAGCCCGATGAGGCCGCGCCCAAGACCCAAGCTGATGGCGCGCACTGGCAACAGCACCGCGAGAATCCCGAGCTCGAGCACCTTGAAGATCACCCCGACCGTGCCGCCGACGAGACCGCCGAGAGGCGTCTGGCGCTCCTCGCGCCAGGGCATGCCGTAAGGGCTGCCGGCGGGATCGCGGGGCTCTGCGGCGGGATCAGAGAACTCCGGCGCCGACGGCGGCGGCTGGGGGGAGGGTGGCGGAGGTACCGCGGCACCGATCGACGCGGCGCGCAGGGGCTCCGCCGACGTCTGCGCGGCCGGGTCCGGACGGCGAGAGTACGCGGCGGGCGGGATGACGAGGCTCTCGCCCAGGGAGGCAGGGGCCTGCAGCGCGTGCAGCAGCTCTTCTGCGGTTTGAAAGCGCTGCTCGGGGTCCTTGGCGAGGCAGCGTTCGATCGCGCGCCGCTCCGCGGCGGCGACGTGGTCAGGAAACTCGACGGGTTGGCTCTCGTGCTTGCGCAGCACCTCCCACTCCGAGTCCCCGCGGAACGGCACGTCACCCACCAGGCACTCGTAGAGGATCACGCCCAGCGAGTAGACGTCGCTGCGCGCGTCACCGCGTCGCTGCAGCATCTCCGGGGCCATGTAGTAGGGGGTGCCTCGACCGAACGACAGCGAGTTGCGTGACTCGGTGATGAGCTTGGACAGCCCGTAGTCACCGACCCTGGCGATGTCGCCCTTGAGGAAAATGTTCGCCGGTTTGAGATCGAAGTGAACCAACGAGCGCTCGTGCAGCGCCTGCACGCCGCGGGCGGCCTGCAGGAAGACGCGCAGAGCGTCCTCGCGGCTGAGCCGCCCCTCGTTGAGACGGTCGCGGAGCGTGCCGTCACCGGCGTAGCTCATCACGATGAAGGGGATGCCGTCGACCTCGCCCTTGTCCTCGATCGACACGAGGTTCGGGTGGTCGATCTGCGCGAAGTAGCGCACCGTGCCGAGCTCGCGCACCACGGCGTCGCGCACGACCTCATCGTCGACCTTCAAGAACTTGATGGCGTAGTCCTTGCCGATCGACTCCTTGCGAGCCTTGAAGACCAGGCCGAAGACACCACCACCGAGCTTGTTGACGATCTCGAAGCCCGAGATGTAGCCAGGCTTGCGGTAGTTGGCGTAGAAGGACTCCCAGTCGATCCGGGGGCCGGGATCGCGCGACAGCGAGTCTGGATGCAGGCTAGGAGCTTCCATGGGTCACAGCAGGAGCGCCAACGGAGCGGCAACGACGCCGAGCGCCCCGGCGAGGAAACGGAGTCTCCAGGTCATGTAGCCGCGAGACAGGCGGTCCAGCCACGACGCGAAGAAGGCGAGGAGGCCCCACAGCCCGGCGAGAGCCCCGCACCTCGTGAGGAATAGCTTACCCGCCCGGTCTAGACCCCGCTCGAGGCCGGCCTGATGGGCACGAGAAGCCCCCGGGTCCTCGACCACCAAGGTGGTCAAAAACGCCTGCCCATAGGTGTAGTCATGCGCCTGCGTGTCACTGTGTCGCACCTCCAGCGCGCGACCGGTGGCCGCATCCGCTGCCCAGTCGTCGACCAACCGGTCGACGAAGAACGGCGGCAGCCACCAGGGGCCCCGGCGCTCGGCAATCTCAACGCCGAGCTCGCGGCGGCGCTCGACCAGACGCTCACGGGCTAAGCGCAACGCCGAGGCCTCGGCCTCGGCCCGGCTCAGCTCGATCGGCCCCTCGACCACCAAGCCGTCGTATCGAGCCTCCGCACCACCCGACGACGCCAAGGTCGCGACGGGGCCTTGCGCGAGGAGGACGAAGGCGAGACTCAGGCCGAGCATGGGGTGGCTCCTGTCATGGCTGCCAGGCTCTGCTACCCAGGCCCGGCTTTATTCGGAGTTTCCGCAGCCCCCCATTGGGGGCCGGCGACCCGGACCGACGGTCACTCGATCGCCGGCATGAGGGGCTCCTTGGGGCTGGCCGTCCCGAGGGCTCGCGGCGACGGCCGACCCCCTCGCCAAGTCACTCGTTCAGCAGGCCCTTGCTCCGGCACCGGCGCTGGTCCGCGTCGCGGAGAGCGCGTGACTTTGCCAAGTCACAAGCCAACTCATGGCCGAAGCGGCTGCAGCACGAACGCGACTTCGCCGCATCGCACGACGGCACCGGCCTCCACCGGGTGCTCACCCGAGATGGGCCTGCCACCCAGGTCGGCTCGCCCCTCAAAGCGGACGCGCACCCGCCCATCCGCATCGGTGAAGAGCTCGATCTCCGGCTGGTCGTGTGGCACACGTACGTGGGCGTCCGGCACCGGGCCGATCAGGATGCGGCCGTCGCGGCCCCGGTCCTTCATGAGGAGGACCTTGTCCGTGCCGGCAACCTGGAAGCCACTGCCGAGCGTGAGCATCGCGGTGAGCGAGCGCTTGCTCGGGACGCGGTAGGTCAGGTCGAGAACCGAGCCCAACCGCACCCGATCACCGTCGTTGAGCCGATGCTCAATGACCCTCTCACCGCCGGCGTAGAGCTCACCCCGCTCGGCCACGATGCGATCCTGCATCCCACCGTGGAAGGACATGGAGCGCACGATGCGAGCATGGCGCCCGGAGATGTTGGCGAGGACCGGCAAGTCGGCGTGGCCATCGCGCACGTTGCCGACCGTGATCGTGTCCCCGCGCACGACCAAAAACTCGCCGCCCTCGTCGACGCGCAACAAGAACGCCCCTTCGAGGCCCTGAGCGCGCGCCAAGCTCTGCTTGAGGTCGAAGATGCGCGTGCGCAGCATCGACGGCGTCGTCGACATGCGGTCCAACTCGCGATGCGCAGCCGCAAAGTCCTGTTCCGATGCCAGGCGTTCGGCCTCTCCGACCGCGGCTTCCTGATCGCGCATCGCGATCAACCGCTGCTCCAGCGCGCGTACTGCCGGGCCGTCGGCCCAGGCCTGACGCGCCTCTTCGACGCAGGACTCGGCCGCCCCCAAGTTGCGCGCCGCCAGGGCGCGCCGTCCATTGGTGGCCGCGGCCTCGGCCGTCGCCCGCCGCTGTTCGGCCTGGGTGCGCAACTCACGGACCCGCCGCGCAATGTCCGCGTGCGCGGCGCTCACGGCCTCGAGGCCTTGCAGCCAATGGTCGGCCGCATCGAGGCGTCCAGCACCAACGGCATCCTCGACCCGGCGCGTGAGGTCGTCGCTCAGATCCAGCATCCGCGCGTCCAGGCGGTCAGCCCGTAGCAGCCCGGCGCGGACTTCACCGAGAGGCCGCAACGCCTCGGCCGTTGCCGCCGCGTCACCGCGCTGCACCGCTGCGGCGGCCTCGTCGAGCAGCTGCAGTCCCGAGACCTCAGCCTCCAGCGCGTCGCGTAGCGAGGCGATCTCGGCCTCGTCGGTCTGCACCTTGGCCAACTGGTCCAGGCGCATCACGCAGTGCCGCAGCCCCTGGGCCGACGACGAGGCCCGCCCGTGCACCGTGCGCCGCACCTGGCCGAGACCACGCTGTACGAGGTCCGTCCGGGCGCGAATCTCCTTCAACAGCACACGGGCCTCTTCGCCGCGCGGGCCGGGCACCGCCAGGGCGACGAGGAGCGCAGCCGCCTCGCGCAGCCGGCCCTCCGCCGCCGCGGCCCGCGCCTGCGCCAACCGACGCTCGACATCGGCCGCGCCCTGGTCCAACACCTCCAGCTCGCGGCAGAGCTCGGCATGCAGCGGCCACCGCTCGACCAAGGCGAGCAGCTCCTGCCGCGCCTCGAGCAGTTGACCAGCCTCGCCGAGTGCCCGCGCCCGGTCCAGCGCTTGACGCACGACGACTTGGTCCGCCTGCCAGGCCTTGGCGCGCCGACGCAACGTCGACGAGGACAACGCCGCCGCCGCTTGCCCAAGCGCTTCCACAGCGCCGTCGAAATCGCCGCGCTCGCGCTGCTCCAGGCCTCGCGCCACCGCGTCGGCGGCCTCGCGCACGGGCTGAGCCAAGCCAGCCAAGCAATCGGGGTCGACGCCCGTCAGCGCCTGCACCGCGGCCTCGAGCTCGCCGCTCTCCAGCAGCCGCTGGACCTCGCGCCCGAGCGACGCCGATGCCTTCGCCCAAAACCGCTGCATTGCCGGCGCGTTGGCGATCTCCGGGAGCTCGCGCTGCTGCTGCTGGAGCAATGCCAGCGCCCCCGCGGGGTCGTCGGCGCGGATAAGCTCTTCGAGCTTCGGCGCCAGCGTGTCCGCCAGGCGTGCCGCCAGCTTCGGCCCAAAGTGCGCGGCCCCTTCGACCGTACGATCCTGTGCCCGCGCCTCGATCAAGCACTGCCGCGCGACGTCCAGGCTCCCGTCACGCAACGCCGCGGCGCCCCGCTTGAGCTGCTCCACCGCCGCGGCGCGCCGCGTCTCGATGAGCCGCGCCACCGCCGCTTCTTCGACGGGGGTGACGTGCAAGTCGTGAGCCGCCCGGCACTGCTCAGCCGCTGCCTCGAGCTCGCCCTCAGCGACGAGGCGCCGCGCCTCCTGCAGCAGGTCACCTGCCGCGCGGGCCGCGCTCGCGGACTCGTCGATGCGCTCGCGCATCCGCGCCTTGAGCGTGCGGGCACCGTCGTACTCCGGCTCTGCGGCGAGCACCCTGCTGAGGTCGGCCAACGCCATCGACCACCCGTCGCCATTCGCGCGCTTGCGAGCGCGCAGCATGAGCCCGTCCAGCGCTCGCTCACGCAGCGAGGCAGCGCGCCGGTCCGACACCAGAATGGGGTCGCTCACGAGCGCGAGAACGCGTTCGAAGCGCCCCTCGCTGAGGGCGCGTCGGGCTTCGGCAAGGCGGATGAAGCGATCAAACATCGGCAAGAGCTCGCGGGTTCGGCCCGCAGCTCGGAGTATTCGCAAGAATCGCCCGGCCGCCAAGCGGCCCCGGGCCCCCGGCCCGGCAGCTGCCGATCAGCGGCGTTTGCCGCCGAGGAAGTCTTGGAGCCCCCCACCGCCGCGCGGCGCTCCACCGCCCTTGCGGCCCTTGCCCCCACCCTTGCCGGGCATTCCGGGCATCCCCGGCATGTCCGGCAGCCCCAGCGATTCGAGGTCAGGCATGCCGCCACCGCCTTTGCCCATCTTCTTCATGAGGCTCTGCATCATCTTGAACTGCTTCAGGATGTCGTGGACGGCCTGCACCTCGTTGCCGCTGCCGCGTGCGATCCGGCGCCGGCGCTCCATGTCGATCACGTCGGGGTTGCGGCGCTCCACCGGCGTCATCGACAGGATCAGTGCCTCGACCCGCTTGAAGTGCTGGTCGTCCAAATCGATGTCTTTGAGCGCCGACCCAACGCCCGGCAGCATCCCGAGCACTTTCTTCATCGGCCCCATCTTCCGGATCATGTTCAGCGACCGCAGGAAGTCCTCGAAGTTGAACTGACCGCGCTGCATCTTGCGCGCGGCGCGTTCGGCCTCCTTCTGGTCGACAACTTCCTCCGCCTTCTCGACGAGGCCGACGACGTCGCCCATGCCGAGAATGCGGCCGGCCATGCGCGAGGGATCGAACTCCTCAAGGTCGTCGAGCTTCTCCCCGACACCGGCGAACAGGATCGGCACGCCGGTCACCTTGACGATGCTCAACGCCGCACCGCCGCGGGCGTCGCCGTCGACCTTGGTGAGGATCGTGCCGTGCAACGGCAGCCGTTGATGAAACTCGAGCGCCGAGTTGACCGCGTCCTGGCCGAGCATCGCGTCGCAAACGAGCAGCACGCCGTCGGGCTTGCAGCGCTTGTGCACCTCCTGCAACTCGGTCATCAACGCGTCGTCGACATGCAGCCGACCGGCGGTGTCCAAGATCACCAGGTCGTGCATCCCACGCTTGGCCGCCTCGATGCCGCGCGCGCACACTTCGGGCGGCCGTGCATTGGTGCCCTCGGCATGCACGGCAACATCGAGCTGCTTGCCGAGAGTCACGAGCTGGTCGACCGCGGCGGGCCGCTGGAGGTCGGCGGCAACCAGCAGCGGGTTCTTCTTCCGCTTGCGGCGCAGCCACAGCGCCAGCTTGGCGCAGGTCGTCGTCTTGCCCGAGCCCTGGAGGCCAGCCAGCATCAAGACGACGGGGGGCTTGTCGGTGGCGGGAAGGCTCGCCGCCTGGCCACCCAACAGGTCGGTCAGCGCGTCGTGGAAGACCTTGACGAACTGGTCGCCGGGATTGACGGCCTGGAGGACCTCCTGCCCCAGCGCCCGCGCCTTGACGTCCTTGATGAACTCCTTGGCGACCTTGAAGTTGACGTCCGCCTCCAGCAGCGCCTGCCGGACCGCGCGGATCCCCTCATCGATGTTCTTCTCGGTGAGCAGCTTCTCGCCGGCGAGCGTCCGCCAAGCCTTGCCGAGTGCACCGGACAGGGAATCGAACATGACCCAAGCGTAGCCGGAGCCGCACGAATTCAGCCAATCCGGCGACTCACCTTCGCTTCAACACCACCTGAAGGTGGTCGCCATAACCAGGAACGGCCGCGGGCAGACCGACCGACGCAGCCTTCACGACCCCACGGCGATCCCGGCGAGCGCCGGCTCGACGCAACGCTGCTCAACCCTCGTTGATGCGCTCGATGTCCGCGCCGATGCGCTGGAGCTTGAGCTCCATCCGCTCGTAGCCGCGGTCGATGTGATAGACCCGGCGCACGTCGGTGTGGCCGCGGGCAACCAGCCCGGCGAGCACAAGGCTCGCCGAGGCCCGCAGATCCGAGGCCATGACCGGCGCCCCGTTGAGATCCTCGGTCCCCTCGATGATCGCGCTGGCGCCCTCGCGACGGATGCGCGCGCCGAGCCGCGCCAACTCGGCAGCGTGGATGAAGCGCTCGGGGTAGACCTTCTCGGTGATCACCGAGACGCCGTCCGCGCGAGCCATGAGCGCCATGAACTGCGCCTGCAGGTCGGTCGGGAATCCCGGGTACGGCATCGTGGTGACGTCGACGGCGCGCAAGTTCCCCGACGGGGTCGGTACGTTGTCGATGTAGTCCTTCCCAACCTCTAGATCGGCGCCAGCGGCCTGAAGGCGGTCCAGCACCGCGAACATGTGCTCCGGACGCGCGCCGTGCACCCGCACCGCGGAGTTGGTCATGACCGCACCCGTGAGGAACGTCGCCGCCTCGATGCGGTCCGGGATGATGTTCCACTCGCAGCCGCCGAGCCGCTCGACACCCTCCACCTCGAGGAGGTGGCTGCCGACGCCGCGGATCTTGGCACCGCAGGCGTTCAGGAACTGGCACAGGTCCACCACTTCGGGCTCGACCGCAGCGTTCTCGATGTAGCTCGTGCCGCTGCCGAGCGTCGCCGCCATCACGACGTTGGCCGTGCCCAACACCGTGGAGCCGTAGCTCCCGCCCAGGAACACCCACCCCGAGCGCACCCGCCCGGACGCAGTCACGTAGCCCTCTTGGATGTCGATGTGCGCGCCAAGCGCTTCGAGGCCCTTCAGGTGCAGATCCACGGGCCGGTGACCCAGCACACACCCGCCCGGATAGCTGGCCCGCCCCAGCCCGCGCCGGGCCCACAAGGGCCCCAGCACCACGAACGAGGCCCGCATCCGCCGCACGAGGTCGTAGGGCGCCTCGTAGAGGGTCTTGTCCAGCGCGTGCGCACGCAGGGCGCCGTCCGACTCCCATTCGAAGCGCATCCCCAGCCGGCTCAAGAGGTCGATCATGACCTCGATGTCCTTGAGCCGCGGCACATTGCGCAGAAGGACCGATTCGTCGGTCAGCAACGTGGCGGCTAGCAGCGGCAGGGCGGCGTTCTTACTGCCCGACACCGACACCGAACCATTCAGCTCACGCCCCCCGCGAATGCGGATGCGATCCAAGAACCCCTCCCAGGGTCACAGAAAAACCTCGCCTCGCCCACGCTGGCTAGGCCTCGCTAGACCTCGCCTGGAGATCTAAGCGCAAACCGAAGTCTAGCAAAAAGACCGGCGCAATTCTGCCGCGAATCGCGAGGATGACCCGGCCGCGAATGACTGCGCCGCGCCCCCTTCAGGTTCTGTTGATCGCCCACGGGCTGCCGCCGGAGAGTGTCGGCGGGGTGGAGCAGCACGTGGATGGTCTGGCGCGGGCGCTGACCGACTTCGGTCATCGCGTCACGGTCTACGCGCGCAGCGGCGACGGTGCTGCTCAGGGCACGATTCGCGAACAACCCGCCGGGGACGGCGGACGGCCGTTCCCCGTGACCCACGTCACCTACCGCTACGAAGACATCGACTCGCTCGCCGGGCTCTACCGCGTGCCACTCCTGGACGACGCCCTGCGCGCGTTCCTCGCCCGGGCGCCGCGCTTCGACGTCGCCCATGTGCATCATCTCACCGGCATGTCGACCGGCCTCGTGGACGTGCTGCGGGAGGCCGGGGTGCCGGTCGTGCTGACGCTCCACGACTACTGGCTCATGTGCCCCCGGGGCCAGATGTGGCACCGTCGCGGCGAACCCTGCGCCCGCGTCGAACCGCGGCAGTGCGCCGAATGCCTCACCCCCACCTTCGGCGGCTGGCTGCCGGAGGGTCGGCGCCCAGCCACGGTGGCCGCGCTGCACGCCAATGCGGTGGCCGTCCTGCAAAGCTGCTCCGCTCTCGTCGCGCCCTCGGCGCGGGTTCGGCCGCAGTTCGCCGGCTTGGGCGGCGCCGCGGAGCGGATTCGCGTCGTGGAGAACGGGGTCGACACGGAGTCACTCTGGACCGTGCCGCCGCCGGCACCGCGGCCCGGGGAGCCGCTCCGCGTGGGCTACCTGGGCACGCTCATCCCGAGCAAGGGCCTCGGCGTCCTCGTCGACGCGATCCAAGAGCTTCCCGCGGGGACGGCATCACTCGACGTCTGGGGCAACAGCGTCCCCTACCACGGCGATGAGACCTACCTTGGCCGCACCCTGAGCCGACTCAGGACCGGCACGGAGTTTCGCTACCACGGCCCCTACCAGACGGCCGACCTGCCGCGGATTCTGGCCCAGATCGACGTCGTGGCGGCCCCGGCGCTGTGGGCCGAGGCGTTCGGGTTGACCGTCCGCGAGGCGCTGGCCGCGGCCCGGCCGGTGGTCGTGAGCCGGATCGGCGGCCTGCAGGACGCGATCCAGGACGGCGCGGTCGGTCGTGTGGTCGAGCCCGGGGACCCGGCCGCGCTCGCCGAGGCCCTGAGGGGCCTGGCCGCGGACCCGCAGCCCGCCATCCGGGCCGCCGAGGCCGGTCGCCGCCAGTGCCGCGGCTTTCGCGGGATGGCCGAGGAGCTCTGTCAAATCTACAGTGAGCTGGTCAGCCTTGACCCGGGTTGAGGGCGTTGCCTACTCTAGAGGATCGACTTCCGCGAACGCTGGCGCTTCTATGCCGGCGGTCCTTTCCCTGGCCAGTCCGCCCCCCGGGACGGCGTCTCTCGCGCGACTCAATGCTCGGCTCTCGCCCACGCCCTCACGGCGCCGGTCAGGCCGCATCGAGCCGCTGTCCGGGCGCGCCACCGGGACCCGTTGGTGGACGGGTCAAGCGGAGGGCCCAGCTCGGGCGCGTATTGAGGGGTCCGCATGACGATTGAAGAAAGCGTTTCTCAGGTGACCGATGCTCAGGACACCGGCTTTGACTCTCCCGAATCTCGCCCGTCGGGGTCGCCGATCGAGCTATTGGACGGCGAGCTGAACCACGACAGCATCGCCGCCTTTCGCCGGCACGCCTTCAAAAGCACCGACGACTTCGATCGTCTCCGCGATTGGGTCGGCAGCCCGATGGCGGAAGGCGTGAAGCGCGGCTTGGTGCTGTGGGCGCTCGGTCGCCACGGCGACGCGATTCCGCTGCTGGAGGAAGCCAAGACCAACATGGCGGTCGCCGTGTGCCTCGCCCAGAGCTACACGGCCGTCGGTCGCTTCGACGAGGCATCCGGCCTCTTCGGGACGACGCCGGACGCCGCCCAGGTCGAGGTCATGCTCGCGGTGCTGGAGGCGAAGGGCGACGTCGAAGGTCTGGAGCAGGCGCTGCAGACCCATGACGCCGTGGTCGCCCCCCCGGACAAGAAGTTCTTCGCCGGCCGCGTGCTTGAGTTTCGCCGCGACCCCGAGGGCGCCATCGCCGCGTACGACGAGACGCTGTCGATCGATCCCAACCACCGCCGAGCCCTGTTTCGCTTGGCGCTGAATGTCGATCTGCGCGGCGAGGACGAGGAGGCACGCGAGCTGTATGAGCGGGCGCTGATGTGCCCGCCCGTCAACTCGGCGTGCGTCGTCAACCTCGGCATCCTCTACGAGGACATGGGCAACTACCGGCGCGCCATGCAGTGCTTCAACCTGGTGCTGCAGGCCAACCCGGAGAACGCCCGGGCCCGCATGTTCCGCCGCGACGCCGCCGCAGCGCTGAACATGTACTACGACGAGGACCAGGAGCGCCGCGAGGACAAGCGCAATCGCATCTTGCGCACGCCGATCAACGACTTCGAGCTGTCGGTCCGGAGTCGCAACTGCTTGATGAAGATGAACGTCCGCACGCTCGGAGACTTGGTCAAGAAGACCGAGGCCGAGCTGCTGTCGTACAAGAACTTCGGCGAGACGTCGCTCTCCGAAATAAAGGAGATCCTGCGACAAAAAGGCCTCCGGCTCGGCATGGGCGCGGACGAGCTCCTCGCCAAGGACATCGGCGAGCCGCCGACCCAGGAGTTCACGGCGCCCGAGGAGCAGCCCGATCCGGATAGCCCGGATCCGGTGCGCCGCCCGGTCACCGAGCTCGACCTCTCGGTGCGCAGCCGGCGCATCGTCGATCTGCTGAAGATCAAGACGATCGGCGATCTGGCCGGCAAGACCGAGGCCGAGCTGTTGGCCTGCCCGAACTTCGGCCAGACCTCGCTCAACGAGATCAAGATGAAGCTCGACGAGCTCGGTCTGTCGCTGCGCGGCTGACAGCGTTGTACGACCACATCGTCGGCGAGGTGATCGACAAGCGGCCCGCACGCGTGGTGGTGCGGGCCGGCGGCGTGGGCTTCGAGCTCGAGGTGCCGACCAGCACTTCGGCCCAAGTCGGCGTTGGTGGGGAGCACCGGCTGTTCACGATCCTGCACGTCGTCGATGGCTCCCCTACGTTGCTCGGCTTTGCCGAACGCGGCGACCGCGAGCTGGCGCGACGGCTCATGTCGGTCTCGGGCGTCGGCAAGGCGGTGACGCTCGCGGTGCTCAGCACCTACTCACCCCACGAGATCGCCGGGGCCATTCTGCGCGGCGACGCCATGACGCTCCAACGCGTCAAGGGTGTGGGTGCCAAGACCGCCGAGCGCATCTGCCTCGAGCTGCGCGACCATGTGGCCAAGCTGGATCTCGCGGTGGACGGCGTGGCCGCACCGGTGGCGGAGGCGATGCCGCCGCAGGGCGAGGACGCCGTCGCGGGACTCATGACGCTGGGGTACAGCGCCAAAGAAGCGCGTTCGAAAGTCGAGAAGGCGTGCAAGCGCACGCCGGAAGCATCGACCGAAGAGCTGCTTCGATCCGTACTGCGCGGCTAACCGCTGGGGCCGATGCGACAAACGCCGTGCCCCAGATCGCGGCGCCGCCCATCGGCGATGCCGCGGTAGATCTTGCGGCCGATGGTGGTCACCGGCGGCAAGTAGAGCAACGGCGCCAAGGGCAAGACCAGCGGCAGGCGCCACGCCAGTACCTGGTAGGCGCCAAACCCAACGCTCACCCGCCCGCGAGCATCGACCACGTGCAGGTCCCGGGTGCAGGCCTCTGCGTCGAGCTGGGGAAAGCGCTGCGCCACCTCGTCCCACTGGACGAGGTTCTGCACCGCCACCTTGCCACACCAGTCAAGCCCGTGCAGCACGGCCAGCGCCCGCCGGCAGAAGCCGCAGCCGCCATCGAACACTCCCACCACTTTGCCGCCCGGCCAGAGCCAAAGCACCGCCGCGGCGGCGGGCCAAACCAGGAACCAGGCCACCCACGTCGGGATGTTCATGAACAAGACGTAGAGCACGAGCGCGATGACCGCAGCCGTTCCGAGGAAGGCCACCAGCCGGCGCAGCAGCGGCCCGGTCGTGAGCCAAGTGCGCACCGCGGCGGGCGCTCGGTCCAGCGGCAAGAAGGCCACTTGGGTCAGCCAAAGCGACATATAGGGACCGGTGTCCATCGTGTGCCACGTGATCAGATGCATCAGCGTCACCGAGGGGATGTAGAACCACAGCAGGCGCGGCCAGAGCAGCACCACCGGATAGGTGAACTGGGTGAACACGAGCCCCGCGCTCATCACCTGGCAGGCCCGACGGTTGCCGGCAAAGAACGCCGACCAGTGGTTGTCGTGCCCCATCATGATGCCCTGGAGCGTGTAGCCGTTGAGCCACTCCAGCCCGCCGAGCTTGAGTTTGGAGGCCCCCGCTAGGAAATAGCCGAGCGCGATGGTGAGTTGGCAAAGCCGCATCGGGATCCCCGCCCACTCGCTCTGGCGCGGCACGTCGGTCGGAGCGCCGCCGCGTCGCACGCGCCGTACGCGGGCGATCAAGCTATCGATGGACAGCCGGGCACCGACCGGGGCAAGGGGCAAGGCCAGCAGCGCAAAGACCAAAGCGATCTTGTCGTGGTGCGGCTTGCCAAACGAGTAGGCGAGGCCACTCCAGTAGAACGCCAACAGCGCTACGACCAGGCACGCGACGCGGGTCGCGATGCCGAGGATCCCGCAGGCGATCGCGACCAGGAGCACCGTGTAGACCGCCGTGGCCACCGGCAGCCCGATCGGCTGCAGGCCGAGCACTTCGAAGGCGAAGATGGGATTCCAAGGGCGCGGCGTGCCCGCTCCGCTCACCGCCGCGGCCTCGGGCAAGACGAGCCGCGAGTAACCCACGAGGTCCCACAGAGCCAGGATCATGATGATGATCCGAAACGCCGCGAGTCGGGTCAGCGGCACCGGCGCGTACCAGAAACGCTGCCAGAAAGAGCCGTTCACGGGCGCCATGATCACGACTCCTCGTAGCGCGCCAGGATCACCGGATAGACGGCGACCGGGCCCTGGTCCGTCAACCGATAGCGCTTGGACGCCACCAGAAAGCCGCGCAGTGGGTCGTGCGGCTGGGCGCGATTGCAGAGCCCCAGAAACTCCCGCCGCTCCGCGTCGCCGCCGTGGATCAGTGGCGCGATCCGCTGAAAGGGATCGTCCATGGTTAGCCCCGCACGACCGGGGGTGATTTCGCGCCGCGATCCATCGGGCCAGATCCCAATCAGGACCGTCTTGTAGACCAGGCTGCCCTCGCCGTAGCGCTCCGTGTACATCGAGTAGCCGACAAACGGCCAGCTCCGCCCGTGGCCGGCGAGCCCGGCGGCGACTTGCAGCAGGACGACCATCGCCAGCCCCGCGGACGCGATGGCGCGCAGGACGGCGCCCCAGCCGCCGCCGCGGCCGGCGACGAGAAAGCCGCCGAGCAGGACGACGGCGACGCCGCCGGCGATGCCAAGCAGCACCTGCTTCTGATAGTAGAAGGGGTACGCGACCCGGATCACCACCGGCACCGGGTCGCTGGCCTGCAGCTCCCGGTCGAGGGCGATCAGCTCGAAACGGTGCTCGCCCGGCGGGAACGCGGGCACGACGGGCGGCACTTCCAGCGGCTGCCACAGGTGATGCCCCACACGCCGCCAGCGCAGCGTGGCGCCGTCGTCGCACGCCGCCTCGATGGGCAGGTCGCCGGCGACGGCCAACGCCACCTCTGGGCGATACGGTTGGCCAGCCACCCCGCGAACCTGCAGCCGCGGCTTGGGCAGTCGCCCGGGGCGATAGACGACGGGCTGGCTGCCATCGCGGAGCTCCAGGGCGCCGTCGCGGCCAAGCCGCAGCGCGCGGTACGGTCCAGGGCCAACGCCGTCGGCGACGCCGAACGTCCGGCCAAAGTAGAAGTCGGTGTCGACGCAGCCAAACGCCCCGTCGGTCAAGAGCCACAGCTTGCCGCGGCCGTCAACGTGGGCCCCCACCGGAGCGCCCGGTGGCACCCCATCGCGCAGGTCGACCGCGTCCAGGACGTCGACTTCGGGACTCACGGCAAAGAGACCACGCTGCGCAGCGATGTAGGTCGTGCCATCCGGATGCGGCGCCAGAGCGCGGATCGCCCCTGGCCCCCCCGGCTCGGTGCACCCCAGTTCGACGCGGCGCTCGCCCTGGATCCGCGTCACCTGGCTGCCCACGGCGACGAGGCGCCCCCCGGGCTCAGGGCATTCCAGGGGCTCCTGCGCCCACGCGCCGCCCAGGAGCAGGCCCCACACCGCCAAGACCACTAGCAGGACCGGCGCGCGCCGCGGCCTCATGGCGCCAACACTCCCGCGGCCGGCCGATCGGGACCGCGGGCGACCACCGCCAGCAGCAGGTTGAGGTCAGCGGGCGTGACGCCGGCGAGACGGGAGGCTTCGCCCAGCGTGAGCGGCTGGCGCGTCGCCAACCGCTCGCGCCCTTCCGCGGAGAGCCCGGTGACCGAGGCGTAGTCGAGCCACGCTGGGAGGCGCCGCGATTCCATCGCGCGCAAGCGCTCGACCTCTCGCTCTTGGCGCCGGATGTAACCCTCGTATTTGACCTCAGCCTCGACCTCAGAGAGCTCTTCGGGCGACAGCCGCAGCGCCGCCAGCGACGGGCTGAGCGCCGAGACGGCCGCCACCCCGACCTCCGGTCGGCGCAGCAGCTCCTCGAGACTCGCGCCATGGTGCCGCGCGGCGCGCAGCTGCGCCCGCGCCGCGGCGATGCGGGACTCCTTGCGCGCGACGCGCGCAAACGCGGTCTCGTCCAGGAGGCCCAAGCGACGTCCCACAGCGCCGAGGCGGCGATCGGCGTTGTCGGCGCGTAGGAGCAGCCGGAACTCCGCACGGCTCGTGAACATGCGATAGGGCTCCCGAGGATTGACGCGACACAGGTCGTCGATCATCACGCCCAAGTAAGAGCTCGCCCGGTCGAGGATGAGCGGCGGCTCGCCGCGAACGCGCAGCGCCGCGTTGACGCCGGCGACCAAGCCCTGACCAGCGGCCTCTTCGTAGCCGCTGGTGCCGTTGATCTGCCCGGCGGCAAAGAGCCCCTCGACGCCGCCCACGCGGAGGTCACCGCGCAGCTGATCCGTCGCCAAGTGGTCGTACTCCACCGCGTAGCCCGGCCGCGCGATCTCCGCCTCCTCGAGGCCGGGGATCGTCCGGAGAAAGCGCTCCTGCACCTCGACCGGCAGACTCGTCGACAGGCCGTTGGGATAGACCTCGGGGTGATCGCGTCCCTCGGGTTCGAGGAAGACCAGGTGGTGATCCCGATCGCCAAAGCGGACGACTTTGTCCTCGACGCTCGGGCAGTAGCGCGGGCCGGCGCCGACGATGCGGCCCTGCACCATGGGCGAGAGGTGCGCGTGCGCCGCAATGATCGCGTGGGTCGCCGGTGTCGTCTTCGTCAGCCAGCAGCAGAGCTGATCGACCTCGAGTCGCTCGGTCCGAAACGAGAACGGGCGCGGCGCCGCATCGCCCGGCTGCTGCTCCAGCCGATCGGTATCGATGCTCGCTGCCACCAGCCGCGGCGGGGTCCCGGTCTTGTGCCGGCCCAGCCGCAACCCAAGGGCGCGCAAGCTGAGCGAAAGGCGACTGGCGCCGGCCTCGCCCAGGCGGCCGCCGGCCTGCTCCCAGGCGCCGGCGAACAAACGCCCGCCGAGGAACGTCCCCGTGGTCAAGACGACGGTCCGCCCCGCCAACCGGCCGCCATCGGCGAGCTCGACCCCGACCACACGAGGCCCCCCCCCGCCGCGTTCCACCGCGAGGTCGATCACCTCGCCGCGGATCACCGTCAGGTTGGGCTGCGCGCCGACGCGCCGCAACACCGCGACGTTGTAGAGGTCCCGATCGCACTGCGCCCGCGGCGAGCGGACGGCCGGCCCCTTCTTGGTGTTGATCAGGCGGAACTGGATCCCCGCCTCATCCGCACAGAGCCCCATCTCGCCGCCCAGCGCGTCCACCTCCCGCACGAGGTGTCCCTTCGCGATCCCGCCGATTGCCGGGTTACACGACATCCGGCCCAGCGCCGTCGGATCGAGCACCACACAGCCCGTGCGGACCCCCATGCGGGCGGCGGCGAGGGCCGCCTCGACGCCGGCGTGCCCGCCGCCCACGACGAGCACGTCGTAGGCATCGCAGGCGGCTGTTGGGGAGGGCTCGGTCATCGGGGCGGCTCAGAGCCTGTAACTAAATCCAAGCTACAGGCTCTCTTCGATGTTGCTGGCACCGCTCCGCGGCGCCTTCGGGCTTGTCACTGCGAAGAGTAACAAGCCCTCAGAGCCTGTAACTAAATCGATGCTACAGGCTCTGATCCATGCTCCTGGCGCCGCTCCGCGTCGCGGAGAGCGCGTGACTTCCAAAAATCACACGCTCTCAGTGCCCGCCATGCTCGCGGACCCGGCCCTCGCGAGCAATCCCGCGGCCCGTGCGACGACGGTCCGCGCGGCGCTATCATCCGGACCGCCGGCCCGGCGCGCCGATAGCCATTGGCATGTGGAACTACGTCTTCGTCCATCGCCTGCAGCTCCGGCGCATCTACGCCCGCTCCGAGCCCATCCAGTAGGGCCCAGCGCTTGCGGCGACGCCCTTGTGCCCCGGAAACCGCCCGGCGAGACTGCCGGCATGCGGCGCAGACTCTACGGCGGGCCCACCCTCGCAACGGCAACCACTCCGGGCCGCCCCCGCCGCACCGGCGCCCCGTTGGTAGGCGCGGTGCTGGTCGGACTGACAGCGACGGGAGCGATGGCTCAGGAGCCAACCTCGCTGAGCGAGCTCGCGGCGATCGCCAAACAACGCTTCGAAGAGGAGCGGCCGCGGCAGCTCGAGGCGTTGCGCGGCTTCCTCGCCGACCTCGAGCTCAGCTACGACACCCGGCAGAACCGCGACTACCTGGACAAGCGCTTCGAGGCGGCCGCGGCCCTCGGCGACGGGATCGTGCCGCTTCTGCTCGAGAAGCTGTCGCCGGCGCAAGAAGGTGACGAGGCGCAACGCAACGTCGCGGCCAACTCCGCGCGCGTGCTCGAGCACCTCGGACCGGGCGGCTTTGTCGATCCGCTCCTCCAGCTCGCGAATGGTGAGAACTACACGGCCCGCCTCCACGCGATCCATCTGCTGGGCGCCAGCCGCAGCCCGATGGCGGCCAGCGGTTTGACCAAGCTGCTCACCGAGCTGGCCGGCCCCCACCGGGTGCAGGCCGTCAAAGCCCTCACCCGGCTCGCGGCGAGCGCGGCGACGGCACAGGTCGCCGCCTACCTCAACACCCCGGACCTCGACCTCCGCACCGCCGCCCTCCAGTTCATCGCTGAGACCAGCGCGCCGGCCGCCCGGCGGGCCATGCTCGACGCGCTCGCGGCGGAATCGGACCGCCGGCTTCTCCCGTACTACCTGCGCTACTTCGCGCAAACGGCGCGTGACGACGCCGAAGCCGCGGAGGCGCTGGTTGGGTTGTTGTCCGACGCGATGCTGGAGCCGACGGTCAAGGAGACGATCCACAAGGTCCTCGGGAAGATCGCACCGCAGGACCACGGGCCGAGCCTCGCTGCCTGCGAGCGGGTGCTGGAGGCCGGCGCCACCGGGTCATTGGCCTTGACCTGCGCGTTGACCATGCGTGACCTGGGTAGCGGCAAGGGCGTCAACAAGCTCCTGGCGAACCTGGAAACAGCGCTGCGCCGCGACCGCAAGCGGGCCGACCTCTACATCGATCGCGGCAAGCTACTCGTCGCCCTGGAGCGCTGGGGCGACGCCACTCAGAACTTCCAGGAGGCCATCAAGCACTCCCGCAGCTCGAGCGTGCGCTCGTTTCTCCACTTGAGCATCGCCTCCTGCGAGGCCCATCGCGGCCGCTGGCAGCTGGTGCTGCGGGCCCTCCGTGAGTCTAGGGCCACCCATGCGCGCATTCTGCAGGAGGCCAGCCGAGACCCCGCCCTGCGGGCCGCCCTCCAGCAGACCTCGATTCGCAGCTACCTGGACAAGCTAGATCGCGACAGTGCCCCGACCGGACGCTGAGCCCGCTCGCGGCCGGCTCTGTTGACCCCGGGCAGCCGGCGCGTCAAGATCCGGTTTGGGGACCCCCGAAGCCATGGACGTAACCGTCACCGAATCCGGCCCTTGCCGGCGAACGCTCAACATCGTCGTGCCGCCGGAGAAGATCCGCGCGCACATCGAGGACCTCTACACGGAGGCCTCGCATCAGGTCGAGTTCAAGGGCTTCCGCAAGGGGAAGGTGCCGAAGTCGATCATCAAGAAGCGGCTGGGCGACGAGATCATCGCGCAGGCCAAGTCATCGCTGATCGAACGGTGCTTCCGCGATGCCATCCAGGAGCACGAGCTCCGACCGATGGGCGAAGCCGAGCTCGATGGCGTCGGCGAGGAAGCGCTGTCCGACTCCAAGCCGCTGGAGTTCCAAGTGCATGTCGACGTGCGGCCGACGTTCGAGCTCGGCAGCGTCAGGGGCGTCGAGATCCCCAAGGGCCAGACCGACGTCACCGACGAAGACGTCGAGGGGGCCCTGCAGCGCTTCGCCGATGAGAAACGCACGCTGCAGACCGTCGACGAGCCGGTGGCCGATGGCGACTTCGTCGGCGCCGAGCTGCGCTTCAAGGGCGCCGAGGGCGAGGTCGTGCTCGAGAAGTCGGACGTGCGCCTAAACACTGGGATCCCCATCGCCGGGACCGATCCGCAGACCTTCGCCGACGCGCTGCGCGGCTCCGAGTCGGGGCAGGACCGCCAACTGGAGATCACGTTCCCAGACACCTTCGAGAAGGAAGAGGTGCGGGGGCAGACCGGCACGGTCGAGATGTCGATCAAGGCCGTGAGCCGCGTGACTCCGGCGCCGATCGACGACGAGCTCGCGAAGGGTGTCGGTGCCGACAGCCTCGAGGAGCTGAAGGAGACCCTGCACAAACGCATCGGCGAGGAAAAGGAGCGGCTGGAGCTGCGGCGGCAGGAGGAGGAGATCTTCAACGTGCTCCTCATGGAGAACCGCTTCGACCTGCCCCAGTCGATGGTCGAGCACCAGGCGAAGGCCAGCCTCGAGGAGTTCCGGCGCCGCCTGGCGCAGAACAACGTGCCGGAGGAGGAGATCGAGAAGCGGCTCGAGGAGTCCCAGACGGAGGCCCAGGAGGACGCCGAGCGGCGGGTCCGCCTCTACTTCCTGGTCGAGGCAATTGCGGACAAAGAGAAGATCTTCGTCACCGAGGGCGACGTGGACGTTGAACTGCGCAACATCGCGTCCCACAACGACGTACCGGTCGACCAGGTCCGGGCCTACTACGACGAAAACCGGCAACTCCCGGAGCTCCGCTTGGCCCTCAAAGAGCGCAAGGTTCGGGAGCACCTCAGAGAGAACGCCAAACTGACCGATTAAGATCTAGCGAGCGAACCCTCGGGCGTCGCCGCCGGCCCGGCCCGAAAGCCGGCGACCTCTGATACGAGAACCACGCAATGCACAGCCCATTCCAGAACCAACCCGAATCCACGCACTCGGACCAGCCCGCTTCGCCGCTGGGCCAGTTCATGCCGTACGTGGTCGAGAAGACCGGACGTTCGGAGCGCAGCTACGACATCTACAGCCGGCTGCTCGAAGACCGGATTGTGTTCCTGGGCACCGAGGTCAACGACGTGGTCGCCAACACGGTGATCGCGCAGCTGTTGTTCCTGCAGAAAGAGAACCGCAACCAGGACATCAGCCTGTTCATCAACAGCCCGGGCGGCAGCGTCACCGCCGGCCTCGCGATCTACGACACGATCCAGTTCGTGCAGTGCCCCGTGGCGACCTACTGCATCGGCCAGGCGGCCTCCATGGGCGCCGTCCTGCTGGCTGCCGGCACGAAGGGCAAGCGGCACGCGCTGCCGCACTCGCGGATCATGATCCACCAGCCGTGGGGCGGCGTGCGCGGCACCGCCGCGGACATCGAGATCCAGGCCGAGGAGATCCTTCGCCTGAAGGAGACCCTCAGCGGGATCCTGAGCCGGCACTGTGGTCGCCCGCTCGAGCAGGTCGCCAAGGATAGCGACCGGGACTTCTTCCTAGGCGCGGCCCAGGCCAAGGAATACGGGCTGATCGACGAGATCGTCGAGACCCAGGCCTGAGGCGAGGCGGCGCGCCGCCCAACGGACTAGAATCACTGGGGCCGCGGCACTCGCGGCCCACCCCCTTCCCCCCCACCCCCGAAATCGATGTCGAGAAGCAGCGGAGGCAAGAGCCGCTCCGTGGAGCGTTGCACGTTCTGCGAGAAGTCGCGCCACCACGTGCAGTCGCTGATCGCCGGTCCGCCGGGGGTCTACATCTGCAACGAGTGCATCGAGATCTGCAATACGATCCTCAAGGAAGAGGAGCGGAAGGTCCGGGGCACGGGCTCCACGTCGCTCGTCAAGGACATGGCGCTGCGGGAGAAGATCCCAACGCCGGACGAGATCCATACGCGGCTGAGCGAGTACGTCATCGGCCAGGACGAGGCGAAGAAGATCCTGTCGGTGGCGGTCTACGGGCACTACCGGCGTCTGTTCGCGCGCTACCAGCAGCAGAGCCCCGAGGTCGAGCTGGAGAAGAGCAACATCCTGCTCGTGGGCCCGACCGGCTCCGGCAAGACGCTGCTCGCCAAGACCCTGGCGCGCATCCTCGATGTGCCATTCGCCATCGCCGACGCGACGACCCTGACCGAGGCGGGCTACGTCGGCGAAGACGTCGAGAACATCCTGTTGAAGCTGCTGCAGTCGGCGAACTTCGACGTCGAGCGCGCGCAGCAAGGCATCGTCTACATCGACGAGATCGACAAGATCGGCCGCACCACGCAGAACGTCTCGATCACTCGCGACGTCTCCGGTGAAGGCGTGCAGCAAGCGCTGCTGAAGATCTTGGAAGGCACCGTCGCCAACGTGCCGCCGCAAGGTGGCCGCAAGCACCCTGAGCAGAGCTACATCCAGGTCGTCACCGATAACATCCTGTTCATCTGTGGCGGCACGTTCTCCGGCATCGAGCACATCATCGCGCGCCGCATCGGCCAGAAGATGATCGGGTTCGTGCCCGGCCAGCGCCCGGGCCCCAAGCTCGAGCCAGCCAACAACGAGCGCGACCAGCTCATCGAGCGCCTCGACCAACGCGACCTCATCGAGTTCGGCATGATCCCGGAGTTCGTGGGGCGCTTGCCGGTGATCGCGCCGATGCGCTCGCTGAGCCGCGAGGAGATCGTCGAGGTGATGACGCAGCCGAAGAACGCGCTGGTGAAGCAATACCAGGCGTACTTCGCGATGGACGACTGCAAGCTCGAGTTCACGCAAGACGCGCTCGGCCAACTCGCCGACGTCGTCATGGAGCGTCAGACTGGCGTCCGGGCGCTGCGCTCGATCTTTGAGGAGCTGCTGTTGCACCTGCGGTATGACCTGCCGAGCAAGCGCGAGACGAACCGCTTCGTGATCACGAAGGAGTTCGTTGAACAGCGCTTGAACGGCGATCGCGGTGAGCCCGACACGCAGCGAGAGACCGCGTGACCGCTGCGGTCACCGACCTCACCGACCACCAGCTTGAGCCACTGATCACGCGCCTCGGCGGCAAGGCGTTCCACGCCCGCCAGCTCGCCCGCTGGGTCTACGCGCGCGGGGCGACGTCGCTGGACGAGTGCACGGACCTCGCCAAATCACTGCGCACCGCGCTGCGCGAGCATGTGACGCTGCGCGGCAGCACGGTGGCGGCGACCGAGCGAGCGACGGACGGCACCGCCAAGATGCTGGTGCGGCTCGCGGACGGCGAAACCGTCGAGACCGTCATCATCCCCGACCAGGACCGCGTGACCCTCTGTGTCTCGACACAGGTCGGCTGCCCCGTGGCCTGCGTATTCTGCGCCTCGGGACTCGAGGGCGTCCGTCGCAACCTGACCTCTGGCGAGATCACGGAGCAAGTGCTGCACGCGCGCGACCAGCTGGCGTCCAGGCAGCTGACCAACGTGGTGATCATGGGCATGGGCGAACCCATGCTGAACTTGCCCGCGCTCGTGCCCGCGCTCGAGCGCATGCGCGACCCGGACGGCATCGGCCTGGGCGCCCGCCGGATCACCGTCAGCACGTCGGGCTACCCCGACCGCATGGATCGCTTCGCGGCAACACCGCACCAGTACCAGCTGGCCGTCTCACTCCACGCCGCGGACGATGAGCTGCGCCGCCGCTTGGTCCCCACCGCGCGCGCACCGGTGGCGGCGATCGTTGCGGCTGCGGCGCGCTACGGCACGTCGAAGAACCGCGAGGTCACCTTCGAGGTCGTTCTGCTCGCCGGCGTCAACGACCGCCCGAAACACGCTCAGGACCTCGTCGAGCGACTGCGCCGGGTGCCGTGCACCGTCAACTTGATCCCCTGGAACCCGGTGGGGCAGATCAGGGATCTGCGCGCACCGGCGACCGCCGCGGTCGACGCGTTCGCCGAGCAGCTCCGGCGAGGCGGACTCAAGACCACCGTGCGACGGCAGCGCGGCGCGGACAAGAGCGCCGCCTGCGGTCAGTTGCGCATCCGCGAGCTCAATTCCCGGCGCGCCGGCTTGGCTTGAGCCGACGCTTCGGTGCGGGCATCTCTTCTGTCTCGGAGCGCTCCGCGTCCGCTTCGTTCGGGCCCTTCAGCACCACGTCCTCGCCGCGCCGGTTGACCTTGACCTCCAGCTCGGCGCCCGCGGCCGCCAGCGCTTGGCGGATCTCGAGCGGCGAGCTCACCGCCCGACCATCGATCTCGAGGACGACGTCCGACGCCTGCACGCCGAGCCGCTCTGCCAGCGAGCCTTCGATGACTCGGTCGACCAACAAACCCTGACGCGGCGACTCCAGGCCGAGGAATGCGCGCAGGTCCTCGCCGATTGGCCGCGCGTAGATCCCGAGCCGGGGACCACGATCGTCCATCGGCGTCGCGCCGCTGCGGCTGCCGCCGGGTCGCAGGCCGCCGAACGGGTTCGGCAGAGCCCGGAACCGCGGTGCCCCCCTCGCATCGCGCTGGGGTCGCGCGCCCCAACCAAAGCGCAGACCGCCGCCAACGCCACCCAAGTAGCGCTCGGCGACGTCTGGATACTCCTCGCGGAGGCGATCGAGGTCCGGGGCCTCATAGGTCTTGGTCTCGCTCTCGCCGTCCTCGCCTTTTTCTTCCACCTGGAGGCGCACGCCGTCGGGAGTGATCTGTAGCTGCACCGACTGCCCAGCCGCGCCTGACCGCCCCATGAATGGCGACGAGTGCAGCTGGCGCAGCTGGTCCATCTGCTGCCGCAGATCCTGGAAGAAGTCGTCGTGGAAGAAGTGGCGCCGCGGGATGTCGAGATCGAAGTCACGTTCGAGCCGCTCGAACACGGAGTCGAAGACGTCGTCCAGCTCGACCGCCGGGGCTCGGTCGCCCGGGACGGGACGGCCAGAACGACCAGAGCGGTGCGGGCCGCGGGGCGAGAGCCGATCACCCCGATCGATCTGGCGTGCGAGGCGGCGGGCGCGCCAGCGGATCTCCGGATCCGCATCCTCCTCCGCGGCCTTCTGCAGGGCCCCCACGGCTGCCGGACCCAGCTCTCGCAGTCTCGCTTCGGCGTCCTGCCGTGCCGCGTAGGACGTGTCACCGAGCCGCTGAATCAGCACCCCGGTGTCCGGCGCTGCGACCTCCGAGGGTGGCGCCCCGGAGGACTCTTGGGCCATCGGGAAGGCGGCCAGCAGGCCGCAGAACAGGATGGTCGGGATCGTTCGCTTTTGCATCGCTCGTCGCTCTCTTGGCGGCCGAGACCCGCTCAGGCCGCCACCGCGCGAGGGGCGACGATTCAGCGAGGCGAAGACTCCCGATGCGCCTTCGATCGAGACGCCTGCTCGAACAGGATCAGCAGCTGCCGCTGCCCTTCGAGACCCTGTCGATGCGACAGCGTAATCGGCGATTCCGGCCAAACGCCGTTGCCCAACACCTGCGTCGACACGGCGCTTGGTGCTCGGCCGCTCGCTGCGGGCACCGCAGCCGGCTGGCTACGCGCGACCGACGCCACGGGATCGCCGTTGAGCAGACGCTCGCCGACATTCCCATCCCCGGCCCCATCCCCGAGGAGCCCCCACCACAACGCCGGCATCAGCAGTAGAGCTGCGGCCGCGGCCACCCAACGGCTCCAGCGGCGCGGCGCCTCGTCACTGCCGTTCGCCGCCGCGGTCTCGACTTGTGTCTCGATGTCGCGCCGCAGCTGGGAGAAGAACGCTTCGTCGGCTTGCGGCACCCACGCCGCGTCGGCGTCGGCGCTCGCGAGGTCGGCCAACCGGCCGCGCTGGCGCAGCCAGACGGTGTATTCGCGCAGGCAGAGCCGGCAACCACCGAGGTGGGCCCAAAGCCGCCGCGCCTGCACCAGGTCCAACTCGCGGCCCGCCAGGGCGGCGAGCTCCAAACGAGCACTGCTGCACTGAGACCGCACTAGTCCCGGTCCTCCTTGACCATCCGCTCCCAGTGCTCGCGAAAGATCTGCCGAGCCCGATGCAGCCGCCACCGGACCGTCGCGTGTGTCACCTGCAGGATCGGCGCGATCTCCCGGCAGCTCATGCCGTGAATGTCCCGAAGCACCATCACCGACCGAAACTTGCTGTCCAATTTGCCGAGCACTCGCCACACCAACGTCCGCGTCTCGTCGCGTTCGGCGGGCTCCGTCGCCCCTTCTTCCGCGGCGAGGCGATCGACAAATTCGTCGACCGACACGGCTCGCGCGGCGCGCCGCTTGCGCAACGAGTCGATCGCCAGGTTCATCACGATCCGGTAGAACCAGGTGTAGAAGCTACGACCGAAATCGAAGTTGTTGAGCGCGCGGTGCACGCGGACAAACGACTCCTGGACCACGTCGCGCGCATCCTCGACGCGACCCACGACGTGGAACGCGATCCAGAAGGCGCGGCGGTGGTAGCGAGCCACCAGCTGGCCAAACGCCTCTTCATCGCCATCGAGCGCGGCGTGGACCAGGTCCGCGTCGCTGACCTCTTCCGCGGGCGCCGCCCTGGCGGAGCTCAGATCGGCGCCGAGGAGATCCTCCAGATCGAGGGGGACGCGCCGGACCGCGCCGAGACCTTGGAAGGAGCGTTGAGGACGAGCCATGGCAGCCGGGATTCTAGTGTGGTGGGCCCCCGAGTGGGGCACACGCTCTCTACGACCGCCACCGGCGGCGCGTGAGCCTGAAGATCCGGAGATTCGCCGTGGTTAAGAGGCGTCGGGAACGCCCATCCGGCGGAACTTCTCGTGCCGCTGGGCGAGGAGCTCGTCGACCGGGATGGCGCGCAGCTCCTGGAGCCAGCGCACCAGCTGCGCCCGCACGCCCTGGACGGTGGTCGCGACGTCCCGGTGGGCTCCGCCGAGTGGCTCGGACACGACCTCATCCACCAGGCCCAGCCGCAGCAGGTCCTTGCTCGTCAGGTTGAGCGCCTCGGCCGCCTCAGGGGTCTTCTCGCCGCTCTTCCACAGAATCGCGGCGCAGCCCTCTGGGGAAATCACCGAGTAGTAGGCGTGCTCCAGCATCCCGACCCGGTCGCCGATGCCGATCCCTAGGGCGCCGCCCGAGCCACCTTCGCCGATGACGATGGCGATCACCGGGACCCGCAGCGAGAACATCTCCAGGATGTTCCGGGCGATGGCGCCGGCCTGGCCACGCTCTTCGGCACCGATCCCTGGATAGGCGCCCGGCGTGTTGATGAACGTGACGATGGGCAGCCCAAGTTTCTCGGCGAGCCGCATCTTGGCCAGAGCCTTGCGGTAGCCCTCGGGATGGGCGCAGCCGAAGTTGCACGCCAGGCGGTCCTTCACCGACTTGCCCTTGCGGTGGCCGATGAACATGAAGGACATCCCAGCCATCGTGGCGAGGCCCGTCACGATGGCCCGGTCATCGCCAAAGACTCGATCGCCGTGCAACTCGACGAAGTCGTCCAGCATGAGCTGGATGTAGTCGGACGTCAGCGGCCGCTCGGCATGGCGCGCGACGTTGACGCGCTCCCAGGCCGTGAGGTTGTTGTAGATCTCGGTGGCCTTGCGCTCGAGCTTGTGCTCGAGGTTCACGAGCTCGCCATTGAGGTCGAGGTGCGTGTTGCGCGCGAGGCCTTTGATCTCCTGGATCTTGGCCTCGAGCTCGAGCAGCGGGCGCTCAAAGGCCAATCCATCGGCGAGACGATCCGTGGGCTTACTTGGGGTGGTCTGCGACAAGGCGATTCCCTGGCTCGGCGAAGCACGCAATTCTAGCCCGCGACCGGGCCGAACCAAACGAACGGCTGGCGGAGTCGGGCCGCAAAAACCCGGCTCGGTCGCTGCGATGGGCGTGACAACGCGCCCGCTCTTGTGCCGACCCATAGCCCCGGGCATGGTTCCGCCATGGACGCTTGGCGTGTGGAGATCCGGGTCGCCACCGGCCAACCGGACCCGGACGGCACCGCTGCCGCCGCGGCGCTGGCCGCGGCCGGTGCCGCCGATCTTGGCCCCATCCGCTCCGTGCGGGGCTACCTGCTCGGTGCGGACCTCCCCCGCGAGGCCGTGGAGCGGTTCGCGGCCGACGCCCTCGCCGATCCCGTGCTGCAAGCCTGGGAGCTGCACGCCCCGGGCGACGTGGCGCCTGACGACGCCGGCCGGGTCTGCGTCGTGCCCAAGCCGGGCGTCACGGACCCGGTGGCCCAGTCGCTCCGCAAGGCGCTGGCGGACGCCGGCCACGCCGACGTGCGAACCGGCACCTACCGGAGCTACGAATTCGCGGCCGCCGATGCCGCAGAACGGGTCGCGGCGGCCGCGGCGCAGGGCCTCGCCAACGACGTGATCCACGACGTCCTGGTGAACGCCGTGCCGACGACCCTCCCCGGCGCGGGCGCTTCGCCCGACTTGGCCGTGGTCGTGGTCCCGGTGCGGGGACGCAGCGAGGCCGAGCTGGTGGCGCTGAGCCGCGACGGCGGCCTGGCCCTGAACGCCGGCGAGATGCAAACGGTCGCGGCGCACTTCGCCGAGCTCGGCCGGGAGCCGACGCGCCTCGAGCTCGAGACGATCGCGCAGACCTGGTCGGAGCACTGCAAGCACAAGACGCTCACCGGCCGCATCCGCTACGTCGAGGGCGACGCGCCGCCGCGAGACATCGACAACCTGCTGCGCTCGACCATCGCCCACGTGACCGCCACGCTCGACCGCGACTTCTGTGTCTCGGTGTTCGAGGACAACGCCGGCATCATCGCGTTCGACGACGACGACTGCGTCTGCATCAAAGTCGAGACCCACAACCACCCCTCCGCCATCGAGCCGTTCGGCGGCGCCGGTACGGGCGTCGGCGGCGTCATCCGCGACGTGCTCGGCACGGGCCTTGGCGCCCGGCCGATCGCCAACACCGACGTCTTCTGCCTGGCGCCCCCGGACACGGCGACAGACGCGCTCCCCAAGGGCTGCTTGCATCCGCTGCGCGTGCTGCGCGGTGTGGTCGCTGGCGTCCGCGACTACGGCAACCCGATGGGGATCCCCACGGTGAACGGCGCGGTCCACTTCGACCCTGATTTCGTCGGCAACCCGCTGGTCTACGTCGGCAACGTCGGCATCCTGCCGCGCGCTCGCGCCTTCAAGAAGGCCAACCCCGGCGACACGATCCTGGCGGTGGGCGGCCGTACCGGGCGCGACGGGATCCACGGCGCGACGTTCAGCTCGCTCGAGCTGCACACCGAGAGCGAAACCGTCAGCAGCGGCGCCGTGCAAATCGGCGACCCGATCGCCGAACGCAAGGTCATGGACGCGATCCTGCGCATGGCCGACGAGGATCTGTTCTCGGCGATCACCGACTGCGGCGCGGGCGGTTTCTCGTCGGCGGTCGGCGAGATGGCCGACGGACTCGGCGCCGATGTCGAGCTCGCCGACGCCCCGCTGAAGTACGGTGGCCTCGCGCCGTGGGAGATCTGGGTCAGCGAGGCGCAGGAGCGCATGGTGCTCGCCGTAGCACCGGACCGCCTCGCGCGCGCCCTCGAGGTGTGCGACGAGGAGAGCGTCGAGGCGACGTCAATCGGCACGTTCAACGACTCGGGCCGCCTCGTCATCCGGTACGCCGGCGAGCAGCACGGCGATCTCGACCTCGAGTTCTTGCACCGCGGCGTGCCGCGGGCGCAGCGGCAAGCGGTCTATACCGCCGAACGCCACACGGATCCCGAACTGGGCCCCGAGCCCGATCTCGGCCAGGCCCTGCTCGGCGTGCTCGGCGACCCCAACGTCGCCAGCAAGGAGTGGATCATCCGCCAGTATGACCACGAGGTGCAGGCGGGGAGTGCCGGCAAACCGCTCGTCGGGGTGCGCAACGACGGGCCGGCGGACGCCGCGGTGATCGCGCCAAAGCTCGGCAGCCGCCGTGGGTTGGTGCTCGGCTGCGGCCTCAATCCGCGCTACTCCAAGATCGACCCGGCGGCGATGGCGGAGTGCGCACTCGACGAGGCCATGCGCAACATCGTCGCCGCCGGTGGCGATCCCGATCAAACGGCGATCCTCGACAACTACTGCTGGGGCAACACCGCGCTGCCGGATCGACTCGGCGGGCTGGTGCGGGCGTCGCTGGCGCTGACCGATCTGGCGCTCGTCTACCGGACCCCGTTCGTGTCCGGCAAGGACTCGCTCAACAACGAGTTCCGCGACGGCGAGCGCACCATCGCGATCCCCGGGTGCATCCTGGTCACGGCGCTGTCGGTGATCCCCGACGTCTCGCGCACGCTGACGTCCGACTTCAAACGCGCCGGGCACCGGCTGTTCTTAGTCGGGATCACCAAGCGCGAGCTCGGCGGCTCGGTCTATTGGAAGAACCGCGACGCGCTCGGCGCGAGTGTGCCGCGCGTCGATGCGACGCTCGGGCACCGCGTCCTCGAGGGGGTCTGGCGCGCGATCCAAGCGCGGGCGGTCGTCGCCGCCCACGACCTGGCCGAGGGCGGCCTCGGCGCTGCCGCGGCGGAGATGGCGATCGGCGGGCGCCTGGGGGCGCGACTCGACCTGGCGCAAGTCCCGCTCGGCGAGCCGACACCCAGCTTGGGCGACCGCCCCGAAGACGTTCTGTTTAGCGAGAGCCAGAGCCGCATCCTGCTCGAGGTGCCACCTGATCGGGTCGATGACCTGCGCGAAAACCTCGGCGACGCACCCGTCGCCGAGATCGGCGAGGTCCTCAGCGAACCGACCCTGCGCCTCGAGGCCGGAGGCCGCACGCTCACCGCGCTGCCCATCGACGATCTGGCGCGAGCGTGGAAGGCGCCGCTCGATCTCGACGGCACCCTGGAGGGAGCCCGATGACCACGCCCCAGGTGATGGTGCTGCGCGCGCCCGGAATCAACTGCGAGCTCGAGACCTATCACGCCTACGAGCTCGCCGGCGCGACGTGTGAGCTGACCCCGCTGAAGCGCCTGCTCGCCCGCCCGGGCGAACTCGATCGCTTCTCGATCCTCGCCTTCCCCGGCGGCTTCTCCTACGGCGATGACCTCGGCGCCGGCACCGTGCTCGCCCACGAGCTGCGACGTCGGCTCGGCGACCCGCTGCTGGCGTTCATCGAACGCGGCGGCTTGATCCTCGGCATCTGCAACGGCTTTCAGGTGCTCGCCCGGCTGGGGCTTCTGCCGCGCATCGGTGGTGGCGCGCTGCGCCAGCAAGTCGGCCTCGCCGCGAACCTCAGCAATCACTACGAGTGTCGCTGGGTCCGGCTCGGCGCGTTGGCCAGCCGCTGCGCCTTTGTCGATGAGTCCTGGGACCTGCACCTCCCCGCCGCCCATGCTGAGGGCCGCCTCGTCGTCGCCGAGGACGTGCGCACGCAAATCGACGACGGCTACCGAGTATTCTCCTACCGCGACGGTCACGGAGACACGACCGAACGCTATCCCGCCAATCCCAACGGCTCGCCGGGCGGCACCGCCGCGCTCACCGACGTCACGGGCCGCGTCTTGGGGATGATGCCGCACCCCGACCGGGCCTACCTGCCTTGGCACGCCCCGGACTGGCGCCGCGCCGCCGCCGACCGCCATCCCGACGGCATGGTGCTCTTCGAGGCCATGGTGCAGCTCGCGCGCGCCGAGGGCTGACGCGACCTATCGGCCGCGGGCGACGCCGGTTAGGCTTCTGCCCTCCACCACCGCACCGGGCCGCACACCCGCGCCCGGGCGCTCTCCCGTGCATTCCCCCCCTCTCGCGGACGGCTGCCGCCCATGAGTCCCGGCGTCGAGATCAGCAAACGGCTGGTCCTGATCAACACGGTCAGCTCGGTCCTGCAGAGGATCGTAAGCCTGGGGATTCTGGTCTGGGTCACCCAGCAGCTGATGAAGAAGATCCCGGCGGCGGAGAACGAGCTCTACGCCGTGCTGATGGTGCTGCTGGTGTTCGTGCCGCTGCTCACGGGCATCCTCGGCGGCGCGCTCGCGCGCTACGTCACCGTGGCGTACGCCAAGGGCGACACCAAGGAGGTGACCGCGATCACCTCGACCATGCTCCCGCTCGCATGGATCGGCAGCGTGCTGATTCTCCTCGCCGGCCTCCCGCTGGCCTGGTTCATCGACTCGGTCGTCGACATCGGCGTGCCCAAGGACGCGCCGGACAACAGCCGGCTCGTCTTTGAGGGGCAGATCATGTTCGCGATCCTCGCCGGGATCGCGGCGTTCCGGGTCGCATTCTTGCCCTTCCGACTGGGCCTCAACGTGAAGCAGAAGTTCATCGCCATGCACCAGATCGGTCTGGCGAGCGAGCTGCTGCGGCTCGGGATCATCATCGGCTGCTTCAACCTGATCGACTACCGAGCCCTTTGGGTCGTCATCGCGACCGTACCGAGCACGCTTCTGGAAGTGATCGTGACGGTCGTCATGTCGCGGCGGCTCATGCCATCGCTGCGCTTCGAGCGGTCGGCGATCCGCAAGGACCTGTTCAAGCCGATCCTGACGTATGGCTGGTGGACCCTGCTCATCCGCCTGGTCGTGATGCTGCGGGAGACCGCGAGCCTCCTGATCCTGAACCACCACCCGTCGGCCACCGACGCCCAGACCGTGGCGTTCCAGAAGGGCTCCATGGTCGACAACCAGCTGCGCCGCAACGCGCTGATCATGGTCCCGGCCCTGCAGCCGGCGATGACGGCGATGTACGCGACCGGACAGCACGAGCGTCTGCGCCGGACCTACTTCCGGTTCTGCCGCTATTTGCTGTGGGTCTTCCTGTTTGCGATCGTGCCGCTGGTCCTCTACCGGCGCGCGTTCTGGGCCTTCTACCTCGGCGGCAAGACCTTCGCTGTCTATCGCGACGTGGCGCCAGTGATGACCCTGCTCCTGGCGCGCCTCCTGGTGATGTTCCCGCAGGCGCCGATCTCGGTCATCGCCTTCGCGCGAGGCACACCGCGGGCGCTGTCGCTGTGCCAGATCGCGATCGAGGTGACCACGATCGTCGTCGGCGCGTACTTGGTGGTCGGCCTCGACATGGGCGCCAGAGGCATGGCTTGGGCCGTTTTGATCACGTCCCTCGTCCTCCAGCCACTGCTCATCTGGAACCTCGGCATGCGGATGATCGACGCCCGACTCGTGGGGTTCGCCCGCTACGCGGTGCTCCCCGGCCTGCTGCCCGCGCTGATCGCCACGCCCGTCTGGTACGGCACCAAACGACTGATGCAGCCGCACAACTCTCTTGAGCTCGCGCTCAACGTCAGCATCGGCGCGCTGATCTACGCGGTCGCCATCTACACCTTCTGCCTGCAATCCACCGAGCGGGCCGACCTGCACCGGGCCCTTGGCCGGATCAAACGACGCTTCGCGCGGTCGTAGCGGCGACCGCTACTTCCGCAGCATCGATTTGACGCGGCGCCGCAGCTCGGGACTGACGACGTTCTTAGCGCCGGCCAGCAGGCGCGACGTCGTGTCATACGCCCACAAGCGCGCCGGCGGTCGCGCCGAGCGCTTGGTCACACACTCGTAGCCGAGCCGCTCCATGGTGTCGCGCGCCACGTGCTCGATGATCTTGAGCGCTGAGCTCGGCACCTCCTCGCGCCACGAGTCGGCACGGCCGGTGCGAAAGAAGCCCTTCGGCGCGTCGACGTTCTTCTTCATCTTGTCGATCGAGCACGCTTCCACCGCCTGCTCGCAGAACGCCCGATCGGCCGGCAACCCAACCCAGGCGCAGAGCTCCTCGAGCATCTCCGGGCCATTCGCCAAAAGGTCTTCATAGCGCACCAGGCGATAGCGCTCCGTTTGCGCCGCGAGCTCGTGGCCACGCTCGTCGTACTCGCACCATTTGCGCGCGACCTGCACCGGGCTCGAGACGAACTCATTGTGCTTGGCCCACGTCTGCAACGACTTGCGCCACGACGAGAACACCGCGCGGGGGTCGCGCACCATGTGCAGGAAGTACGCGTCCGGGTAGAGCCGCTGGATGAGCGACGCGAACTCGATGTTCTCCGGGGTCTGCTCCACGACCGCACGGGCCGACGGCAGCACCGCCGTCACCCGGCGAAACACGCGGTCCGCCACCTCCCGCGCCACTTCGTAGAACGTGTCGTGGCCCAAGGTGTCGGCCAGCCGCCGCCGCTCAAAGGCGCCTTCGCCGGCGCCACTATGGTCGGCCGTGACCACACGACGCCCTGCACCGCCGGCCCGGTGCCACCAGTCCTCGAGCGGCTGCAGCGCGTGAAACAATCCCGTCTGCTGGGCGCCGACCACCGCCGGGTGCTGCGTCAGCAGGTACATCGCCCACGTCGTGCCGCTGCGGGGGAAACCGATCACGAACACCCGCTGCAGGGCGTTGGCCGACGCGCTCGTCTCCGACGGGGCGCCCGGCACGGTGTCGGTGTCCTGGGTCATTCACCCGATGTTACCCCGGGGGTCGGGGGTGGCCAGCGCGCGACCCCGCCGGTCAAGGCCGATAGTCGGCCGACTTGATGCCGTAGCGCTGCATGAGCTTCTGGAACGCCGAGCGCGAAACCCCGGCCTCTTCGGCACAACGGGTCACGTTGCCACTGTGCCGCCGAAGCAGGTTCTCCAGGTAAGCACTCTCGATCGCGGCCACCTTGCGGGCCTTCATCTGCTGGAACGGTCCGCGCAGATCCTCCGCCGCCACCGACACTCCCTCGGTGCCAGCACCCACTGCGCTCCCGGGCGCCCGAACCTCCCGCGGCAGATCGTCGAGCTCCAGCGAGCCGCCACCACCGAGCGCGCAGGCGCTCTCAAGGGCGTTGCGCAGCTGGCGGACGTTGCCGGGCCAAGGGAAGGCGCGAATGGCCGCCGTGGCTTCGGCCGACAGCGTTCGGCCGGTGCCAAACTCGGCCAGGAAGTGCTGCGCCAGCGGCTGGAGATCTTCGGGCCGCGTCCGCAGGGGCGGCACCTCGATGCGCACGACGTCCAATCGGTAGTAGAGGTCCTGGCGAAACGTGCCGGCCTCGATCATCTCGGCGAGGTTGGCATTGGTGGCGGCCACGATGCGCACGTCGACATCCTCCAGCGACTGCGCCCCCACGCGGCGCACCTGCCGCTCCTGGATCGCGCGCAGCAGCTTCGGCTGAAACGCGAGCGGCAGCTCACCGACCTCGTCCAAGAACAGCGTGCCCTTGTCGGCGACGTGGAACAGCCCTGGTCGTGACCGGTCGGCCCCGCTGAAGGCGCCCTTCTCGTGGCCGAACAGCTCGCTCTCGAACAGCGCTTCGGGGATCGTCGTGCAGTCGACCGGCACAAACGAGCGCTCCGCCCGCCCGCTGCAGTCGTGCAAACGGTGCGCGAGCAGCTCCTTGCCGGTGCCGCTCTCGCCGACGATCAGCACCGATGCATCCGAGCTCGCCGCCCGCTCGAGCGTTTCGACGATGGCGCCAAACGCCGCCGATCGATACACGAGGTGGCGGCCCGAGGCGCCGCGCCGCAGCCGTTCGCGCAGGCCGTCGTTGCTCTCGCGCACACGTCGATGCGCCAGAGCCTTGCCGACGCGCTCCAGAAAGACGTCCTCGGTGAACGGCTTGGTGATGTAGTCCAGGACCCCATGCCGCATCGCTTCCACCGCGCTGTCGACGCCCGGGTAGCCAGTGATCACCAAGACCTCGACATCCGGATCGCGCTCCTTGATCCGCTCCACCAGCGCCAGACCGTTCATCCGCGGCATGTGCAGGTCGGTGATCACGACCGAGAAAGAGCTCTCGTGCAGGTTGCTGAGGGCCTCCTCCGCCGAGAACGCGGTCGCCACGTCGTAGCCCGCGCGCCGCAGAAAGTAGGCGCACGACTCCGCCATGTCCCGCTCGTCATCGACCACGAGCACGCGGTCGCGCGCCGCCGTCATCGCGCGGACGCGGCCCTCTTGCCCCGCCGGCAGGTCCGGCAGACTCCAAACAGCTTGAGGCTATGGCTCGTGATCTTGAAGCCGTGGCGCTGCGCCGCGAGGTCCTGGCGACGCTCGAGCTCGTCATCGCGAAACTCGATGATGGTGCCGCACTCGGTGCACACCATGTGGTCGTGATGCTCGTGCCCGAGCACGTGCTCAAACCGACGGCCGCCGTCGCCGGTATCGAGCCCCTCAACGAAGCCGGCTTCCTCCAGCATCGAGAGCGTCCGATAGACCGTCGCCCGCGAGACCGCGCCGTCCTGGCCGCGGCAGGTCTCGAGCAGCTCCTCCGCGGTGAAGTGCCCGGCCGCACCGAACGCCATCTTGGCGATAAGGCGGCGCTGGTTGGTCCAACGCAGGCCTCGCTCGCGCATGTAGCGCTCCACGACCTCGAGCTTTTCGACGGATTCCATACGCCCAGGGAGCCAGGATACCCGGGCGGCGCCGCGGCCGCAAAGCAGGCGGCAAATGGCCGCGCCAGGCCGGGCCGCTACGCTTCGCCGATGTCGCGGCGGTAGTGCATGCCTTGGAATTCGATCCGACCGAGCGCCGCGTAAGCGCGCTCGCGCGCCTCGTCCAAGGACTCGCCCAGCGCACACACCGACAGCACTCGGCCGCCGGCCGTCAGTGTGTCGGTCGGGCTGCGGCGGGTGCCGCTGTGGAAGACCTGCAGGTCGGCGCCGGTCTCGAGACGCTCGAGGCCGTGGATCGGCAAGCCTTTCCGGTAGTCACCCGGGTAGCCGCCGCTCGTCGCCATCACGCACACCGCGACCCGCGGATCCCACTGCGGTGCTTCCAGCTGGTCCAGAGTGCCCGCGGCGCAGTGCATCAAGTAGGGCACCAGGTCCGAGCGCAGGCGCATCAGCAGCGGCTGGGTCTCGGGGTCGCCCAGGCGACAGTTGAACTCCAACGTGCGCGGCCCGCCCGCCGTCAGCATCAGGCCGGCGTAGAGGAAGCCGCGGAACGCCCGCCCCTCGCGATTGAGGCCGTGCACCGCCGGCACCAGGATCTGGTTCTCGATCTGCCGCAACGCTCGCGGCGACAGGCTTGGCACCGGCGAGAAGGCACCCATGCCACCCGTGTTGGCCCCTTGGTTGCCGTCGTTCACGGCCTTGTGATCGCGAGCCGGCTCGAAGGGCACGATCGTCGTGCCGTCGGTCAAGGTCATGACCGACACCTCCTGGCCCTCCAAAAACTCCTCGAGCACGACGGAGTCACCCGCATCGCCAAAGCGGCGCTGCTCCATCAGCTCGCGCACGGCGCTGCGCGCGGTGTCCAGGTTCGGACACACGGTGACGCCCTTGCCCTGGGCCAGTCCGGACGCCTTCACCACGATCGGGCCCTCGGGGCGATTCTCGAGGAAGGCCAACGCCATGCCCGGACGCTCAAAGACCCAGAAGGCCGGCGACGGAATCTTGTTGCGACGGCACAGCTCGCGCGCGAACGCCTTGCTCCCCTCGATCTCGGCGGCGCCCTGCGGCGGGCCAAAGATCTTCAGATCGGCCGCCTCAAAGGCGTCGACGATCCCACTGCAGAGTGGGTCTTCCGGTCCCACCACGGTGAGATGGATGCGCTGCTCGAGCGCGAAGTTGCGCAGCCCAGCCACGTCATTGGCCGGGATGTCGATGCACTTGGCCATCTTGGCAATGCCGCCATTGCCGGGCGCGCAGAAGACCGTCTCGACCAGCGGAGATTGCGCGATCTTCCAGCAGAGAGCGTGCTCACGCCCACCGCCGCCGATGACCAGGACCTGCATGCGGCGCAGATGATAGCAGGTCCCCGGCAGCGAAGCGCCTCGCGGGGTGTCGGGGTCGACACCAGGCACGCCGGTGGCACGCAACGCCCGGCACGACGGAGGAGATCACCGCCAGCGCCACCGAACGTCGACCGCGGTACGGGGCTCACGCACCCGGAAGCTCGACGGCGTGAGCTCCACCACATCGGGGAACGCCCGCACCGTGTAGCTGCCCGGCACCAGGCCGCGCAGCGTGGTGGCGCCCTGGCTCGAGCGAAGCATCTGTTGGAGCAGGCCCGGGTCGTCGAGATGCAGGTGCACCCCGTTCACGCGCGCGTTCTGGTCGGGCGCGCCGCGCGCGGCCACGCGGACCTTGCCGACCTGGGCGGTCTCCAGGGCGAAGAGCACGCAAGGGCCCCGCTCGGCGACGTTGGCACCCGCCCCGCCCTGCAGTCGCACCTCGAGATCGAGGCCACGCTCGAGCAGGACCGGCACCGGCGGGGACGCTCCGGCCGTGACCGCCAAGGAGGTGACGGTCCGCGGCCGGTAGCCCGACTTCTGGAACCGCAGCAGCACGTCGACGTGGCCAATCGGCAACTCGAGCTCGAGCCGTCCCTGGGTATCGACACGCGGCCGTGGCCCGCTCAGCCATTCGGTCTCGCCGCTCCGACGCCAAACGAGGGACCGGGACAAGATGCCTTGGGAAGACGCCAGGGGTTGCCGCGTGTCGGCCTCGAGCAGCTGCAGCCACAGGCTGCCGAGCTCCGGCAAGACGAAGTCGACATCGGTCGCCCCGACCTCGACGCCAGACCGCTGCTCGGTCAGCACCCCGTGCCGGACGAGCAGGTCCTGCGGCGGACCCACCAAGGCCTCGAGCCGGTAGAAGCCGTCGGCATCGGTCCCATCCCGGCGCGGCCGCCCGGGCCCAGCCGCGTTGAGCGCCGTGATCCACACGCCCTCGAGCGGGCGGCCGTCCGCCGTCGTCACCCGGCCAGAGATCTCTCCCTCGGGCTCCTCCCACACGAGGTCGCGCTCGTAGGTGGCGCCGGCCTCAACGTCGAGCTCTACCGTGACGCCGTGCTGGTCTGGGCTTCGCCCCGGGAACAGACGCAGCGGGCCCGCGGGCACGTAGCGGAACTCGAAGCGGCCGTCGCGGATCCAGTCGCCGCCTCGTTGGTCACCGACCATCCAGGAGACCAAGCCGCGGAACGGCTCACCGTTGCGTCGCGCCGTCCCCCGCACGGTCGCCCGACGCTCCAACCGCAGGTCAACGGACACCGAGGAGCCGGGCACATCGATCACCCGTGGCTCCGCCCTCGCGACGCCCCGCTCCTTCACGCTGCACTCGACATGCCGCGGCGCCGCGTTGGGCACGAGCGAGAGCCGATAGCGGCCGAGACGATCGGTGCGAACCGTCTGGCCTTCGCGGTCCTCCCGATCATGGAGCGAGCCCGGCACGCCGAACCGCGCGAGCGTGTCTGGAGCCACCGCTGCCAGATCACCCCCATCGGCCCACCACGACACCCAGGCGTCCACGACCGGCTGCCCCGCCGCGTCGACGACGACGCCCTCAATCGTCGCCTGGCGGGTCAGCGGGAGGCGCGGCTCGCCCGGCTCGTCGGACGCCGCCATCGACCAAGACCACAGGCAGCGGCAGTAGGTCTCGGCTTCGACCGAGACCACGAGCTCGACACCGGGCACGACGAACACCGTGAAGCCGGCATCCTCGGGGTCGACCGGCTGCGAATCGCTCCCCGACCGAGACCACCGCGCTGCCGGCAGAGGCACGCCCGTCGCGCGATCGACGACGTGGGCCCGCACCGCGATCCCCGGTGTCAACCGCACGTCGACCTGGGACGGGCTTCGATCGCGCGCGAAGACGTCGATCCTGGTCGGTGCGTAGCCCTCGCACACCACCCGGAGGTAGGACGGGATGCCCACGTTGACGCCCTTCAGCCGATAGTGCCCCGTGGCATCAGCGACCGTGGCGTCGCCACCGCTGGATGAGACCCGCGCCCCAGCGACGGGCGCCCCGGTGGCCTCGTCCAGCACCCGGCCGAACAGTTCGGCCACCCAGCACATCCGCAGCTCGCTCTCCCTCGCCACATCGAGGCCGGAAGACATCGAGCGGAACCCCGGCGCGCGGAGCTCGACCTGCACCGAGTCCGGCCAGGCCGGTGGCGCGTCAACGGCGAAGCGACCGACCGCATCGGTCCGCAGGGTCGTGAGGCGCGTGCTGTCGTCGCGACGACCCCGCCCAAACAGGCGTAACTCCGCGCCCGCCACGGGTGTGTCGTCGTCTCGCGCCCGCACCACCCCGCGAAACTGCCGGCGCGACGTCGCCTCAGGGACCACCCGGCGAGGGTCGGGCGCGGCGGCAGCCACCGCCGCATCGATCGCGCCGGAGGCCGGCACGACCGGCGCGGCCTCTGCGGGCGCGGCCGGCACCAGCGCGTCCGAACGTGTCCAAAGGCCGTAGACCACGGCGAGCGCGACCAAGAGGCCGCCCCACACGAGCACTCCCCGCGAGCTCATCCCGCCAGTGTAGCGCGCGGCGCCGCGTGCGGGTCAGGTCGCGGTGTCGCGGGGCGTCGCCCCGGGGAACGCGCGGTCCAGCGCCGCCTGCACGTCGGGACCTAGCCCGACTTCCAACGCGCCCAGGTTGTCGTCGAGCTGCGCGGTGGTCCGCGCGCCGACGATCACGCTATTCACCTCGGGCCGCCGCAGGCACCACGCCAGCGCCAGCTGCGCCGGCGTGACCCCAGCCTGCGCCGCGATGTCACGCAGGCTCTCGACCCGGGCCACGTTCTCCTCGGTCAGATACGCACCGATGAACCGGTTCGCTCGATCGTCCGCCGCGCGCGACTCCTTGGGCGGGGCGGCGCCGGGACGGTATTTGCCGGTCAGCACGCCCTGCGCCAACGGCGAGAACACGATCTGCCCGACGCCGCACTCCCAGGCCGCGTCCATCACCTCGTCCTCGAGGTCACGGCGCAACAAGCTATAGGGCGGCTGGTTCGACACCGGCGCGTGGAAGCTGTGGGCGCGACAGAACTGCACCGCCTGCACGATCAACCGCGCCGGCCAATAGCTCACGCCCCAGTAGAGCGTCTTGCCCTGGCGGATCAGGTCGTCCATCGCCATGGCGGTCTCCTCGATCGGCGTGTCGGGGTCCGGCCGGTGGCACTGGTAGAGGTCTAGGTAGTCGAGGCCAAGCCGCTGCAACGAGGCCTCGATCGACTGGACGATGTGCTTGCGCGACAGCCCGCAGTCGTTGGGGTCGTCGCTCATCGGGAAGTAGCACTTGCTGGCGATGACCAACCGGTCCCGCCGCAGCCCTTTGATCGCGCGCCCCAACGCCAGCTCGCCTTCACCGTCGTTGTAGACGTCGGCGGTGTCGAGGAGGTTGATGCCGCGGTCGACCGCGTGGCGCACCAAGGCGTCGCTCGCCGCCTGCTCCACCGCGTTCCCGATCGTCAACCAGGACCCGAGGCTGATGCGGCTGACCCGCAGGCCCGAGCCACCCAATCGTTGGTACTGCATGAGTAGAATGGGATCGTGCGAGAAGGACGCCCACCGCGCCACCCCAGGGCGAGCCCGCCGAGTCGGCGTGGCGGGCTGAGACTCATGGCGGTGGCACTCGTCATTGCCGCAGCCGCGGCGCTCATGCGGCCAAGACCCGGGCGCCCCGACGCGTCGCGCCCGGCCAATGGAAGCACCGCGATCGCCAGTGGCAACGTCGAGGCGCGCCTCCCCACGCCGACGCCGCCCCTCGGCGGGACCGCTGCGCACCCCGCTGCGGTCGCCGGTCGTGAGCACCTCGAACCGCTGCTCGCGAGCGGCCGCGTCGTGGACGACCTGGGTCACGCGGTGACGGGGTTCTCGCTGCGCTCGATGGCGATTCCCGAACCGGCCCCACCGCTCGAGGAGCCGCTCTTCGAGACTCCCAACTCGCTCGATCCCCCGTGGGGCTTCGCGCGGAAGGAATGGGACGACGACGTCGGACCAAGGACCATTGAGTTCTTCGCCTCGGAGGCCCTGTCGGCAGTGGACGCGGGCAACGGCCGCTTCGAAGTGCGCGGGCACACGGAAGCCCCGTGGGTGAGCCTGGTGGCCCGGCGAGGCGGCCGCACCGTCGAATCCAGCGCGGCCATCGGGACCCACGACCTGCGGCTCGTCCTCCCACGCGTGGGCGGTGTGCGCGTGGTGTTGCAGCTCGACGCACACGTCCCGGCATCCAACCTGCTCGTCCGGCTCCGCCACCCGACGGCCGACCAGCGCCCGCTCTTTCTGCGGCCACTGCGCCCTGGCGTCGGCGGCAAGCGGCCCTTCGCGCGCAAGAACGTACCCGTCGGCGTGTACAAGCTGGAAGTGGTCGCCGCCGACGCCGAGACGCCACCGCTGCTCACCCTGGGTGGCGTGGCGATCGTCGAGGGCCAGAACTGCAGTGACCCGCGCCTGGCGCTCGTCGACGTGCGCGACCGCCTGCGCCACATCGACGTGCGACTGCGCCGGCCGGACGGCCGGCCGATCGGGATCTTCGACTACGCCGACGCCACCGTGGTAGTGCGCACGCCGCACGGTGACGACTTGAGCCCGCACCCACGCCTCCGGCAGAGCAAGGTCATCATCACGACGCCCCACCCGTACGTCGACCTGCGTCTTGAGCTCGAACGCTACCACGTCATCGAGCTGGAGTTCCTGCGGGCGAGCCGAGTCGTAACGCTGCAGGAACGCTGAGGACCTCGCCTTGCCCCACCGCCGCCCGATCTTCGCCTTGCTCGCCGGACTCTGCATCGGCACGCTGAGTCTTCTACTACTGCGCGACAGCGGTCACCCGAGCCGCGCCTCATCGGACGGCGACGCAGCTCCCGCTGCGGCCGCGGCCCGCCTAGACGCTACCACGGCCCCGTTGAGCGCCTCATCGCGCCCAAGCGAGGGGCCGCGAGTCGCCGTGTCCCCAGCAGCAGCGCCGGCCGCGCCAACGAAGGCACCTCTCCTGGTCAGCGGCCGCCTCGTCGACGACCTCGATCAAGCGGTGCGCGGCTTCGCACTCACCGCAAGACCGTTGTCGGAACGGCAGCTGCCGGGTGTCTTCGCCGGCGGCGGCTTCTCCGGCAAGCTCCCGTTGGCGACCGCGGGGCTCGGTCCCGCGCTGGCGCGCGACCGGCCGACACGCCCCAAAGGCATCGCCCCGGGAGACCTCACCGTGCACGACTTGGGCGACGGCCGGTTCGAGGTGCGCGGGCAAACCAGGTCTGAACGCATCAGCCTCGTGGCCTCGGCGCAAGGCCGCCGGATCGAAGTTGAGGCCGGCATCGGTGCGAACGGGCTCAGGGTCGTCATTCCTCGGGTCGGCAGCGTGCGCGCGGTTCTTTGGCACGATGGACAGGCCCCGGGCCGAGCCTTTGCGGTGCGCTTGCGATCGCCTGGCGGCAAAACGCCGCCCATCGAGCTACAGGCTGGAGGCCCGGGCCTCGAACGCGAGCGCCCGTTTCACGGCATCGATGTGCCGGTCGGCATCTACGACCTGGACGTTGCACTCGCCGAGGCCGACGGACCCGCGCTCCTGACCATCGCCGGCGTCGAGGTCGTCGAAGGTCAACGCACCGCCGACCCGAGACTCCAACGCATCGACGTGCGCGGCAGCAGCCGCCGGATCGACGTTCAGTTGCGCCGTGCTGACGGACGGCCGATCTCCGTCTTTGACTATGCCAACGCCAACGTCAACGCGCGGACTCCAACGGGCGACGTCTTGAGCCCACCGCCGCTGCTCAAGCAGAGCAGAGTCGTGATCGTCACCGGGCACCCCTACGTCGACCTGCACATCGAGCTGGCTCGGTACGAACCCATCGAGCTCAAGTTCCTGCGCTCGGGCCAGGTCGTGAACCTGGAAGAACGCTGATGGTCACACGACGCCGCCAGGTTGTCGGCTTACTCGGCGTGTTGATCGTCGGGACGATCGGGATCCTGCTGTTCCGGGACGGTGGCGCACCCGGTGTAGCGGCGTCCTCTGCAGCAGCCACGCCCAGCTCACCGGCGGCCCGCCCACGAGTCGCCGCGCCCCTCGCCGGCGGCACCGCGCGGCCGACTCCGTCACCGAGCCGGAAGCCCGCCCAGCAGCTCGCGGACGAGCGCTCCGACCGACTGCTCGTGACGGGTCAGCTGGTCGACGACCTCGGGCAACCGCTGCACGGCTTCGTCGTCGAGGCCCATCCTCTGGCGGGCCGCCGCCCCGATCAGACGAGCGTCGAGTTGCCGAGGGCCCCCAGCAAGCGACGCTCGTTGCCGATCGGGGCGCGGGTCGTGACGCTGCACGAGCCGAACACCGACCTCGCGCCCATCACCGTCGAGAACATCGAGATGGCCACGTCCAGCGACGTCCGCGTCGTGGACGCCGGGGACGGCCGCTTCGAAGTGCGCGGCCGCACCACCGCCGCCTGGCTGCAGCTCGTCGCCAAGCGTGAACAACGGGTGCTCGTGTCCGGCGCCGACGTGGGAACGCGCGGCATGCGGTGGGTGATCCCCCGCGTGGGCCGGGTACAGGCGGTGCTGCGCCACAACCAAGAAATCCCCGGCTCGGTGTTTCTGCTGCGGCTTCGGCCCGACGATCCCGAGGCGCCACTCCATGAGCTCCAGGCCGGCCGCCTCGACCGCGAAGGGCACCGCCGGTTCGACGTGGCCGACGTCCCGCTGGGCACCTACACCCTGGAAGTGGCACTCGCCGAGACCGGCACACCGCCGCTCTTCTCGATCGGCGGCGTGACGGTCGCGGCCCAACCGATCGATGACCCACGCCTGCGCGACATCGACGTGCGCGGCCGGTGCCGCCGGATCGAAGTCCGCCTACGCCGACCCGATGGCCGGCCCATCGGTGTGTTCGACTACGTCAACGTCCAGGTCGAGGTGCAAACGCCGCAAGGCGAGATCCTCACCCCGGCTCCCAAGCTCCGTCAAAGCAAGCTCGTCATCACAACGGGGCACCCCTATGTGAACCTGCACCTGGCCCTCGAACGTTACCAGCCCGTGGAGCTCGAGCACCTCCGCTCGAGTCAGGTGGTGACGTTGCAGGAACGCCAGTGATCTCGAGACGCCGCCGAGTCGTTGCCTTGGCCATCACCCTGGCCACGGCCGCGGTCGCGGCCACTTTTCTGCGACCCGGCCGCCCCGCGCCAAGCCCCGCCACCGCGGCACCCGCCTGCGTGCCACGGGCGCCATCGCACGCGGATCTCGCGCGCACCGCGTCGCGACCGGCCGCCCCAACGCACGTCGTCGCCGCCGCGGGGCCATGGGCACCGACGAGGCGCAAGGTCGATTCCCCTGGGCACCCCGTCGGCAGCGTGCGCGCGGTGGTGCGGCACCCGCAACTCCTGGCCTCGGAGTTCTCGGTCGAACTCCGGCCAAAGCGTGCGGATATCGCGCGGATCAAGCTGCGCCCCGTGCCTCCCGGGCTGACACACGGCGAACACGTCTTCGCCTCGGACCACGTGCCCACCGGCACCTACTCGCTGCGGGTCCAACGCGAGGAGTCCCGCGGCGCGGGCTTCCCCGCAGGCTTAGTCCCTCATCGACGCCTGGTGTTCGTTCTGGGCATCGAGAATGTGCAGGTCATCGGCGGCCAGCGTTGCCCCGACCCCCGCCTCGCGTCCATCGACGTCAGTGACCTGTGCCGTCGGATCGTGGTTCAGCTGCGCCGACCGGACGGGCGGCCCATCGGGATCTTTGACTACGCAAACGTGAAGGTCGAGCTGCGGTCTCCGCAGGGCGAAGTCCTCGATCCACCCCCGAGGGTCCGACGAAGCCAGCTCGTCATCATCACCGGTTACCCGCACCTGGGCCTGCGCCTCGAGCTCGAGCGCTATCGGCCCGTGCAACTCTGGGGTCTCACTTCGGACCGAACGGTCACGCTGCAGCCGCGCTAATGGCATCCCACCGCACTCACATCTTCGCGCTGGCCACCCTCATGGCCGCGGCGGCCGCCGTTGTTGTAGCGGCTCGCCACGACACCCAGAACCCGAGCGCGCGGCAAGACGCCCCTCCGATCGACCGCGCTGCGACCGCTCTTCGCGCCGCCGCGACTCGCCGTCCTTTGTTAGGAACGGCGAGCGCGCCACGTCGCCGGCGAGTGATGATGCAGCCCAGCGCCCCCGCGCGGTCCGGCGACGGACAGGTGTTGGTCCGCGGGTGGTTGGTGAATGGCCTCGGTGACCCCCTCGACCACGTCGCAGTGTCGGCCACGGCGCCGGGGCCCGCCGGCCTCGCAGCCCCACTACGAGTTCTTCGGCACCACAGCGGCGGCTTCGAGGTCCTCGGCACCACCACGGCGGCGCGCGTGCGACTCCGCGCGCCATGGCGTGACCGAGACGTGACCACCGACGCCGCGGTGGGCAGCCGCCGCTTCGAGTTCATTCTCCCCGGCGCGGGTCGCGTGCAGACGACGCTCCGGCACGACCCAGGCTTTCGGGCATCGACGTTCTCGGTCGAGCTCTGGCCTGACGACCAGGCCAAGGCGCGGATCATGCTGCGCGTCGCGGGCAACCCAAGCCACGCCGAGCACCTCTATCGAGGCAACCAGGTGCCGATCGGGACGTACACGCTGCGCGTCGGCCTGGTCGAAGGCAGCGGGCCGCCCTTGGTCGCGCTCGACCGCATCTGCGTCGAGCAGAACGCCATGTGCACCGACCCCCGACTCCGCTGCCTCGACGTCCGTGGCCGGTGCCGGCGGCTTAGGGTCGACTTGCGATGCAGCAACGGCGGGTTTCTCGCCCCTGGATGCGCTGAGGGCACGCCCGTCGCGCTGGGGTGCGGGATCGACCTGGACGTCGACGTGCTGGCGCCGGACGGATCGGTCATCGAGCACACGTCCGGCGGCTGGTTGCGCAACCAGCTGATGCTCCTCACCAGCCACCCCTACCTCAACGTCCGTCTACGGCTCGGGCTCGGCCCGCCCGTGCACCTCCCTTATCTGCGGACCGACACCGTGGTCACCCTGGAGCCGGAGTGAGATGCCCCTACGCTCCCCATCATGCCGCAAACGCGCATCGCCCTGGTCTCCACCGGCGGCACGATCGAGAAGACCTACGACGAGCTGCAGGGCGTCATGCACAACTCGGTCAGCGTGCTCGACGTGATGCTCGCCTCGCTCCAACTCGAGGGCGTCGAGATCGTTCGGGTGCCACTGCTCAACAAGGACAGCCTGGAGATGACCGCGGCCGAGCACCAGCTCATCGCCGAGACCGCGCGGTCCATGGGGCACCACCACGACGGCGTCGTCATCGTGCACGGCACCGACACCCTCGCGGAGACCGGCGAGGCGGTCGCCGCGCTCGACCCGCCGCCCGACGTCCCGGTGGTGCTGACCGGCGCGATGCGGCCGTACGTCATGCGCAACACCGACGCACTGCAGAACCTGACCGAAGCGCTCCTCGCGGTGCAGCTGCTACCGGCGGGCGTCTACGTCGCGATCCACAACCAGGTGCTGCGCTTCCCCGGCGTCGTCAAGGACCGCACGCAGGGCACGTTCCGGGCCGGCACGGCGGACGGCTAGAGGAACGCGTCGCCGCGATTGTCGGGCAGCGCCAACGCGTCGAGATCCTCGCCCGACTCGACGAGCCCCTCGAGCCACCAGTTGGTGCCGTTGTAGAGGCAGGTGATCTCCGCGCACTGGCAGCTGGCGTCGAACTGGTCGACCATCTGCGCCGTGCGGCCGGCGGCGCGGTCGGCGTTCTCGGGCCCCGAGTAGAGGTCCTTGTCGCCGAGTTTGGCGCGCTCGACGCCGCGATACGCCGGGCAGTTGAAGGTGCCGATCGGCGTCACGACCTGGCGCAGCGCCTGCATGTGGCAGGTCTTGGGTTGGTTGGTGTAGTCACGCCAGTTGCCGCGCATCAGCACGCGCAGGTTGGTGCTCTCCATCACCCGGAAGCCCGGCCGCTCGTAGGTCCGCGCCTCGCGCACGGCCGCGTCGATCCGCCGCAACACCTCCTCGAGGTGCGCCGTGCGCTCGGGGTTCATGACCTCCGACTCGTCGGCGCTGCGCTCGAGGAACGGCTTCAGCGAGATGTAGTTGAAGCCAGCCTCGCGCGCGCGGCGCGTCGCCGAGACGATCTCGTCGATGTTCTCGATGATCGAGACGTCGTCGCGGCTCGCGCCCTTCCACGTGATGATGAAGGAGTAGCCGAGATCGATGTCGGCGTTGGCCTCGCGGATCCGCGCGATCCACGAGCAGATCTCGTCGAGATCCAACGTGCCACGCGACGGCTTGTGCATCGCCCGGAACGTGTGATTCGTGCCCGAGTCGAGCGACAGGCGGACCCAGTCACCGCGCGTCAGCGAGGGCGCGATCTGCAGGATGCGGTCGTTGCGGCTGCCGTTGCTGACGATGGCGACCTGCAGGCCAAGCTCCTTTAGGAACGGCACGAACGTCACGAACCCCGGGTAGAGCGTCGGCTCCCCACCGCCGATCAGGATCACGCTGCGCAGACCACGCGCCGCCATCTCGCGCAGCGCGGCGCGCAGATCGGCATCCTCGTGCTTGTCCTTGCTGTTGAGGATGTCCCAGTCGATGCAGTGGTCGCAGCGGTAGTTGCACGCCGTCGTCAGATCGAGGTTGATCGAGAGGGGCGCGGCCTTCGGCACCGGTGGCGCCGCTTCACCCGCGGCCAGCGCCTTCCGCTGCGCGCGCTGCCAGTTGAGATACTCCACGACCTGCGGCCACAGCGACGCCTGGCGCAGCTTGGCCGTGAAGTCGTGGATCGACTCGGCGCGACGCTGCGCTTCAGCCGCGGCGCTTGCCTCAGGCGTCCCAGGCCGCGACGATATCTCGGTAGAGGCGGGCGCGCTCGAGGATGGCGTCGGATTCGGCTCGAATTCGGTCACGATCTGGCTCCCCCACGATCTGGACGAAGGCACGCACCTGCGCGGCGAGCGGATCGGCCACAGGGACACCGCGCTGTCCATCCCAGTAGCCCATGCTGTAGTCGCTCATCTGTATCCGCCGCTCGACGCGTTGGCCGTTCAGCGCGATCCACTGCGGACGCGGCTGCTCGGCGCAGCGCTCAAGATACAGCGTGCAACGCACCGTGGGAAACGGCGATTCGAGCTCCAGGACCACCTCCGTCCGCTCGCTGGCAGCCGAACGATCGCTGATCTCGAGCCGCCGGACGCGCGTGGACGCGTCGATGGGGACGACCGACTGGACCAGCGACAACAGATGGGAGGCCGAGTCCACGACCATGGTGCGGCCGGTTCCGCTGGGCGCCATCCGCAGCTCGAGCGACTCGATCCGCCCCTGCCGCAGCCCGGGAAACAGCGTATCGAACACCCCTAGGACGTGCGGCAGCTGGCAGTTCTCCAGCAGCGGGGTCCCGCGCTCGGCAAAGGCCGCGATCAGCCCGGGTACCTCCCCGTGCTCCTCTGGGGTCACCAGGGGCTTCTCCCCAAGGGCCGCCACACCAGCCGCGGCCGCCGCCCGGAGCGCCGCCAGGTGGGTGGCCACCGGCGAGGCGATCACCATGCCGTCCAGCTCGTGCGCGGCCATCATCTCGGCCACCGAGCCGTGCGCCGCCAGGTCGTGGCCGAGCTGGTCCCGCAGCGGCACGGCTGCGGCCTCGGCCCGCGCCTGGTCACGGCCCACCACAGCGACGACCTCCGCCCCGGCGCGCTCGAGGTCGCGCGCCATAAACGGCCCGAGACCGTTGCGGGTCCGGCCGGCCCCCACCACGCCACAGCGAATCGCGCGTCGGTCGCTCATCGGCCGCATGCTACGCGGTGCCCCACGCCCGGTTCACGCTCCACCACGGAGAAGCCAACCGCGACGTTTGGTTGCGAGCCGCGCCGCGCTCGGTTAACTCAACCGCACTATGCAGCGCGCTCGCACCAAGACAGCCGCAACGACCGCCAAGACGGCTGACAAGCACGTCCTGTATCAGCTCAGTGTCCAGGCGCCTGACGTCGACGTGCCGTTCTTCGCCCGCTACTTCAAACGCCTCACGGGGCGGCCCCTGCGGGTGTTTCGGGAGGATTTTTGCGGCACGGCCCTGCTGTGCTGTGAGTTCGCCAAGCACCACCGCGACAACCTCGCGATCGGCGTCGACATCCACGGGCCCACACTGAGCTGGGCCAAGCGCCACAACGTCAGCACGCTCGAGCCCAACGCCCAGGCCCGTGTGCAGCTCATCCAGGACGACGTCCGCGCCGTCACCGAGCCGGCCGCCGACCTGACCGCGGGCCTCAACTTCAGCTACTCGATCTTCAAGACGCGCCCCGAGCTCCTCGACTACATGCGCGCCGCGCGCCGCGCGCTGAAGGACGACGGCGTGTTCATGATCGATGCCTGGGGCGGCTCCGACAGCCTCGCCGAGATGGAAGATGTGCGCCGCATCCGCGCCAACGGGCAGCGCTTCACCTACATCTGGGACCAGGCCAAGTTCGACCCGATCTCCCACAACAGCGTTTGCAAGATTCACTTCGCGTTCGAAGACGGCACCGCCCTGCGCAACGCGTTCACCTACGATTGGCGCCTGTGGACGCTGCCCGAGCTGCGCGAGCTCATGACCGAGGCGGGGTTCGCCGACGTGCATGTGCTGTGGGAAGGCACCGACCGCGACACCAATGAAGGCAACGGCATCTACCGCCGGGTAAAAAGGGGCGACGCGGACCCCGCCTGGATCGCCTACGTGGTCGGCCGGCCCTCCTGAGGCCGATCCTGGTGCAAAGTGCCAGCTCGAATACGGCGCCAGGGCATGGGGGCGGTCCAACTGGTGCTGGAGTGACAGCCCCTGATACCATGGGAGCATGCGCGCCCTGGCCCTGCTGATCGCTCTCAGCCCGGTGGCGGCGCAATCGTCGAGTGCCGAGCTCGACATGCCCAACGGCCTGGGTGCCAGCGCCCCGGCCGCCGACGCCGCCGCGCGCCGCGGCCTCGAGTGGCTCGCGTCGACGCAGACCGCGCACGGCGCCTGGATCGGCCACGTCGGCCACAAGCGCGAGTCGAGCTACCTCGTGCTGTCCTCGGCGCAAGACCAAGAGCAACGCGGCGAAGGCCACCTCGGCGTCACTTCGCTGGCCGGCCTCGCCTTCCTGGCCGGCGGGCACCTGCCCGGCCGTGGCCAGTACGGTCAACAGGTGCAGCGCTGCCTCGACTACGTCATCGACACGCGTGAGGACAACGGCTACCTGACCGACAGCGGCAGTCGCATGTACAGCCACGCGTTCGCCACGCTGTTCTTGGCGCAGGTGCACGGCATGGTCCGCGACCGGCGCGCCAAGGACGCGCTCGAGGACGCGGTGCACTGGATCGTCGACTGCCAAAACCGCCAGGGCGGCTGGCGCTACAACCCGTTCACCACCCAGGCCGACCTCTCGGTCACCGTGTGCCAACTCCAGGCCCTCCGCTCTGCGCGCAACATCGGCATCGAGGTGCCGAAGGCCACGATCGATCGGGCCGTCGAATACGTGCTGCGCGCGCGCACGCCGCGCGGCCGCAACACCGGGCTCTTCTTCTACAAGACCGCAGGCCGCGGCGCGCTGCGCAAGAACCAACAGTTCGCGATCAACGCCGCCGCGGTCACGTCGCTGTTCTCCGCGGGTGAATACGACCGCGAGGTCGTGGGGCCGGCGCTCGGCTTCTTGGAGAGCGAGTACGACCGCGTCGCGTACTACTACCGGCGGCACTACTTCTACTGGTACGGCAACTACTACGCCTGCCAGGCCTTCTTTCAGGACGGCGGCGAACGCTTCCGGTCCTACTACAAGAAGCTCTGCCGCGACCTCGTCGCCGACCAACAAGACGACGGGCGCTGGATCAACGAAGTCGGGCCCGGCGACGCATTCTCCACCGCTGTCGCTTGCCTGCTCCTGCAAGTGCGCCACCAGTACCTGCCAATCTTCCAGCGCTAGTCCGGCCGTACGGTGCCGCGACAAAAACCACCGCATTCGGACGACGGCGGTGAATTCGACTCCGCGTCGGTCGACCTGGTGGCCCTTGTGCCTCGGCGCGCCCCGTCAAGTGGAGCCCGCGGCAAGCCTCTCACTCGATGATCGAGCAGGGGACGAGGCGCTTGGCGGCCAAGGTGCTGCCCCCGCAGCGGGATCACGGCGACCGGCTGTCGTGCGCGTCTTCGTGCCGGCTGTGGCGAAGGGGGCTCCGACGCGCCGCCCTGGCGTGCGCGTCGTGGATGCGGCCGCGATGCTGACCTGAGGCGTCCGACGCGCCCGCTCCGCGACTACGGTGCGATCGTCACCCGCGCGCCCTGGGACGGCGGCACGCACCAAGCGCCTTCCGACGCTGCACCGCGTCGACGCCGCGGCACGGCGCCGCGTGTTCGCCGACGGACAGGCCGCAACAGATTTTGGGACGATCGCGAGCCCGGCGCGAAGTCAGTAGGAACGGGGCTCACCCATGAGCCCGACCAAACTCGACCCATGGAGGGCTTCGTGCTCCGCTCTTGGCTTCCCGTCTTGCTCGTCAGCGCCGCGCTCGCGGCACCCGCTTCCGCCCAGCCGACACCCTCAACCCTGCTTCAGTTTTGGCCGCAGGCGGGCGCGCCGGGACAAGACCTCGAATGCACCAAATACTTCACGCACAACCAACAAGGCGAAGCCACCGACTATCGCTGCGGCGGCATCATCTCGCCGCCGTTCATGCACTACGGCACGGACGCGCTGCTCCGCTCGTTTCGCGAACAGGCGGCCGGCGTCCCCATCTTTGCCGCGCGGTCAGGTTGCGTGGAGACGGCAGAGGATCGCTACTGCGACATGTGCGTCACCACCGGCGCCCAGCCGCTCGGTTGCACGAACCCGGGCGGGGTGGGCTGCATCGTGGGCACCAGCAACACAGTCACGATCGGTCACGGTAACGAGCTGTTTACCCTCTATACGCACCTGAAGAAGGACAGCATCCCGGACGCCCTGAAACCCACGTCGTCGGTACCACGCCCTTGTGTTTACGCGGGCGAGATGATTGGCGAAACCGCGAGCTCCGGGGCCAGCGGTGGCCCCCACCTGCACTTCGAAGTCTTCACGACCGCGTTTGGCCGCTTTGACCCCTTTGGCACACCGACTTTTCCCGGCGGGATCTGCGTGCCTCCCACCCAAGACTACTGGGAGACCACGCCGGCGTTCGCCTACGACACCGTGCGGATCTGGGACGTCACCATCAGCAATGACGACCTGACCGGAGTGAAGTTTCCGGCGCCCGCCATCGGCAACGGCCACCTGAGCCTGAGTGGGATGGATCAGGAGGTTCACGTCTGGTTCATGTTGCTGTTCGGCAGAAACAAGAACGTGACCGCACGCTATCGCCTACGGAGCCCCCTGGGGGCGACCTACGGCTTTGGCCCCGCTGCGCCGGTTCCAGTCAATTCCCGCATCGAGGGCGTCTCCAAGCAGCTCGGCCTGGGCGAGATCCCGCTCTACGCCGGCCTGTGGACCATCCTCATCACCGTCCAAAGCGATGACGGCACGGTAGTGGTCAACGCCCCCCTCGAGATCAGCGGCGAAGCGGCAACAAACTCCGCGCCCAGGCGACCCACGACCGTTGCGTTGACTCCGACCTCGCCAACCGACGAGGACGTCCTGTTTTGCGCAGTGACGATGCCCATCGTGGACGACCCGGACTACGACCTGGTCCAGTATGAGTACGTCTGGGAGAACACCAGCACAGGGACCTCTACACCGGATGAGCTGCGACGCGTGACGCATGCCGGCCAAGGCGACGCACTGAGCTGCAACCAAATCGAGACTGGGATGACCGTGCGCGTCACCGTGACCGCGGTCGATCCCTCGGGGGCGAGGTCGCCGTCGCGGATCGCGGGGCCCGTGTCGATCAACGAAGACCCGTCTGAGCGTTGCGCGTGCGCTTGCGAATCGGGCGACGCGACGCTTGGCCGTTGGCACGCCTTTGACCTCGCGCCCAACGCGCCTCGACTCCATGCCGACGGCGGCTTGCGCCGAGGCAGCGACGTGCGCCTGCACCTGGCCGGGCCGCCCTTGGGACGCGCGACCGTCCTGCTCGGCCCAGCACCGCCGACCCCGCCGCTACGAGACGGCGGCCTCTGGCCAGCGCCCGCACCGCATGGCGTCATGGTCGCGCTCGACGCGCACGGCCACGGCACGGTGCAGCTCCACGCGCCAGCATCGCTGGAGATCGGTGCTGCGGTCGTTGCGAGGGCTTGGGTGGTCGACCCCGCCGGCGCCGCCTCGCCGCGCGCGACCAACTCACTGCGCGCGAGGGCGCGCTAGTGGTGTGATTCAGGAATCTGGGGCCTTATCCACGGCCCTCAGCGCCGCTCGCAGCGTTGGGTCGTCCTCGCCGTATCCACCAATATGCCTGCGGCGACCCGCCTTGCGACCGGCACCGATGTCTCGCGGATAAGGCC
>JBCCGH010000002.1:0-168622 GCA_039029375.1 Planctomycetota bacterium
CGGTGTGCAGCGGCCGGCGCCGGCGGACGTGGGCAGCGTGGCGCAGAGCGCACCGGCGGCCCAGGTTGCCACGCCAACGCGGCGCACCCCGGGCCGTGGTCGCCAAGCGATTCGGCTCGCGCCGCCGGCGGCGCGCATGGGCCGCGTGGCGTCCGCACGCCGCGCCCAGTCGCGTGCGCCGCTCGTGACCGCCGCGCGGCCGCGCGGCCCGCGGCCGGGGTCGGCGTTGCGCGACGCGGTCGAGGTGAGCACCGGGGCGACGGCGGCCACCCCGCGCGAGGAGCGTGGTGCGGCGCCGCGGCCGACGGCGAGCGCGGCGCGTCCGCGCGCCGCCAGAACAGCGCTGGCGCGTCCGACCCGGCGTTCCGCAACGGGGGACCGGACGCCGCCGGGGGCGCGATCGCTGCCGGTGCCGACGACGGACCTTGGTCGCGCCCAGCGTCATGCCGCGGGGCCCTTGGCGGCCGCGGCGTCGTTGCCGCGGAGCGCGCGAACGACCAACAGCGGCGAGCCGGACGTGGAGCTACGCGATCGGCCGAGCTCGACCAACGGTGGCACGGAGCGCCGGGCCGGGACGCCGCCGTCGACCCAGCGCTCGAGCGGCGTCGACGCGGCGGCGCCGCTGGCGATGGGCGCGGTCGCCGACCTGCGTATGAAGCCGCGGTTTGCAGAGCGCGTCCGCCCGTCCGCGCAGCAGCCGGAGGCGCAGGCCTCCGGTGGGCTGCGGCCGCCGACGTCGCTGCTGCGCCGCGCACCGCGTGCCGAGTCAGAGGTGGCGGTGTCGACCCGCGAGCTGCCGACCGCGAAAGTGGTCCCGGAGCTCTACACCAACCGCTTTGGCCCCAACAAGGTGGCCGCGCTCGAGCGCTTCGGCGGCTCCGTGGAGACGGAACGCGCGGTTCGGTTGGGGCTCGCCTACCTCGCGCGGGTGCAGAATCGCGATGGCTCGTGGGGCGATCGCGGCTGGTGGGACGACAAGTATGGCGAAGTGACCGTCGGCAAGACCGCTCTGTGTCTGCTGGCCTTCTTGGGCGCTGGCCATGCACCCAGCTCGCGCACCGAGCACTCGGCGGTGGCCGCGCGCGCGGTGCAGTTCTTGTTGTCGGTGCAGGACCCTGACTCCGGGGCGTTTGGCCGCACGTCGTCGTATGGGCACGGCATCTCGACCTATGCGCTCGCCGAGTGTCTGGCGATGTCGCCCGGCGAGACCCGCCTGCGCGAGCCGGTGCAGTCGGGCGTCGATTGGATCCTCGCTAACCAGAGCCGCAGTCGTGATCCGCGCAATCGCGGCGGTTGGGGCTACTTCTCCGACACGCTTGCCCCCGAAGACCGCTACTCGCGCAATTCGATCACCGCTTGGATGGTCATGGCCCTCGAGTCGGCGATGCTGTCCAAGGTGCCGGTCCCGGGGCGCGCTCGGCAAGAGGCCCGGCGCTTCTTGCTGAACGCCTGGAGCGAGGATGACGGCTGGTTCTACTACAACCAGAACCGCGCTCGGCTCGTCTCGGATTGGCCGACGCTGCCGGCGTCGACGCCGGCTTCGGTCTTCGCGCTGCGCCTGCTAGGCCATCCCGCCAACGACTGGCGGTTGCGCGCGGCTCTCGACTACACGTTGGATCGCCGGCCGCGCCGATACGAGCGACCGACGGACGACGCGTTCGTGCTGCAGGCCGCCGGTCACGTCTACTTCTGGTACTACGGCAGCCTGGCGTGCTTCATGGCCGGCGGTGAGACGTGGGACGTGTGGAACCGCGCGCTCAAGGATGTGCTGCCGGAGGCGCAGGAGCGCGATGGCTCGTGGCGGCAGATCGGGCCGTATGCGCGCATCGCCCGCGACCACAACGGCGATCGCTCCTACACGACCGCGATGTGCGTCCTGAGCCTCGAGGTCTACTACCGCTACTTCACGCCACTGCTTGAGAATCGCTAGGGGTGTGATTCAGGAATCTGGGTCCTTATCCACGGCCCTCAGCGCCGCTCGCAGCGTTGGGTCGTCCTCGCCGTATCCACCAATATGCCTGCGGCGACCCGCCTTGCGACCGGCGTCGATGTCTCGCGGATAAGGCCCCATCTGCCTGAATCACACCACTATTGGGGCGTCGCCCCACTAGGCCGTGTGGCGCAGGATGCGCTCGAGGGCGGCGGCGTGCGGGGCCGGACTCAGGCGGCGGATGAGCGTCCCGGCCGCGCGCAGGGCTCGACGGAGCTCGCCGCGCTGAAACGAGCGGGGAAAGGTCGCGCGCACGGCGCGGCGCGTGGGGGCGTCGAGCTGCTGCTCGAGCCCGCGCCACGTCACGGGGAGGCGGTCGCGGGCGCAGAGTGCGGGTAGCAAGAAGCGCGTGCGCAGCATGGCCAGCAGATCGAGAGCCTCCAACGCGTCACCCCGTTGGAGCCGTACGTGGGCCGTCCAATACCAACCGGCGAACCGCGCCGGCAGACTCGCGTCGGGCTTGGCTGTGAGCGGCGCTCGGCGGCGACGCGTGCCGAGACGTCTGGCGGGATCGTGGAGCGGCACCGCGGGCACGCGCGATTGGCGCCATTCGGCGAGCGTCACTAGCTGCACGTCGACCTTCACGATCTCGCGGCCCACTTCCCGCACGAACACTCCCAAGTTGCCATTGCCGACGTCGATGCCGGCAAGCGCGACGACAGCGGCACCCGGCGCCGCGGCCAGGACCTTGTCGACGCGGCGCCGTGCCGCCGCGAACGGGCGCCGGTCGGCGTAGACCAGCGCAAAGTCGAGGTCCGACCAGCGGTCGGGGCGCCCCGCTGCCAGGGAGCCATAGACGGCAACGCCGAGCGCCCCGGCGTCGGCGAACGCCGCAGCGCAATGGTCGAGCAGGCTCCGGTGGGCCGGCAGGCCGCGGAGCCGGCGCCTGAGGCGGCGGAGGGTGAGGGATTCCACGGCCGTCAGGGTACGGCGCCGGCGCGGCGCGGCTCGAGGTTTCGCGCGGCGGTGAAGAGGACTTGCGGGCGGGGCCGGCGTAGACTCGCCGACTCATTATGCAGACTCTCCAGAGCTACGTTTCCGGCCAATGGCAGGCGGGCCAAGGCTCGTTCGCGACCTTGGTGAATCCCGCGACCGAGGAGCCTCTCGCCCAGTGCAGCACGGCGGGCGTCGATTTTGCCGCGGCGACGCGCTGGGCTCGCGACGTCGGCGGTCCGGCGTTGCGCGACTTGTCCTTTGCCGAACGCGGTCAGCGATTGAAGGCTCTGTCCAAGGCGCTGCACGACCAGCGTGAGGAGCTGTTGGACATCGCGGTGCGCAATGGCGGCAATACCCGCGGCGACGCCAAGTTCGACGTCGATGGCGCCACGGGCACGCTCGCGGCGTATGCGGGCGTCGCCAAGGAGCTCGGCGAGCGGCCTTTCTTGATCGACGGCGAGGGCGCGCAGCTCGGCCGCGGCGCGCGGTTCTGGGGTCAGCACATCTGGGTGACGCGACCGGGCGTGGCCGTGCACATCAACGCCTTCAACTTCCCCGCCTGGGGCATGATGGAGAAGTTGGCGTGCGCGATCCTCGCCGGCATGCCGGTGATCGAAAAGCCGGGCACGCCGACCGCGCAGCTGGCGTGGCGCATCGGTCAGATCACGATCGAGTCGGGGCTGCTGCCCGAGGGCGCCTACCAGCTCCTGTGCGGCAGCGCCGGCGACTTGCTCGATCACATGGGCCCGCAGGACTGTCTCGCGTTCACTGGCTCCTCGGTGACCGGCGCGCGGTTGCGCGGCCATCCGAACCTCGTGCAGCAGAACATCCGCGTCAACGTGGAGGCCGACTCGCTGAACGCCGCGGTGCTTGGACCCGACATCGAGCCGGGGTCAGAGACGTGGAACCTGTTTGTCAGCAACGTCGCGCTCGACATGACCCAGAAGGCCGGCCAGAAGTGCACGGCCGTGCGGCGGATCGTGGTGCCGGGCGACCGCGTCGACGACGTGCGCGAGGCGCTCGTCGATGCGCTGGGCCGCGTCAAAGTCGGCGACCCGGCGGTAGACGGCGTGCGTATGGGGCCGCTGACCTCGGCGTCGGCGCTTGAGGACGTGTGCGGCGGCATCCAGAAACTCGCCGCGGCGAGTGAGGTCGCCTGCGGTGGCCCAGAGCGCAGTGCGCCCAAGGGCTACTTCGTGGCGCCCACGCTGCTGGTGGCCCGGGATGCGCACGACGATGTCTTCCATGCCTTCGAGGTGTTCGGTCCGGCGGCCTCGGTGTTGCCCTGCGACGGCGATGCCGACACCGCGGCGGCGATCGTCAACCGCGGCGGTGGTGGGCTCGTGACGTCGGTCTACAGCGACGACAAAGACTGGACGCAACGCTACGTGCTCGGCGTCGCGCCCTGGCACGGCCGCGTGTGGATCGGCAGCGAGAAGGTCGCCGAGCAGGCTCTGCCGCCGGGCATGGTGCTGCCGGCGTCGGTCCACGGCGGGCCGGGCCGAGCCGGTGGTGGCGAAGAGCTGGGCGGCGCGCGTGGCCTGCACTTCTACATGCAGCGCACCGCGCTCCAGGGCTACCGCGGGCTGCTCGAGCGCAGCTTCGGCTGACGTGGCCGGGAGCGGCCGCTCCCGGCGGGCGCGCGCTACTGCGCGAACAGCTCGAACTCGAGGCCCTGCGTGGCCGACCAGTCGAACGGCGCCGTGCTGTCGATGAACACCATCTGCGCGTTCAGCGTGGCGCCGGCCAGCGCGGCCCCGGCGGGCATCGGCAGCGGCACCTTGACGTTGCCAGACGCGTCGCTCGTGAAGGGGATGAACGCCGTCGGGCCAGTGAGCGACACGTTGAACGTGACGCCGCCCGCGGTCGCACTGCTGCGGCCGGTGCCGAGCACGAGTGCACCCAGCCGGCTCGGCGGCGCGTCTTCGGCCTCGAGCGCGTAGTTGCTGTTGCCGAGGAACGCCGCGCCAAACGCGTAGATGCTCGGCGTGTCGCCCTCGCTGCCGGTGCTGGTCACGCCGTAGCGCTCGGCGGTCGCCGTTGGCTTGAGGATGAACAAGCCACTCGCGATGTCGCTGACGTAGATGATGCCCGACGGCTGGAGGTGGTAGACGCCCCAGGCGCCGTCGAAGCCACCGACCGGGCCCGTCCACGTGTCGTAGTAGCCGAGCTCGACGGGGTTGCTTGGATCGCTCACGTCGACGGCGCGGTAACCCTCGGTGTAGTAGGAGATGTGCGCCACGCGGTCCTTGACCGTGACGTTGTGCGGAATCGCGTTGGACGGCCCCGTCGTGTAGGTCGTCAGCAGGCGCGGGAGGCGCTTGTTGGACACGTCCCAGATGGACACCGGACCGCCGCTGGACTCGTTGGCACCGAGGCAGACGGTGTTGTCGCGGGTGGGCCAGGTCGCATGCGCGATGCTGCTGCCCGGCATCCGCGACGAGCTGAGCAGCGGCATCGCGTCCGGCAGCGCGCTCGTGTCGTAGATGTTCAGGTTGTTGCCGTTTTGGTCGGCGAGGTAGCCGTAGCCGCGGTTCAGCGACAGGTCATGGATGTACGGGTTGTTGAGGCGGAACAGCTGCACCGGGCTCGTCGGGTTGACACGGACGTTGGCCACGTACGTGCCCCGCGAGGTCCCGCACACGTAGACCAGCCCGGTGTCGGGGTCGACGGCGATGTTGTGCGCGTTGCCCCAACGCCCCCATACCCCGGCCTTGGTCGGGTTGTCTGGATCGGTCAGATCGATGATCTGCATCCCGCCATGGGCCTCCGAGACCACGTAGGCGTAGGAGCCGAACGCTTTGATGTCGCGCCAGAAGTTCCCGAAGAACGGGCTCTCCGTTGGGATCATCCCGGTTTCGACCGGATTGGTCGGGTCGCTGCAGTCGATGACGTGGGTGCCATCTTCACTGCCGAGCAGGCAGTACTCTTTGCCGGTGGCCGGGTCCACGTAGCCCCAGACGTCGCTGTACTCGGCGGACCCGGAGGCCGGAGTGAGCCGGCCGAGGAGCTGGACGTTACGGCTGATCTGCGCGGAGAGGCCCGCAGTGAATGCGAGCAGGCTGGCGGCGGAAAGGGTGACAAGGCTTGGTCGATGCATCGGCGTCCGTCGTTACGCGAAAAGCGGAGCAGGACTGGCTGAGTCTAGCGGACATCCGGCCCACGGTTCGTGAGTCGGGCGTTTCGCGTCTCTTCCGGCCGTGAGGTGGCTAGCCGCCCGTGGCCGCGGCCTCGACGCTGGCCTTGTCGCGCCGCGGCCCGCGGGGGGTCGGCGGCTTCGGCTTGGGCGCGGCCTCGCCGAGCTGGCCGAGCAGGTGGTCGACCGCGGCCTTGAGGATCGGCTCCTGGCCGGCGACGATCTTGGCCGGATCATCGAAGACCTCGATGTCAGGGGCGACTCCGACGGCTTCCACGTCCCATTCGCCGTCCGTGTTGACGAAGGCGAACGAGGGGACCGCGAGCCCGCCGCCGTCGACCAGCTGTGGCGTGCCCGAATAGCCGACCAGGCCGCCCCAGGTGCGTTGACCGATGAGCTTGCCGCGGTTGGTCTTCTTGAAGTAGTAGGGGAACGCGTCGCCGCCCGACGACGAGTAGCCGTTGATCAGCATCGCCATCGGCCCCTCGAACGCGAACGTCGGCGTGGGGCTCAGGTCCTCGTGCCGGCGCGACCAGTAGTTGAGCACGGGCTGCCCGAGCGCGAAGACCATCCGATCGGGAATCCAACCGCCGCCGTTGTAGCGGTCATCGATGATCATGGCCTCCTGCGCGCGCGCCTGCGGGCGGAACCCCTCGAATAGCTCGCGATGGCCATCGATTGCGGTATTGGGCACGTGCACGTAACCGATGCGGCCCTCGGAGAGCTGGGCGACGAGGCGGCGGTTGCGCTGCACCCACGCCAAGTAGCGCATGCCCTGCTCCGAGGCCACCGGCCGGACCGTGACCCGGCGCGCGCCCTCTGCGGTGGGTGTGGTGTTGAGCTCGAGCTCGATGTGGCGGCCCACGGTGCCCTCGAGCAACGCGTACGGGTTGGTCGGGGCCTTCAGCGGCACGCCATCGATGGAGAGCACGAAGTCATCCTTGCGCGCATCGACACCGGGCTCGCGCAGTGGGCACCGCGTCCGCTCGTTCCAGTTCTCGCCGGGGAAGATCGTGGCGATTTGATAGTGCTCACCCTGCTGCTTGAACTCGCACCCGAGCAGGCCGACCCGCACCCGTGACACCGACGGGGTTTCGCCGGCCTGGACGTAGGTGTGACCGCAGTTGAGCTCGCCGATCAGCTCGCCGAGCAAGAAGTCCAAGTCGGCGCGGTGCGACACGTGCGCGAGGAGCGGCTCGTACTTGGCACGCATGGCCTTCCAGTCCACACCGTGCATGTCCGGGTCGTAGAACCAGTCGCGCATGAGGCGCCAGGCATCGGTGTACATTTGCGCCCACTCGTCGCGCGGGGTGACGCGGACGCGCACGCCGTCGAGGGGCATCGCCCCGTCGCCGAGCTTCTGCCCCTTGCTGGGCTTGGCCAGGCACAGCTTGCCGCGGTGCTGGTAGACGAGGTGCTTGTGATCGGGCGTCAGGGCGTAGCGCGCCGGCGCGTCGAGGACCGTGTCGGCTTCGCGGCGTTCGAGGTCGTAGCGCTGGAGCTTGCCGTCGCCCACGAAGAGCAGGCCGCCCGGCACGCCAGTGAGCGAGCGGTAGCTGTCGGCCGGCAGTGGCAACGCCACCAGCCGTTCCGTCAGTCGGTCGAGGTCGATTTCGATCGCGGCCGCCGCCGGGGCGTCGTCGCCGGTCGCGGCCGCCGTCTTGTCGTGCTGGTCCGGGTCGCTCTCCTCGTCGGCGCCCTCGTCACCCGTCTCGTCGGCGTCACTGGCGTCGGCCGAGGCCAGCGCGGCTTCCTCGTCGCTCAGCGGCGCGAGCGGGTGCGGCGCATCGCGTTGCAGCAGCAGCGCGTAGAGGCGTTGGTCGAACGAGAAGCCGTCGAACTGGAAGTCGCGGGCCGACGCGAAGTAGAGGTACTTCCCGTCCGGGTCGAAGGTCGGGGAGCTGTCCTGGTAGTGGTCGGTCGTGACCCGCACCGGCGTGCCATCTGCCGCGGCGCACAGCCAGACCGAGCGGTAGCTGTTGGTGCCCGGCTTGACGTAGGCGAGCCAGCGGCCGTCCGGCGACCACGCCACGCTACCGATCCCGCCATGGCCGCCGCGATCGACTTCCACGGAGCTGCCGTTCGCCACGTCGAGCACCATCAAGCGGTGGCTCTTGTCGACCCACGCGATGTGCTTCGACGTCGGCGCCCAGCGGTGGCTGAGGATCCACGCCCCGGTGTCGGCGGTCACCTGCCGCTCGTCGCCCGTGGCGAGATCGCGCAAGTAGAGCTCGTAGTCTTCGCCCTCGGTGGCCTCGGCCAAGAACGCCAGCGTCTTGCCGTCCGGCGACCAACGTGGCGCCCGCTCGCGCCGGTGTGGCGAACGAGTGAGTGGCCGCACCTCGCCTTTCTCCGCCGGCGCCGAGAACAGGTCGCCGCGGAACTCGACGACCGCGCGCTTCGCCGACGGCGAGATCGTGAAGTTGGCGATCCGCGTGGCGCCGTCCTTCCAGGTCGGCCGCAGCCATGGGCCGTCGTCGGCGAGCGTGATGCGAAGCTGTCGCACCTGCTCGGTGGCCGCGTCCATCACGTGCAAGTAGCCGCCGCGCTGAAAGATGATGCCGCTGTTCCCGCGGCTCGGGAACAGCGCGTCAAACCCGCGGTCATCGGTGATCGCCCGGGTCTCCTTGGAAGCCAGGTCGTAGGCGTAGAGGTTGAGCGTGCCGGTGCGGTCGGATGTGAAGTAGATGCGCTCGCCGAGCCACATCGGGAAGTTGTCGGTCCCGTCGAAGTCGGTGATCCGCTCGACCTGGTCGCCGGCCAGGTCGTAGACCCACACGTCCTGGGCGCGGCCGGCGCGGTAGCGCTTCCAGGTGCGCCATTCGCGGCTGATGATGTTGTAGGCGAGCTTCTGCCCGTCCGGCGAGAACGTCGCCGAGCCGCCCTCGGGCACCTTCAGCGGTTTCTCGAGTCCGCCGTTGAACGGGTCGACCAGGAAGTAGCGGCCGATGCGCTGACCGTAGGGTGTGCGGTTGGCGCGGATCAGGATCCGGCTGCCGTCGGGCGTCCAGTCGAGCGGGAGGTGGTCGTAGCCGCCGCGCGGCGGCATCGGTCCCGCGTCGGGGTAGAAGGTGACCTGCTTGGGCGTGCCGCCGTCGTAGGGCACCACGAAGATCTGCCGCGTGCCGGTGTATTCGCCTGAGAACGCGACCCACTCACCGTCGGGCGAGATGCGCGGGTAGAGCTCGAAGCCTTCGTCGTAGCTGGTCAGGCGGCGCGCGTCGCCGCCGTTCGCCGACGCGGTCCATAGATCGCCGGCGTAGACGAAGACGATCTTGTCGCCCTGGATGTGCGGGAATCGCAGCAACCGGGCCTGCGCGTCGGCTTCGGCCTGCGCGGCGAGGGGCGCCGCGAGGGACAGGGCGGCGAGGGCGGCGAGCAGCGAGAAAGCGACGAGGGGGGTGCTGAGTCTCATGAGCGGCGGGTGGATCGGGCCGAACCCTCTTACGGGCCAGGGCCGCCGCGCGCGAGGGGCGGGCCGGGATTGTGGAGCCATGCCCGAGCGGGACCTTGGGGCGGGGGCACGCCGCCGCCATGATGAACGCGCCACGGGCCGGCTCGGGAAGGAGCGCCACGGCGGCAGAAGTCATGAGTCATCGCTTGCCTTGGTTTAGTGAGTCGGAGCCGTTCGAGCGGTTTTGCCTGCACTTGTGGCGTCTGCGCGACACCGAACTCCACTGGGCTCGCTATGGCCGGTCGGGCCACAAGCAGGATGGCATCGACGTCCTCGGCCAGGGCGAACGGACCGTCGTCGTACAGTGCAAGGCGCGCGATCGCTTCCTGGGCAGCCGCTTGACCGTGCGAGAGATCGATCGGGAGATCGAGAAGATCCTGCCGGTCGTGGCGACCAACAGGCTGAGCGTGGACACGTTCTACATCGCCACGACATCGCCCCGGACCCCCAACCTGACCGACCACTGCGCGGCGCGGAGCCGAGAGCTGCCGTTTCCGGTGTTCTGTCGTGCCTGGGACGACCTGGAGGAAGACCTGGCGCAATGGGATCACGACGGCAAGCTGCTCGCGACGCATTGGCCGCAGTTTCGCAGCAAGGGCCTGGCGGCACGGCTCGCGCTGGTGGAGGACATGCGGGAGAGCTTTGTCGGCCTGAAGCTGGTGCCGCTGAGAGCGCCCAGCGACGCCGAGGCGAACCTCCCTGCGCCGGTGCCCTCGGACCCGACCCTGGCGCAGGTGTTCACGATGCTCGATGTGAACCGCACCGTCGGGGCCGACGCTCGCGACCCGGGCGATGTAGAAGGGCCAGTGGAGGGTCGCGGCACGGATCTTGGCGGGGACCCCCTGGCGCTGGCCCGGCTGTCCCACTGCGTGGAGCAGACCATGCCCAACGGGCGCGACGCGCGACGCCCGGCCACGGTTCTGGAGGCGGCCGGCGCGATCCCGAGGCTGGCCCTCGGCGGCGTCGGCGGTTCGGGCAAGAGCACTTTTGCGCGTTACCTCGCGCTGTGCTTGTCTGGCCAGCTGCTCGACCGCGCCGACCGCCGGGTCCCGGAGGCGGAGCGCGCGGGTCTGAAGGACCTGGAAGACGACGTCGAGCGCCCAGAACCCGCGTGGAACGCCGGGCCGCTGGTGCCCCTCTGGATTGAGCTTCGCGATCTGGTGGCATGGGATGGCTTCCCGCAGACGCGCGACGATGCTCGCCGCTCTGTGCTGTGGGAGTACCTGCGGACGAAACGGTCGGTGCGACATTGGCGTCTGTCGCGCGAGCACCAGAGCGACCTCCAGTCGATGATGTCCGGCGAGGACTTCGGAGTCCCGGGGGTGGTGCTGCTGCTCGATGGCCTCGATGAGGTGCCGGACAGGGAGCAGAAGGCGCCGCTCGTTGTGGCGGTGCTGGAGGGCTTCTTGGAGATGTATCCGCAGTGCCGGGTGGTGCTCACTGGGCGTCCGTATGCGCTCGACGAGGACTCGATGCAGCAGGTGCTGGTGGAGAAGTTGGGCTTCGAGCGCGTGGATCTGGCACCGCTGAGCCCGGACATGGTGCGGCGGTTCTTGGGGCGTTGGTTCCGCGCGCGCCTCGATGATGACGACAGGGCTGACGAGGCTGCCGGTCACGTGGCGCGGTATCTCGGGACTCCCGCGCTGCGCGAGCTCGCGCAGACCCCGCTGCTCGTCACGCTGGTGGCCGACCTCTATGGCGAGGAGGAGCCGCAGTGGGATCGCCGAGCCGACGTCCTCGACAGCGCGGTGACGCGGCTCGTGGATGTTTGGAATTCCGCGCGAGGGCTCGACGACGCGCAAGAGATCACCCAGGACGCGGCGGCCCTTCGACGCAGCATGGAGGGTGCGGCTGCGGCGGCCCAGCAAACCGACGGCGTGGTTCGCCCCGAGCGGCTCGAAGACTGCATGGCATCCGAGGGGCTCCCGGTGGCCCAAACGCGCGGCCGCTGGGTGCTGCGCGATGGCGGCCTCGACCTGTTGCTCTACCTGGAGCGCCGGTGCGGCATCCTGGAGCCGGTCGCCGGTGGCTTTGCCTTCCCTCTCCGGCCGATCCGCGAGTTCTTGGCGGCGCGATGGTTCGAACGACGAGACGACTTCCCGCGCGGGCTCTTGGCGGCGGCCGGATGGCTGATCGAGCCACCGGACCTGCAGCGCCTCCGGGATTGGCGCGACGTGTTGCTGTTTGCGGGGTCGGTGGCGAGTCGGCGCGACCCGCTGCGCGTGTGGTCGATGGTGGACCACTTGGTGCCGGATGCCTTGGCCGACGACGTGCGTCCCGACGATCCGCGGTTCGCCGCGGCTTGGGCAGCGGGCGAGATCGTGCTGGACTGCCGGCTTCACGAGGGGGAGCCCCTGCGCCGGGAGCTGGCCGCGGACCGGGCCAAGCGCAAACGCCTGTGCGGATGGCTGAGTCGTTGCCTCGAGGTGGGGGCTCTGTCGATCCTCGACCGCGCGGCGGTGGGCCGCGTGCTGGGTGCGCTTGGGGATGGCCGGCCGGGGGTGGGCCTGGCCGAGGAGGGGTTACCGGACATTGAGTGGTGCGACGTCGAGTTGCCCGACGGCCGCGTGATGCAGATCGCGCGCTACCCCGTCACCAACGCGCAGTACGCGGCGTTCGTCGATGACGGCGGCTACACCGAGCAGTGGCGCGCGTGCTGGACGAACGAAGGCTGGCAGTGGAGGGGGGAGCGAAGCGGGCCGGATGACGGTGTCCGCGACGTGTTCCTCACGCCGAACCACCCGCGCTGCAACGTCACGCTGCACGAGGCCGTCGCGTTTGCCCGGTGGTTGGCTCGGCGGACCAAGCCGTCCATCCAGCTGCCCGAGCGCGGCTGGTGGGAGCACGCCGCCACCGGAGGGGACGGCCGAGACTACCCCTGGGAGGGCCCTTTCGATGGCAAGCGCTGCAATGGCCTGCACACGGGCATCGGCAGCACGTGCGCGGTGGGGATGTTCCCTGGAGGTCGGAGCCCGTTCGGCGTGGACGACCTGAGCGGCAACGTCTTGGAGTGGCAGCTTTTGGACGGGGATCCCGCGGGGATCAAGGTGGCGGGGCTCGGGGGCGGCAGCTGGCTCTACGACCCCGACCGCCTGCGCGTCGCCGCGCGCGACCGCATCGGCGCCGACTACAGCTTCGAGAACCTCGGCTTTCGGGTCGCCGTCGCCCCCGCGAGCCCCTCGACGCCTTGACCTTCGTGGCCGGGGTTCCAGGGGCGGAGCCCTTGGCCGCGGTTTGGCGCATGGTCGACACATTTGTCATGGTCTCTCCGACGTCCGGCGACCTTCGCAACAACACCGGGCATGGACATGACCTTGGCAGAGGTCGCCCAGCTCCTGGGCAGAACCGAGCGCCAGGTCCGTTACGCGATCCGGCGGGGCACCCTGACGGGCCGCAAGGTGGCGGGGCGCTGGCGCGTCGACAGCGAGACGCTGCCGTTGACCGATGCCCAGCGCGCAGAGGTGCGGCGGCGCGCGGCCCAGGCGCGGGCGGCGTTCGACGCCGCCCTTGCTCCGGTCGAGAAGGCTGCGGGCTCCACTTCGGGCTACTCCGTGACCGGCCTCGACGCATTCTCTATCGGTGTCGAACTGCTGGGTGAGCTCACCCGCGCCCAAGCCTGCTCGACCGTCCGTGCGCAGCTCCGGACCGGCCTCGAAGATCTCGCGCGTGGATGCCACGAGTTTCACCCGCAGCGCAAGGCCGAGCGGTTCGCGGCAGCGCGGGACGCGGTGGCCCGGGCTGTGGTCGGGCTCTTCGTGGAGCCGTGTCCTTCGATCGACGCCGCCGCGTTGGCCACCCGAATCGAAGCCGAGATGATCCCCAAGATCGGCGGGCTGGTGGCCGCGCAGGAGAAGCGCAACGCCAAATCCCGCTTTGCGCGTTCGGATCGCGGCGGGTCCTTCCTGCGCGGAGGGATCCGGTGAGGGATGCGCCGGTCCAGCACGACGTCCTCGATCTGTGCGCCCTCCTGATGCCGGAGGTGGAGGAGGCTACCGGCCGGGCGCTGCTCGCAGAGGCGCTCGGCGCGAGCGCGCTGCGCCTGCTGGACGACGTCACTCTGGCCGCGGCCGGGCGCGAGCGCGAAGCTCACCTCGCGGCCGCGGACGAAGAGCTGCTGCTCTTGCGAGCGCGTCTAGAGCTTGCCGCTGGCGTGGGCGGCGTCGACGAGGGCCTCTTGGTCGACCTCGCCGGCCGAGCCGACGCGATCGGCCGTCAAATCGGCGGCTGGGTCCGCAGCCTGCGACGACACACCACGGGCGGTTCCGAGACGTGCTGACGGCGCCCCGCGCAGAGCTTGCGCCGGGGCTCGGGGGCGGCAGCTGGAACAACGACTCCGACCACCTGCGCGTCGACACGCGCGACCGCATCGACGCCGACAACCGCAACGACAACCTCGGCTTTCGGGTCGCCGTCGCCCCCGCGAACACGAGGCCCGCGGGCCTTCGTGCAGGAATCGTCCGGCGCGCCGGGTCACGCCCGACGCGCGAAGCCCGTCCGCCCGCCCGTTCTCGTCGGCCTGCGCCCGTCGCGGGTTCAAGCGTCCGGGCGGGCCCTTTTCTCTTGGGCGGAGAGCGAGCTTGAAGCGGTGCGGCTTCTTGTTCGAGGAGATCGCGAGCCAGGCGAACCTGTGGCAGGCGTGGTTGGAGTTTAGGCGGGGCAAGCGCGGTCGACCCACGGTGCAGCAGTTTGCGTGCCGGGCACTCGGCCGCATCGCGGTGTTGCACCGTCGGCTCCGCGAAGGGTCGTATCACCCCGCGCCGTGCCGCTTGTTCTTGTTGCATGAGCCAAAGCGACGGCTGATCGCGGCGGCTGAGGTCGCGGATCGGGTCGTGCACCACGCGATCCACCGGGTGCTCGCGCCGCGCCTGGATCGTCGGCTCGTGGAGCACAACTACGCGTGTTTGCCCGAGCGCGGCGCGCACCGAGCGCTGCTGGCTTTCCAACGGGCAATGCGACGGTCGCGGTACGTGCTGCTGCTGGATGTGCAGAGCTACTTTCCGAGCATCGACCCCGACATCCTGGGCGCGCTGCTGCGCCGGTGGTTGAAGGATGGACGCGTCCTCGCACTCTCGGACCGCATTCTCGACGCCGGCCGCGGGTTGTACGACGGGCCGCGAACGCGGACGTTCTTGGGGCTGGCAGACGATTGGCCGCCCGCGGGCCGCGGCCTGCCGATCGGCAACCTGACCAGTCAGTGGTGGGGCAATCACTACCTGAGCGAGCTGGATCACCGACTACGAAGAGTGCATCGCCTGCCGTACGCCCAGCGCTACATGGACGATGTCGCCCTGTTTGCCGACGACCCGGCGACGCTGCGGCGGGTCCGCGATGAGGCGGCGCAGTGGTTGGCGGACGAACGACACTTGCGGTGGAAGCACCCGCGCCGCGAGCCGACCCGCACCGATCAGGCGGTGACGTACCTCGGACATCGCGTGTCGCGGGTGACGATTCGGCCCACGGACAAGGCGTGGGCGCGGATGCGATGCAAGCTGGGCCGGGCGTTGTTGCACCCTGACGACGAGCGGTTGCGGAGGTCGCTCGCGGCTTACTAGGGTGTCAACTTGTGGCCGTGGATGTCAACTGCGGCGACGAACCGGTAGGTCGAGTGCCACATTTGGCAGGTACGGCGACCAGGGGCTCCGCCCCTGGACCCCGTCAGGTCAAGGGGCAAGGGACGAGGTGCTCGCGGGGGCGACGGCGCCCCGACCCCCGTGGCCGTCGACGCGGCCGCCGGCGCCGATGCGGCCGCGCGCGCCGACGCGCAGGTTGACGGAGTCGTGGCTCCAGCTGCCGCCCCCGAGCCCCGACTCCATGTGGTCCACGCCGTACCACTCCCAGACGTTGCCGGCCAGATCCAGGTGGCCGGCGGGCCCCCTCCCGGAGGGGTAGATCCCCACCGGCGTGGGAGCGCCCACTCGGCCCGCGTAGTTGGCTCGCTGTTCGTCCGGTAAGTCGTCGCCCCAGGGGTAAGGTCGATCGTCCGGGGAGCGCGCGGCGACCCACTCGTCCTCGGTGGGCAACCGTACCAGGTCCGTGGGCTCGATGGCGACCGAGCGCCAGCGGCAATAGGCCGTGGCCTCGAACCAGGACACCCCGACGACGGGCCGGTTGCGATGTTGCTGCTGGCGGCTCCAGCCCCACGGCTCCGTCCAGCCTCCGGATTCGCGCGCTCGCCAGCCTTCATCGCCCCACACGTCGACGCCGTCGATTGACGGTTCCCGGTAGCCACCCGCATCGATGAACTCGGCAAACTCGGCCACCGTCACTGGGAAGCGTCCCAGGCGTACGGAGGCTCTTTCGGCGACGGGCAGGAAGTTGTCGTCGCGGTGGCCGATGCGCGGGTCGTCCAGCGCTCCCAGGGCCTCACCGGCCAGCACGCGGTCTTCGGCGTCGAGCGCGCCGTTTGCCACGGCCGCCAGCAGCCCGTGGCGTAGCGCCGCGACGCGGCGTGCGGCCCGGCCCTCGGTTTTCCTCCGAGCGTCGACGTGCAAGCCGCTCTCCACCAGCGCGTGGGCGAGGATCGCGGTGCGGCGTTGGTCGTGCAGATCGTCGCTCGGTTCGTCGAGGAGCTCGTCGAGCAGGTTCCAGGCCTGCGACTTGTTCTTCGCAGCATCCAGCAGGGTCAAGGTCAACACTTCGCGCCACGGGCGCGGGTCGCCTGGTATGTGCTCGGCGACGTTCTCCGGGAAGTCGTCGTCCGCGGTCAGATGCCGGGCGGCAAGGTACTCCTGGAAGCTGCGGTGCGGGAAGCGGTAGACGGCGGGTGCGTCTTCCAGGAGAAGGCCCGATCGGTCGGCGAGATAACGCAGGAGCCGCTCCAAGTCGATGCGCTCGCTGGAGTCGCCCAGCTCGCAGCTCGGCCTCGCGCGGCGGCTGAACACATCGAAGACCGTCTTCAACGGAATCGGTGACGCGCCTAGGTCCAGCGCCGCACCGCCGATTTGGTCGCGGTGCACGCGGAACGCGATCTCGCGAAACCCCTCGAGAACTTGGGTTGGCTCGAGACCGACGTGGCCGGCAAAGGTCGAGGGGTCGGTCAGACCCCGCCCCTCGTTCCACTGGTCGAACAGTAGCTTGACGCACTCCTCGTAGAGCTCGGCGCGGCCACTCAAGAGGGCGGTGCCGCGCCCGTGCAGAGATGCCACCATGGTGAGGAGCAGCGGCCGGCGCGTGAGCGCATCGAGTCGCGGGCTCGCGGCCTGCTCGACCAGAGCGGCCGCGCGCGATTTCGCGGCCCGTGGGTCGAGCTTGCCGCAGTCGGCAAGGTGCGCGTACCAGCGCCGCACGAAGTGCGCGCGGCGCGGTGGCGAGAGGCTGGCGAGGGTCACGGGCTGAAACCCGAGATCGTCGAGCCGCCACTCGCTGCCGGGTTCGTAGGCGTACGGCCGGGTCGTGATGAGGACCCGGCACTTCGGATAGGCGTCGACGAACGCGCGCACCGTGCCGATGAGCCGTTCGCGGATCTGCTCGGCCCCCGTGACCTCGTCCAAACCGTCCAGGATCAACAGCACGCCCGCGCCGCCCGTATCAGTGGCAAGCCGGCGGCGCAGGTCGTGGCGAAGCCCCGAGGCGAGGTCGTGCCAACGGTCGAACAGGTAGTCGAGGAGATGCTCCGCCGTGGGCATCGTGCCCGTGGGGGGAAAGCGATCGTCGCCAGCGAAGGCCTGCAGCTCGACCCATAAGGGGATGAGGGCCCCGTGCGGCCAGATTCCGAGGGCGTTCGCGGGACTGCTCGTTGGGTCGCCGCTGGTGGGCGCGTCCACCAGGCCGCTGAGGCCGGCGGTGGGGCCCTGCAGCCGTTCGCCCGCGAGACACAGCGCCACGTACTTGGCCAGCGAGCTCTTGCCGGAGCCGGGCGCGCCGACCAGCACGGCGCGTGGGTGGGCGGCGAGCCAGTGCACGGCGCTGAGACGGATGGCAGGCGGCGTCCCTTGGCCGTGCTGATCCTCGGCCCCGTCGTTGGCCTCTTCGGTGGTCGCAGCCACCAGGTCAACGAGGTAGGGGTTGCTGATCTCGGGCGACTCGAACGCCTCGGCGCCGGGATCGCGAGCGTGCAGCGAGTGCTCGACGTCGAGGTGGGTATAGACCGCGGGCAGAGGGGTCTCGGTGGTGCCGAGGATCTGCATGGGCAGGCGCACCAGCTGGTTCCACAGCGCCTGGAGGTAGCTTTGGAGAGCCTCGCCCACGTCGGGTACCAGCCATGGGAAGTGATCCCGCACGACCGCTGGGTGCGCGCCCAAGCACTCGACCAAGTCTTCCCAGCCGTAGATCATCACGCGGAACGGCACGTCGGCGGCCTCGGTCAGCCGCGCCGCCTCGTCCTGGGCGCGGCCGTCGCGCGGCGCCGTGGTCGCGACGACGTACTCGTCGAGCGCGGGCGTGAACGCTTTGGCCTTCTCGACTTCCTCGCGGATCTGTCCCGGCGTCACCCGGCGGCCTGCGCGCCGGACCTTGCACTGCACGCCGACGCGCACCGCGTCCGCCGCTCGGACCCCGACCACGTCGACGCCGCGCTGTTCCTGGCCTTCGGCGCCGTACTGCTGCGTGTTGGGATCACCCAGCAGCTTCTCCCACAGCGCGCGGCAAAGGCGCTGAAAGTCCTGCCAGTTGTCGGGTGCCGGGATCTGGATCGCGGCGAGATCGACCATCGCGGTTCTTCTCCTTGGGGCGCGCCGCTGTGGGCGCCGCCCAAAGCGTAGCGCGCCGCCGCCCGGTCGACGTTGCCGTTCCCTCGCCTACGGGCCCGGCCGGTGGCGCCGCAGTGTCACCGCCAGCCACTCGCGCAGCACCAGCCACGGGAAGACGGCGAGGTTCCCGACGTAGCGGCGCCACAGCCGGCGGGGCTCGCAGCACAGCCGCCACAGCCACTCGAAGCCCGATCGCTGCACCAGCGGCGGTGCCCGGCGCACGGTGCCGGCGACGAAGCTGAACGTCACGCCAACCGCCATCATCACGTGCACGTTGGCTCGCCCGCGCAGCGCCATCATCAGCCGCTCCTGCTTGGGCGACCCCAAACCGACGTAGAGAATGTCGGGGCTGGCGCGATTGATGCGCTGCAGCAGCGCTTCCATGTAGGAAGCGTCGTTCTCAAATCCGAACGGCGGGCATTCGACGCCACAGCAGCGGTCGCGGCCGGCTCGCTCGGCGATCACTTGGCGAGTGCGCTCGGCGTCTCCGGGGGCGCCGCCCAGCAAGAAGAAGTGGAGTCCCTGCTCGGCCGCGGCGACGGCGCTCGCCGGCATCAGATCGCTGCCGGCGACGCGTTCAGGGAGCGGCCGCCGGAGCAGTCGGGCGGCCCAGACCAGCGGCAGGCCATCGGCGACCACGAGGCTGCCCATGCGGCACGCCGCGGCAAACTCGGGATCGCGCCGCGCTCGGAGCACGTGGTCGACGTTAGGGGTCATGACCAGGTGCGGGCCCGGGGTGCGCGCCAGCGCCAGAATCCGCCGCACGGCGTCCTGCAGCGTGAGCGCGTCAAGGCGCACCCCAAAGAGGCTACGTCCCGCGACCGGTGCCAACGGCGCCGGCGGCGGCTCGCTGCCGTGCGCGCGCCGCTGTTCGATGATGCCCTGCATGACGGTTGCGAGTGTCGAGATCGGCAACGCCGACCCCCGGCTTGACCACCGGTTCGCACTCGGCGCGGGCCGTCGATCGCATCGGTCTCATGACGATGCACCCGCCTGCTAAGCTCTGCCGCATGCGTCGCGAGCTGCAGATCCTCCTCTGGGCGTTGGTCGTCCAGCCCGTGCAACCGCAGGAACCGGCACCCGTGAACCGACTGGCCCAAGAGACCTCCCCCTATTTGCTGCAGCACCAGCACAACCCGGTCGACTGGTACCCCTGGGGCGAAGAGGCGTTGGCACGGGCCAAGGAAGAGGACAAGCCGATCTTCTTGTCGATCGGATACTCCGCCTGCCACTGGTGCCACGTGATGGAGCGCGAGTCGTTTGAGAGTCCTGAGATCGCCGCGCTGCTGAACGAGAAGTTCGTCAACATCAAGGTCGATCGGGAGGAGCGGCCGGACCTCGACGACATCTACATGACCGCCGTTGTGGCGATGACCGGGCGCGGCGGGTGGCCGATGTCGGTCTTTATGACCCCCGAGCTCGTGCCGTTTTTCGGCGGGACCTACTTCCCGCCCGAGGACGGCCGCGGGATGCCGGGTTTCAAGCGGGTGATCGATCACATCGACCGCCTTTGGACCGAAGACCGCGACCGAGTGGACCAGGCGACGCGCGACATGCAGCGCGTTCTGGCGGAACAGCTGCAGCCCGAGCCGCAGCCGGGGGAGCCGAAGCACGAACATGCCGACCGGGCCGCGGCGATGAGCTTGCAGCGCTACGACCCCGAGCACGGTGGGTTTGGGCAGCTGCCGCGGTTCGCACCGAAGTTCCCGCATGCGAGTGAGCTGTCGTTGCTGCTGCGGCACTGGGCTCGGACCGACGACGCCCAGAGCCTCGAGATCGTGAACTCCACGTTGCAGCACATGCTGCGAGGCGGCATCTACGACCAGCTTGGCGGCGGTTTCCACCGCTACTCGACCGACCGCGAGTGGCTGGTCCCGCACTTCGAGAAGATGCTCTACGACAACGCGCAGCTGGTGCGGACGCTGCTCGAGGCGCACCTGGCGACCGGCGAGCAGGACTACGCGCGGATTGCGCGCGAGACGCTCGACTACCTGCTGCGCGAGATGCAGGACGAGGCCGGCGGGTTCTACTCGACCCAGGACGCCGACAGCGAAGGGGTCGAGGGCAAGTTCTTCGTGTGGGACAAGGCGGAGATTGACGCGGTCGCTGGCGACGACGCCGCGGCGGCATCGCTGCGCTGGGGTGTGAGCGAGGCCGGCAACTGGGAGGGCCACAACGTGCTGCACGTCGCCCGCTCGGTGGAGAGCGTCGCCGGTGAACTCGGACAGTCGGTCGCGGAGGTCGAGGCCGCGCTCGAACGCGCCCGCGTCGCGCTGCTGGCGCGCCGCGAGACCCGGATCAAGCCGGGCACGGACGACAAAGTGCTGGCGGCGTGGAATGGGCTGGCGATCGCCGCGTTTGCGGTCGGGCACCAGGTGCTGGACGAGCCGCGCTACCTCGACGCGGCGCGGCGCGCCGCGGACTTCGTGCTGACCCAGCTGCGTCGCGACGGGCGCCTGCTGCGCACCTGGCGACAGGGCGAGGCGCGGCTCGATGCCTACCTCGAGGACTACGCGTTCGTGGCGGAGGCGCTGTTGGTCCTGTTTGAATCCGACGGCGACCCGCGCTGGCTCAAAGAGGCCAAGGGCATGCTCGATATCATGCGGGAGCACTTTCGCGATCCCGATGACGGCGCGTTGTTCTTCACCGCCGATGACCACGAGAAGCTGGTGACGCGCAACAAGAGCATCTCCGAGAGCTCGGTGCCGTCGGGCCAGGCCATGGCGGCGATCGCGTTCTTGCGCGGGGGGCTGCTGCTCGGCGAGCCGGAGCTCGAGGAGCTCGGCGTCGGCGTGCTGCGGGCCTATCACCAGGTGCTGGAGTCGCAGCCCATCGCCGCGCCGACGCTGCTGCTGGCGGTCGAGCTGCACTTGGGCGATCCACGCGAGGTGGTCGTCGCGGCATCGGCCCCCGATGGCGGCGTCGACGATCCCCGCGCGCGCGAGTTCTTGGCGCGGGCGTGGCAGGCCTTCCCGCCGCATCGGGTCGTCGCCTTGTTGCACGACGGCAATCGCGCCGCGCTCACGGAGCTGGCGGAAGTCTACGAGGGCAAGGACGCGGTCGATGGCAAGGCGGCGGCCTACGTTTGTCGTCGCGGCGTCTGTGAGGCCCCGATCACCGAGCCCGCGGGCCTGCGCCTTTAGTGAGGCGGGCCGCGTTGCGCCGATTCGGTCTCCTGCTGCTCGGTCTCGCTGCCGGGTTGGTGGCGTTTGAGCTGGCGCTGCAGGCGCTGGCGCTTGTGGTTTGGTGGGTGCAGCCGCGGGACCACGGCGTCGGCGACGGGACGGTGATTCTCTGCGTCGGCGACTCCAATACGCACGGCGTCGGCGCCTCCGACCACGAGCACACGTACCCGGCGCTGCTTGAGGCGAACCTCCGCGCGACCGGCGAGTCGTGGCGGGTGGTCAACGGCGGCTGGCCGGGCCGCAACTCGCGGGACGTGCTCCACAAGCTGCCAGCCCAGCTGGCGGAGCACCGGCCTCGCTTGGTCTACGTGTTGGTCGGCACCAACGACTCGTGGAGTCTGCCCGAGGTGGTGTCGGCCGCGGAGCTCGCGGAGGCCGCGAGTGGCCCCGCGGAGCCCGGGTTTCCGGTGGTGTGGCGGACGGGCCGGTTCGCCGCGCTGGTTTGGGAATGGGCGATCGGCCGCCGGGCGCAGAAGCTCACCGGCTCGGCTGCAACGGGCCCGCCGTTCCTCGGAACCTGGCACGACGCCGAGCTCGGCGCCGAGCTCACGTTCGAGGATGGGGGGCGAGTCCTCGCCGACGGCTTTGAGCTCTGGTGGCGGCTCGGGGACGGAGAGGGCGAGCTGTGGCTTACGGTGACGGCTGGTGCGCCCGAGCTGGTGCGCTACGCGATCGGCGACGGCGCGCTGTTGCTCGAGGGCGGCGCTTGGGGGCGGCGGGTCTTTGCGCCTGGAGCGGCCCCGGCCCGCGAGGGGGCCTCCGCCAACCCGTTCTTCGGCGAGGTCGAGCACCTCGATCCCAGCGATCCGGGCTTCGACGCCGCGTTTGCCGCGGGCTGCGCCGCGGTCGAGGCGGCGCCAGTGTCGGCGGAGGCGTGGCGCAAGCTCGGCGGGATGAAGCTCGAGCCTGAGCACTGGGCGCGCTTGGAGGCGATCCTGCGCACGGCCGAGGCCAACGCGCCCGACGCGTCGGCGCGCGCCCAGCTGCTGCGCGGCATGTGCCTGCTGCCCGGCAAGAGCAGCGCGGAGCGACTGCAGTGGGTCGTGCAGGCCGCGGCGCTCGACGCCATGGACGGTCCGGTCGTCGAGGCGTTGAAGCGCTTGGATCCGCCGCCCACGGCCGCCGAGTTTGCTGCCGCGGTGCGCGCGGCGACGGCGGACCCGGCGGTGCGTGACCGTCTCGACCCGCTCTACGCGACCGCGTTCGACCCCGGCCAGGGCTTTGCGCGCAATCTCGAGGCCAATCTGCGCCGGCTGATCGAGACTTGTCGCGCCGCCGGCGCCGAGCCGGTGTTGCTCGACTACCCACTGCGCTTGCCCGAGGTCGAGCGGGTGACCAAGGTACTGCGCAACGAGCTGGGTGTTGGGCTCATCGAGGTGGGCGCGCTGTTCGAGGAGTTGCTGCGAACGCAGGCCCGCGAGGAGCTCTTCGTGCCCGACGGGCATCTCAACGACGCCGGTTATGTAATCCTGGCCGAGCGCGTCGCCCGTGACGTGGCGGTGCGGGTGGGGGGGTGAGCCCGGTCCCGGGCCGACAGACGGTCAGGGCACGATCGTGTCGGTCGTCACGTTGGACAGCAGCAGGCGCGGCCAGCTCACGAACACGGCCTGGGCGTGCACCACGGAACCGGCCAGAGCTGGGACCGCTGGGATCTGCAGCTCGATGCTGCCGGTGGATGCAGGGGACAGCGTGATCGCCGGCAGCCATACCATCTGCGCGGGGTCGAGCCCGAAGATGCCCCACGGGGTGGTGAAGCGGCTGGTGCCGGTCGACACGATGGGGATGGCCGACTGCGGGCTGCCAAACTGCGCGCGGCGGGCGTAGACACGGAGGTCGAAGGGCAGGCCGAGGCGGGCCAGGTACGGCGTCTCGAGCTGGCGGTGGAGATTGATGAGGAGCTGGTTGGGGAAGGGGATCCCGAACAAGCTGGGTTCGCCGTTGCCGGTGATGAAGTCCAGGTCTCCGTCGCGGTCGACGTCACACGAAGCGATCGCTTGGTTGGCCGAGGCCCAGGCCGGCAGCCAGTCGCTCATGGCCACGAAGTTGCCGCTGCGGTCGTTGCGAAGGAAAGCCGTCTGGGCCGGGTTGCCGAACAACAGGTCGACGAAGCCATCGGCGTCTAGATCGTCGGCGATGACGGTGCGGCTCTGGTCGATCAGCACCGGCATACGGCCCGCGGTGACGTTGAAGAACTGGCCGAGGCCATTGTTCTCGAGGAGCATGTTCTGGCCGAGGTTGGCGAGGACGAGGTCCAGATCGCCGTCTTCGTCGAAGTCCAGGGACGCCAGGTCGGATGTGTTGACGGCGCCGATGGGCAACTGAGTTGCAGTGACGTCGACGAAGTGGCCTGTGCCGTCGTTCTGGTACAGGCGGTTTTGGTTGGAGTTGCCCAACAGGAGGTCGAGATCGCCGTCGCCGTCGACGTCGGCCAAGACGACGGCGTTGGAGTCGTCGGCGACGCTGGGAAGCCGGCTCGTCGTGACGTCGTCAAAGACACCGGTGCCATCGTTGAGGAGTAGGCGGCTTGGCTGGCGCTCATTGGCGAGGACGAAGTCCGCAGCGCCATCGCCGTCGACGTCGCCGCAGGCGACGTCCACGGATTCGTGGACCGCAGCAGGAAGGCGGGCGCTTGTCTCATCGGCGAACACCCCGGTGCCATCGTTGACGTACACCTTGCTCTGGCCCTTGTTGGCCACGACCAAGTCGGAATCTCCGTCGCGGTCGACGTCGCACCGCGCCAAGCCAAAAGTGGCGTCGATGTCGACAGGCAGGTGTGTCGTCGTCACCTCGGCAAAGTTGCCCGCGCCGTCGTTGAGGAAGAGCTGGTTTTGATTCCTGAAGTTGCCGACCACGAGGTCGCGGTCGCCATCGGCGTCGACGTCGACGCAGGCAAGAGCCACGGTCGACGCCTCGTCTTGCGGGAACGTGGTCGCGGTGGCGTCATGGAAGTAGCCGGCCCCGTCGTTGAGGAGCAGCCGCTCACGCCGGAGTACGCCGCCGCCGACGAAGACCGCCAGATCCAGGTCGCCATCCCCATCGGCGTCCGCGGTCGTCACCCCCGCCGGGAAGCCCACGAACGATGGGACGCGCGCGGCGGCCGCGGCGTCGACGAACGTGCCCGTCCCGTCGTTGAGCCACAGCCGGCTCTCCGGTGACCCGCCCCAGGCCAGGAGATCCTCGTCGCCATCGCCGTCCGCATCGAACGGGGTCAGCCTGCTGTTCAGAGCGGTTGCGGCAGGGAGGCGGCCGAGCGGAGCTTCGATGAAGGTGCCGAGGCCGTCATTGAGGTAGAGCCGATCTGGCTCGCTCGCAAAGAACGTGAAGAGCAGGTCGGGATCGCCGTCACCGTCGACGTCGCTCACCGCCGCGGATTCCGCGTTCCGGCCGCTCCACGTGAGGCTCGACGAGGGGGCGCGCGCGAAGCGCCCGTAACCGTCGTTGAGCTGGATGATGCCCTGGGTCGACTCGATCAAGTCGGGGTCGCCATCGCCATCCACGTCCCCGGCGTGGACCACCTGATTGGGCGGGAAGGTCAGTGGGCAAAAGGGGCAGGGGTAGCTGCCGAAGCTGCCTAGGAGGTGCGTCGCCGTGGCGTTGGTGAAGGTGCCGCTGCCGTCGTTGAGGTAGATGTCGTCGTCGATTGGCAGGTTGTTGTCGAGGACGAGATCGAGATCGCCGTCCCCGTCAAGATCGAGCGGCAGCGCCCGCAGCGTGTTGACGGTCTCCGCCGGCAGGTGGCTGCTGGTGCGGTCTGTGAAGCTGCCCGCGCCGTCGCTCAGGAACAGCCGATTGGGCGCGTTGTAGCCGAGAGTGAGCGCCTGGTAGTCGGTCTGACTCTTGCAGAGAAACAGATCGTTGTGGCCGTCCCCATCGAAGTCCGCGACCACGATCGCCGTCGTGATGTCGGGGTTGATGGGCAGCCGCGCCGTGGCGTCGGTGAAGCGGGCGATGCCGTCGTTCAGCAGCAGGGCGTCGACGACCCCGGTGCCGAAGAGATCGGAGGTGCCAAGGAGGAGGTCGGGGGAGCCGTCGCCGTCGAGATCCTGGAACGTGATGTTCTGCGTGTAGGTGGGGCTCTCGAGGTGGCGCTTGCCGGGGAAGTCGAACTGTAGCTGTTGGGCCGGGACCGCCGGGGCCACGGCCCACGTCGCCGCCAGGAGTGCGGCTCTCCCGCCCGCAGACCATCGGCGCTGGGGCTGTCTCCGAGCGCCCTTCTCCGTGAACGACATGCCTCCACTTTGCCGGTGGCGCTCGTGACCGTCCATGGGGGCAGGCCTGGCGCGCCCGGCGACGGCACGGATCGTGTCGACCGACACCTTCCCCAACAGCGCCTGGGACCCGCGAGGTGCGCCGATCCGGCCGGCTCCTAGTGGCACCGCGCGGGGTCGCTGCCCGGGAGGTGCGGGTGCTGCCCGGCCAGCCGATCTCGCGGTCCCAACGCGGGTATCTCGCCGTTGCAATCCTGCGGCCGTTCTCTACACTCCCCGCCCCGCTATCAGACAGCAGGCATGCCGACCATTAACCAGCTCGTCCGCAAGGGACGTAAAAAGATCCGCGCCAAGAGCAAGTCCCCGGTCCTCGACCGGTGCCCGCAGAAGCGCGGTGTGTGCCTGCAGGTGAAGACCATGACGCCGAAGAAGCCGAACTCGGCGCTGCGCAAGATCGCGCGCGTCCGGCTGAGCAACGGCAAAGAGGTCACGGTCTACATCCCGGGCGAAGGGCATAACCTGCAGGAGCACTCCATCGTGCTGATCCGCGGCGGTCGCGTGCGCGACCTCCCGGGCGTGCGCTACCACGTGCTCCGCGGCTGCCTGGACTCGTCCGGCGTCGAGGAGCGGCGCCGCTCGCGCTCGAAGTACGGCACCAAGCGGCCCAAGCAGTAACGATCCGCGATGCCACGCTCCTACAAGTCCACGGAAGTTCACCTCCGGCCCGACCCGCGCTTTGGCAGCAAGCTCGCCGCCAAGTTGATCAACAAGATCATGTGGGAGGGCAAGAAGACGACGGCGCAGCGCCTCTTCTACGAGGCGGTCGACCACGTCGCCACGCGCGTGCAGGCCGAGCCGGTCGAGATCTTCACCAAGGCGATCGAGAACGTGAAGCCGCAGCTCGAGGTGCGCTCCAAGCGCGTCGGCGGCGCCACGTATCAGGTTCCGCGCGAGGTCAACCGTCGTCGCCAGCAAAGCCTGGCGATCCGCTGGTTGGTGGACGCGGCCCGCGCCAAGCGCGGTAAGCCCATGGCGAAGCGCCTGGCCGACGAGCTGTTTGACGCGTTCAACAACCAGGGCTCGGCGGTCACCAAGAAAGAGAACGTGCACAAGATGGCTGAGGCCAACAGCGCCTACAGCCACTTCGCCTGGTAGCCCAGGCCCCGCTCGGCGGGGGCGCCGCGGTCGGCGCGCCGGAGCCCAAACCGCGGTCGGCGAGACCGCTCGGTCCTCCTCGCGCCTGGAGCGCGTAGGCTGGGAGGGATGCCGGCCGAGTCGAAGGTCCGCAATCTCGGAATCGTCGCGCACATCAACGCGGGCAAGACGACCCTGACGGAGCAGGTGTTGTTCGCGACGGGGCGACAGCGCTTCGCGGGTGCCGTCGATGACGGGACGGCGACGATGGACTACCTGGCCGAGGAGCAGCAGCGGGGCATCTCGATCACCGCGGCGGTCACCTGTGTGGCGTGGAAGGGCTATCGGCTCAACCTGATCGACACGCCCGGGCACGTCGATTTCACGGCGGAAGTGGAGCGGTGCCTGGCGGTCTTGGACGGGGTCGTCGTGGTGCTGGATGGCACGAAGGGCGTGGAGTCGCAGACGGAAACCGTGTGGCGGCAAGCCGACGCGCGCCGCGCGCCGCGGATCGCCTTTGTCAACAAGCTAGACCGTGACGCTGGGGACTTTGGCGCCGCGGTGCAGTCGCTGACCGAGCGACTCGGCTGCCGGCCGGTGCCCATCGCTTGGCCGGTGCAGCGGGACGGTGCCCTCGTGGGCTGGGTCGACGTGCTCGCCGGCGCGGTGCGCGGGGACGATGGTCGGCCGCTGGAGGGTGTCGTCGACCTCGCGGCGGCGCGCACGGAGCTGATCGAAGCGTTGGCGGATCTCGATGAGGAGATCATGAGGGCGTTCGTCGAGGAGCGAGACGTGCCCGTCGATCGTCTGCACGCGGCCCTGCGGCGTGGCACGCTGGAGGGTCAGCTGGTGCCGGTGTTTGGCGGGACGGCGCTCCGCAACCGCGGTGTCGACGCTCTCCTGGACGCGGTCTGCCGCTATTTGCCTTCACCGCTCGACGCCGGTCCAGTGCGGGCGCCCGGGCCGCAGGGCGGGACCCAGACGCGGGAGCCTCGCCGTGAGGCGCCGTTCTGCGCGCTGGTCTTCAAGACCCACGTCGATCCGCAGGAGGGCAGCGTCCACCTGGCCCGGGTCTACTCGGGAACACTGTCCGCGGGCGACCGGGTGCAGCGGGCGGCCGGCGAGGAGCCGTTCGCCGTCGAGGGCCTATGGACCATGCACGCCGAGGATCGCGAGCCGTTGCCGCGCGCGGTTCCCGGCGATGTCGTGGTCATCGGCGCCGCCGTCGCGCTACGCACCGGCGACACGCTGTTTGCGCCCGGTCACGCGATCCAGCTCGAGCCGGTGCAGTTTCCCCGGCCGGTGCTGACGATGGCGGTCGAGCCGAGGATCGCCGAGGAGGCCGACCTGCTGGAGGCGGGCGCGCAGGCTTTGGCCCGCGATGACCCGACGCTGACCGTGACCAGTGACCCTGACACCGGCCGGCTGTTGGTGTCCGGGATGGGGGAGCTGCATCTCGAAGTGTTTCAGAGTCGGCTGGCGCGACGGCTCGGCGGGCGGGCCCGATTTGGCCGACCGACCGTCGCCTGCGTTGAGACTGTGACGCGTGAGGCGAGGGCGTCGGCGGAGTGCCGCGCCGGCGGCGAGGGCTCGGCGCGGGCGGTGGTGGGGGTGCGGGTCACGCCGGCGTCGGGCGTCGCCCGGGTCGCCAACGCGCTGACCCAACCGGTCCCGGAAGGGGCGCCCGTGCCCGAGCTCTTGTGCGAGCTGGAGGCCCGGCTCCGCTCGGGCCTGGCCGGCGCGTTCCCGGTGGTCGACGTCTTTGTCGAGCTGGTCGCGGTGGACGGGGATGCGGCCGGTGATGCTGGCGACGTGCTGTTCTTGGAGGCCCTGGCCGTGGCGTGCCGCAAGGCCATGGTCGCCGCGAAGCCGCGTTTGCTCGAGCCGCTGATGAGCTACGTGGTGACCACGCCCGCGGATCAGCTGTCTGGAGTCCTGGCAGACTTGCGCAGCCGTGGCGCCGCGCTCGAGGCGGTGGACTCCGGTGCGGCGCCGGCGCAAGTCACTGGCAAGATTCGGCTTCGCCGCGTTTTGGGGTATGCGACGCGCCTGCGTTCGCTGACCCGCGGACTCGGCAACGTTTCCCTGCGCCCGTGTGGCTTCGCGCCGTGTGACGAGGTGTCCGAAAGCTCGTCATCCGCGCCGTGTTAGGGGGATAAAAACGCCACACGAACCTTGACCCGTTTCGGCACGCTCGATACCTTTCTCCTTCCCCACGTCCGAGGGAAGCCGAGACTGACGTAACTCCTTTATTTGTCGGGGGTTGCCGCGGCTCTCACGGCGAGGCACTGCTCTGTTACCCGATGCACGAAAAGATCCAGATCCGTATGGAGGCCTACGACCACGAGGCCTTGGATCAAGCCGCTCAGGACATTGTTGAGACGTCCAAGCGGACCGGCGCGCGGGTGGCTGGGCCAGTGCCTTTGCCTACGAGAATCGAACGGTACACCGTGCTGCGATCGCCGCACATCGACAAGAAGAGTCGCGAACAGTTTGAGATCCGGACCCACAAGAGGCTGATTTACATCTCCGAGCCGACGTCGAAGACGGTGGATGCGCTGAGCAAGCTGAACATGCCTGCTGGCGTTGACATCCGAATCAAGGCCTAACCGGCAAGCGCGCCGGGGAGGGCCGGCGCCGCTTTGGAGATGGATCGCTTGCCGCTGGCGGCGGGCCTCGGTCGGGCTCGGTTGGCCCGGCCGCTCTCTGACGCGGGATCGCGTCACAACGCCCGAAGACACAGATGGCCGAGGTCAAGCACTACTCCGCGGGAGCCGTTCGCTCCGAATCGTTCGACGAGTCGGTCTTCGGCGACCGCGTGCTCGGTCGGACGCTGAAGGACGCGGTCGTCATGTACCTGTCCAACGCCCGCGCGGGCACGGCGAAGGCCAAGACGCGCAGCGAGGTGGCGGGTCCGAACAAGAAACTGTGGAAGCAGAAGCACACCGGTCGGGCCCGCATGGGCACGAAGAAGGCCGTGCACTGGCGGGGGGGTGGCATCGCGTTCGGGCCACTGCCGCGCGACCACAGCTACCACATGCCGCGGAAGGCGCGCCGCGTGGCCCTGCGCACCGCGGTCCTGTCCAAGTTCCGCGATGGTGAGGTCGCGGTCGCGGAGGGCTGGCCCGCCGAGGCGCCGAGCACCAAGCAGGCCGCGGGCATCCTGCGGCAGCTGGGCATGGATCGCAGCGCGCTGGTCGTCACGGCCGAGCAGGACCAGAACCTCTACCTGTCGCTGCGCAACGTGCCGCAGGTGGACGTGCGGCCGCTCGCCGATCTGAACGCGCATCAGGTGTTGCTGCGGCGCTACATGGTCCTGACCCCGGCCGCGATGACGCAGCTGGTCGAGCGCCTAGGCCCGGACTCGGCCGCGGCGACCGCCGCGGCGGAGGAGTGATCGATGGCCAATCCCACGCAGTACTACGAGCTGATTCGCCGACCGCTGGTCACCGAGAAGTCGACGGTCCTCCAAGACATCCGGAACCAGTACACGTTCGAAGTGGCGCGCACCGCCAACAAGTCGGAAGTGCGCAAGGCCGTCGAGACGCTGTTCGAAGTCAAAGTCGTCAAGGTGCGGGTCATCAACATGCCCGGCAAGTTTCGGCGCTTTCTGGGCCGGCCCGGCCGGACGTCCCCCTGGAAAAAAGCGGTCGTCACCCTGCGTGAGGGCGACCGCATCGAGATCGTCTGAGAGGTCTCCCATGCCGATCAAGCGCTACAAGCCGACGTCCGCGGGTCGCCGCAATTCGTCTGTGCTGGACTTCTCGCACCTGACGAAGAAGCGGCCGGAGAAGAGCCTCGTCGAGCCCCTGCGGAAGAAGGCCGGGCGGAACTGCCACGGCCATATCACCGCGCGGTTCCGCGGCGGCGGAGCGCGAAGGCTCTACCGTTTGATCGACTTCAAGCGGGCCAAGGACAACGTCCCGGCCAAGGTCGCGGCGCTCGAGTACGACCCCAACCGCAACGCCGACATCGCCCTGCTGCACTACGCGGACGGCGAGAAGCGCTACATCCTCGCACCGCACGGGCTCGCCGTTGGCGCGACCGTGATGGCGGGCGCGAAGGTCGAGCCCGACGTCGGCAACTGCATGCCGCTGGCGACCATCCCGCTGGGCCTGCAGGTGCACAATATCGAGCTCCAGCCCGGCCGCGGTGGTCAGTTGGCCCGGTCCGCGGGGAGCAGCTGCCAATTGTCGGCGCGCGAGGGCGATTACGCCGTGCTGATCTTGCCGTCGGGCGAGATGCGCAAGGTGCACGTCCGCTGCCGCGCCACCATTGGTCAAGTCGGCAATCTGGACTGGCACCGAGTGCGGTGGGGCAAGGCCGGTCGCAATCGGCATCGTGGGCGCCGGCCGCACAACCGTGGCACGGCCATGAACCCTGTCGCGCACCCGATGGGTGGCGGCGAGGGGCGCAAGGGCGGTGGTCGCCATCCCTGCTCGCCTTGGGGCAAGATCACCAAGGGCGGGAAGACGCGGCGCCGGAAGGCCGCGTCGACGAAGTTCATTCTGCGCCGACGCAAGCCCGGCAAGCATCGTCAGCAGCGATAGAGGTGAGGCATGAGTCGCAGTATCAAGAAGGGCCCCTACATCGACGCCAAGTTGATGCGCAAGGTCGAGGTGCACACGCAGCAGAAGTCGCACCAGCCGATCAAAACCTGGGCCCGCGCCAGCACGATCCCGCCAGAGTTCGTGGGGCACACGTTCTTGGTGCACAACGGCCGCACCTTCATCAAGTGCTACGTCACCGAGGACATGGTCGGGCACAAGCTCGGCGAGTTCGCGCCGACACGCACCTTCCGCGGGCACGCCGACAAGAAGGGCCGGTGATCGTGATGGCGCCCGAGCGACGAGGTAACCGATGAGCGCTGACCCCACCCCGCTGGAGTTTCGGGCCGCGCACCGCTACGCGCGCATTGGCGCGAGGAAGGCGCGTCGCGTGGTCGATTTGATCCGTGGCGCCACGGCGAACCAGGCGTTGGACGTGCTTCAGCACGACCCGCACCGCGCGGCACCCATGGTGCGCAAGGTGCTGGCGTCGGCCGTGGCGAACGCCCTGCAACACCCCGAGGTCAAGGCGAATCGACTGATCGTCTCCCTGGCTCTCGTGCAGGGCGGGCCGCTGCTGCAGGGGCGGATGAGGTTTCGGCCCGGACCGATGGGGCGCGCGATGCCGTTTCGGCGTCGCACGTGTCACATCCTGATCCGCGTCGCCGACCCGCAGGTCATGCTGCCTGCCGAGGTCGAGACCGCTGTCGCGGACGAGGGAGGCGAGGAATAGCCATGGGACAGAAGACGCACCCGACCGGTTTTCGGATCGCCGTGACCGAGCCCTGGCGCTCGCGCTGGTACGCGACGTCGAAGGACTTCTCCGGCCTGCTGGTCCAGGACCAGAAGATCCGCGCCTACATCAAGAAAAACTGGGCGTTCGCGGCGATCCCCAAGGTCGAGATCGAGCGCGCCGGCGACATGGTGACCGTGTTCCTCCACACCGCGCGACCGGGCATCCTCATCGGCAAGAAGGGCGCCAAGGTCGACCGGTTCCGCGAGGACCTGGAGAAGCTCACGGGTACCCCGGTGCGGATGAAGATCCTCGAGATTCACCGTCCGGAGCTGGAGCCGCACCTCGTCGCGGAGTCGCTTGCCGAGCAGCTGGCCAAGCGGATGAACTACCGTCGGGCCCTGAAGAAGGCGGCAGAGACGTCCATGTCGGCGGGCGCGCAGGGCATCAAGATTAGGGTGGGCGGACGCCTGCAGGGCGCGGAGATGGCGCGCGTCGGCCACATTCGTCGCGGCCGGATCCCCTGCACCACGCTGCGCGCGAAGGTGGACTACGGCCAGATCACGGCGAAGACCAACTTCGGCACGATTGGCGTGAAGGTCTGGATCTTCAAGGGCGAGTACGGCCCAGACGAGACGACCAAGGGCCTGCTGCCGGTGCGCAGCGCCGCTGAGCGGAATCAGGAGCGATAAGGAGACGCGGCCATGTTGATGCCCAAGCGGACCAAGTACCGGAAGAGCATGCGCGGCAGGATCCGCGGCGTGGCCAGCCGGGGCAACACCGTCGCGTTCGGCGACTTCGGCTTGCAGTCGCTGGAGCCGGGCTGGATCAAGTCGCGCACCATCGAGGCCGGGCGTATCGCCTGCTCGCGTGCCGCTCCCGAGGCGCAGGTGTGGATTCGGATCTTCCCCCACAAGCCGATCTCGTCGAAGCCGGCCGAGACCCGCCAGGGCACCGGTAAGGGTGACACGGACTACTGGGCCGCGGTCGTCAAGCCCGGGACGGTTCTGTATGAGCTGGGCGGGTGCACCGAGCCGCAGGCGCGCAAGGCGTTCAACCGCATCGCGCATAAGATGCCGGTCAAGGTCCGCATGATCCAGCGGAGGTCGGTCTGATGAAGGTGGCGGAGATCCGCGGCAAGGATAGTCGCGAGCTGTCGCTCGACCTGCAGGCGCTGCGCAAGGAGCAGTTTGGCATGCGGTTTCGCGCCGCGTCCGAAGAGGTGGCGAAGACCGCGCGGTTCCGCGAGATTCGACGCACGATTGCCCGCATCAACACCGTGCTGAGAGAGCGCGAGATCAGCGAGCCAGCCAAGTCGGCCGGAAGTGACGCATGAGCGAGACGCCCGCAGCCAGCACCACGCCGACGGCACCAGCGCCGCGCAAGCCGCGCAAGACGCAGGTCGGCAAGGTGATCTCAGACAAGATGGACAAGACCGTCGCGGTGTGGGTCGAGCGCAAGGTCCGGCACCCGATGTACGAGAAGTTCGTGCGTCGGCGGACCAAGCTCTACGCGCATGACGAGGCAAACGAAGCCAAGGTTGGCGACGTCGTCGAGGTGATGCAGACCCGTCCGACCTCCAAGCTGAAGCGCTGGCGGTTGGTGCGAGTCGTGCGCAAGGCCGTGACGTGAGCGAGGCTGGAGTCCGCCGATGATTCAAGAACAGACCATGCTCGACGTGGCCGACAACAGCGGCGCGAAACGGGCTCAGTGCATCAAGGTGCTCGGCGGTAGCCGGCGTCGCTATGCATCACTGGGTGACGTCATCGTGGCCAGCGTGAAGAAGGCGCTCCCCAACGGCGAGGTCAAGACGGGGCAGGTGGTCAAGGGCGTCGTGGTGCGCACTGCGCAGAACGTGCGACGTCCCGATGGCAGTTACATCCGCTTCGATCGCAACGCGCTGGTCCTGATCGACAACGATGGCAACCCGCGCGGCACCCGCATCTTTGGTGCGGTGGCCCGTGAGCTGCGCGAGAAGAACTTCATGAAGATCGTCTCGCTCGCTGAGGAGGTGGTCTGATGGCTGGTCGCAAGATGCATGTGAAGCGCGGCGACAAGGTCGTCGTGATCGCGGGCGCCGGCAAGTCCAACACTCCGCGTGAGGTGCTCGGCGTCGATGCTGAGACCGGCCGCGTCACGGTGAAGGACGTGAACATGCGCTGGAAGCACATGCGCCGCTCGCAGCAGAATCCGCAGGGCGGCCGCGTGCACCGTGAGTTCCCGATCGATGCGAGCAACGTCCTCCTCTACAGCGAAGAGCTGGGGCGGGGCGTGCGTACGCGGATCGAGATGGTGGACGGCAAGCGGGTTCGCGTGCCGGTCCGCGGTGCCGCGAAGAAGGGCGCCGCCAAGGAGAGCTAGCCGATGTCCGAAACCGAAGCACAGACGGCGCCGCCGCCACCACCTCGCCTCAAAGAGAAGTACAACGATGAGGTGCGTCCCGCTCTGCAGAAGCAGTTCAGCTACGCCAACCCCATGATGATCCCGCGGATCAGCAAGGTGGTGCTGAACATGGGCGTCGGGCGCGCCATCGAGAACAAGGCACGGCTCGAGCACGCGACGCGCGAGCTCGGTGCGATCACTGGCCAGAAGCCGGTGACCACCAAGGCGCGGCGTTCAGTGGCGGGTTTCAAGCTCCGCCAGGGCATGCCGATTGGCTGCAGCGTGACGCTACGTGGTGCTCGGATGTGGGAGTTCATCGACCGCCTGGTGGCGGTCGCAGTCCCCAGGATTCGCGACTTCCGGGGCTTGCCCGACAAGTTGGACGGCCGTGGCAACTACTCGCTGGGCCTGTCGGAGCAGAGCGTGTTCCCCGAGATCGATCTGGACAAGGTCGAGTTCGTGCAGGGCATGCACATCACGTTTGTGACCACCGCACCCAGCGATGAAGAGGGGCGGGCGTTGCTCAAGGAGATCGGGATTCCGTTCGTCAAGGGCGACAACGAGTAGGACCGCAGCTCATGGCCAAGAACTGTTTGATCGTCAAGGCGGCGCGGAAGCCCAAGTTTTCGACGCGGGGCTACAACCGCTGTCAGCTGTGTGGTCGACCGCGCGCCTACTATCGCAAGTTTGGGATTTGCCGGGTCTGCTTCCGGAATCTGTCGCTGCGCGGCGAGATCCCAGGCGTCCGCAAGGCATCCTGGTGAGGAGGGTACGGCCATGATGACGGATCCGATTGCCGACATGCTCACGCGGATGCGCAACGCGTTGCGCAACCACTTTGAGGGTGTCAGCTTCCCCGGCAGCGCACTGAAGGTGTCGGTGCTGGAGGTGTTCAAGCGCGAGGGCTACATCACGAGCTACGAAGTGCACGGCGACGGGCCGCGCAGCGTGGTCAACGTGGCTCTCAAATACGGCGCCGATGGCCAGCAGGTGATCACCAAGCTGAGCCGCTACAGCAAGCCGGGCTGTCGCCGCTACCGCGGCGTGACCGAGCTCCCCAAAGTGCGGGGCGGCCTCGGCATCTCGGTGGTGTCTACGAACCGGGGCGTGCTGTCCGATCGCGAGTGCCGCGAGCACAAGATCGGCGGCGAGGTCCTCTGCACGATCGAGTAAAGCCATGTCGCGGATTGGTCGTCAACCCATCAAGGTCCCCTCGAGCGTCAAGGTCTCGGCCGACGGCGGGGAAGTGAAGGTCAAAGGCCCCAAGGGCGAGCTGGCCATCACTCTGCGCCCAGAAGTCGAGGTGAAGCTGGAGGATGGCCGCGTGACCGTCGATCGGCTCGGCGATGAGCGCGATCGCTTGGCGCGTGCCTTTCACGGCATGACCCGAGCGCTCCTCAACAACATGGTGATTGGGGTCTCCGAGGGCTACAAACGCACCCTGCTGATCAACGGCGTCGGCTATACGGCTAAGGTCGAGGGGCAGAGCGTTGTGATGAACCTCGGCTTCGCGCACTCGGTGACTCACGCGGTGCCCGCTGGATTGACCGTGACCTGCCCGAACCAGACCACGATCACGATCGAGGGCTGTGACAAGCAGGCGGTGGGGCAGCTGGCGGCGAGCATTCGCAAGCTGCGACCGCCGGAGCCGTACAACGGCAAGGGCATCAAGTACGACGACGAGATCATCCGGCGGAAGGCAGGCAAGGCCTTCGGCTCGGCCTGATTGAGAGAAGCACCATGGTTGAAGCCAAGAAGCTCAAGTCGACCCGCCGGACGCGGAACGCCCAGGGCGTCCGGCGCAAGCTCAGGCTCTATAGCGCTCGGCCGCGCCTCTCGGTGTTCCGCAGCCTGAAGCAGATCTATTGTCAGCTCATCGATGACGCTGCCGGCAAGACGCTGGCATCGGCTTCGTCGATGGACAAGACCCTGCGGTCAGAGCTGCAGGGCATGAAGAAAACAGACGTCGCCTCCAAGGTCGGGGCGGCGTTGGCCGAGCGCGCGAAGGCGGCCGGCGTCACCAAGGTCAAGTTCGACCGTGGCCCCTACAAGTATCACGGCCGGGTGAAGGCCCTCGCCGAGGCTGCCCGTGAGGGCGGCCTAGAGTTCTGATCCCCCCCGCCGCGACCACCTCGATCCAGCCATGGTCAAGAAGAGCTACCCCACGATCCCGATCGACGAAGCGCTCACCGTCGATGTGGAAGACGACGTCATCAACATCAACCGCTCCGCGGCGGTGGTGAAAGGCGGCCGCCGCTTCTCCTTCAGCGCGCTTGCCGTGGTCGGCAACCGCGACGGTCTCGTCGGCATCGGCTATGGCAAGGCCAAGGAAGTGCCGAGCGCAGTCGAGAAGTCCGTCAAGGATGGCCGCAAGCGGCTGATGCGGGTGCTGCGCGACGGCGGCTCGATCCCGCACCAGGTGGAGGGCGTCTTCTGCTCGTCGCGGGTGCGGCTGATCCCGGCGTCCCCGGGAACTGGGATCATCGCGGGCAAGGCGGTCCGCAAGGTCGTCGAGCTAGCGGGCATCACGGACATCCTGACCAAGAACTACGGCTCGACCAACGCCCTCAACGTGGTCAAGGCGACGATGGCGGCCCTCGCCAACTTGCGCGATCAGCGCGTGGTCGAGGAGTTGCGCGGAGTGAAGATCGGATGAACCTGACCGAAGCCACTGCACTGGGACAGAAGTTCAGGAACCGCAAGCGCATCGGTCGCGGCACGGGCTCCGGCAACGGCAAGACGGCGGGGCGCGGCCATAAGGGCGCGCGCGCGCGTTCGGGCTGGTCCGTCCGCATTGCCTGGGAGGGTGGCCAGATGCCACTCTTCCGGCGTGTGCCGAAGCGGGGCTTCAACAACAAAAACTTCAAGAAGGTCTACACCACGATCAACGTCGGCGAGCTCAACGGGTTCGCCGAGGGCGCCGTGGTCGACCTCGATGCCGTCCTCGGGGCTGGTCTGGTCTCCAAAGCCAAGCACAGTCGTCTGTTCAAGCTGCTCGGCGACGGCGACCTCAAGGTCAAGCTGTCGGTTCGAGCCGATGCGGTGACCGCGTCCGCGCGTCAGAAGATCGAAGCGTTGGGCGGCTCCATCGAGCTGATTCCCCCGGTCGGCCGCCGACCGAAGTTTGTCAAGAAGGGCCAGGCCGCTCCGGCAACGGACGGCTGACGCAAGGCAGTCGCAGCCATGGTGTCGCTCGGAAGTCTGTACAAAGACGCGGAGATCAGGAAGAAGATCCTGATCACCATCGGTCTGCTGTTCTTCTATCGCATTGGCTTCGCGATCCCGATTCCCGGGGTCGACTACCAGAAGTTCGTCGAGCTCGCGGGTGGCGCGTCGGGTGAGGGCATCGGCCGATTGGCCGGGATCGTCAACATTCTGACCGGCGCGCAGCTGCAGCAGGCGTCGATCTTCTCGTTGGGGGTCATGCCGTACATCTCGGCAAGCATCATCTTCTCGCTGCTGGTCAAGGTGGTGCCGACCCTCGAGCGGCTGTCGAAGGAAGGCGCGTCCGGACAGCGCAAAATCAACCAGTACACGCGGCTGGCGACGATCCCGATCTGCCTGGTGCAGTCGTTCTTCGTCATCTTTTGCGTGCTCGGCAAGAGTTTGAACACGCCGGACTCGCTCCTGCACGCCAGCGTGGAGGCCTACTGGCTGCCCTACTGCCTCCTCGTGATGCTGAGCATGACGGCGGGGACGCTGTTCATCATGTGGCTCGGCGAGCAGATCACCGAGCACGGCGCCGGCAATGGCATCTCGCTGATCATCATGGCCGGCATCATTGCCGCGCTGTGGCCGGCGTTCCTGCAGGCGTTCGGCACCGCCAGTGATGGGGCGCTGCAGACCGAGGCGTACCAGACGTTGCTGTTGTTCGTCCTCGCCTGGGGCGTCGCGGTCGTGGCCGTTGTGTTCATGACCAAGTCGCAACGGCGGATTCCGATCCAACAGGCCAAGCAAACGCGTGGCCGCCGGGTCTACGGCGGCCAGCGCCATTTCCTGCCGATCAAAGTGAACCACGCCGGCGTCATGCCGATCATCTTCGCTTCGGCGCTGCTGATCGTGCCGTCTTTGCTCGGCAGCGCGATTGGCCTCGACTGGCTCTCGGACACGTTCTCGGCTGGGCGTGGCTTTTGGTATGTCGCCTGCTACGCCGGCCTGATCTTCTTCTTCTCGTTCTTCTGGACGTCGTTGATGTTCCAACCGAACGAGATGGCGGACAACTTGAAGGAGCACGGGTCCTTCATCCCCGGGATTCGTCCCGGTAAGAAGACGGCCGAGTTCCTCGAGCAGACCATGGTGCGGATCACGCTCGCCGGCGCCGCGTTTCTGACGGTGGTCGCGGTGTTCCCGACCTTTGTCAGTAGCGGCTTCGCTGGCCTCGATCCGACCTTCCTCTACTTCATGAGCGGCACCTCGATCCTCATCGTGGTCGGTGTCGCTCTCGACCTCGTCGAGAAGCTCAACGCCATGCTGGTGATGCGCAACTACGAGGGCGTGGTGAAGGACTCGAGCGGCCAGTCGGGCTGGGGCCGCCGGTGAGTTCGGACGCGGTCATGCGCGCGGTCTTCCTCGGCGCCCCGGGCGCCGGCAAGGGGACGCAGGCCAAGATGCTCGCCGACCGCGGCGAGTCGCTGCACATCTCCTCAGGGGACATGCTGCGCGAGCACCGCAACCGGGGCACCGCGCTGGGCGAGCGCGCCCAGGGGTTCATGGATCAGGGTCAGCTGGTCCCCGATGAGCTGATCATCGCCATGATCTTGGAGCGGATCGGCCAGCCAGATGCGGGCGATGCCTGGATCCTGGACGGTTTTCCCCGTACACTTCCGCAAGCGCAGGCTCTCGATCAGAGCCTTCCTGCAGATGCGTCGGCGGCCAGTGTGGGACTGACCCACGTGGCGTACTTCGAGGTTCCGCAGGAGATCTTGGTGCGACGGCTGACTGGCCGCCGGAACTGTGCCCAATGCGGCGCCATCTGGCACGTCGAGTTCAAGCCGACGAAGCAAGACGGCGTGTGTGATGCGTGTGGCGGCGAGCTGACCCAGCGAGCCGACGACCGCGAGGACGTGGTCGTCCAGCGGCTGGAGGCCTATCGGTCGCAGACCGAGCCACTCCTCGATTACTACCGTTCTCGTGGGCTGCTGATCGACGTGAATGCCGATCAGGCGCCCGAAGCTGTCTTTGGCGAGCTGACCAACAAACTCGGTCGGCCCGTCTCATGATGTCCGCTGGTTGAGGTCAAGCCGTGAAGGTCCGAGCAAGCGTCCGCCGCATTTGTGAAAACTGCCGCATCGTGCGGCGGCGCGGCGTGGTGCGGGTCATCTGTACCAACCCCCGCCACAAGCAGCGTCAGGGTAAGTGAGGAGCCATGCCGCGCATCGTTGGAGTTGACGTCCCGAACGACAAGAAGCTGTCGGTCGCGCTTACCTACATCTACGGGGTGGGGGTGACCTCTTCGGCGAAGATCGTCGCCGACCTCGGCTTGAGCCCGGAAATGCGGGCTCGGGACCTGTCCGATGATGAGGTGGCGAAGATCGCCGGCCACATCGAGGAGCACTACGTGGTCGAGGGCCCCCTGCGTCGCCAGCTGATGCAGAACGTGAATCGACTCAAGGACATCCTCTGCTACCGGGGGATCCGCCATCGGCGCGGTCTACCGGTGCATGGGCAACGGACGCGGTGCAACGCGCGCACCCGCAAGGGCAAGCCGAAGACAGTCGCGAACAAGAAGATCCAGCGGAAGTAGAGCGATGGCGGAGAAGAAGAAGCGTTCGAGGAGAAACGTCGGCAAGGCCGTGGCGCACGTTCGCGCATCGTTCAACAACACGATCGTGACCGTCACGGACTCGACTGGGCAAGTCATTGCCTGGGACTCGGCCGGCACGATTGGCTACAAGGGCAGTCGCAAGAGCACGCCGTTCGCGGCGCAACGTGCGGCGTCCAAGGTTGCCGACAAGCTGCGCAAGATGGGCGTGCACGAGCTCGAGGTGCGGGTCAAGGGACCTGGCTCGGGTCGCGAGTCGGCCATCCGCGCGCTTGCGCATTCTGGCATTGAGATCAAGGTCATTGAGGATGTGACGCCGCTGCCGCACAACGGCTGCCGGCCGCGCAAGCGGCGCAGGGTCTGACGTATGGCGAGATTTACTGGAAACGTCTGCAAGCTCTGCCGTCGCGAGGGCATGAAGCTGTTCCTCAAGGGGCAGCGGTGCTTCTCGGAGAAGTGCGGAATCAACCGTCGCGACTACCCGCCAGGCATGCACACGCGGCCGCGGAAGACCACGGACTACGCCGCGCAGCTGCGGGAGAAGCAGAAGGCCAAGCGCATCTACGGGGTGCTTGAGCGGCAGTTCATGAAGTACTTCGTGCTCGCGGTGCGGCAGAAGGGCAACACCGGTGAGAACCTGCTGGTGTTGCTTGAGCGGCGCCTCGACAACGTGGTGCTGAACCTGGGTCTGGCGCTGTCCCGCTTTGACGCGCGGCAAATGGTGGCCCATGGCCACGTGTTTGTGAACGGTCGGCGGACGGACATCCCGAGCTATCTGGTGCGGCCCGGCGACACGATCCAAATGCAGGGCAAAGAGAAGATCTCCAAGAAGGCCGGTGAGGCGGTGGAGATCAACAAGGGTCAGGGGATCCCGGCGTGGCTCGAGGCCATGCCCGGTGACCTCAAAGGCAAGGTGGTGCAGCTGCCCAAGCGAGAGGATGTACCCCATCCGATCAACGAGCAGCTCATCGTCGAGTTGTGTTCGCGTTGAGTCCGTTCCGCGGGGTGACGACAGGAGTCTGGGATGCGTATTCGCTGGCGTAACTTCGAGCTGCCCTCACAGGTACGGTTGGAGGAGGACGGCGCGACCGACAGCTACGGCAAGTTTGTGGTCGAGCCGTTTGAGCGTGGGTTTGGCACCACGATCGGTAACGGGCTCCGCCGCGTGTTGCTGTCCTCGATCGAGGGCACTGCGGTCACGTGGGTCAAGATCGAAGGTGTGGTGCATGAGTTCTCGACGATCCCCGGGGTCTCGGAGGATGTCACCCACATCATCCTCAACATCAAGAAGCTCCGCGTGCGGATGCATACGGACGCGCCGTGTCTGCTGCGCATCGATGTATCGCGCAAGGGCGAGGTCACGGGCGCCGACATTGAGGCCGACCACAACGTCGAGGTCGTGAACCCCGACCTGACGCTGTGCACGCTGACCGAGGACGTCCGCTTCTACTGCGAGATGCAGGTGAAGAAGGGCCGCGGCTATGTCACGGCCGACGACAACGTCAGCGAGGAGATGGAGGTCGGCACGATCCCGGTCGATTCGATCTTCAGCCCGGTCTATCGCGTGAAGTACGCGATCGAGAACACCCGCGTCGGCAAGTTCACGAACTACGACCGCCTGGTGTTGGAGGTGTGGACCGACGGCACGGTGACGCCGGAGCTCGGACTGGTGGAAGCCAGCAAGATCTACCGCAAGCACCTCAATCCGTTCGTTCAGTACTTCGAACTCAAGGAAGACCTGGCCGTCGAAGGTGGCGGACTGGCTCCGGAAGGCGATGAGAGCGCCAAGCGGAAGGAGCTGGACGAGCTCCTGTCGAAGTCGGTCGACATCCTCGACCTGTCGGTCCGGGCCAAGAACTGCCTGGATTCGGAGAACGTGCAGACCCTGGGCGACCTGGTGCAGCTGGCCGAGCCCGACATCCTCAAGGTTCGAAACTTCGGCAAGACCTCGCTCAAGGAGGTCAAGACGAAGCTGTCGGCGATGGGGCTGTCGCTCGGCATGCAGGTCGACCACGAACAGCCTGTGTGATGCTATGAGACACCGCGTCGCTGGAAAGAAGCTCGGCCGCTCGTGTGCCCACCGCGAAGCCATGACCCGCAACTTCATGGTGTCGGTGATCAAGCACGAACGCGTGATCACGACCGTGGAGAAGGCGAAGGCCATGCGGCGTCGAGTCGAGAAGATGCTCACGCTGGGCAAGGAGAAGTCGCTGCACCGCTATCGGCGCGCGCTCTCCCAGCTCCAGGACAGGGAGGCCGTCGCCAAGCTGTTCGGTGAGCTGGGCCCGCGCTATGCGGATCGCCCCGGCGGCTACACGCGCCTCATCCGCTTGGCGGAGCGGCGCGTTGGCGACGGGGGCAGCAGGGCGATCTTCGAGCTGGTGGACAACCAGGTGCTCGCGCGCCAGCTCGCTCAGGCTGCGGAGGGCGAGGACGCCTGACCGTCGCCGGGTGGCAGCGGGTCGCTGGGACGGCCTGGTGCTCGGCGTGGTCTGTAGCGCAGCGTATCTGGCCCTGGGCCAGCGTGCGATCCATGGCGAGGATGCGTACTACCTGATCACGTATCTGGCGCAGGGGATCGAGCACTCCTACCACCTGCTCTACCTGCACCTGGTCGCGCTGGCCGTCGCACCGCTCGAGGGAGCCGGCGTCGGCTTGTTCGAAGCGGTCCGCGCCTGCTCCGCCCTGGGCGCGGCCGGTGCGGTCGTGTGGTTCTGGTGTGCCGCGCGCCGGCTCGGAGGCGGCCGGGCCGAAGCGTTGGCGGTGGCCACGATGGTCGCGGTGGCGCCGGGGGTCGTGTTCTTCGCGACCATCGTCGAAGTGCATGCTGTCTTCCTGTTCTTCGCGGGCCTGGCGAGCCTGGCGTTCGCGCACGCGGCGGCGCGTCCGCGGCTCGTCCGCGTGGGCCTCCTAGGCATCACGACGGCGTTGGCGGCCTTGGTGCACGCGAGCGGGCATCTCCTGGCCCCGCTGTTTGCGCTGTGGCTGTGGGCGCGGGGCCGCACGTGGCGGAGCCATTTCGGGTTGGCCGTGGCCGGGCTGGCAGCGCACGGGGTAGTGGCGGCACTGGCCGCAAGTCTCCTGCAGCCGGACCGCCTCGCGGCCCCGATGGGTGGTCAGCTCGAGTTCCTGCGCGGGTGGATCGGTGATCGCGTGAGCGTCTCGCATCTACCGCAGACCCTCGTCCAGGAGTGGCTCCTACCGCTCGGCCCCGCGGCGTGGCTGTGCTGGGCCGCGGTGGGACGCCGCGGGCTCCGTAGGGCGTTGCTGGCCTTCACGGTGGCCTGGTGTGGCTATCTGGTCGCGGCGAGCGTCATCTTGCAGCAGATCGTCGAGCGGGGGGCGTACCTCTTGCCGCTGGCCTTTCCCGCGGCCTGGCTCACGGCGCGCTCGTTGCGTCGATCTTGGGTGTGGGGTGCCATCGCCGTCACCGCGGCGCTCGCGGTGCACGAAGTGCGGATGCACGATCGACCGATGGTGGCAGACGAGTTCGGCGCGGGGATCGCGGCCCTCAATGAACGCCAGCCCGTGTTCGTGGTGTGCCGGGCCTGGGGCGAGCGGCGGGCGCTTCTTCGGGCCGCGCCGCGGGTGCCGTTTGTGTCGGCCGCGACCCTACTCCAGCATGTGGAAGATCAGGGGCTCGATGCCGCGGCGTTCTCGATGTACTTCGACGCGACGGTGGCGGGTATGCAACGCGCCGGTCGATCGGTGTATCTGTCGGACGGCGCCCGCCGACTCCTCCGCCAAACCGCGGCGCTGCGCGCGTTTGCGACGGCGCATCTCCCGGCGCGCTTCGAGTTGGAGCCGGTCGTCCGAGCCGGTTTTCGCGGCGTCCGCCTCGTGCCCCGGTAGGCCGAGGCGACGCAACACGCGCCCACTCGACGCAAGCGCCGAGCGGGTCCCCGCGGCCAACGGCGCGGAGGGCCAGTGACCTGTTGACGAACTTCGGAGCGACCCCACTAGTGTTGTGTGTCGGAAGTTGGTTGCGTAAGTCGGCGAGCCATGTGTGTGCCGCTCGCAAGGCGCTGTCGACGCAGGGCTTGTTGGTGGACAAGTCGAGGAGACGCAACGCCGCGAGCGGCGCAGAGGGCCGTCGACATATGTGACGAACTTCCGACACGCAACACTAGCGCCGCGTGAACGCGAGGCCGCCAGCGCCGACGAGGTCGGCCAGCCGATCGAGGAGGTCCATCGTCAGGCGGAGAGCAAAGCGCGGGCCCGCGCGCACTGTGTGCACGGCGTCACCCTCGATCACCTCGAGCGCCAGGCGTTGATCGCCAGGGGACTCGAGGATGGCCGTGGTGATGTCCTCGAGCAAAGACTCGCGCACTTGCTCGGCTTGGAGGCGCACGACCAGCGAGTGCACCTCGGTCAAGACGACCTCTTCGGCGGCGCGGATGCCGTCGAGGAGGAGCGCGCGCTCCTCGCCCTCGCCCTCGACGCGGCCAGTGGCAAACACGATCGCGTCCTCTTCGATGATGTCCTTCACGGTCGCGTACGTCCGCGCGAAGCATGTGACCGATACCACGCCATCCAGATCCTCGAGGGCGAAGCGCGCCATCTTCTGGCCAGCGTTGCGGCCAGACTTGATCTGCATGATGCGGACAGCGGCGATCATGCCGGCGATCTGCACCTCGGTACCGTTCTCGATGTCGCGGAGGTCCGACGAAGTCTGGCCGGCGAGGCGGCTGTAGAACTTGCCGCGCTTCTCGAACGGGTGGCCAGAGAAGTAGAAGCCGAGCGCCTGCTTCTCGTTCGCAAGTCGCTCCGCTTCACCCCATTCTTCGACGGACACGGGTTCTTCGGTCGGCGGCGCGACCGCGTCGCGAGCGCCGAACAGTAGGCCCTGGCCCTTGCGTCGATCGTCGCGGGCTTGGGCGGCGCCCCGCATCGCCGAGTCGATGGTCTCGAACGCGTGGCGCCGGTGAATGCCGAGCTCGTCGAAGGCCCCAGCTTTCGCAAGCGCTTCCAGGGCCGTCTTGTTGACGCAGGTCGGATCCAGACGATCGCAGAACTCGTCGAGGGATCGGTAGGGGCCATCTTGGTCGCGGACCTCGCCGACCAGCTCGGCGGCGCGCGCGCCGACGCCCTTCACCGCGCCAAGACCGAACCGAACCGCGCCGTCCTCAACGGTGAAGTAGCTGCGGCTGGTGTTGACGTCCGCGGGCCGGATCTTGATGTCCATCCGCTTGGACTCGTCGACGAACTCGCGGATCTTGTCCGAGTTCCCCGACTCCGTCGTGAGGTTGGCGGCGAGGAACTCGGTCGGGTAGTGGGCCTTGAGATAGGCCGTCTGGTAGGTGAGCAGCGCGTACGCCGCCGAGTGCGACTTGTTGAAGCCGTACCCGGCGAAGTACTCCATCGTCTCAAAGATCTCTTTGGCGAAGTTGTGTTTGTGCTTCAGGTTGACGGCGCCCTCGATGAACTGCTCTTTGAACTTGGCCATCACCTCCGGCTTCTTCTTGCCCATGGCCTTGCGCAGTGCGTCGGCTTGGTTCATCGAGAAGTCGGCCAGGATGTTGGCGATGCGCATCACCTGCTCCTGGTACACGATGACTCCATAGGTCTCCTCGAGGACCTGGCGCAACGATTCGTGGGGATACTTGGTCTCCTCTTCGCCGTGTTTCCGGCGCACGAACATGTCGACCATGCCTGAGCCGAGTGGGCCTGGGCGATAGAGCGCGAGGACCGCGATGACGTCCTCGAAGCTGTCGGGCTTCAGACGCGCCAACAGCTCGCGCATGCCCTGAGATTCGAGCTGGAAGACGCCGAGTGTGTCGCCCCGCGTCATGAGCTCGAAGGTCGGGCGGTCGGCAAGGTCGAGGTGGTCCAGGTCGACCAGGGTGCCGGTGACCTCGTGAATGAGGCGCACGGCCTCGTTGAGGATGGTGAGGGTCTTGAGCCCGAGGAAGTCCACCTTCAGCAGGCCGACTTCCTCGAGCTCGGTCATCTGCCACTGCGTCGTGTACTCGGTGCCGTTGCGCGCGAGTGGCACGTGCTCGACCAGGGGCCGATCCGCCACCACGACGCCGGCCGCGTGGATCGACGAGTGGCGGGCGAGCCCTTCGAGTTTGAGGGCCATCTCGAACAAGCGTTTGCGCTCGGGTGACGCGTCGCGGAGCTCGCCGAGTTCCGGGTCGGACTCGAGTGCCTTCTGCAGGGAAGCGCCGGGGCCCTGCGGGATCTTCTTGGCGAGCTTATCGACTTCGGCGAGGGGCACCTCGAGCGCTCGCCCGACGTCGCGGATGACACCTCGACTTGCCATGGTGCCAAACGTGATGATCTGGCTGACGTTGGAACGCCCGTACTTGTCGCGGACGTAGTCGATGATCTCGTCGCGCCGGTTGCCGCAGAAGTCGATGTCGATATCCGGCATCGTGACGCGCGCGGCGTTGAGGAATCGCTCGAAGATGAGGTTGTAGCGGAGCGGATCGAGGTCGGTGATCCGCATGCAGTAGGCAACGATTGAGCCCGCGGCGGAGCCGCGGCCGGGGCCGACCGGGATGCCTTGCTTGCGGGCTTCGCGGATGAAGTCCCAGGTGATGAGGAAGTAGCTGACGAACCCGAGCTTTCGGATGATCCCCATCTCGTACTCGAGACGCTTGGTGATCTCCGGGGTGACGGTGCCGTAGCGCTCGACCGCGCCTTCGCGACAGATGCGATCGAACAGCGCGTCCGGTTCTTCGCCGGTCTCCGCGACGAAGACCGGCAGGTGATAAGTGCTGAAGTCGATCTCGACATCGCACCGCTCGGCGATCGCCACCGTGTTGCTGAGCGCGTCGGGGAGGCTGCTGAACTGCGCCGCCATCTTGGCTCGGGTCTTGAAGTAGAGCTCGCGCGACCCCATGCGGAAACGGTTGGGGGCGTTGAGCGTCTTGCTCTCGCGGATCGCCAGCAGCACGTCGTGCGCGATCCAGTCCTCTGGCGCGAGGTAGTGGACGTCGTTGGTGGCGACGACCGGTGTGCCGAGGTCTCGGTGCAGCTCGACGAGCCCGCGGGTCACGCGGTCCTGCGGCTCGTAGCCGGTCTGCATCAGCTCGAGGTAGAAGCGGTCCGGCCCGAGGATCTCGACAAAGCGCTCCGCGGCGGCCTTCGCGGCCTCTGTTCGCGCCGCCAAGAGGTGCTGGCTGATCTCACTGGTGAGACCACCGGACAGGGCGATCAGACCTTCGCTGTGGCGGGAGAGGGCTTCGGCGTCGATGCGCGGCCGGTAGTGGAAGCCCTCAACGTGAGCGAGCGACGACAGCTGCTTTAGATTCTCCCAGCCGGCGTTGTTCTCGGCCAGGAGCGTCAGCTGGTGGGTGGGGTTGTCGGCGCCGGATGGCTCGAGGCGGCTGACGGCGGCGTAGAATGCACTCATGCCCAAGATGGGCTTCACGTCGGCGCGCCGGCACTCCTGGTAGAACTCGATCGCGCCGAAGAGGTTGCCTGCATCGGTCAGGGCGAGCGCACGCTGTTCGTCCTGCGCCGCTGCCTTCACCAGCCCGCCCAGACGACACGTCGAGGTGAGAAGGCTGTAGTGCGAGCGGACGTTGAGGTGGACGAAGTCGGGCGGCGACGTCGTCATCGGCTATCCGGAGGCCTGGCGGTGCGCGACGGGCACCGGGCGGTGCGCGAGCAATCCCATGCGTCGCCCCACGGTCTCGAAGATGTCGAGGACGCGGTCGAGTTGTTCGTCCGTGTGGGTCGCCATGTAGGAGGTGCGGATCAGGTCCATGCCCATCGGCACCGCTGGGGCCGTCACCGGGTTGGTGAACAGGCCGGCGTCGAAGAGGGCCTTCCAGAAACCGAAGAGCCGATCTTGGTCGCCAATGATGATGGGGACGATCGGTGTTTCGGTCGGCCCCACGGTGTAGCCCATGCGCTCGAGGCCGATCCGGACCCGGCGGGCATTGGCCATGAGGCGGCGGCGCAACTGCGGCTGGGCTTCGATCACGTCGAGCGCGGCGAGTGCGGTGGCAGCAGCGCTAGGCGGAATGGAGGCGGAGAAGATCAACGACCGCGCGTGGTGCTTGATGTAGTGGACCACGGCCTCGGGCCCGGCGACGAAGCCGCCGATGCTGGCAAAGCTCTTGCTGAACGTACCGACCAGGAGATCGACCTCTTCCTCGACGTCGAAGAGCTCGGTGGCGCCGCGGCCGCGGCGGCCGAGCACGCCGACCGAGTGCGCTTCGTCGACGAGCAGTCGGGCGCCGTACCGGCGCGCCAGCGCGGCAATCGTCGGCAGGTCGGCGAGGTCTCCGAGCATGGAGAAGGCGCCGTCCACCAGGATCAGCTTGCCGGCCGGGTTGTTGCTGCAGCTCCGCTCGAGCAACTCTTCGAGCTGGCCCAAGTCGTTGTGCCGGAATTTCCGCAGCTCGGCAAAGCTCAGGCGGCACCCATCGAGGATCGAGGCGTGGTTATCGCGGTCGCAGAAGATCTCGTCATCGCGGCGGCACAGCGCCGAGATCACCCCGAGATTGGTTTGGAAGCCGGTAGAGAAACATAGGGCCGCCTCGCGGTCGAGGAAGCGCGCCAGGCGCCGCTCCAGCTCCTCGTGCAGCTCCAGCGTGCCGTTGAGAAAGCGCGAGCCCGTGCACGCCGAACCGTGCGTTTCCAGGGCGCGTCGCGCCGCTTCCAGCACGTGCGGGTGATGCGTCAGGCCAAGGTAGTTGTTGCTCCCGGCCATGATGAGCCGGCGGCCGCCGTACTCGACTTCCGTCCCCTGGCTGTTGGAGATCGGCGCGAAGTAGGGGTAGAACCCCTCGGCTTGGAGTTCCTTGGCGCGCGTGAAGCTATGGCACTTCGCAAAGAGATCCACGGTTCGCCACGTTCGGCGTTTAGGGCGCTGTCGGAGCCCCGAAGCAGCGGATGGTAGGAGCCGGGAAAGGCCGAGCCAACTGCTATCTCGGCCAGAGGCCACGTAGGAGGTGCTCGAAGCGTGCGGAAAGCCGTCGTGGCGATTTCAAAATGGGTCGAACGGCGTTCTGAGCGATGACCCTCAGGCGACCGATCTTGGTGACGGGGGCCACTGGTTTTGTGGGCGGCGCCCTGGTCCGCGCCTTGCTCGAGGACGGCGTGCCGCCGGCAGACCTGCGGTTGTTGGTGCGCGATCGGACCCGTGCCTGCGCTGGTGGGTTGCCGGCGCCGTGCCTCGTCGAGGGTGATCTCGGTGACCCGGCGGCGCTCGCCGCGGCCGCGCGCGGCGTCCAGTTGGCGTTTCATTTGGCCGGCGCCACCACCGCGTGCTCGCGTGCGGAGTTCTTTCGCGCCAACGCCACGGGGACTGGCAACTTGGTCGCGGCCCTGGCCACGCACGCCGCCGGTTGCCGCCTGGTCCATGTGTCCTCGCTCGCTGCGGCTGGACCATCCACCGGCGCATCGGCCGCACCGCCCCCAGGCGCTGGCCGGCCGTGCTCGAACTACGGCCGGAGCAAGCTGGCTGGGGAGCGCGAGGTCGCCGGTGCTGGCGGCGCCATGCTGTCTTGGATCATCGTTCGCCCGCCGGTGATCTACGGGCCGGGCGATCCCGCGACGCGGTTGCTGTTTCGCAGCGCCCTCGGCGTGATCGCGCCCGTGCCGTGGACGGCGCGGGCGTTGTCGGTGATGCATGTCGACGACGTGGTTCGGGCCTTGCGGCAAGCGGCGCTCGCTCCGGACGCCGAGCTTGCGCTTGCCCTGGATGGACCCGACCGGCTGACGTCCCACGAGCTGTTGCGGGCGGTGGCGCAGGCGTGCGGCCGGCGCGCTCGCCTGGTGCGGCTGCCGCTATGGCTGATCTGGCCGGCGGCGGCGGTGGCCGACGGCTTCGCGCGGCTGCGGGGTCGCGGGTCGTTCTTTGGTCGCGACAAGCTCCGCGAGTTGCGGCATGGCTGGGTCGCCGATCCAGGCCCGGCGCACGAGCGACTGGGGTTTGTCGCGTCGGTGACCTCGCGCCTTGGCCTTGCGGCCACGGCGCGCGCCGCGGGGCTTGCGCCACGTCGCGAGCGCGCGCCCTCTTGAACGTCGGGCGCTCCTATGCGTCGGCGAGCAGGCGCAGCAACAGCGCCTTCTGCACGTGCACGCGGTTTTCGGCCTGGTCGTAGATCACAGAGCGCGGGCCGTCGAGCACGTCGTCGGTGACTGCCACGTTGCGCCGCACTGGCAAAGGGTGCATGAACAGTGCGTTGTCCGTGCGACCCATCGTCGCCTCGTCGACTTGCCAAGAGTTCAGCGAGCGCTTCACCATCGCCTCACGCTCGGGGTCGGCCCAGTACTTGACAGAGCCCCAGGAGCGCGCGTAGAGCACCTGTGTCCCCCGGACCGCCTCAGCCAAGTCGTTGACGACGCGGACGCCACCGCCCGACGCGCCGGCGCGCTCGGTCGCGCGCCGCATCACTTCGCCGTCGAGCTCGAAGCCCAGAGGATGCGCGACCGTCACGTCCATGCCTAGCATGCTCGCGAGGGTCAGGATGGAGTGGCTCGCGCCCATACCTTTGGGCTTGGGGTGGTTGGCCCAGGCCAGGGTGATCTTACGCCCGCGCAGCTCACCGAGGTTCTGGCGGATCGTGAGGATGTCGGCGATCGCCTGACACGGGTGCTCTTGCACCGTCTCGAGGTTGATGACCGGGATGGACGCGTGCTGCGCATAGGCGCGGATCAGCAGGTCCTGGCGGTCGACGTCCCACTGGCCGGACTGGCTGATCTGCCGCACGCCCAGCGCGTGGAGGTAGCGCGACAACGTGCGCGCGGCGTCCTTCACGTGCTCCTCGGCAGCGCCGTCCATGACCACCTGCTCGTCCGGCTCGAGGTCGTAGAGCTCGCGGTCGGCGAAGATGTTCATGCAGTGACCACCGAGCTGGTCCATGGCCACCTCGAAGGACACCCGGGTCCGCAGGCTGCGGTCAAAGAACAGGAGGCCCAGGGTCTTGCCGGCGAGGGCTGCTCCTGGGGCCGCGCCGCGTTGGCGTTCGGCCTGATCGAGCAGCTCCTGAAGTTCCGCGGGCGAGAGGTCGGCCGACGACAGCAAATCGCGCTTCGTCACGGGGTACCTTGGTGCAGTCAGCGAGCAGTGTGGGCGTCACGCCATGCAGGCGCGCAACGTGACGCTATCGTTGCGCCTCGCCCCGGGCGGAGCAACAGATCTCCGTCGACGTGCGATGGAACGGTCCAGCGACGACGACTACATGCAACGGTGCCTGGCCCTCGCCCGGGAAGCCGCGGCGGCCGATGAAGTGCCGGTCGGCGCGCTGATCGTGCGCGATGGCGCGGTGCTCGGCAGCGGTCGCAACCGCTCGGTCGAGCTTGGCACCCCGCTGGCCCACGCGGAGATGGAGGCGCTCAGTGCCGCGTTTGCAGCGGCCGGCGAAGGGCGTCTGCCGGGCTCGGTGTTGTATTGCACTCTGGAACCCTGCTTCATGTGTGCGGGCGCCGCACTGCATGCCCGCGTCGCCCGGATCGTGTTTGCGGCCCACGACCCCAAGTTTGGCGCTTGCGGCTCACTCGCGGACTTGCCGTCGCACCCAGGCCTCAATCACCGCTGCCCGGTCGATGCGGGCCGGGGCGCGGACGAGAGCGCCGCCCTGCTCCGGGCGTTCTTCGCGCGGCTGCGTTGACATGCCCCGTGTCGGCGGCAGAATCCCTCCGGCCCGGAGAGGTGCCGGAGTGGCTGAACGGGCTGGTCTCGAAAACCAGTGTGGCCTTTTGGTCACCGAGGGTTCGAATCCCTCCCTCTCCGCCACGTCTCGCGCCCCGCGGGCGCGCCTTGGCTCGCTCCCGCCGCGGTCGATGTCGAGGCCCCTTGCGACCGGCAGGTCTCTTGCAGCCGGTTGGCCCCGTGGCTACAAGGATCGATTGGGCCCACGCGCCACGTCGCGCGCAGCCGCACCCTGCGGTCGCCGACGACGGAGCCGTGGGCCATGGGCTTTCGTGAAGCGACGTGCGGATGATCCTGGGATGCGAGCAGACGGCGGCACGACTGTGCCGCGGTCTGGCGTCCCCATCGATCGCCGCCGCGCGTGCGAGGGCCACGTCCGTGACGCGACGACGTTCGGAGAGGTGCCCGAGTGGCTTAAGGAGCTCGCCTGGAACGCGAGTGTGGGTGCAAGCTCACCGAGGGTTCGAATCCCTCCCTCTCCGCCATTCTCCGGTTGTGTGCGGCGCTGTGTGGTGGGGGTCGACGGGTCCCGAGCAAGGGAGCGGTGCGAACCTGGTCAGGCCGGGAACGGAGCAGCCATAAGCATGCGGCTTGCTGTGCCCGGGGTGCCTGTCGGTCTCCACTTCGCAGCGCCGCGCAATTTCAGCGGCCGGCGGCGGCACCGCTCGGCGCGCTGCGCCGGCGGCTGATGGGCGGCGCGCCGGAAGAGCCCCGGCCCGGCACTGCCTACCGAGTGCTGGCGCGGCGGTTTCGTCCCACCTCGTTTGGTGAGATGGTGGGGCAGGAGGCCGTGCTCGACGCGCTGCGCAGCGCGCTCGCAACCGGCCGGATTCCGCACGCGGTCATGCTGTCGGGGAGCCGCGGGGTCGGCAAGACCACGTTGGCGCGCATCTTTGCCCGCTGTCTCAACTGCGCCCAGGGCCCCACCGCGGATCCCTGCGGCGAATGCGACCTCTGCGTGAGCATCCTGCGCGGCTCTTGTGCCGACGTCGTCGAGATCGACGCCGCGTCTCACAACCTCGTCGATGACGTCCGCGAGCTGCGCGAGCGGGTCGCGTTCGCCTCCATGGGCGCCCGCTACAAGGTCTACATCCTCGACGAGGTGCACATGCTGACGCGGAGCGCGTTCAACGCGTTCCTCAAGACGCTCGAGGAGCCACCACCGGGGGTCGTGTTCATCATGGCGACCACCGAGCTGCACAAGGTGCCGGAGACCATCCGCTCCCGGTGCCAGGTGCACTTGCTGGGGCGCATCGGCGAGTCGGACATCGCCGCGCGGTTGGCGGCGATCTGCGGGCATGAGGGTGTCGCGCTCGCGCCCGAGATTCTCGACGAGATCGCCGCGCAATGCCGCGGTGGCATGCGCGATGCCGAGACGGCTCTCGAACGGCTGCTGCCGCTGGCGCGCGAGTCCGCCGATGGTTCGCTGTCTCTCGAGGAGTATCAGCGCTTCGCGCATCGCACTGGCGTCGACGCGTTGATCGATGTGGTCGCGCAGCTGCTCGAAGGACAGGCCGCTCCCGCGCTGCGCTTCGCTGCCGCCGTCGTCGACGCCGGTGCCGATGAGCGTGAGACCATGGCCGAGCTGCTCGAGGTGCTGCGCGGGCTGCTCCTGCTCCAAGTGGATGGCCCGGATTCTGGTCTGGTGCGTTACAGCGGCGCGGTGCGGACCAGGTTGGTCGAACTCGCTGCGGCGGCCGACCGACTGCGCGTCGAGGCGATGATTCAAGCGGGCCTGTTGGGCCGGGAGCGCTTGCGGCGCCTCGAAGACCATCGCTTGGTCTTGGAGCTCACCCTGCTGCGCATGGCGGAGGCTGGCACTCTGCCCCAGCTCGGTGAGCTGCTCGCGGCCGCGCGCAGCGGCGCCCCACTCCGGGACCCGGCCACGGGCACCGCCGCGCCGCCGGCTCCGGCGGCCGCGGGCAACGAGGCGCAGGCGTCGGCGCCTGGGCGAGCCCCGGCGGCGCCCAAGTCGCCAGTGCCGGCGCCCGCCCAAGCACCGGCTCTGGCGAGCTCCGCACCGGCCCCTGCCCGCGCCACGCCCGCCCCGACCCGAGCCGGATCGGCGCCGGCGGCCAGCGACCTGTGCAGCGGTCTCATCGCGCGGGTGCGCGCGGCGGCGCCCCTGCTCGCGCGGACGTTGGAGCAGGTGAATGTCGAGGGACCGGACGAGCAGGGGGAAGTGCGGTTGACTCTGCGGTCCGAGCGCAAACTCCATCGTGAGCGCTTGGCGTCCAAGGGCGTCCAGCAGCAGCTGCGAACGGCGTTGACGGAGCTGGTCGGCCGCCCGGTGACGGTGGCCCTGACCCCGGCCGGCGATGCCCCTGCGGCGGCCCCTCCGGACCCATTGGCCGCCTCGGCAGCGGTCACCCCGCCGTCGAGCAGCCCCCCGCCAGCCAGCGCCCCGCCAGCCAGCCCAGCACCCGCCGCAACCCCGCCGCCGGACCCACCACCCGCGGCAACGCCGGCGCCCGAGCCAGACGCTACCGAGCCGCCGCCGAAGAAGAGCGCGGCCAAGCGAGCGTCGCCGCCGGGAGCCGCCGCCCGCAAGGTCGCGGAAAGGTTTGACGGACAGTTCGTCGACTCCGACGATTCAGAACAACCGTAGCTGCGAGAAGATCGATGCCGAGTGGATTTGGCGACATGAGCAGCCTGCTGAAGCAGGCCCAAGGGCTGCAGAAGCGCATGCAGGAAACCGAGCGCGACCTCGAGCAGCGCATGCTCGAGGGCTCGGCTGGCGGCGGTGCCGTCAAGGTCTACGTCAACGGCGCCCAGGAAGTGCAGGCCGTCAAGATCCATAAGGACGCCGTCGACCCCGATGACGTCGAGACGCTCGAAGACCTCGTCACCGCGGCGGTCCGGCAGGCGATGGCTGCCGCCAAAGAGCTGCGCGACCGGGAGATGGCCAAGGTGACCGGCGGTATGAACCTCCCCGGCATGGGCTTCTAGAGCCGGACGGGCGGTGGGCCGCGCGCAGAGCCTGGATCGCCTGATGCAGTGCCTGCGGCGCCTGCCCGGGATCGGGCCAAAGAGCGCCGAACGCCTCGCGTACCATCTACTGCGGGTGCCCGACCGCGACGCGTTGGCGTTGGCGCGGGCGATCGAGGACGCCGTGCGGAGCACCAAGACGTGCTCGGCGTGCTTCAATCTTGATGAAGAAGATCCGTGCCGGGTGTGCCGGGACCCCGACCGCGACCAGGGCACGATCCTCGTCGTCGAGGATCCGCGCGACCTCGGACCGCTCGAAGGGACCGGCTATCGCGGCCTGTTCCACGTCCTGCAGGGGCGGCTCTCGAGCGTGGAGGGCATCGGCCCCGACGATCTCACCATCGGCGCGCTCGAACGTCGGTTGGACGGCGGGACCGTGCGCGAGGTGTGCGTGGCCACAAACCCGGACCTCGAGGGGGAGGCCACGGCCAAATTCGTGGCCGATCGGCTGCGGGCGCGCGTGGCGGTCACCCGTCTGGCGCGCGGGTTGCCCGCAGGCTCTACCTTGGGGCAGGTCTCCAGCAGCATCTTGACGGATGCGGTCGAGGGCCGGCGCCCCCTTTGAGCCTGCGGCCACGCCCCTGCCGTGGGCGGAACAGTTTCATCGCCAGCCGTGACCCGTCTTGGCGTCCGCCTCAACGCGAAACCTCGGGCTCCAGGTACCCACCCCGACGTGACGATCGGGCGAGGGGGGATTCGCGCAATGATTGTCGACTCGCCGACTTTGAGCTCGTTGGTGGAGCTGGTCTGGGCCTCGATCATCGGCCTGCCAGTGGAGCAAGTCGAAGGCACCGATACACCGTCGAGGGCGTCCGCGTCTGAAGAGACGATCCTGGCTGGCGTGGACGTCATCGGGACCTGGAACGGCGCCGTGACGTTTGAGTGCTCCCGCACGCTGGGAGATCGGCTAGCTCGCGCGATGCTATGCCTTGGCGACGATGAGGCGGCGTCGGTCGACGACGTGCGTGATGCCCTCGGCGAGATCGCCAACATCGCCGCCGGCAACCTCAAGGATGCCGTGGCAGCGCCGTCGACCCTGTCGGTGCCTTCGGTCATCGAGACCGCCGGCTTCGGCACCGAGGTGCCGGGCAGCAGTCTCTCCAACCGCGCCTGGTTCAGCTGCGGCGACGAGATGTTCTCGGTCGCGGTGTTCGAGCAGGACGACTGACCATCGGTTCGCCTTGGTCCGGCCGACGCTGGATCAAACGACGACCAGGCCGGGCGAGTCGGCGCGTCGGCGTTGGCTGGACCTCGACCCAGCTCGTTCACCCGGAAGTCAGTCAGTTCTCGTAGGGTGGCCCGCCATGGTGCGTTCGCAAGGTGCGCCGCAGCCCCTACCGATCGACGCGGCGTTGCCCGACATCGTGGCGGCGTTCGCGCGCTCGCGCTGCCTGGTGTTGGCCGCGGCCCCCGGCAGCGGCAAGACGACGCGTGTGCCGGGGGCACTGCTGGACGCCGGCCTCGACGGTGCGGTCGTGGTCCTCGAGCCGCGGCGTTTGGCGGCCCGGGCTGCGGCACGGCGCGTGGCGAGCGAGCGCGGCGGCCGGGTAGGCGATGAAGTGGGCTATCAGGTGCGCCACGAGCGCCGCGCCGGGACGCACACCAGGATCCGGTTCGTGACCGAGGGCGTCCTGGTGCGCCAGCTGTTGGCCGATCCATCGCTCCCGGGCGTCGCTGCGGTCGTCCTCGATGAGTTTCATGAGCGCCACCTGGAGGGGGACCTGGCGCTGGCCATGCTGCGTGAAGTTCGCGAAACCCTGCGCGAGGACCTCGGCCTCGTCGTGATGTCCGCGACCCTCGACGCGGCGCCGCTGTGCGCCTTTCTCGGCGATGCCGAGCTCGTCGAAGTCGATGCCCCGTCCCATCCGGTGCGCACCGAGTATGCCGTGCGCCCCGACCAACGATCGATGCCCGACCGGGTCGCCCGCGCCGTGCGCCGGGCGCTTGCCGAGACCGATGGCGACGTGCTGGCGTTCCTGCCGGGCCGCGGTGAAATCGCCGCCACGGCCGCGGCGCTGCAGAGCCCCCCTTGCGGGGCGCTAGTGCTGCCCCTGCACGGTCAACTGGATCCGGCCGAGCAGGATTTGGCGATCGCGCGCCAGCCCGAGCGGCGCGTCGTGCTGAGCACCAACCTGGCTGAGAGCTCGCTGACGGTGGCCGGTGTCGCGGCGGTGGTCGATGCCGGCTGGGTCCGTCGGCTGCGGCACGACCCCGCTCGCGGGCTCGATGCGTTGCGTCTGGAGCCGATCAGCCGCGCGTCGGCCGACCAGCGGCGCGGGCGCGCCGGCCGCGAGGGACCCGGCGTGTGCTACCGCCTCTGGACGGCCGCCGAAGATCGTGCGCGGGCCGCGCATGAGCCACCGGACGTGACGCGTGTGGACGTGACGGCGGCCGTTCTTCAGGTGCGGGCCTTCGCCGGCGTCTCCGCGGCGCGGTTCGGCTGGTTTCAGCACCCAGGCCCGGCCGCGATCGAGCGGGCCGACCGGCTCTTGGCGCGCCTGGGTGCGGTCGATGCTGCCGGCCTATCGGACGTCGGGGAGGCGATGCTCGGCTTGCCGCTTCACCCGCGGCTCGCCCGGGTGTTGATCGAGGCCGACCGTCGCCGGTGTCGTCGCGCCGCGGCAGGACTCGTGGCACTGCTCGCGGAGCCCCGGCTGCAGCGTGGCGATGTCGAACCCATCGTCGATGCGTTCGAGCTGCTGGACCTTGTGGAGGAGGTGACGCGGCGTGGGTTCGACGCGCGCGCCGCCCGAGCGCACGGCCTCGAGCCGGCCGCCGTGCGCGGTGTGGTCGAGACGCGGCAACGGGTCGCCGGCCGGGGGCCGGATCGGGTGGAAGCCGACGTCAACGCCCTGGGCCGGGCGCTGCTGACCGGGTTTCCGGATCGAGTCGCGCGCCGCGCCGCGGCGCACGCTCGCGACGCCGTGATGGTTGGTGGCCGCGGTTTGCAGCTGCCTACCGAAGGCGTCCTCGACGCCGACCTCGTCGTGGCCCTGCAGCTGGCAGACGTTGGCGCGAAGCAGGCTCGTTCCCGGGTCTCGCTTCTCGCGTCGATCGATCCGGCTTGGCTCAACGAGATGTTTGCCGACCTGATCGAGACGACGGAGGACGCCGAGCTCGATGGGCGTGAGGTGGTCGTGCGGGTGCGCCGGCGCCGCTTCGTCGACTTGGTGCTCGAGGAAAAGCGGGGCGGTCGGCCGGATCCCGACGCGGCCCAGCAGCTCCTACTCACGGTCCTGCGCGCGGATCCGTTTGGGCGGCTGGCCGGCGATGAGGACCTCCAGCGCTTCCGAGCACGCGTGGCCTGGCTGCGCGAAGCCGTGCCAGACCTGGGGTTGCCCGTCATCGACGAGGCCGCGGTGGTGGCGGCGGCGGAGCCCCTGCTGGCCGGCCGCGATCGCTTGGCGGGCCTGCGCGCGGCCGATGTCGTGGCCCAGCTAGAGTACGCCCTTCCCGCGACGGGCCGGCGGGCGCTCCAGCAGGATGCGCCCGAACGGCTGCTGCTGCCGTCGGGCCGGCGCGCCCCGATCGACTACGCCGCCGCGGCGGGGCCCACGGTGGCGGCGCGGATTCAGGAGCTGTTCGGTTCGCGGGCGGGACCAGCGTTGGCAGCGGGCCGGCAACCGCTGGTTCTCGAGCTGTTGGCGCCCAATCGTCGCCCGGTGCAGGTGACGCGTGACCTGGCCAGCTTTTGGGACAACGTCTATCCCAGCGTGCGTTCAGAGCTGCGCCGGCGCTATCCAAAGCACGCATGGCCCGAGGATCCCCGCGCCGCGGCGCCGACGCGCGCGGGCGGTCGTCGAGCTCGCAACCGTTAGATCCGGGCCCCGGGGTCGCGGGCCCCTCCAGAGTCTCCGCTCGCAGAGTTTCCTGTCGCAGGGGCGGTGGGCCTCCCGTTGCCATCCCGGCGATGCTGCTGCAAATCGCGACAGCGCCTCAAGGCCACCGCGGGTGGTGCCGAGAACTTCTACGCCGTTGGCTCTTGGTGATGCGACCGTGCACACCCGGACAGGCGCCGGCGTCGATCTATGGGGGGAACCAACAGTCATCTGCTGCCATGCCGGCGACACGCCGGTGGGAAGGCCGACGGTGCGACTCGGGGCTGAACTCGGGCAACGCGCCGAGCAGCGCCTGGCGCTGGGGCCGCGCATGTTGCAGTGCATCGAGGTGCTGCAGCTCGCCAGCGCCGACCTGGCGGAGCTCGTGGCGGTCGAGCTCGAGTCGAACGCGTTGCTCGAGGATCTTCGTCCGCCGGAGGCTGAGGTCGAAACGCCGCCAGTGGGGGCGGGCGACGCGGCACCGACCGAGGATGTCGCGGCGACCCGGCGCGGCAGCGAAGACGACGCGAAGCTGGCGTTCTTGCAGAACCTGGCGGATCCGAGCGGCCCCAGTCTGCTGGCGCACCTGCGGGAGCAGCTTGCCTGGCGGGACGTTTCGGCGGAGTTGGCGGGCGGTGTCCTGGCGCTGGCGGAACTCCTCGACGAGCGGGGCTACCTGCGCGCCGACGAGGCCGAGCTGCGTGGGGCCGCGGGCCCCGCCCCGCTGCCGGAGGCGCTCGCGCTCCTGCAGTCGCTAGAACCACGCGGGCTCGGCGCGCGCAGCGCGATCGAGGCGCTGCTCTTGCAAGTGCCGCCAGACGACCCTGACTACCCCGATATCCGGCTCCTGCTGACCGAGCACCTCGACGCGCTCGCGGCGAACAAGCTGCCCGAGGTCGCTCGCGTCACGGGCCGCAGCGTGGCCGAGATTGAGGGGCTGCTGCAGCGCATCCGGCGGTTGGATCCTCGGCCCGGGGCACAGTTCATCGATGCGCCGTCGCCGGGCGTTCGGCCGGACCTGGTGGTCCACCACGAGGGCGACCGGGTGCTGGTTCGGGTGGCGGACGGGACGATCCCCGAGCTGGGCATCAACGCGGAGTACGCGGCGTTGCTCGACGCGGATAGCGGTGAGGCCGATGTCCAGTCCTACCTGCGCCCGCGTCTGGACGCCGCGCGGGACTTGCTGTGGGCGCTCGAACAGCGCCGGGCGACGCTGTTGCGCGTTGGTCAGGCGGTGATGGACCACCAGCGCGACTTCCTCAATGCCGGCGAGGGTGCCATCCGGCCCTTGCGGATGGCGGACGTCGCGGCGGTTGTGGAGCTGCACGCGTCCACGGTGAGCCGGGCCGTGGCCGGCAAGTGGGTGCAGACGGCGCGCGGGGTCTTTCCCCTGCGCAGCTTCTTTGACGGCCGTCACGCCGCCGCCGGGGCGGAGGCGCCGGGGCGGCGTGCGCTGCAATCAAGGCTCAAAGAGCTGGTGCAAGGCGAGGACCCGATGCGGCCCTGGTCCGACGACGATCTCGCCGTGCTGTTGGCACGGGGGGGCGCCCACGTGGCGCGTCGCACCGTGGCCAAATACCGGCGCGACCTGGGGATCCCGTCGAGCTGGCGGCGACGGAGGCATCGGACGCAGCCGTGACAGGGGGCGGGATGCGATCCGTGCTGCCGCGTGGATGTGCCTTCACAGTGAGGGCGGAGGCCGCGATGATCTTCTGGCCGCATGATGCGAAGCTACCTCTTGACGATTGCCTACGACGGGACCGGGTACGCGGGGTGGCAGCGACAGGACGGCTTCGACACGGTTCAAGAGCGGCTGGAGTGTGCGGCAGCGGTCTTGGCCGGCGAGGCTGTGGTGGTCCATGGCGCGGGGCGCACAGACGCGGGCGTGCATGCCCTCCGGCAGGCGGCGCACGTTCGGCTACAATGGCGACGGACGACCGCCGAGCTGCTGCGGGCTCTCAACGGCAACCTGCCACGAGACATCGTCGTCCTAGCGGTGCGGCCAGTGCCGGCGGCGTTCCACGCGAGGTTTTCCGCTCGCGGCAAGCGCTACCTCTACCGCTTCGCGATGTCGTCCGTGCGGCCGGTCCTCGCCCGGGGCTACTATCACTGGGTGCGCGGCGGTCTGGATTTGCCGGCGATGCGGGCGGCAGCCGCGCAGCTGGTGGGGCGGCACGATTTTGCTTCGTTTGCCAGCAACCCGGGCTACGAGCGCAGTCGGGGCACCGTGCGGCGGATTCAGCATCTGCACTTGGTGCGCCGACCGCACGGCATCGACCTGGTCGTGCAGGGCGATGGATTTCTGTACAACATGGTCCGGACGATCGCTGGCACGTTGCGCGACGTGGGGCTTGGTCGCAAAACCCCGGCGGGGGTGGGCGAGATCTTGCGCGCGTGCGATCGGCGGCGTGCCGGCGCGACCTTGGAGCCGGGCGCCCTCTACATGGTCCGTGTGCTCTATCGCCCGGAAGACTTGGCGATGGACGATCGCACGGCGACATGCGGAACGATCCGCTACGACCCCGAGAACGCTATGATGCGGAGTGAGTGAGGTCATCCAACGATGAGCGCGAACCAAGAGATTCCGATCGAGCTGACCAGCCGGCATGAGTCCGTGACCGAGCGGATGCGTTCCTACGTGACCGAGAAGGCGCAGAAGCTGCAGCGGTTCCACAACCGCATCTCGCGGATTCACGTGGTCGTAGACGGCGTGCACCGAGAACCCAACGTGGAGATGATCGTGCACGTGGACAGCGGCGCGACGCTGGTCGCCAAGGAACACCAGGAGCACTTCAAGAGTGCGGTGGATCTACTTCTGGAGAAGATGGAGCGACAGCTCAAGAAGGACAACGAGAAGCGCAAGCACCACAAGGGTGGCGACGCGGCCAGCGACGACCAAGACGGCGTCGGGACGCGCGACGCCAACGACCGCGATGAGGCCGAGGAGACCTACGACGATGCTGTTCGCAATGATCTGTCCCGCTAGTGGGGCGTCGCCGCAGCTCGTCACAAATGTCGCCGGCCCGCTGCGCCGTTCGCCGCGTTGCGTCGCCTTAACTTGTCCTCCAACAAGCCCTGCGGCGCCAGCGCCTTGCGGACGACACCGATTCCGCGCCGACGCAGGCAACGAACTTGGGAGACTCTCCACCAGGAGCGCCGCCGCACAAGGTCGCCGGTCATGATCAAGGCCGTGATCGATGAGGCTGTGATCGTCGAGTCCGTTGCCGCGACCGAGAAGTCGGCCCTCCTGCGCGAGGTCGTCGAAGCTCTGGTCGCCGCTGATGCGGTGGCTGCTGGGGACGTCGACGGGCTGTGCAAGCGGCTGGAGGAGCGTGAGGCCCACGGCAGCACGGGGATCGGCAAGGGCATCGCGGTGCCGCACGTGAAGAGTGCCTCGCCCGGCGGGATTCGGTTGGCGGTGGCGCGGGTGCCGCACGAAATCGACTATCAGGCGATCGATGGGCAGAAGGTGCACACGGTGTTTTTGCTCGTGGGGCGCGAGGATCAACCGGAAGAGCATCTTGCAGTGCTGCGGTGGATCTCCGGCCTCGCCCGCAATGCCGACTTCCGCCGGTTCGTGCAGGGGGCTGCCGGCGCAGTTGCGATCCGCGAGCTGCTGCACGAGATGACCGCGTGACCGCCGCCGAGGAAGTGTGCCGGGCGTCCCTGACGCTTCAGAACAAGCATGGGCTGCACGCGCGGCCGGCCCATCTCTGGGTCCAGACCGCCAACGGCTACGCCAGCCATCTCTCGGTCCGCCGTGCCGATGGCGAGTCGGTCGATGGAAAATCCATCATGGGAATCATGATGTTGGCGGCAGAGAGCGGTGCGATCCTCGAGGTCGAGGCTCGGGGGCCGGACTGTGAGGCCCAGATCCGCGCTCTGAAGGAGCTGGTGGCGTCCCGGTTCGGCGAGGATTGATCTCGCGCGCACGACCCGATGGCGGGTCAGGGGCCGGTCGTCGGGCCAGCCCTGCCGGTGGCGGGAGACGAGGCTCAATTCGAGCCCGGTAGGGGGCCGATACAACTCGTCGTGGGCCCCACGACGGCGGCCCCTGGACGAGGCCGAGGGCCAAGGAAGAGCATGCTCAAGCAGCGCAAGAGCATTGTGGGCCTGGATATTGGATCGAGCTCTGTGAAGGCAGTAGAGCTCACCCAGGACAAGTACGACTACATCATCACCGCCTACGGGCAGGTGGACATCCCCGGCGAGCAGGCGGCGCGTGACGCGATCAACGACCTGTTCAAGTCGGGCGGTTTCCATACCAAGCGCGTGGCCAGTTCGGTGAGTGGGAAGTCGGTGATCTTCCGCTTCATCAATATGGTGAAGATGTCGGATGACGACCTCGCCAATGCGATCCGGTTTGAGGCCGACAAGTACATCCCGTTCGACGTCGACGAGGTGCAGATCGATATCCAGAAGCTTCTGGAGATCGACGGCGGCGAAGGGGCCCAGGACGAAGTCAAGGTGCTGCTCGTGGCGAGCAAGAAGTCGCTCGTCGAGGACCAGGCGCAGATGCTCTCCGACCTGAGCCTCCAGCCCGTGTCGATCGGCGTGGACAGTTTCGCCGTCGGCAATGCTTACGAGCTCAACGACATGGTGAGCCCCGGCCTGCAGGAGTCGGATCACACGGTCGCGCTGATCGACATCGGGGCGGTGAAGTCGTGCATCAACATCATGCGCAACAACATCACCTACTTCGCGCGCGAGGTGCCGATGGGGGGGCAGGACTTGACCAATGCGATCACGCGTCGCTTTGGCGTCGAGACCTACGAAGCGGAGGCGCTGAAGCGCGAGCCGCAGGACCAGATCATGGATGTTCAGGACGCCGTGGCGAACGTGCTCGACGACCTGGGCAATGAGATCAACCTGTCCTTCGACTTCTACGAGAACCAGTTCGACGGCGAGGTGCAGGAAGTGCACTTGTCCGGCGGCTCGGTGCTGTTGCCCTTCCTCGAGGAGAGTCTCGAGAAGATCTTCGAGAAGAAGACGAGGGTGTGGAACCCGATCGAGGGCCTGAAGGTCAAGTCGGACAACGTCGACATCGACGCGTTGAACCGGTCGGCGCCGCAGCTCGGCATCGCGGTCGGCCTCGCCGCCACCGGATGAACTGTCCCATCAGCCGCGAACAGGGGAAGACCAGATGATCAAGATCAATCTGCTACCGGACCAATACCGGCGCGCTGAGCGGACGTCGCCCAAGCTCTTTGCGGCGACGCTCTTGGGCGTCGTGCTCGTGTGCTCTGCGTTTGGTTGGTTTGGCTTCGTGTACTTCGGCGAGCTCGGCAAGCTAGAGGTCGAGGAGTCGGCGACCAGCGAGGACCTGGCTTCGAAGAAGAAGCAAGCGACCTACTACACCGAGCTGCTCAAAGAGAAAAAAGAATACGAGAAGCGGTCGACGACCATTCAGAGCATCAGCAAGTCGCGGGTGCTGTGGACGCGGATCATCGACGAGCTGATCGACGTGGTGAACAACGACGGGGACATCGAGCGTCACCTGGCGTGGTTCAAAGGCGTGACGGTCAAGCCGGGCGACAAGAAGCGCGGCCCCGTCCTGTCAGCGCCGGGTTGGGTGCAGGGCGACAGCCTGAAGAAGGTCGCAGACTTCCACGAGGATCTCGAGGGAGCGCGCTTCTTTGAGGATGTCCAAGCCAAGAGCCCGCCGAGTGGCGTCGTCGAGACCAACGCCAAGCGGATTCCGCCGGAGGCGCTGTTCTTCAACATGAAGTGGACGTTCAAGCCGACCAAGGACTGGATCAAGAACCAGTCCGCGGGCGGCAAAGGTAAGCAGGGGTAAGCGACGATGGCGAGGCTGAGCGAGAACCAAAAGCTCGCGGTCGTAGGCGGCGTAGTCGTCGCACTCTGCGGCCTCGGCGGTGCCGGTGTGTGGTGGGCGAAGGGCAAGGTGCAGGAAAAGCACGACGCCATCACCGGCATGAAGAGCGAGATCTCCGACGCAGAGTCGAAGATCGGCAAGATCCCGGCGACCGAGCAGGAGGTCATCATCCTGCGCGAGAACCTCTACGAGTACGTCAAGATCCTGCCGGAGCAGCAGGAGTTGAACAACTTCGTGCGCATCACGGAGCAGTTCATCTCGCAGTCCGGCGTGACCGTGACGCAGCTGGTGCCGGGGCGCGAGGTCAAGGCGGGCAAGAGCGCATTCTCACGCTACACCTACAAGCTGGAGCTCGAGGCCACGCTGTGGCAGTTCCTCCAGTTCATGAGCCTGTTCGAGAGCTACGAGCGGTTCATCCAGGTGAAGGAGTTCGCCCTCAACTCGCGGTCGGGGCGTTCCGCGACGACCGAACAAGACGCTGTCCACACGGTGTCGCTCACGGTCGAAACCTACGTCTACACCGGCAGCTCGAAGGGCCGCGACGTCGCGATCCCGAACTACCCGCACAAAGTCGAGAAACTGCGCGAGGAGATCTTCGAAGCGCGGCAGACCATTGCGACCCCGGGCTACAAGTTCCAGGGCTCGCGCGGCCGCCGCGACATCTTTGTCGATCCGCGTGAGAGCAGCCTGGACCGGCCGCGCGGCCACGTCGGGCCGTCGCCCAAGGACCAGAAGAAGATCATCGACCGCCTGGGCGCGAAGCTCGGCGACTGCCAGGACATCTACCGGCGCCTGCAGGACAAGTCGATCACGATCTTTGACCGCTACAGCCTTGAGCGTCAGCTGCGCGAGCAGCTGGGCCAGCTGGATCGCGAGGTCGAGGAAACCAACGTCAAGCAGTACATCACGCACGCGCCGCTCAAGCTGACGTGGACTCGTGAAGTCGTGGAGCCACTGGCGCGTCTGCGTCGGGAGGCTGCGGCGGTCAACGAGGAGACGGATCGCTGGCTGCCCGAGACGGAGATGCGGGACCTGTTGGCGGCGATCAAGGACGATCTGAAGTCCGGGGAGATCAGCACCGCCCTCGAGCGCTACGACACCGTCGGCGTGCGGATGCAGGTGCCGAAGACCGACCACCGCTATGCGATCCGCGTCGCGATCGAGGGGCTCTATCTGCGGGCGAAGCTGGCGGAGGAGTTCTCGGGTTTGCGGCTCGATATCTCCGGTGTGTGCGTCAATGACACAGGCAAGTCCGGCGTGATCTTGAACGGCATCGTGTATCAGGAGGGTGAGTACGTGGACAACAACCTCCTGATCAAGGCGGTCGGGCGCGATCGCATCGAGTTCGTCTACAAGGGCTTCACGGTCGTCAAGACCTTGTAGCTCGGCGCGCAGTGGCGCGGCGCGCGAAGTCGCGTCGCGCTGACGTTGCGCGAACCGGCTTGATGCCGGTGCCCGGCGCCCCGCGAGGAGTGGCGGCGCAATGCGCGGGATCCGTCAGCAGACGCTTCGGCGCTGCGGTGGGACGCGGTGCCGAGGGTGCCGCTGCGCGCAGCGTGTCGTGAGCTTGACTGGACATGAGGCGTGGTTGCGGGCGCGCGGACAACGCGCCCGCAAGGACAAGACCTTTTGGTCAAGGTTTCGACCGAGCGCGGTCGACATGACAGTGGATCGAGGCGGTCCCCGTTCGGGACTGGACAAGAATGCAGGCAAAGCTTCGGACGACGGTCTTGGCATCTCTGCTCGCTGCTCTCGCAGCCGGCGGCTCGCTCGTGGCGCAGGATGAGGCAGCCGATGCCTCCCCTGACGGCGGCGTCGAGTCACAGGCTCCTGGGGATCGCAGTACTCTGCTCAGCCTTCGGCTGAAGGATCGCTTGCTACGCGACGTCGTGCACAGCGTTCGGCGCAAGGCCGGGGTCAACATCATCATCGATGAGAGCATCGATGAGACGGTGACCATCGACCTTCAAGACGTGCCGTGGCGTCGAGCGCTCGACCTGGTGGCCGAGAAGGCGGGCTGCATCGTGGTGGAGGCTCCCGGTGGCGTTCTCAAAGTCGAGAAGCCGCCGCGCGTCTACTTCGCGTTCGAGAACGCGGACATCCAGAACGTGATCGACACGATCGCCAAGATCTCCGGGGCCAACATCGTGGTGGCGCCAGAGGTGCAGGGCACGATCACGCTGCGGCTGAAGAACATCCCGTGGCGCGACGCGCTCGAGGCCGCGTCGAAGACGCTGGGCTACGTCGTGGTCGAGGAAGACCGCGGCATCCTGCGCGTGATTCCGCCGAGCAGCATGCAGGCGGACCTCGTCACGAAGCACTTCCAGCTGCGCTACGTGCGGCCGCGTTCGACCTACGTGCCGTTCCTGCAGTCGCAGTACGTGCGGAACAACCAGATGCTGCAGCAGCAGGGCCCGCAGACGTTCGAGCTGCTGGAGGCGCTGCGTCGCACGCTGACTCCGGACGTCGGCACGATGGAGTACTTCGAGGCGAACAACGTCGTCATCGTCAAGGACACCAAGCCGGTCGTCGACCAGGTCCAGCGCCTCATCGAGAGTGTGGACATCGAGCCCGGGCAGATCTTCATCGACGTGAAGTTCGTGACGACGTCGAACCAGGACATCTTGGACTACGGTGTCAACGTCGGCGACAATGGCTGGTCGGCCGCCCTCAACCTGGGCCAGATCCCGACGCGCCTGCCCTTCGACCTGGGTGCCGGTGGTTGGGACGATGACATCATCGCCGACGACAGCCGGACCGGTCCGTTTGCGACCGCGGGTCTGAACCCGGCTGGTTCGGTGCTGATTCCCGACATCATCTTTGGGGCCCTCAACTTCCAGGAAGTCTCGGCGGCCCTCCGCCTCCTGAAGCGAGATCAGTCGTCGGAGATCGTGCAGGCGCCGAAGCTGATCGCCCTGGACCACCAGGAAGCGACGATCTTCGTCGGCGAGACCATCCGGTACGCCCAGGCTCGCGCCGAGCAGGGCCAGGCGGGCGGTCTCCAGCTGGTCGTTGAAGAGGCGCCGAACTCGCCGGTCAGCACCGGCTTCCAGCTCCTCGTCATCCCGCACATCGTGCCGGGCACGGACAAGGTGATCATGGACATCATTCCGAAGTCCGACGCCCTCTCTGGCACCGGGACCTCGGCGCTGGCACCGCCAGGGTTTGATGTCTTCACGGTTGGGGCAGGGACTGGCGGCACTGGCACGATCGCGCTGCCGCGCATCGCCTCCAGCACGATCGCGACCAAGGTCCTCCTGCGGTCGACCCAGACCGCCGTCCTGGGTGGGTTGATCACGGACAACACCACGGAAACGGTGACGCAGCTGCCGCTGCTTGGCGACATCCCGCTGCTGGGCTGGGCCTTCAAGAACCGCGCGACGAGCAACTCGCGCTCCAGCCTGATCGTGTTCGTGACTCCGGAGATCATCCGGAGCCCGGAAGAGGTCGAGCAGAACCTGCAGCGGATCCTGGACGAGCGCCGGCGCCAGATGCGCGCGGAATACGACGCGATCTTTGGCGACGTCGAGAAGTCGGCGAACTGACGACCGGGAGCTGGCGCTTTTTGGAAGCGTCAGCTTCGAAATCGGCGCGATAGCGCCGCCAGGAGCAAAGGCGCCCGAGAAGCTCGGGACCTGCCCCTCGGCGCGGGCCCAACGCCGGCGTATGATCCGGTGCTATGGATCGCTCGCGCAGCCCCGCCAGGCGGGCGCTGCCCGCGCGAAGACCCCTGACTTCAGGATTCCGCACGTGACGCGGCGACTTCTCGAGACTGCTCGACAGCGCTACGGCCGTCGGCTCGGTCCAGCCGAGCCTCGGGTCGTGTTGGCCCCATTGGGGCCGCGCTGTGTGGGCCGCGCGAATGGCGCGGCTGCGCCGTCAGCGACCTGTCGTGCTCACGTGCTCACCGTGATTTGGCGCATCCGGGCGGGTGGTTCCGCCGAGGCCCCGGTTGCCGTGACCGGCAGCCCGCGGGTTGGAAGTGGGGCAACCCACGGCCTGGAGCCCAGCGCGCACGCAACATCCCGCCAGCAGTCGCCCACCGTGGCGGCTGGCAGCGGGGCGCGCGCGACCAGAAAGGAACATCCAGTTGAAGAGAATGCTCATCAACGCCGTCGATCCAGAAGAAAGCCGCATCGCGGTGGTGGAAGACGGTGTGCTGCAGGAGCTCCATGTCGAGCTCTCAAGCCGAGAGGCCTACCTCGGTAACATCTATAAGGCGAAGGTCGTCAACATCGAGCCGAGCATTGGCGCCGCGTTCGTCAACTTTGGCGGCCGCAGCAACGGCTTCCTGCACGTCTCCGACGTGCTCCCAGCCTATGCGCGCGATGACTTCACCCTCGAGGACGTGATCGAGGGCCGCGCCTGCGTCACCGGCGACGAGGGGCCTGACGCCGTCCGCTCGGTGTTGGACGACGACGGGGACGAGGCCGAAGAGGCCGAAGAGCCCGACGCCGAGGACCGGGGGACCTCGTCCGGGGAGGAAGCTGGCGGCGACCACGACAGCAGTGGGGATCCGGAGCGCGACCCACGCGGTCGCCTGCCGGCGGATCCCGACGCGGTAGATTCCGAGGCGGGGCCCGACGACGACGACGAGCGCGGCGGCGACGAAGAGCGTGACGGTGAGGCCCCCGGCGCACCTCGGCGGCGGGCTCGGCGTGCCGCGTCGGCCAACGGGTCTGAGTCGGACGACGAGACCGACGAGGCGGCGGAGCTCGTGGCGGAGGAGGCCGACGGCGAAGCGGTCACCAAGACGGCCACGGCGCGGAAGTCGCGCGCCAAGAAGGTCACCAAGAAGAAGGCCGCGAAGAAGCCACCGCGCCGGCGGGTGCGGCGCCCGCGCATCACCACGCCGATCGATCAGTTGCTGACGCGCGGCCAGGAGCTGGTCGTGCAGGTCACCAAGGAGGGCATCGGCGCGAAGGGGCCGACGCTAACGACCTACGTCTCGTTGCCGGGGCGTTCGTTGGTGCTGATGCCCAGCCTGCCGAAGTGCGGCGTGTCGCGGAAGATCGAGTCGCAGAAGGAGCGGCGCCGCCTGAAGAAGATCGTGCGCGAGCTCGACAACACTGGCAACGGCGGCATCGGCTTCATCGTCCGCACAGCCGGGATCAACAAGTCGAAGACCGATCTCGAGCGTGATCGCGATTACCTCAACAAGATCTGGGGGCTCATCGCGCAGCGACTGAAGAAGACCCGCGCGCCGGCGTTGCTCTATCAGGAGTCGGACCTGGTCTTGAAGGCGATGCGCGACCTCTTTGTGCCCGACATCGAAGAGGTCGTCGTCGACTCGAAGGACGTGTTTCTGCGGATTCGCGACTTCGCCGAGAAACTCATGCCGCGGATGGCAGACCGCATTCGACACCACGAGACGCCGACGCCGCTGTTCCACTCGTTTGGCATCGAAGCCGAGGTGCAGGGCCTCTGTCAGCCCAAGGTTGAGCTACCCAGCGGGATCAGCCTGGTCTTCGACCAAACCGAAGCACTCGTCGCGATCGACATCAACTCCGGCAAGTTCAAGCCGGGCGTGGATCTCGAAGAGACCGCCTACAAGACCAACATGGAGGCCATCCCCGAGATCGTCCGCCAGTTGCGGCTGCGCGATCTCGGCGGCGTCATCATCGTCGACTTCATCGACATGACCGACGACAAGCACAAGCGCGCCCTCGAGCGCAAGCTCGTCGAGTCACTGCGTGGAGATCGCGCGCGGGTCAAGGTGGGCAAGATCTCGGCGTTCGGGATGATGGAGATCACCCGCCAGCGAGTGGGCCCGGGCCTAAAGCACACGGTGTTCTCCACCTGTCCGCACTGCCATGGCGCCGGCCTGGCGCGGACCGTGCAGAGCCGCGCGGTGTCGACGCTGCGCGACGTGCGCGCGATGCTGCCGCTGAAGGGCTTCTCGATCCTGCAGATCTACGCCTCGCCGCCCGTCGCGGAATACCTGGTGAACTACAAGCGGCGCACCCTGATGGACCTGGAGGAGGCCCTAGGGAAGTCGCTGGCGGTCAAGACCGAGCCGAGCTATCCGGTCGACGTGGTGCACTATCGCTTCATGACCGCCGATGGGCAGGAGGCCAAGGTGGTGATCCCCGCGGGACTCGGGGTGCGGGCCTAGCAGGCCTCGCGGGCGGAGACCCGGGGGCTGCACTTGATTCGCCCGCCGCGCCCGCTATTCTCCCGCGCCCCTTTGCCGGATGTGAGCATGTACGCCGTCTTCGAGGATCGTCGCCAACAGTTCCGCGTTACCGCGGGAGACCGCATCCTGATGCCGCTGAACGTGGCGCTCGAGCCGGGCAGCTCGGTCACCTTTGACAAGGTGTGCGCTGTCGGCGGCGAGCAGCCACGGATCGGCGCGCCCTACGTCGACGGGGTGTCTGTCACGGCAAAGGTGCTCGGCAGCGTGAAAGGTGAGAAGGTCGTCATCCAGAAGTTTCGGCGGCGCAAGGATTCGCGCTCCAAGACCGGCTTTCGCGCCCGCTTCACCCAGGTCCAGATCGAGTCGATCGACGGCTGCTGAGCGAAGACGACCCTACGGAGGATCCGGCCATGGCACATAAAAAGGGACAGGGATCGACCAAGAATGGGCGTGACAGCAACGCGCAGCACCGCGGCGTCAAGCGCTACGGTGGCCAGCGGGTATCCGCGGGCACGATCCTCGTGCGGCAGGTTGGGACGCGCTTTCACCCTGGCAAGAACGTGAAGCGGGCCAACGACGACACTCTGTTTGCGCTGATCGACGGGGTCGTCCGCTTCCAGAGCAACCGCCGCGTGCACATCGATCCGCTCGCCGCGGCCGTCGAGGGCTGATCGCGGCATTGGCCCGGGGCCGTGCCGGCGCTGGGCTGGCGCGGTCGGCCGACACCGTCGTTCGATCTCGTCGCCCGGGCGCTGCCGATCCGCGCGGCTGACGGAGTGGCCTGGTGTTTGTCGACGAGATCCAGTTCTTGGTGCAGGGCGGCAGTGGTGGCAGCGGCTGTCTGTCGTTCCTCCGCGAGAAGTACCGGCCGCGCGGCGGGCCAGACGGCGGTGATGGCGGGAATGGCGGCGACGTCGTGCTCGTCGCCACGATCCACGAGAACACTCTGTATCACCTGGCGGGCCGGCGGTCGTTTGGCGCCGACAAGGGCCAGCCGGGCGGCCCGAAGGAGCGCACCGGTCGCCGTGGTGGCGACCTGGTGCTCAAAGTGCCGGTGGGCACGGTGGTGCTCGACGCCGATCGCGGCCACACGCTGAAAGATCTGCGCGAGCCGGACCAGCCCTTCGTGGCGGCCAAGGGCGGCCGCGGCGGCCGCGGCAACGCGCGCTTCGCGACCGCCACGAATCGCACCCCGCGGCGCGCCGATGCGGGTCAGCCGGGTGAGGAGCGGCGGCTGCGCCTCAGCCTGAAGCTGATCGCGGATGTCGGTCTTGTGGGCCTGCCCAATGCCGGCAAGTCGACGCTCCTGTCGCGCCTCTCGCGGGCCCGACCGCAAGTCGCGGACTATCCGTTCACGACCCTGGAGCCGCATCTAGGCATCGTGCAGGCTTCCGGGCACCGCACGTTTGTCATGGCTGACTTGCCGGGCCTCATCGAGGGCGCGCATGAGGGCAAGGGCCTTGGCGACCGGTTCTTGAAGCACGTGGAGCGAACGCGCGTGTTGCTCCACCTCGTGGACTGCGGCAGCGATGGCGATCCGGTGGCCGCGTTCGACGTCGTGCGCAAGGAGCTGGCGGGGTACTCCGCCGCTCTGGCCGAGCGACCGAGCCTGACCGTGGCCACGAAGGTCGAAGATGAAGCCGCGGAGGTCCGCGCCGCGGCGCTCGAATCGCGCGTCGGGCGACCGGTGGTGCGGATCTCGGCGGTGACCGGGGACGGGCTGGCGGCCCTGGGCTCGGCCCTCGAACCCCTGCTGTTTGAGGTCTAGAATCTAGGGCGCGGCGCCGAGCCCGCGGAGGGGGCCCTGGCACCGTGCGGGGGATACGGCCCAGCCCCCAAAGCGTCTCGGATTGAGGCAGGCTGATTGGGGTGGGGCACCCTGAAGTGGTCCATCGGACGATAGAGCCCGGGTCCGCGTGCGGATGGTCGTGATGTCCGTACCGCGGGATGTCGATTCCTCGGTGATGTCTATTCCTCAGGGGGAGAAGGCGTTGAAGACCAGTTCTCCAAAGTTGCAGCAGCTGCTGCAGATGGCTGTGCAGTCCGATGCCTCGGACGTGATCCTCAAGGCTGGTGGCTGCCCGGCGATGCGCGCTGCCGGCGGCGTGCGCTTCCTCGGGGACACCCCGCTGTCGCACGAGGCGGTCGAGGCCTTCGTCGCGGAGGTGCTGGATGAACGCGGCATGACGAACTACCGCCGGCGCGGCTCCGCGGACGCGTCGCTGTCGGCGGGTGGGCTGGGGCGCTTTCGCTGCAATGCGTTCCACCAGTGCGGCAACCCTGCCATGGTGCTGCGGCGGATTCGGAGTGATGTCCCGCCCTTCAAGGATCTCCATCTGCCGGTCGAGCCCTTGAAGGAGCTAGCGGCGCGCCGCCGCGGGCTCGTGCTCGTCACTGGCACCGCTGGGTCGGGCAAGTCGACGACCCTGGCGTCGATGATCGAGTACATCAATCGGAGCTCGTCGAAGCACATCGTCACGGTTGAGGACCCGATCGAGTACCTGTTCACCGACAAGCGCTCGCTCGTCAACCAACGCGAGGTCGGCACGGATGCCCCGAGTTTTCCGGCGGCGCTCCGCGACGCGGTGCGCCAGGCTCCGGACGTCATCATGATCGGCGAGATGCGCGATCGGGAGACCACGGAGGCGGCTTTGGCCGCGGCTGAAACCGGGCACCTCGTGCTGTCGACGTTGCACACGGTCAACGCCGTGCAGACCGTGGAACGCATCATCACCTTCTTCGAGCCGTATCAGCACGACCTGATCCGGCTGCAGCTGTCCCTCAACCTCGCCGGCGTCGTGTCGATGCGCTTGATTCGGACGCGGGAGGGCACCGGGCGGTTGCCCGCGGTCGAGCTCCTGATCAACACCCCCAGCGTCCGGGAAATGCTGGAGAAGGGCGAGACGCGCAAGTTGCCGCAGGCGCTCGCTGAGGGGGCCCACTACGGCACGATGACGTTCAACCAGTCGCTGATCCGGCTGTTCGACGCCGGCAACATCCCGCTCGAAGAAGCGCTGGCCGCGTCCGACAATCCGGATGAGCTGAAGATGCAGATGCGCGGGATCACCCGCGGCGGGGTCACCGCCGGCGTCTAGCCAGACCGGCGTCTAGCCAGACCGGCGAATCGTCAGATCGGCCAATCGTCAGATCGGCGATTCGTCAAATCGGCGAATCGTCAGATCGGCAAGACGCTGGGGGCCCACCCGGCGCGGCCTCGCGGCTCGCTAGCGGCGGCGCGGCGGGCTGGTCGGGGGTCCGACAAATGCGCGGAAGATCGCCAGCGTCGTGTCGTCCACCGGCCTTGGGTCGGGCCCTTCGATTCCCGTTGGCGCGGCCTCCGGCTAGACTTCACCCGCCCAATCATGGCCAAGTTTCCCCTCAACCCGTTGCTCTACCTCGCTTCGGCTGGTCTCGCCGCTGGCAGCGGGATGTTGTTCTACGAGACCATGATGGGGCCGCCGCCGCCCAGCCAGAAAGAGGCGACCGACGAGGCCTTCGAGCTGATCAAAAAGGGCCGAGTCCGCCAGCCAGACGAGCTTCGCAACGACTACAGCGAAGCGGCGTTGCCATGGTGGAAGAACTTCACCGCCGCCAACTTGATCGGGAAGCTGCCGCCCAAGCCGGTGGAGCGGGAGACGGTGGAGGAGCCGGTGGTGACCCAGTCGGTGACGCCGCTCGAGGAGATCCTGCAGGTGATCCTGATCCTGTCGGACCCCGCCGGCACCAGCAAGTGTGTGGTGCGCTACCTCGACTCCGCCAACGTGCAGCCGCCGCCGGATGCCGTGGCGTCTGGTGGCGCCCCGGCGGGCGGGCCGCGCGACGTGGTCGCGCAGCGCGCCGCGGCGATGCGGCAGCCGGGTCGCGGCGGCCCCAGCGGCGGCAGCAACACGCCGATGCCGTCCTTCGGTGGCGGCACCGAGCTGCACCACCACCTCGAGGTCGGCGAGCCGCTCTGGCCGCCCTACGAGGACATTAAGCTCGCCGAGGTACTGACCACGGGCGAGTCGGTGGTGTTTCGGCGCGAGGGCGAAGTGCTGCCCGAGGGGGTGGCGCGCGAGGAGAAGGTGTTCCACAACGAGCTCCAGCTGGACAAGGAGATCCTGGAGGAGCTGGAGCGCAACGCCGTGGCGGTCCGCCGCCTGCCCGAGGGCGCCGGCGACGAACCACTGCCGCGGGAAGCGCGGCCGTCCTATCCGGCCGGGCAATGGGTGGACGTGGGCGAACGGACGCGCGCGGTGGAGCCGGGCCAATGGCACATCAGTCGCAGCGACAGCCAGTTCCTGCAGAGCAACGCGAAGCGGGTGTTCAACGAGGACGTCAGCTTGCAGTCCTACGTATCGCGAAGCGGCGCGGTCAGCGGCGTGCGGGTCACCAAGGTCTCGGCGCAGTTGGAGCGCTTTGGCGTGCAGGCGGGTGACGTCCTCTTGGAGCTGAACGGCGTCGCCGTGCGCAACAAGGCCGAGGCGCTGAGCGTCGGCAGGAAGCAGTATCGCCGAGGGACCCGGGCCTTCCGCGCCAAGGTGTTGAACCGCTACGGCCGAATCGAGGAGCGCACCTACTACGCGCCCAATCGCTAGTGGGGTGGGTCAGAAGGCTGAACCCGCGGCGCTCGTCACACTCGATCGCGGCAATACCACGCTCGACGTGATGCGCTGGGGGCCGACGCCGCAGCGGTGGCGGCTGCGGCCCGACGATCTCCAGGGCCTGCGCGAAGTCCTGCATCGGACCCCTGCGGGGGTGGTTGGCTGTACGGCGGTGCCGGACGGGCTCGGGCCCGCCACCGCGGTCGCGCGGGAGTTCCGCTTGCGCCTGCTCCAGGCCGGGCCCGACTTGCCGTGCCCTATGCCACTGCGCTATCGCGAGCCCGCGACCCTTGGGATCGACCGCTGGGTCGCGGCACTCGCGGCCTACGGCCTCCACGGCGAGGCGGTGGTCGTCGATTGTGGCACGGCCGTGACTGTCGATGTGGTGACCTCCGCAGGCGAATTCGTGGGCGGCGCGATCGCGCCCGGGCTCGCGGCGATGGCGCGCGGGCTCGCCGCGACCGCGCCGTCGCTCCCGTCGCCCGACCTCGGCATCGCCATCGACGGCGTCCCAACGACCAGTGAAGACGCCGTCCGCACCGGGTGTGTGGTCGGTTTTGTCGGCGCGGTGGAGCGCTTGGTCGGCGACCTGGAACGGAGCGCGGGGCTGCGCGCCGCGACCTACGTGTTGACCGGCGGCGACGCGCCTCGCTGCCTGGCCCTCAGCCGGCTGTCGTTTTGCCACGAGCCGGCACTCATCCATCAGGGCCTGCGGGAGCTGTGGCGTCGCGCTTACCCGGATGGCAGCTGACGTCGAGGTGAAGGTCCTGACGCCGCGGGGACCCGGCGGGGTTGCCGTGGTCGCGCTGCGCGGGCCGGCCGCAGCTGGGCGGGCCGAGGCGTTGGTGCGGACGGCTCGGGGGGCGCCGGTCAGGGTCACGGCGGTCCCGCGACTGTGCTGGCTCTGGCTCGACGGCGGACCGGTCGACCAGGTGCTGGTGGTGCGGCGGGCCGACGGCGCAGTGGAGCTGCACTTGCACGGCGCCGAAGCTGTCCTGGCCGCCCTCGAGCGGGCTGTTGGTGGCTGGACTGCAGCGCCGGTTGCCAACCCGGCCCAGCGCCTCCTCGAGCAGGCGGGCAGCGAGGGGCAGCTGGCACTGGCCCTCGAGCAGCTCGGCGGTCCCGGTGGTCGGGACTTCGCGGCGTTCGTCGGCGAGATCGGCGCCCTGCCGCCGGGCGCTCGGCGAGCCGCGGCGCGCGCCGCGCGACAGCGTGGCCGCCTGGCGCGTGTGCTCGCCGAGCCGGCCCGGCTCGTGCTGTGCGGCGCGCAGAATGCCGGCAAGTCGACCCTCATGAACCGTCTGCTCGGGACCCAGCGAGTCCTGGCGGGGGGCGTTGCCGGCCTGACCCGCGACGTGGTGGGGGAGATCACCGCGCTCGGCGGCTATCCCTACGAGCTGATCGACGCCGCGGGCTATGGCGCGCCCGCGTCCGCCGTCGATCGCGCTGCGCAGGATCGGGCCCAGCGGGCGGCGCGGGGGGCTTGGCGGCTGCTTTTGATCGAGGCGGCACGAGCCCCTGAGGCCCAGGACCTCGCCTGGATCAACGCCCGCACCATCGTGGTGCAGAGCAAGGCCGACCAGCCGGCGGCGGCCTGGCCCACCGCGGGGCCGGCTCCCGAGCTACGGCTCAGCGCCGCTGATCCAGCCGCGAGCGCCTCGCTGCGTGCGGCAGTCGGCGAGTGCCTGCGCCGGCGCCGGTGCCTGCCCGTCGCGCCCGGACCGGTCGGTGGCCTGGCGCCGTTGGATCGTGCCCAACGCCTCGGCCTGTTGGCGGTGACCCGTCGCGCTCCAGGGGGGCAACCGAGGGCGGCAGAGGAGTGATCCGTCCTGGCCGTCGGAGTTGATACAGTCATCGGCCCCCACACGCATGACCGGCGAACGCCTGCGACACCTAGTATCGATCGACGATCTGTCCACCGGAGAGATCCTCGAGCTCTTTCGCCACGCGGACAACTTCCGCGAGAACCTCAGTGAGTGGTCGGACCTGTGCCGCGGCTGCATCATGGCCACGCTGTTCTTCGAGCCGAGCACGCGCACGCGGCTCAGCTTTGAATCGGCGATGCTGCGCCTGGGCGGTGGCGTGATCTCGACGGCGGACCCGGCGGTCTCGAGTCACGCCAAGGGTGAGTCGCTGGCCGACACGGTGCGCGTTGTCGGCGGCAACTACGCCGACATCATGGTGATCAGGCACCCGGAGGACGGCGCCGCCCGGGTGGCGGCAAGCTATGCCCACGTGCCGGTCGTCAACGGCGGGGATGGCGCCCACGAGCACCCCACGCAGACGCTGTGTGACCTCTACACGCTGTGGCAAGAGAAGGGGCACCTCGAAGGCCTCGACGTCGTCTTGTGCGGCGACCTGCGCTATTCGCGCACCGTGCACTCGTTCGCGTATGCGTTGGCGCGGTTTCGTGCCAACGTGGTCACTCTGCCCTACCCGGGTTTTGAGATGCCGCAGTACGTCCTCGACCGGCTGCGCCGCGTCTTCGGGGTGCAGGCGCAGAACGCGGCGATCGGCGAGCTGCCCGGCATCGCCCGGGGCGAAGACGCCGTGGCCTATCTGACCGCGAGCCGTCCGCACCAGCTGGCGCTGTTCACCCAGCTCACCCCGTATCAAGTCGACCGCATCGACGCGATCTACATGACGCGGGCGCAGCGCGAGCGGCATCTCGGGGAATCGATGGAGAACTACCCGCGACTCTCCGAGGAGTCGCTGCGCGCCGCGAAGTTCAAGGACGCGCGGGTCATGCACCCACTGCCGCGGACCGACGAGATCTCCCACGAGTTCGACAGCGATCCGCGTGCGGTTTACTTCCGCCAGGCCGAGCTCGGGGTGCCGATCCGGATGGCGCTCATGGCATTTCAGTTGGGCCGTATACGGTTGGAGGCAGAGCCGCCGGGCACCCGGTCCACCGATCCGGGGCTCACCACACCGGGCGGGCTACTGCGCTGCCGCAACGAGCGTTGTGTGACGCACGGTGAGGGTCAACGCTACCTCGTCTCGGACTTCCAACTGCTCGATCAGGATCCGCCACTGCTGGCCTGCGCCTTCTGTGGTCGGGAGCTGGTCGCGCCGTTTGTGGGGAATACCCAAAGCCGGGTTTACCACCGGTACAACGCTCCTGAGGTGCGGCGCATCAAGTCCGAGAACCTGACCTACTTCGAGTCGGACGAGCAGGCCCGGGCCGCCCACTACCGATCCGGTGGATGAGCCGCGCCGCGCCCAGCTGTTCGGAGCGGCAGCCCGGGCCCCGGTCCATCGGACGCGGGTCTCGTCTCCGCCCCGGGCGCTTTCGTGCGAAATCGCTCCTCGCCAGCGCAGGTTCGCGCGAGCGGCGCGATTCCGAGCCGGCCGACTCGATCTAAATCCCATCCCACGAAGGGATAAGAGACCGTGCACGCCGCGCCCAGACGTGGCATGATTGTTGTGGCCGCCCCCGTCGCAGCGCGAGGGGTCTCCGAGCTGCTGGCAAACTCGCTTTCGGCCGGTCTTCCTCTCGCACGGTGTTACTTGGATCCAATTTGGCAGGCAGGCTCTCGTCCCTCCGATGCATTGCCGCCGAGGCCCCCGGGCCTCGGGAGTCCGCGTGTGTTTGCACGTCGGTCGAGTGCCGCCACCCCCCGATCGCTCACGAGGTAGAGACCATGGGAAGCCCGGTGCAGACGCCCCGTTGCCGAAGGGCACCGCATCATCCGTCGACGACTGGCGTCGGCGGGCTCGCCGTTGCTCTGGCGTTCACGTCGATCATCACGCTCGGCGGTTGCAGTGGCAGCAGCGGTGGCGCAGCCGCGACCGAGGTGGAAGGCGGCGCATCGTCTGTGCGCCTGGAGAAGATCGAGTTTGGCAAGCTGGTCGACGTCTTCGGCTTGCGGACTACCGGGGCTGGCACCACGGTCGAGCTGTTCGCGACCGACCTGCTCGTCGGGCCCAATATCGAGGACGAGCGACCCAGCAGCTCGACCAAGGGCGATGACGAGATTCTGTACGACTTCATCGGCACCGACCCGAATGACCTGCAGGCGCGCCTGCTGATCACGCGCGAGGTTGGCTCGGCGGAGTTCTCGGATGCGGTCAACGCGCTGGATGACGAGCTGCTGCTCGTGACCCCGGCGAAGTTTGGTCAGAGCACGGCGACCCAGCCGTTCACGGTGGTCGCTCGCGACGCCGGCATCCGCTTGACGTTCGACGGCACGGTGAGCGTGACCGAGGACTTCTTCGTCGAGCGTGGTGAGAACGGCGAGATCATCGGGTTGAAGAACACCGAGGCGATCCAGCTGCTGCAGATCGCTGGCGACCCGGCCCAGGCCGGCACCCTGGAGCAGATCACGACGCGCATCGTGCCGCGCGGCAATGAGATCCTGCTGGATCCGGTCCTGCTGGGCGACGAGGGCGTCGCCCACCAGACCCGCAACAACGCTGCGGGCCTCCCCGAATCGGCGGACCAGACCGGCGCCAACATCCGCTTGGCGATCGCCTTGGACGGCCCGCTGGCGATGCCCGGCATTCGCGTCGACCGCACCGGGAGTCTCACCGGCAACAACCTGAACGGCCTGAACTCGGTCATCCGCGATTTCCGGTCAGGCAACCGCAATGACGATACGCCGGCGGTGAGCCAGGGCTTCCTGCGCGACTCGGTGCCGCCTCGACTCATCGGGCAGATTCTGACCTACATCGAGCGCGTCGAGCCCATCGACGAGTTCACGCAGGTCGTGACGCTCTACAAGGGCGGCACCGAGCACGAGGTGGACCGCGGTGACGTGCTGCGGCTTGTCATCGACAATACGGGCGTGCCGGCAGCGGTCACCGAGGTGACCGCGGACCCGCTCGACGACTTCGAGAACCCAGGGGCGCAGCACGTTCGCGCCATCGTGCGCCGCGTCGTGGCGACCGACTCGCAAGGCGCCGAGTTCGACGTGTTCGAGGCTTGGGATCCCAGTGGCCCGACGTCGAATCGGTTCTGGCAGCAGTTCGCCGGCGGCACCCAGCCGCCGCCGTATCCGGGCACGCCGCAGGAGCGTGCGCCGTGGTTGATCAACTACGCGCCCCGCGGGGTCTTGGTGGCGGAGTTCACCGCCGAACGCATCAACTCCGAGGGTAACGCCTACGGCGACGATCCGCGTCACTTCGTGACCTTCTCACCCGAGCCGTTGCCGGGGCCGGGCGGCGTCACTGGTCCGGCGAACGAGAACGTGTCGCCGTTTGCCGCGGCGATCGTGCAGTTCAGCAAGCCGGTCGACATGACCACGGTGAAGGCGCTGGACACCTTCTTCTTTGCGACGCGCGATCTGCTGTCCGAGTCGGAGCGCGATCGGTTCATCGCCGAGAACAACATCGATCCCGACTCGTTCATCCAGGCGAAGTACGTGACGCCCCACCTGGTGGCGGCGCAGCGTTTCGATGAGGACGGATCGCAGACCGCGGTGCGGTTGCAGCCGTCGCTGGGCTTCTATCTCGATGAGGCCATTCGGCAGGGCGACGATCCGCTCCCCTTCGAGCAGAAGATGTTCCGCTACTTCCTGCACGTCGTGGGTGGTGCCACGGGCATCCGCGACTTGGCGGGCAACCAGATCGACTTCCAGGCGCAGGCCTCGGTCATCGACAACATCGTGATTCCGTTCAGCCTGGATACCCGCGCGGTGGGGGGGCGGCCGAACTTCGACGACAACCGCGTCGTGACCGTCGCGCGTCGTTTTGCCGACGTCGATGAGGACGAGCAGCCGTCCTACTACGTCACCGACTTCACGTCTCCCGCCTGGGAGTACGAGAGGTCCTACACCGGCTACAGCGAAGTCCAGTCGCCGGGCGCGGCGCTCAATGAGTTCGCGTTCAACTTGGCCGACGCGTTCGGCGCGGTGGTCTACCTGCCCGACGGCACGCTGACGGCGCGGCCGACGACGCGCGTGCGTCAGGCCGCCGACGACGTCAATCAACAGGCGCCGGCGTCGCAGAACGGCCCGGAGCGTTGGTGCCCGCTGGAGATCGGCACCGAGGAGCAGGTGGCGTCCAACACGACGCAGGCGCGCTTCGGCTCGCCGCTGCAGAACCCGCTCAACCAGTTTGGGTGTCGGCTGCAGACCGTGTGGCGCGAAATCGACCTGAACTTGTCGAAGTCCAACCCGCTCGACTTCAACCTCGATGTGGAGCAGATGTGGTGGTGTCCCTTCACCGCGGGCACCCTGGTCTTCGACGAGTACGACCGGCTGTCGCTGTTCTTGGGGCACTCCGAGTCGCGCCCTGAACCCTGCGTGGGTCAAGTGGCGGCGTTGCCGTCGATGACGAACTCGGGGCTCGCCACGCGGTTCGCCAACAACTACCTGCGCAACCTCAATCTGGCGGGCGGCACCGAGTCGCAGCCGTCGCCGCACACCGCGTTCGTCGACGAGTCGCTCCGCATCGTGCCGAGCGACGCGATCCGCGACCCGAACAACGCATACCGCTACATGCCGCTGCCCGAGTTCGAGCGCCCGTACTTCGTGTGGCGCGACGAGCGGGTCCTCTTGCAGGGCGGCAATTCGTCCGAGGGGACCGACACCGGTGGCGGCACCAACTTCGATCCGTACATCCTCTCGCCGTTCCTAGCCGGGCGGGGGCGTGCGGTGAGCGAGGACGCCGGATCGCTGTCCTTCGTGAATGGCTTCTGGGACAACCGGAACAACCGCAAGGTGCAGGCGACCGGGAGTCGAGATCGCTTAACGAATGGTCTGGTGGGGTCGATCGCACTGCCGCTGCTCGCCGACTTCTGGGTCTATCCCGATGATCCAAACCTGCCGGTGAGCAACCCGTTCTTGGCGAGCGGTGCCAACGGCTGGCAGATCTCTCTGGCCGTGACCTCCGGGCCGCAGCCAAACTTCCGCGTCTACTCGGCGGGCGGCCTCGTGAGTGGCCAGGGGCAGACCGTGGCTCCTGGCTCGGCGGACTGGAACCAGGCGGCCGGTGGCTTCAACCCTGCCGGTCGGCGCACGACCAGTGGCGACAACTCCTTCTTCTGGATGATGGCTGACTACGTCAAGCGGGTTTCCGTCATGACATCGGGCTTTGTCGACATGGTCGACCCGCACCGGATCCTGGAATACCCGCCGGCCGATCCGCGCCTCGGACCCTACTTCGACCCTTTCGACCGGACCGCGCTGCAGGGCGTGATGCCGAGCTTCCAGCACAACTTCGAGCCGCCGATCGAGCAGCAGCCGGCCGGTACGTCGCTCGTCGCCGAGTTCCGCGGCGCCGGCGTGGTCGACGAGGGCACGATGACGTTGCCGGGTCCATGGGCCGCGGCGCGCGGGCAGCTCCGGCCGGCCCCAGACCCCATCAACTTCTCGCTGGATCCCTTGAAGGCCGGCGACGCCCACATCCGCAAGGCGGACGACCGGCCCTTTGGCGGCAGCGCCCGCAACGGCTGGACTCACTACTACAACCGGAACGTCACCGACTACGTCGCCGACCCGAACGATCTGATGGACGAGGAATTCACCACTCAGTTCGCGGCGCCGAACGAGGCGTTCCTGCCGCATGACGTGCGGTACTTCAACTGGCGCCTGGTGTTCGGCAACAACGTGGACGCCTCGCCGCCCGTCACGCCGCGCATCGAATCGTTCCTGGTCACCTACCGGTTTGAGGACCAGTGATGCGATCGACCCTCCACTTCACCACGGCGCGCCGAGTCGACCGGCCCGCGTCGTCTTTTGAATCCCCCCCGACGTCAACGATGCAGAACTCCTCACACCTTCTGTCGGCTCGCGCGAGCTCGAGGTCGCCGCGCACCGTTCTCTCCCGCTGGCTCGCGCGGGGTGCTTTGGGTCTTTCGGCGACGCTGGCGCTCACGCTGGCCGGCTGCTCTGGGAGCAGCGCGGCGGGATTGGGGTCGGGCGGAGGCGACTTCCTGGTGCTCCGGACCGAGCCGCAGAACAACGGCCGCCTGTTCCTCAACGATCCGATCTCGCTCGACTTCTCGACTGCGGTGGATCTGTCCACGGCGAACCTGAACACGATCGCGTTTCAGGTGTTCGACGCGTCGGGCAACCCGCTGTCGGAGCAGCCCGCCGGACAGTTCCGGCTCGGGCGTTCGCCGGGCGACGCTGAGGTGGGACGCCGGCTTGAGTTCGTGCCCCGCTTCCCGACCAACAACGCGTACACCGACGGCGGCTTCCGGCCGGGCCGGCGCTACTCGGTCCAGCTGGTCGGCGGCTCGGCGCGTGGCGACGTGCTGAAGGACTCGCGCGGCAAGGCTTTGTCGGCGCCGGCGACGTTTACGTTTCTGACCGCCGACGGCACGACCCCCGCGGAGCTGTTCCGCGACACGCGCCCAGGCGGGCCGCGCCGTCTGCAGCCCTCGGGTTTCTCGGTGACGCCGGTGGACACGCAGGGCAACGTCACGCTGAACAAGGCCGGGCAGTCGATGGTGCAAGTGGTGCTGCGGTTCGATCAGCCGCTGAACCCGCACTCGGCGAACGTGCCGGTGGACGTGACCCCCGACCCGCTGGCGCGGCCGGGGCAGCGTGGTCGCATCTACCTCGAGTATGCCGACCCCGACCCGGAGCTTGGCAGCAATGCCTGGATCCCGGCGGTGGTGGAGTTGACGGTCAACGACCTGACCGGGTCTGAAGTGCGGCTGTTCCCGATCGGTGTCCTGCCGAACAACGCCGACATCCGCGTGATGGTGGCGGCGAGCCTCGAGGACATGTCCGGTGAGTCGAACACCGGCGAGACCTCGTTCCAGGACGAGTTCGCCACTTTCCGGACACAGCAGGCGTTCAACCCGCAGTTCGACGGCATCGTCGGGGCGTTCGACGGCTCCAGCGACCAGATCGACTTGCAGGCTCCGTTCCTCGAGCCGGTCGCCGACGTCGGCGCAGGGTTCGTGAAGGCGGCCTTCAACTTCGACGGTACGGCCACGACGCTCGACTACGAGCCGACGTCGAAGGACGTCATCCTCAACACGTCGTTCACGCAGATCCAGCCGAAGGGTGCGCCGCCGTTCAACGTGTCGGGCGGTGTCTTCCGCTTCAACAACGTGCGCATTCCGCGTGGCGTGGCCGTGCGCGGCACCGGCCCCAACCCCATGATTTGGCAGGTGACCGGTAACTTCGTGATCGAAGGCACGGTCCAGGTGGATGGTGGTCTCGGCGAGCGTGTCAACACGCTGGCGTCGGCCAACTTCCCGTCGGGCGGTGGCGTCGGCAACTGCGGTGGCGGCAATGGCGGCCGCGGCAGTCCAAACGTGACCGGGCGTAGCCTGGTCGGCGAGGATGGCTTTGGTCCCGGTCAGGCCCCGTCGGGCGGCGGTCGCGGTGGCGCGATTGCCCGCGGTGCCTGTGGGCGTGGCTCGGGCGGCGGAGGCGGCAGCTACTCGACCCAGGGCGACCCCTACTACCACTGGAGCTCGACGGGCACGTCGTTCGTGCAGCAGATCGGTGAGGGCGGTTACGGCTGTAATGGCGGTAGCGGCACCGCGACTCGCAGCCTGCAGGGCGGCGCCGCGGGACCGCTGGTCTTCATCGACGCGCGCCTCGACAACAACTTCTGGGGCAGTGGCGTCGACCTGAGTCGGCAGGTGCGCATCACCGGCGAGCTCGATCAGCCCCGTCCGGGCGCTGGCGGCGGCGGCGGTGGCGACCGGTCGACCGGTGGCTCGAACTGGATCACCGACGGCAAGGGCGGCGGCGGCGGCGGCGGCGGCGGCGTCCTGATCATCCAAGCGCTCGACACGATCGAGATCCGCGAGAGCGGCATCGTGTCCGCCCTGGGCGGTGACGGCGGCGGCGGCGAGCAGGCCGGCGGCAACAACAAGGGTGCCGGCGGTGGCGGTGGCTCTGGCGGCATGGTCGTGCTGATGGCCGGCAACCAGATCATCATCGACCAGCACGGTGGCCGTTACGCCGGCGCGACGATCGAAGAGCGGGACTACACGTTTGCCGTGTCGGCCGACGGTGGCATCGGCACGCAAGGCGACTTCGGCGGTCCGAAGATCTCCGGCAAGTACCCGCCGCTCCAGGCGGGGCCGACCGAGATGGACAAGAACCCCTCGGGCGGCTTCGGCGGCATGGGGTTGGTCCAGCTCATGGCGCCCCCGGGCGATAATGCCGCTGACGGGACCAATACGGTCCTCGATGACAGAATTGTCATCCGCAGTGGCGGCGTCGAGGTGACCGGCCAGGACAAGATCGACTACATCGCATGGCGCGGCTTCATCAACGCGGCCGGCCGATGGGTCGATGACGATGGCAATGACACCTACGCGGCGGAAGCCGTGACCGAAGGCGACGAAGGCGACATTCGGCCGGCGCCGGTGCTGCTGCCGAGTCCGATCAGCCACTTCTCGCGCGTGCGCTCGAAGTGGCTCGATACCGGCTCGTCGGTGCGCCGACCGTTCTCAGTGTCTGGCGGTGGCGGGCCGCGGACGATCAACGAGAGTGGCGTGTTCCAAGCGGGGCCGACCTACGGCTTCGCCGGTACGAACCCCGGCGGCACGACCGCGCGTGACGCGTGGGCCGGCTACCTGGACTACACCCAGGCGGGTCTGGGCATCGCCCTCGTCGGCGACGTCGTGGTGGCGCCTACGACCATCTCCTCGGTCACGAGCGACGCCACCTTCCAGGGTGCGCCGTCCTACCGGATCGCCCTGACGCAAGGGGCACTGGGCGCCGACCAGGACCGTTACGCCCAATACCAGGCGCAGCTAATCGACGCGGCGAACCAACAGTTGGGCGAGTATCGGATCCTGGCGCACGACGAGCGCACGCTGGAGCTCAGCCCCGACCAGGGGCCGCTGCCGGTGGATCTCGGTGGGCTGCGTGTCCGCGTGGTGGCGAAGTTCGTGCGCGTGCGCACCAACGGCGCGCCGGGCCTCGGTCCGACCTACAGCGTGCCGGTGCTGACCGGCGGCGTCCGGACGATGCCGACCGCCAACGTCCGCGTTGGCTTCGCGTTCCACAAGGATCCGACGAGCCCGGACTTCGACCCGGCGGACCCGACGCGCGACCTCAACCGCCTGCCGGCCGAGCTCGGCACCTTCCTCTACGACCTGGCGGATGCCACGGTGCAGGAGCAGGTGCGGACGTTCGCCGGTGGCCCGACCACTGGCATGGGCCCGGGTGCACCGTTCGTGATGTGGGACGTTCTGTTCAACACTCGTTTCTCCGAAGACGAGGTCAACAACACCGCGGCCGGCAATCTGCTCAGCCCGAGCTCGCCGCGCCCCGAGGTGACCACCCTGGTGCTCCCGTACCGGTTCTGAGTTCGCCCCTCTGCCCCCTCACGCCGGGAGTCGGGGGCTCCCGGCGGACGCACGCATTCAAATCACTCTCTTAGCGGTCTAGATCATGAAGCATCCGGTAAGCACGGCGGTCGCGGCGGTCGCGGCCCTGGCACTCCTTGGCGCCTGTGATGGCAGCTCCGCCAGTCGACGGGCGACCGAGGTCGGCCCGGGCTCGGAGGCCACGCTACTGCGCATCGAGTACGGCCGATTGGTGGACGTATATGCCTACCGGCGGGTCGAAGCGGACCGCCCGGACCGGCGCGACTCGCTCAACCGGACGCCTGTCCTGGTGCAGCGGGATGTCGTCGTCGGGCCTCGGGTTCAGACGGAAGAGCTCTTTGCTGCCACCGGGCTCGAGGATCCCAACGCGGACTATCGGGTGCTGCCCTTCGATGTGGACGTTGGCCACGAGGAGCTCCTTATTCTGTGGGATGACGAGCATCCGTCGGAGAGCGAGCGCTTCTCCCGAGCCCTGCTGATCGCTCAGCAGGGTCTCGTCGAGGTGGCGCCGTCGTTCCGCGGTCAGAGCACGGCCACGCGGCCGATTCCGGTGGTCCCGCGGAACGCCGCGGTCAAGCTGACCTTCTCCGGGGATCTGGGGCTCAACGAAGAGTTCTTCGTGGGCAACCAGGGTGCCTTGGAGGTGCTGGAGATTCGCGGTGATCCCAGGACGCAGTCGGGCTCGCAGGCATTTCGACCGCTGCCGCATCGGCTGTTGGTGGACGGCGCGTCGATCGTGATCGACACGAGCCTGATCGGCCGCGAGGCCGGCCTCGGCACCACGACGTTGGGCCTGCCGGCGAGCTCCGACAACGCCAACGCCAACATCCGCATCGCGCTGCCTTCCAACGGCGGGATATCGGCGGACTTCAACGTGCAGCCAGACTCCGTGCCCGGGTTGAATGGCGCCTCGGCGGGAGGCTTGGTGGCGGTGATTCGCGACTTCCGTTCGGGGAACCCGGATGACGGCCCGGTGGGGGCCCTCACCGACACCGAAGCGCCGGTGTTGGTGGCGGACGTGAGCATGGGCATCACCGCGATCGACGTGGCCAACCGCGTGATCACGCTCGACAAGCGCGGCGCTGGTGTCGCGGTCCGCGGTCGTATCCCGTTCGTGGACGGCGGCGTTGACGGTACCGTCGGCCTCGCGGGCGGTCCGCCCAACCGGCCGACGGAATTTCCGCTGCGCTCGGGCGACTATCTCTACCAAGACGTCTTGAGCGTGGTCACCGGCGAGACCGTACGCCTGCGGGCCGAGGTCATCCGGAACACCGGCGTGGGCGTCGTGGTTGGTGACCCGACCTTCCCCGCGCTCGGCATCAGTCCCGGCGACGACGACGGTGGATCGGACGCGATGGTGCAGGTGCAGGTGGCCTCGCTGGTCGGCTTCGACTCGGCGGGCAACGAGGTCGCGTTCTCGGCGAGCCCGGCTGCCGGTGGCCGCGATTGCACGATGCGCGTGCACTACTACCACCAGATGCCGTATCGCAACGGGTTCCAAGGCTCTTCGATTTGGGCCGCGACCAACGGCGTGCGCGACTCGCAGCGCGTCTTGGAGTTCCTGACCTTTGATCAGACCGGAACGCCGGGCGTGGCGCCCCCGCTGGGCACGGAGATCGATCCAGATGCGTCGGTGACCGTGCGTTTCAGCGAGCCACTGGACCTCGAGTCGGTGAGCAAGTTCGACAACTTCGTGCTGACGACCGATCTGCTGCGTGTGGATCCGGATTTGGCGCCGGTGTCGGAGCAGCTGCTTGATCCGAAGGCCGGCGCGCTGAGTGTGGTGCCGACGCGCTTGATCGATAGCGAAGCCAGCGGCGCGGCGCTCACCCTCGCGCCAGTCATGGGGCATCACCACGCCAACGGCGTGGCCGAGGCCTATTGGTTCCACATGCTGACCAGCACGGATGATCCCTCTGCGCTGATGGCGGACCTGGCCGGCAACTCGGTCGAGATCTTCGACCGCACTTCGCTGGAGCCGACCGACGCCTTGTCGGTGCGTTACACGCTGGATGCGAACGCGCCGGACAACCTGATCGGTTGGCGCGTCATGCGCTTCAACTCGATCGATGAGGACGGCACGCCCTCGGGGTCAGAGGACTTCTTCGGCCAGTTCCAGATGGGCGACGGCGCCTTGTCCGCGGCGACGACGCAGCGGTTCACGCAGGCGGCGGAGCAGCAGAACCTGGTCGCCGCGGCTCGGTTTGACAAGGGTGATTGCGTCAATACGGCGACTGGCCTGCCACTGCCGCCGGCGGCGCCCTTTGGACCGCTCTACCAGTGCCCCAGCCACGTGGTCGTGCGCTTCCAGCCGCCGGCGATCTACGGCTTCGTCCCGCAGACCTTCGGTGGCGTGCTCAACCCGCTGAACCCGCGCGGTAGCCGGCTCCAGATGACCTACCGCGAGGACGACTTCGACCTCGGGTTCACGGATGCCAGCACCCAGATGGTCGACGTCGAGCAGCTCTACTGGGCGCCGTTCAGAAACGATCAGGGCAAGTTCGACGTCTTTGACCGGATGTCGATCCGGCTGGCGCACTCGGACTACCGGCCCGACCAGCAGTACTTCACCACCGCGGCGATGCCACCGGCGTGCGTTCTGATGTGCGAGTCGATGAACAGCGGCCTCAGCACGAGCTTCGATGGCAACGTGCTCCAGGGTACCGAGGCGGTCACGGTCGTCACGGACCAGGAGTACCGGATCAACCCGAACGACGCGGTCAGCTCGCCGAATCGGACGGTCTACATGCCGTACCCGCGGTTCGAGCAGAGCTACACGTGGCGCGACTCGCGGTACGTGTCCTTCGATACGGACACGGGCGTGGCGACCGGTTTGGGCGGCGCCCACCAGGCCGAGGGCACGTTGCCCAACGCCGACTACACCGCCAATGTCTCCTCGCCCTGGATCACGGACGCCCCGGGCTCGTTCTGGTCCTTCCCGGCGGGCGTGACCTACGCCAGCCAGGATTACGCGTTGGACGCCGCCGACTTCCGCGGGGCCCGTAATCGCGACCACGACCCGATCGCGTTGCCCCTCCTCGTCGATGTGATGACGTTCCCGGACAACCCGACGCTCTCGGGCATCTCGGAGGCCACGAACAGCCTGCACATCGCGATCGTCGGGCCCTGTTGGCAGCCCTTCCCGGCCGGGCCGGGCGGCTACTTCAACGCCGCGCAGCTCCCGTGTGGAGCGGCGAGTGGCACGTTCAACCTCGAGTGGCCGATCTTCCGGGTGCACAGCAGTGGCGGCGTGGATTCGCTCGGCACGGAGATCTTCGTCGACCCGGCCAACACGTTCACCGCGACGGGCGGCTGGATCCTGGACCCTGGTGTGGGTGACCCGCAGCTGGGCCGATTCAACACCAAGCCCGGGGATGACCACCTGCCGTGGGCGCAAGCCGACTTCGTGCGGCGCGTCTCGATGGTGACCTTTGGATTCTTCGACACGCTGAAGCCCAACTCGCACTTGCTGGACGATGAGTTCACGCCTGCGTGGGCAGGTGCCGGCACCCCCGGGATGGTGACGGGCAACCCGGACGGCGTTCCGAACTTCGACGCGCTGCAGGCGAGCCGTGGCCTGGCGTTCAAGGTGAGTGACGTGGTGAGCGTGTTCGAGCCCCCGTTGGCGCTGCAGCCGGCCGGGACCTCGGTCAACCTCGAGTATCGGTTCGCCGACACGTTCCAGCAGCGTCAGAGGACCGGCATGGGGACCGAGGAGCCGCGGATTTACGACAAGACGGACAACGATACGCTGCGCCGTGGTGTGCTGTTGAACCCCAACTATGCGTGCGATGCGTTCCGGTACGCGTCGCCCAACGAGGGCGTGAACGTGACGAACCTCACGGGCGGGCTGCCGACTCCGGTCAGCACGCCGCGCGTCACGGCGACGGGCATGACGCCCTATGCCGGGGAGACCGACCTGGACGACCTCCGCGACGCGGCCGGCCTGTTGCCGCGGTACATGAACTTCCGCCTGATCATGACCAATGCGGTCGACATCACCCCGGCGCTGTCGCCGTCCGTGCGCAGCATGGCGGTCGTCTACCGCATGGGGAGCCGCTGATTCCGGCGAGCCGGCCACCCCTGCTGACGCGGTCGGCGGCGGGTGGCGAATGACCGTTCCGCCGGGCGCGCCCCGGCGGATATCATCGTTCCCCTGGGAGCCAAAGGGCTCCTGGGCCGATGAAGGCCATATGGGCAAGGCGCGCACCGTAGACCCCGGGGGTTCGCTTGGCGGCGGTCCCGGCCGGCGAGGCACGTCGGATCGGCCGCAGTCGCGGCGGGTTCTGACGCTGGCGTTGCTGGCGGGCCTCGGGGGCGCCTGTCAGCGCCCGGGCGAGGCGGTCGAGCCGGCGGCCTTTGCCGTGGTGCGAGTGGAGCCGGCCGGTGCGCTGGCCGGCGAGCCGACGACCCTGCTGCTCAACCAGGAGATCACGGTTCGCTTTAGCCACGCGGTCGATCGGACGTCGATCACGCGCGACACCCTGTGCATCACCGACGCCGCTGGGCGGCGGATCGACGGTCAGCTGCGGACGGGCTCGCACTCGGTCACGTTCGTGCCGCGGCCGCCGTTGGCGCCCTCGCTCGACGACGGCAGCTTTCGACCGGGCGCCGAAGTTCGCCTGGAGGTGATTGGCTTTCCTCGGGCGAACGGCGTGCGCGACCTGCGCGGCCGCGTGCTCGATGGATCGGTGACCCGACGCTTTCGCGCGGTGCCGGCCGAGGCCAAGCCGGCGCTGCTGCGATCCTCGAGCAGCCCGTTCGGGTTTGCGCTCGATCAGGGTTCGCTGCGCATGGCCACCGACAGCCACGTCCTACGGCTCGACTTCCACGAGTCGCCGCTGCCCTCGACCGTCACGCCCGAGGCGTTTGAGGTGCGCGTCTTCCGGGCCGGCGCGATCACGCCCGTGGCGGTTGAGACCGCGCGGCTGACGACGCGGGCGCGGGCCTACGAGCACCTACCGGGTTGGTCCATCGAGCTGGAATTTGCCGAGCCGCCGCTGCGCGAGCCCGGGGTATTCGCAGTGAAGCTGGTCGATGATCCGGCGGTGATGCTGCGCGATCCCAGCGGCGCGCCGCCGCGCTTGCTGACACTGACGGAAGATCGCCAGGTGCGGATCAGCGACATGGTCGGACTGCCGCTGTGGGTGCGCGTCTATCCCGGCGAACGCGTGCCGCTGCTTCGCGAGGACTTCGACCTCGGCTTGACCTTCGGTGCCGTGAGTCCGGGGGCGGTGAAATTCGAGTGTGTGGACGGGCGCGCCGTACCGCAGGTGCGGACCGAGGCGGGCGCCGGCACGCTGGGGGTGTTTGCGCCGCGGCAGTCGATGGATTTGGCGCCGGGCCAGCCGTTCGATCGCGGCGACGGTGTGCTGGTGCGGGCCTCGGGGCGGTCCTTCGATTTCTTGGGCGTGTTCATTCCCCGGGGCGTGACCGTGCGAGTCCGCGGCCAGGAGGCTGGGCCGCTGGTGATTCGCGCCTGCGGCTCGGTCCGGATCGAGGGGACGCTGCTTCTCGACGCCACGCCCGTGGGCCATTGGAACGAGAGTGCCGCGGACCCCGCGGTCGACGTGCTACTCGATGCCTCTGGAGTCGCCATCCTCGCCGGCGGGGACATCCTCATCCCCGGCCAGATCCGGCATCAGCCGGCGGCCGGCGGCGCCAGCGGCGGGTCGCCGCTGTCCCTGATCGCGGGCGGTGGCCTGATGCTCAACGGGCGACTGCCGCCCGCCACGATCCTGGCGACCGAGCCCAGTGGCCGGGTCGCCGGCGCGGTCCAGGGTGATCCGATCCGCGTCGCGATCGCGCCGATGCGGCGACGGGTCGCCGCGGGGTTGGCGTTGGAGACCGCCGCCGTCACGCCTTGGTTGCCGTTGCCGAGCGGCGCGGGCGAGGCCCTGGACGTGGTCCTCGGCGGGGTGCGCGGTGGGCTCGCCGTAGAAGTGCAGGCGGCCCCGGCCGACCCGCGGCAGCCGGCGTTGCCCGCGCTCGATCTGGTGGAGGCGCCGCGGCGTCTGCCTTTGCGATCGCCGCTGGCGGTGCCACCGGCGGGGTTCGTGCGGTTCTTCTTGTCGGCCCGGTTGCGCCCCGGTGAGGCGCTGCCTTCGCTCGACAGCATCACCGTGCTCGCGGCTCCATGAAGGGCCTCGGCTGCGAGCGGATCACCCTGCCAAGTCACGGGTTCGTCAGGGCATCGCGCGAGGAATTGGCGACAAGCCTCTGATCCCCGTGCGGCGCGGCCTGGACGCCGGTGGGGGGTGGAGCTAGGCTACCGCCACGCGCGCGAGAAGGGCTCGTGCGCTCAGGTCAGAGGCGTTTGCGGTTCCGCGAACGCTGCGTCCCGCGGGCCGAGGGTCCACGGGCAGGGCGGTGGATGACAGGATTGGCGGCGGTGTTGCTGGGGTCTGCGGTGGCGTTTGGCGCCGTCGTCGGGTCCTTCTTGAACGTCGTCATCTACCGCCTACCGCACGGCACGTTCTGGTCCGGGGGAATGCGCTCCGTGTGCGCCAACGCCAGCTGTCGGCGTCCGGTGCCGTGGTACCACAACATCCCCGTGTTGGCCTGGCTCTGGCTGCGTGGCAAGACGCACTGCTGCGGCGTGCGGCTCAGCGTTCGCTACCCGTTGGTTGAGGCGCTCACGGCTTTGCTGTTTGGCCTGCTGTGGCTCTACCCACCGGCGGGGCCGGTGCTCTTGGGCCAACGGCCGGACGGCAGCCCCGAGATCGACGGGCCGGCGTTGTTGGCTTTGGTGTTCCACGCCGTGTTCATCGCCAACCTGATCGCCAACACCTTCATCGACATCGACCATCGCATCCTGCCCGACGTCCTGACCAAGTCGGCGTTGGCGCTGGGCTTGCTCGCGGCGCTGCTGGTGCCGGGGTTCGCTGGATTCATCGACGTGCGCGGTTTGTCACCCGCCGCCAGCAGTCTGCTCTACAGCGGGCTCGGCGCCGCGTGCGGCTACGGCCTGACGCAGGGCATCCGCCTGCTGGCCCAGGGGGCGTTCCGGCGCGAGGCCATGGGCTATGGCGACGTGAAGCTGATGGCGGCGATCGGCGCCTATGTCGGCTGGGACGGCGTGATGCTCACGTTCTTCCTCGGCTCCGTGCTCGGGGCGTTCGTCGGCGTGGTCCACCGCTGGCTCACCAAGGACGCCTACATCTTCTTCGGTCCGTTCCTCGCGGCCGGCGCGCTGATCACCCTGCTCGCGCGCGACAGCCTCGAGGACGGGTTTGCCTCGTTCCAGGAGTGGCAGAGAACCAACGCGAGCTCGCCCTGGGTGGCCGGCGTCACGGCGGCGCTATCTGGCGTCTTGCTCGTGGTCCTGGTCCGGCGGGGGCGCGCGCGATGAGGCGACCGCGACCGGCGCGGGAGCCCGCTGCCATGGATCTACAGTCATCGAAGGTGCCTACATGAGAACGACGACCCTCTTGCTAAGCAGTGGCTTGCTGCTCGCTTCCACCAGCTGCACCGTCAAATACCAAGACCTGCTGCGCGACCGCGACACGCAGATCCGCGAGCTCAACGCTGACCTCGCCGACTTGCGTGCCGCGAATGCGGACCTGCAGCGGCGCGAGCGCGCCGCCCGCGATGCGGCGACGGCGAGCCCGGCGCCCGCCGCCGTGCCGGCGTCGACGGCCGTGCCGTCCGCGGAGCTGCAGCGCGTGCAGCAAGACCTGTCCGATCTGGACGTGCGCTACTCACGGGGGCGCCTGTCGATCGGCATCGACAACACGGTGACCTTCAGCTCCGGCAGCGTCGCGCTGAAGAACTCCGCGCACTCGGTGCTGCGGCGCGTCGCCAACGTGTTGACGCGCGACTTCGGCGACCGGCGGATCTACGTCGAGGGACACACCGACACGGACCCGATCAAGAAGACCAAGGGCCGGTACCGCAGCAACCGCCACCTGTCGGCCGAACGGGCCGACGTAGTCGCGGACTTTCTCGTGACCAAGGGCGGCATCGATCCGTCGCAGGTCGTGGTCGTGGGCTTTGGCCCCTATGACCCGCGGGACACGGGCAACGGCAAGAGCGCCAAGGCGACCAACCGCCGCGTCGAGATCGTCGTCGGCGAGGCACTCTAGCCGCCGCGGCGCGCCCTCGTCCCATGTAAAGGCGGGGCGCTCAAAAGTGTGAAGCCCGGGTGTCGACGAGCCCGGGCCGCGCCTATATTGGCGTGGCTCGCGTCGTGGGGTCGCGGTCGGTGTCGTTTCGCGTCGCCAGGCGGCCGAGGCCCCGAGCGCGCGCTCGGAAGGGCCGTCCGCACGGCGCGAACGACCCCGTTTCAAGACGAGCAGGCTTGTCGACCCTCCCCCTTCTGCGTGCCCCGAACCGCGATCATGCGGTGGTGCATTGGGGTGACGCCCCGCGCCCGGTGACCGGGCGCGGCGGGCGACCAGGGGGTCAGAGTCTGCCGCCGGGCGCATCCCGAGGCGCGTTCATGGCGCGCCCGCGACGCCCGATCCCTCGGTCCTTTCTCGGAGGTTTGAATGGCTGGTTCGGCACAGGACGTTCGCAACATTGCACTTGTGGGACACGCGAACACGGGCAAGACCGCGCTCGTGGACGCATTGGCTCTCCGCACCAAGGTGGTGACGCGCCGCGGTGACTCGTCCGATGGGACCAGCATCAGCAATACCGAGCCGGAGGAGAAAGAGCGCAAGCACACCCTGTGCGCGCACGTCCTCGGCTTTCCGCTGCCAAACGCACACCTCAACCTCATCGACACGCCCGGACACCCCGACTTCATGGCGGAAGCCGTCGGCTGCATGCAGGTCGTCGAGACGGCGATCGTCTGCATCAGCGCCACGAGCGGGGTGACGTTCCACGACCGCCGCCTGTGGGCCGAAGGCAAGAAGGCCGGCCTCGCCCGGGCGATCGTCGTGACGCATCTCGACGCCGAGAACACCGACTTTGACGAGCTGCTGATCCAGATGAACGAGGTGTTCGGCGACAAGGTCGTCCCGATCACCTACCCCGACCAGTCCGGACCGGGGTTTTCGGCCGTTCACGATGTGCTCAAGGGCGAAGGTCCCAACGCCGCGACGCACCGTGAGGCGCTGGAGGAGCGCGTCGCCGAGGCCGACGATGAGATGCTGGAGGCCTATCTCGAGAGCGGGACGATCTCCGATGAGCAACTCGAGAGCCACTTCACCAGCGCGATTGTGCAGAACAAGCTCGTCCCTCTGTTCGTGGTGGGGCCGAAGTCCGACATCGGCCTCGATCAACTGATCCACGGGATCGAGAGCCTACTGCCGTCGCCCGCCGGCTACGGGCCACGCAACGCGGCCGAGCCGGACTCGGACAGCTACGGCCAGCTCGTTGAAACCACCGAGGACGGCCCGTTCGCGGGCAAGGTCTTCCGGGTGATCGTCGACCCCTACGTCGGCCGGATCTCCTACCTCCGCTGCTTCCGCGGTTCGCTGTCGGCGGAGGAGGGCTTCTTGAACGTGCGCACGGGCAAGCACGAAAAGGTCGGCGGACTCCTCGGGATGAAGGGCGGCGAGAAGGAGCCCCTGCAGAAGGTGTCGGCGGGCGACCTGTTTGCCGTGGCCAAGCTCGAGACGCTGGGGCTCGGCGACACCGTGACCGCGGACGCAACGCCCCTGAAGTTTCCCCGAGCGACGTTCCCGCCGCCGCCGTTCTCGTTGGCCGTGACGCCCAAGACGCGCGGCGACGAGCAGAAGATCAATGAGGGCCTGGAGAAGCTGGCGGCCGAGGACCCGACGTTCTTCGTCGAGCGCCACCCGGTGACCAGTGAGCTCATCGTCTCCGGGCAGAGCCCGCTGCATCTCGAGGTCCAGCTGGCGCGACTCCTACGGCGCTACGGCGTAAGCACCGAGAACCACAAGCCCACGATCCCGTACCGCGAGACGGTCATCGGCCGTTCCGACGGGCACCATCGCCACAAGAAGCAGAGCGGTGGTCGTGGCCAGTTCGCCGAGGTCTTCCTGCGCGTCGCGCCGCGCGAGTCGGAATCCGGCTTCGAGTTCATCGACAGCGTCGTCGGCGGCTCGATCCCGCGCCAGTTCATCCCCGAAGTCGAGAAGGGCGTCCGCAAGTTCATGGAGAAGGGCGGCCTCGCCGGTTGCCCCGTCGTCGACTGCTCGGCCGAGCTCTACGACGGCAAGTTTCACGACGTGGACTCCGACCAAATCTCATTCCAGCTGGCTGGCGAGCGCGCCTTCCTCGACGGCTTTCTGAAGTCGAAGCCGGTGCTCCTCGAGCCCATCATGGACGTCGAGATCCAAGTGCCCGAGCGGTTCACCGGGGACGTGGCCGGCAGCCTCTCAACCCTCCGCGGCCGTATGGCCGGCATGGAGATCGAGGAAGGCATCCAGACGATCCGCGCCACCGTGCCGCTCAAGGAGATGCAGGACTATGCCACGCAGCTGCGCTCGATGACCGCGGGCGAGGGCTCGTTCACGATGCAGCCGGCGGGCTACGAGCAGCTGCCGTCGAACCTGCAGCAAGAGATCGTCGCGGCGTTCAAGAAGGCGCAGGAGAGCCATTAGCTGGTGGATCCGGCTCGCGCCGGATCCACATTGGGGTGGGAGGTGTGCATCAGTGTGTCCTCCTGTCCATCGAGCCAAGGGCGCGGCATCGTACTCGGAACAGCAGGAGGGCGGGCTGCGCGGCTGGGCCAGTCCCGGGGCCCGCGCCGCGGGCGACCTACTCCGAGAAAGTGGCTTTGCGTCACTGCCGCTTCCGGCGCCTTTCCGGACGGCACTGGTGGCCGGTCGCGTCCTCATGCCGGCCGTCGCCGTCGCGCCGCGCGGCGCGGGCCTGACGACGTTGAACGGCCTCGACCTGACGGTCGGCCACGGACCGCACCTGTGGCGCGGGCGCGCCAACGGATCCGAAAATCCCTCGGAACGCGGCCGGGTCGAGGCGCCGCGCTACCGTCTACGGCCCTGTGTGCGGCATCGTCGGAGCGTTGCGAGCGGAATGGCCCGGGCGCGAGGCGCCGGCGGCGGCGTTGGCGGCCTTGGGATGGCGCGGTCCGGACGACGCGCGGCTTGAGGCGGTTGGTGGTTGGTGGCTCGGCGTGGCGCGCTTGGCCATCACGGATGTGGGGACGCCGCAGCCGCTGCGGTGCCCGGAGAGTGGGCGTGTGGTCGCGTTCAACGGCGCGGTTACGTCGGCGGCGCGGGAGTGGGCGGCCGTTGGGACCGCGCGGGTCAGCGCGAACGACGCGGAGCTGGCCTTGCATCGCTTTGCCGCTGGGGGACCCGAGGCGCTGACGGCGACCTGTGGGCCGTATGCGTTGGCCGTCGTGGATCCGCGGGACGACTCGGTGTGGTTGGCCCGGGACCCCGAGGGGGAAAAGCCGCTGTTTGCCGTCACGCGGCGTGGAGTCCTGATCGCGTTCGCGTCGTCGGTGTCGGCGCTGCGGGCCCTGGGCCTCGACGTGCGGCTCGGTGACGAAGGCCTGGCGCAGCTGTTGCTCTATGGGTTTCACTTGGGGCCGCAAATTGAGGGGGCGGGGCTCGAGTTGCACGGGAACTGGCGGGGCGTGCTGTACGCACCACGAGCCGCGGCCATGGCGCCCGTCGAAAGTGGCTCGCCCGCGGAGGCGAACGGCGTGGCGCCGACGCAGTTGCGCGCCCGCCTCGATGCGGCGGTGACGCGGTGTGCGACGGCCGAGGTTCCGGTGGGGCTGTGCTTGTCGGGTGGTGTCGACAGCTCGTGCATGGCGGCGTCATTGGCTCGGGCCGGGCGGAGTGTGCCGGCTTACCAACTGCGGGCCCGGGGGGCGCCGGACGAAGAGCGGGGGCGCGCCGAGCGCGTGGCCCGGCACACGGGCCATGAGCTGCGCCGCGTCGATGTGGGCGCGGAGGTGCTGGACGCGCTGCCGCGGTTGACGCGATGCACGGGGTTGCCGCACGGCGACCCCTCGGTGCTGGCCCTGCACGCGGTGGCGCGGGCGGCGCGCGATGACGGCGTGAAGGTCTTGCTGTCGGGCGAGGGCGCCGATGACCAGTGGCTTGGGTATCGGCGCGACCGCGCCGCGGCGTGGCTGCCGGCGCGTGGGTGGTCGTTCGTGCCCCAGCCGGGATTGCGGCACGACACGGTGGCGCGCTTCCTGAGGGCACTCGGGTCTCCGACACCGTTTGACCGATTGCTCGAAGCGACGCCGCCGCGGTTCTTGGCCGAAGTCGTGGCGCCGGGCGCGCTGCCGGAGGCGGCGCTGCCGGACTTGATCTTCGAGCCGGCGCTGTCGCGCGCCCGCTACGCCGAGCGCGCCTTCTATTTGCGGCACGACCTCCTGCCCAAGGGCGACACGGCGACGATGGCCGCGGGTGTGGAGGGGCGGCTGCCGTTCCTGGATCCGGCCGTCCTGACGTCGGCCGAGACGCGGTCGCGCGATGCGCGGCACGTGCTGGGCAAGGTGGCGTTGCGTCGCGCCTATGCCGCAGATCTGCCGCCGGGGATCCTCGGCCGGCCGAAGCTGGGCTTTGGCTTGCCGCTCGACCGGTGGCTGCGCGGCGACCTGTGGCTGGTGGATGTGCTGCGTGATCGTCGCACCTTGGCGCGGCCGCATCTGCGTGGCGCGGGTGTTGCGTGCGTGTTGGACTGGCATCGCGCGGGGCGAGCCAATCTCGGGCACGGGCTCTACTTGCTGGCGGCGTATGAGATCTACTTGCGGGAGCTGGAGGCGGCGGCGTGACGGGACGGGTCCTGCGCGTGCTCACGCGTCCCAACGTCGGTGGCCCCACTCGTCAGGCGGTGGCGCTGTGGCATGCGCAGCGAGCGTTGGGTTGGCGAACCTTGCTGGTCACGGGGCGCTGCCGGGACGGTGAGCCGTCGGTCGATCTCGGCGCGGCCGGAGTGCCGAGGGTCGAGCTCGACCAGGCGCTCGTGCCCGGCGGCGCGGCCCAGGGTTGGGTCGAACTGCCGGAGCTGCAGCGGCAGCCCCACCCGGCCCGCGACCGGCGCGCGGCGCGCCGCCTCGTGGCGCTGTTGCACGCGTGGGGCCCGGACGTGGTGCACACGCACACGAGCAAGGCGGGCTGGCTCGGCCGGGCGGCGGCGCGGCGTGCGGCGGTGCCGGTCGTGGCACACACGTATCACGGCCACGTCCTCGCCGACTATTACCCGGGGGTCGTGAGCGCGGTGCTACGGCGCCTCGAGGCGCGGGCGGCGGCGCGCACGGACCTGCTGTTCGCCGTGAGTCCAACGTGCCGGCGCGAGCTGATCGACATGGGCATCGGCGGGGCGCGCCTTCGCGTCGTGCCGCCGGCCATCGAATACGCGCGCTTTGCGGGCGGCGACCGAGTCGCGGCGCGGCGGGCGCTTCGGGTTGCCGAAGATGCGCTGGTGCTCGGTTTCGTCGGGCGACTGGTACGCATCAAGCGGCCGGATCTGTTCGCCGACGTCGTGGCCGCGGTCCCCGGCGGCGTTGGCGTGGCGTTCGGCGATGGCCCGTTGCACGCGGGGTTGGCCGGCGGCGGCGGTCGCGTCCATTGGCTGGGCGTGGGGGTCGATTTGCCGGGGTGCCTCGGCGGGCTCGACGTGTTGGTGATGCCGAGCGAGCGCGAGGGCTGCCCACTGGCCGCGGTCGAGGCGATGGCCGCGGGCGTGCCCGTCGTCGGCTTCGACGTGCCCGGCGTGCGCGATGTGCTCGGCGAGTGGGGGCGCGGCGTCTTAGTTCCACGTGGTGAGGGCGCGGCGGGGCTGGCGCGGGCGGTGCGGGCGCTGGCCGCGGAGCCAGAGCGCCGGCGCTCCCTCATCGCCGCCGGGCAACGCGGGCTGGCTCGGTTCGCGCCGACGGCCGTGGCCGCGGCGCTGTGTGACGCCTATCGACAGGCGCTGGCCGAGCGCCATGCTCAGGTGCTGTGAGCGACGACACGGACGACATTCGGCCGGCGACCCGCCGCCACGAAGACTTCCTCGGCGCGTTCGCGGTCATCGAGGACGCGGCCGGGGTCGTGTTCGTGCAGAACCGCCGGGTGATCGGCGGCCGCGCCACGTTGGTGTGGGACCTGCCCGGTGGCCAGGTCGAGCCCGGCGAGACGCTGCCCGAGGCGCTGGGGCGCGAGCTGCGCGAGGAACTCAGCATCGAGGTTGCGGCGGAGCCGGAATATCTGTTTCTCCAAGAGGGCGAACGGGTGGTCGGTGGAGCTCGCCGGTTCGTATGGCGGTCGTTCTTCTTTGCGGTGCGCGCATTCCGCGGCACGCCGGTCGCCAGTGACGAGGTGCTCGCCGTCCGCACCGTGCCGCGGGACGAGATTCCAGGGGTGTTGGCGGCGCCGTATCACGACAGCTTCGCGCAGTGGTTGCAGCGGGGCGGGGCGCGGTTCTTCAGTCGTTGGGTGGACGAGTAGGGGCGTCGGGCGAGACCGGCGGCGCGTGCGTGGACGGATCCGTCCGTCGACCCATCGCCCACCGCAGCCCAGCCGGTTAAACCACCCCAAAACCAAGCGTCACCATGCGCCGCCGCCGCGCACTTCCCTAGTGAATGTGTGCCGCCCTTCTGCCCGCGCTCGCCGCGCACGTGCTCCTCACGTTCACCATCGACGGTGACGGCCCGGTCCGGTTCGGAGTGCCGTTACCGGCCGACGCCTTGCAGCAGGGCCTGCGTATCGCCGATCCCGCCGTGCACCTCCAATGGCGTATCCTCCAGCCCAACCCCGATCCCCGTACCGGACGGCAGTGGGTGGAGCTCGCCATCACCGGCGGACGAGGGCGGCTGCGGCTGCGCGCGGGTGGCGTCGGGGCCATCGCCGCGGACCAAGGCTCGGTCGTGCGGTTGGAAGAGACCACCACCGAGGACGACGCTACGCGGGTCGTGCGCCGCGTGCATCGTTGGCGGACCGGCGAGGTCGATCGGTGCGAGCGCGTGCGTTTTCGCCAGCGGGGTTGGATTGCGGCCGAGTCGTTTGGCGCGGGCGAGGCGCTGACGACCAGCGCGGCGCCAACCGACGGCCGTTGGCTGCGCGTGCACATGGACGACGCCACGTGGATGCGCGCCGAGGTGTTGCCGAGGACTGGGTCTTTGGGTCGCGATCTGCGCGGGCGGCTCGCCGAGCTCGTGCCCGCGTTGCCGCAGCTGCCGGGCTTGCGCGGCCGTGGTGACTACGGGCGCTCCAAGGGCGTCGTCACCAACCTCGAGTTCGACACGACGCTGGGCTTCGCGCGGCTGGGCTTGGCGTTGCAACGCCGGGATCTGCTGCAGCGAGCGTTGGACTCGGCCCGGCATCTCGTCGACCGCGACCTCGATCGCGAAACCGGGATGCCGTTCTGTCACGGCCCCGACCACCGCGCGTACCTGCCCGAGCCCGGTCACGTGTGGCTCACGGGCACGCTGCTGGTCGGCTGCCTCGCAGCGGACGATGCGTTGATTCGTGCGGCACGGGGCATGGCGTTGGGCCTGGCGCGGCACCCGCCGCGGGGTCAGGGGCGCGACGAGCGCGCCCGCGACTACGCCTGGCCGCTGCTGGAGATGGAGCAGTGGTTGCGGTTTGAGCCCCATCCGGTGGTAGAGCAGGCCGCCAACGCGCTGGGCCTTGACCTCCTGCGGCGTTTCGACCGGGAGGCCAAGGTGCTCCGGTTTGGGGAAGGTGAGCAGCAGGATGCGGTCTACTTCGAGCGCGCGTGGCTCACGGGCGGCTGCTGTTTGCCGGCGCTGCGTGCCTTCGCTCGTCGCACGGGTTCGCGGCGTGCGCATCACGCGATCGAGGTCATGGAGCGGCGTCTGCTGGCGCTTGTCTCGACCGGCGGCGCGGGTGTGCCGACCCACTACTGGGTGCGCCGCGGCCTGGTGCGCAACCAGGCGCGCAAGCAGGGTGGGCCGGCGGTGTTCTTCTATCTGGAGGGGCTGGCGCCGGCGGCGCTGCCGCGCGTGCTGCAGCGCCGCAACGTGCGTCGCGCGCTCCGTGACCTGCCGTGCGCCGAGGACGAAGATCTGGCCACCACGTGGTCCATCGCCGCGCGCACGACGTGGATCTACCGGTAAGAGTCTATCGTTGCGATGGGTGCCGGGCCGCCGCGGGGAGCACGGCGCCGCCGGCCCACGCGTCGTGCGCGTTGTAACCAAATGCCCGGACCACGGGCCGATCGCGGTCGGCCGCCGAGGTCGCGATCTCAACGTGTAGTGGTCCGTCAGAGCTCCAGTCCACGGCCGTCACGTCCGTGTCGAGCCCCGGTGGGGTGGCGTGGCCCGGTCGAGCGCCGAGCGCGATCTGCAAAGCCGCCGGTCGGGGGCCGTCCGGGGGCAGTGCGGCCACCGATACATCCAGCGGCGCGGGCTTGCCGGCCGGGCGCCGGACCGCGACCTCGAGCGGTCGCGGTAGGCAGAGCGGCATCGCTGGGTCCCCCAGCAGGTGGTACACGTCCGCGGTGTAGCGCCGCAGCGCGCGGTCGGCGTCGAGACCGAGCGTGCGTGCGAGGCCGATGACCTGCTGGCTGAGCGCATCGTCGTCATCGGCGAGCAGCGCGCGCTTGGCGAGCCTGACGAGGTCGCCGAGCCGCGGCATGGTCGTGGTGGGCCGCAGCCGGCGGAGGAGATGATGCGCCAGGAGAGCGTCACTCAGGCGGTGCGTCGCCGCGGTCGCACCGACGACGGCGCAGGGGCCGCCAGGCGCCGCGACCAGCCCGGCGGTAAAGCTGTCGGCGGCCAAACAGTCGGCCAGCCGGCACGCGAGCAGCAGCATGACCGATCGGTCCGCCCCCTCCAGTGTCCGGAAGTCCTCGGGTCCGAGCACTGGGTGGCCCTGCATGGGCGCGAGGCGATCGGGCCAGCCGTGGCCGACGAACAGGGTGACCAACGGCCCCCGCCTCAGGGCCTCCCACAGCGCCCCGCGAAACGCCGACGGCTCGATGTAGAACGGGCTGGTCCGCAGTCCCAGCCGGGGGCGCACCGTCAAGGCCGGGTGGATGTCGGCGTCGAGGACGCGCCGCAGCGCCCGTTCCGCCAGGTGCTCGACCGCGGTCGGCAGGCCTCCGTCGGTCGACAGCAGCGCGAGCTCGCGCTGCCATGCGCCGGCGTCCGCGTCCTCGGCGCTGAGGATCTTCTGCACGAGTGCGCCGATATCCGCCGCCGTCGCCAGCGGCAAACGGCCGTGCGCCCACTCGGCGCGACCGTCGTCGTCCAGGTCGACGTAGCCGAGGTCGGAGCGAATCTGTGTGGCGCAGTGTGCATAGCGTTCGCCCGCGGCGGCGGTGGCGGCCAGTCCCGGTCGCTGCCGGGCGGGCGTCGCTGCGTGCGGGCCGAGGAGGAGCAGATAGCCGGTGCCGTGCCGGGCCATCACGGCGCGAATCCGATCGGCCAAGGTCGCGTCGGTTGCGTCGTCGCCGAGAGCCACGCGCACGACCTGGAGGCCTTGTTGCGCGCGGCGTTCGCACAGGGGCTCGGCGGCTCGCAGCAGCGCCGGGGGCCCCGCCAGGAGGTAGGCGGGCTTGGTGGTGTTGGCGTCCGGCGTTTGCGCCGCGAGCGGCCCGAGGGTCAGCCCGAGCGCGAGGCCGAGGCGGCGGGTGCAAAGCGGTAGTGCGACACCTGCCACTCGCTCCCCCCGGCAAAGCCCCACAACTCGGCGCATGCCATGAAGAATACTCGCCAGCGCTGCAGCCAGCGAGGAGCCTCGATCTCACCGTAGGCCCGGGCCAGGACGTCCAGGACGGCCGCGCGCTCTGCGTCGAGCTGGGCCAGCCAAGCATTGGCCGTGCGCTCGTAATGCGTGCCGTCGAGCTCCCACGCGTCCTCGAGCGTGACGTGTTCTTGGAAGCGTGGCAGCAGGTCGTGCGACGGCATGGTACCGCCGGTGAAGAAGTAGCGCCCGATCCAGTCGCCTTCGACCTCGAAGTCGTAGGCGTGCTCGCGGTGACTGAACACGTGGACGAAGAGCTTGCCGTCGGCCTGCAGCATGCCGGCGAGCCGAGCGAGCAGGGAGCGGTAGTTCTTCATGTGCTCGAACATCTCGATCGACACGATGCGGTCGAAGCGCTGTTCGAGCTGCAGGTGGTTCGCGTCCGCAGTCCGCACCTCCAGCCGGTCGTCGAACCCGCGCTGCCGCGCTTGGCCTTCGATAAACTCGCGCTGCACCGCGGAGTTCGATACGGCCACGACCTGTGAGCGCGGACAGTGCTCGAGAACCCAAAAGGTGAGTGAGCCCCAGCCGCAGCCCAGATCCAAGACGCGCTGTCCGTCCGCCAGCTGCGCGCGCTCCGCGGTGAGCTCCAGCATCGCGTCTTCAGACGCGGCGAGGCTCGCCGTGCCCGTCGGCCAGAACGTGCAGCTGTACTTCAACCGTGGCCCGAGGACCAGGCGGAAGAAGTCCGGCGGCAGCTCGTAGTGTTGCTCGTTCGCGGCCGCGGTCGCGATGGCGATCGGGCGCTGCGCCAGTTCGGCGGCAAACTCGCTCCGGCGGTGCTCGCGTTCGGCGGCATTGCCCTGGCTCTCCTCACGCAAGCGGCCGGCCAGCCGGCGCCGAATGCCGGCGCGCACCCAGCGGTCGGGGAGGATGCCGCGGTCAAGGAGGGGCTCGTACCACGCCCGTCGCGGCGGCTCGGTCTGGAGGTCGGTCATGCGATTTGGCCTGTCGGGTCGTGGCGGGGACGCGGAAAGCGGCGAATCATGCCTCGGTGGCGACGCGTAGCGGCCGGCGGGATGCCGGTCACCTTGAGGATCAGGCACCGCGGCAATGTCACGGCGTCACCGCCTGCGGGGCTGGCGCGGCACGGCGCACGATCCAGACGGCGGCCATCGGCAGCACGATTGCCCAGACGATGGCGAGGGCCAGCAAGCTGCGCCACGGCTCGGGATGGAGGCTCAGCGCGCCGAGCTTGGCCCCGCCGTAGTAGGTCGCCGGCGCGCTGATCGCGCCGAGCACGACCGCCAGCAGTGGCCAGCGGGCAAGCCACCGCAGGGAGCCGCTGAGGGCGACGGCGAAGTTCGCCCACAGCGCCGCAATCCACAATAGGTAGGTCGGCGTGAGGTCACTGGCGCCACCGAAACGCCACGCCCCGCCGAGGAGCATGCCGCTGTCGATGATCGTGCCGGCGCCGGTGATCACGGCCAGCTGCACGGCCTCGGTGCGGCGATCGCGGACGAGCGCAAAGTGCAGGGCGATCACCGCGATCATCGTCGCGGCGCCGGTAAGCGGTCGGCCATGCGCCGCACCCAGGACGCAACCGAACCATCCGACATAGAAGCCGCCGACATTGAGCAAGACGCGGATCACGCCGCCCCGGCCTCGAGGTCACAGCCAAACGGCTGACGCTGGCAGCGCGGCTTCGCCAGCAGGAGTTGCGTGGCGCCGACCCGCCGCGAGAGGAAGGTGCCTTCGCAGTAGCAGAGATAGAATTCCCACAGGCGGGTAAACTGCTCGTCGAAGCCCAACGCGCGCACCTCCTCTTCGCGCCGCAAGAAGGCGTGGCGCCAACGGGCGAGGGTCTCAGCGTAGTGCGGCCCGATCTCCTCGAGGTGGAAGATCCCGAGGTCGGTGTGATCGCGCACGGATTCGCTGATTGCGGCGACGCTGGGCAGGCAGCTCCCGGGGAACACATACTGCTTGAGGAAGTCGCGCGATCGCGCGGCCGCGGCGTAGTGCTGATCGCGGATGGTGATGGCCTGGAGCATCATCATCCCGTGCGGCGCCAGCAGCCGGCTGCAAGTGTCGAAGTAGGTGGGAAGGTACTTGGCGCCGACCGCCTCGATCATCTCGATCGAGACGAGTTTGTCGTAGCGGCCCTCGAGGTCGCGGTAGTCGCGCTCCAGCACCTCGACGCGGTGGCTCAGGCCGGCCGCGGCGATTCGGCGCTTGGCGAACGCCGCTTGCCGCGGGGAGATGGTGGTCGTGGTGACACGGCAGCCGTAGCGGTGTGCCGCGTGGAGGGCGAGCGATCCCCAGCCAGTGCCAATTTCCAGCAGGTGGTCGTCGGGCGTGAGCGCCAGCTTGCGGCACGCGCGGTCGATCTTTTCGCGTTGGGCCTGCTCGAGGGTCGTGGCGCCGCGCTCGAACAGGGCGCAGGAGTAGGTCATGGTGGGATCCAGGAACAGCGCGAAGAACTCGTCGCCCAGGTCGTAGTGCGCGATGATGTTCTTGGCGCTGCCGCGGCGCGAGTTGCGCTGGAGCCAGTAGGCCAAGCGTGTCGCGGGCTCCATCAGTCGCGCGATGGGGCCCTCGACCGAAGCGAGAGCGGCCTCGTCGGCGGCCAGGATCTGGATGAGCCGTGGCAGATTGTCGCTGCGCCATTGGCCGGCCATGAAGGCCTCCGCCGCGCCGCAGCTCCCGCCGAACCCGAGCGCGCCGTAGACGCCGGGGTCGAGGATCTCCAGGGTGGCCGCCCGTCCCGACGGGTCGCCGAAGACCTGGCGGTCGCCGTTCTCGATCAGGTCGATCCGGCCTTGCTCGAGGCGCGAGAGACAGGCGGTGAGAACGCGGCGCCCGAGGCCCTGCAGGGGCCGGGCCAGCATCGAGCGCCGCGCGCGGGAAGGCTGGAGATCGGCAATGGACGTCATGATCCTGGGGTCCTTCGCGCGGGCGCGGGGGTGGGATGCGGGTAGACCGGGCAGCGCTTCCACCAGAGCCGCAGGGCTTCCCAGTGGATCCGGGCAAAGACGCGCGCGGTGAGGAGCGGGTAGCGCAGCAGCAGACCGCGCAGCCGCCCCGGTGTGATGTCGCGCCGGCTGAGCTGGAGACGGGCGGAGAAAAGGTGGGCACCGCCGTCGGTGAGCTCCATGTGCACGCCGAGCTGGTCGCCGGGTTCGGTGAAGCGCCAGTCATAGCCCAGCGCCATGGGCATGAACGGCGAGACGTGGAAGTCCTTGTCGAATCGGAAGCGGTGGCCGCGGCCCCGGCTGGGGTCGCCGAGGCGGTCGCGGTTGGGTGCGCCGGCCGAGGTCAACACGTAGGCGCGCCGTTCCCGCCACGGCGTGTTGGTGATCTCCGCGACGATCGTGTCGACGCGCTGGCCGTCCGCGGCGAAGCAGTAGTAGAACGTGACTGGGTTGAACACGTACCCGAGGGTCCGCAGGTGTGTCAGCATGCGGATGGGCCCGACGGGCCGTCGTCCGGTCTCCGCTTCCACACGGTCCCGCACGGCGCAGTCGAGGGGGACGTCCGTGGGGCCCAGGTAGTCGCGTCGTCGGAGGTAGGCCAGGGTAGGGCGGGTTGCCGACCAGAGACGGGTGCCGCCAAAGACCTCGTCGAGCTCGGCGAGGTCGAGGTAGACCATGAACAGTCGGAAGGTGAACGCGTGATCAGCCGGGACCCGCCGGCGATGCTCGACGACGCCTTCGTAGATCGCGCTTTGCGGCATGACTACAGGGCGGTTCCAAACCGCTCGCACACGGCCAACGCGCTGCGCACGCCGTCCTCGTGGAACCCATAGCCCCAGTACGCGCCGCAGAAGTGCACCCGGTCGGCCCCGCTCACCTCGCCGTGGCGTTGTTGGGCGGCGACACCCTCGGGCGAGTAGACCGGATGATCATAGGTCAGTCGGCGCAGGATCCGGCTCGGGTCCACACTCGCGGTTTGATTGAGGCTGACACAGAGCGGCACCTGTGTGGGCAGGTGCTGCAGAATGGACATATTGTAGGTCACGACCGCGGCACGGCCGGAGGCTTCGTCGGTGCGGTAGTTCCAGGCTGACCACGCCCGCCGGCGCCGCGGCAGCACCGTCGGGTCGGCATGCAGAACGGTGTCGTTCGTCTGGTAGGGGATCGCGCCGAGGAGCTCGCGTTCGGCATCGGTCGGCGGCGCGAGCAGGCGCAGCGCTTGATCGCTGTGACAGGCGAGGATGACCTGGTCGAAGGTCGTAGTGTCGGCCGCCGTCGTCACGTCGACGCCACTCGGGTGCCGCGCGACGCCGGTCACTGGCGTGCTGAGTCGGATGCGCTCGCGGAACGGGGCCACCAGGGCCGTCACGTAGCGCCGCGAACCGCCGATGATCGTGCGCCATTGCGGCCGCTGTCGCAGGTCGAGCATGCCGTGGTTGTCGAAGAACCGCACGAAGAAGCGGAGCGGGAAGCGGCGCACCGTCGCGGTGGAGGACGACCAGATGGCGGCGCCCATGGGCACGAGGTAGTGATCGACGAAGCTCTGACCGTAGCCCGTGCGCTCGAGGTACTCGCCCAGAGTGGCGTCGGCAAAGCCCGCCTCGAGCGCGCGCGGCGCTTCGCGTCCAAAGCGCCGGATGTCGCGGATCATGCCGAGGAACGCCGGTCGGATTGCATTGCGCCGCTGCGCGAACAGACCATTGAGCGACGTGCCGCCGTACTCGAGATCGCTGCTGTCGCACCGCACCGAGAAGCTCATCGACGTCTCGTGCGACGGCACGTCGAGACGTTGGAGCAGTTTGGTGAAGTTCGGATAGTTGCGGTCGTTGAAGACGATGAAGCCGGTGTCCACGGCAACCGTCTCACCCTCGTGCTCGACGTCGACCGTGTGCGAGTGGCCGCCGAGGCGCGGTTCCGCCTCGAACACGGTCACGTCGTGGTGGCGGTGGAGCAGGTGCGCGCAGACCAAGCCGGAGATGCCGGAGCCGACGACCGCGAGCTTCACTGGCTCTGCTCTCCCGTCTGGGCAGCGGCCGGCACCGCGTCACTCGCCGGGCGACCGTCGAGGATGTGGGCGGGGACCGGCCGGAGATCCCAGGCGAGACCGAGCCAACGCATGACGCACAGCACCGCGTAGGCGACGTCGATCTCCCACCACCGGAAGCCCTGTCGCGCCGAAGCGGGGTAGTGGTGGTGGTTGTTGTGCCAGCCTTCACCCAAGGTGAGGAGCGCGAGCCACAGGTTGTTGCGGCTGGTATCGGCGGTTTCGAAGGGGCGGCGCCCCCAAACGTGCGCCAAGGAGTTGATCGTGAACGTCGCGTGGTAGAGCGCGGTGGTCGAGACCGCGAAGCCCCAGACGAACATCTGCGCGCCGCTGGTCCCGAGGTCGGGCGCGACCGTCGCGAGCGTGGCGCCGAGCGCGAACATCGCAGCCCCGAGGAGCGGCGGTCCGAGGAGGTGCCAGCGGTCGATCCACTGCAACTCGGGGTACTTGGCGAAGTCGGTCATCGCGGAGGGGTTGGTGATTCCCTTGGGCGAGAGGAACCAGCCGCAGTGGCTCCACCAGAAGCCGTGTTGCACCGGCGAGTGCAAGTCGTCGGGGCGGTCGGAGCGACGATGGTGATGGCGGTGATGGCCGGCCCACCAGAGCGGCCCACGCTGCGCCGTCGTCGTCCCCAACGCTGCGGCAATCGTCTGGGTGGCGCGGTGAACCCGGAACGCCCGGTGCGAGAAGTAGCGGTGATAGAACGCGGTGATCACAAACATGCGCACCGCCGCGCACAGCAGCGCCACCAGCACGGCGACCCAGCTCCAGCCCACCCACAGCACGCCGATGCACAGCAGGTGAATGGTGGCGAAAGGGAGCGCGTCCGCTAGGCGGATGCGCCGCTCGAAGACTGGTTCGGTCAACGTGGGGTCCGCCGGGGGTTCGAGTCCATCGGGATGGCGGCTGGACCTCGACCGCCGGGGCGACGCTTCGCGGCGATGCCCGGTCCGGATGCCGGAATCTGGGCCGCTGTCTGGGCCGCTGTCTGGGCCGCCGTCTGGGCCGCCATGGGACGTCGCATCCAGACGCCCGCCGGCCGCGAAGTCTCTGTCAGGACGAACGTTGCCGTGTCGTGGGAGGGGCCGGTTCTTCGAGGCTCGCATGATCGTGTGGGCGCACGATCCTATGCTCGACGGCTGCTGGCAGCTTGCCCGAACTAGCGGCCAACGGCACCTCCGCGCCGCCGGGTGACGCCCCCGCTCTGACACGCCAATGACGACGCGCGACCACGCTCTAGAGCTCGATACCCAAGATCCCCTGGCGCGGTTCCGCGACGAGTTCGTCGTGGCCGAGCCCGGTTTGCTCTACCTCGATGGCAACTCGCTGGGCCGGCTGTCGCACCGCGCGGCGGCGGCCGCGGAGACGGCGGTCCGGCGCGAGTGGGGCGAGGGGCTCGTGCGCAGCTGGCACGAGTGGCTGCACCTGCCGGCCGAGATCGGCGACCGGCTCGCCCCCCTGGTCGGCGCCGGCCCGGGTGAGGTCATGTTGTGCGACCAGACGTCGGTCAACCTCTTCAAGCTGGCGTGGGCCGGGCTGCGCCACAGCGGCCGGACGGCGATCGTCGGCGACGATTCCAACTTTCCCTCTGATCGGTACGTGCTGGCAGCCGTGGCGCAAGCGGCCGGGGGTGAGTACCGGGAGGTCGCGGTGGATCCCGTGGTCGGGCCGACGGCGGACGAGCTGGCCATGGCCTTGAACGACGCCGTCGGCCTGGTGAGCCTCTCCCTGGTGTCGTTCAAGTCCGGCGCCATTGCCGATCTTCGGGGGATCACTGACCTGGCGCGACGTCACGGCGCATTGGTGCTGTGGGATCTGAGCCACGCGGCCGGGGTCCTGCCCGTGGGGCTTGCCGAGGCCGGCGCCGATCTGGCCGTCGGCTGCACGTACAAGCACTTGAACGGGGGGCCCGGGGCACCGGCGTTCCTCTACGTTCGGCAGAGCCTACAGACGGAGCTCCACCAACCGATTCCCGGTTGGTTTGGGCACGACGACATGTTTGCGTTCGACGCCGCGTTTCGCCCCGCACCCGACATCCGGCGCTTTGCGGTGGGCACGCCGCCGATCGTGTCGTTGCGCTGTGCCCAGGCCGGGATCGAGGTGTCCGCGGACGCTGGGATCGAGGCGATTCGGGCGAAGTGCACCGGCCTTACCGAGCTGCTCATCGAGCGGTTCGACGCGCGCCTCGCGCCCCTGGGCTTCGAGCTGGCGTCGCCGCGTGACCCAGAGCAGCGCGCCGGCCACGTGAGCCTCTCGTTCGGCGAGGGCTACCGCGTGGTGCAGGCGATGATCGCGCGTGGCTGCGTTCCCGACTTCCGCGCGCCGTCCCTGATCCGACTGGGGCTGGCGCCGCTCTACAACCGATTCGTTGAGGTGTTCGACGCCGTCGAGCTCATGGCCGAGATCGTCGAGCGTGGCGAGCACCTGCAGTTCGAGGGGCCAAAGAAAGGCAGTGTGACGTGATGAGCAGTCTGCGAGGTGCCGGTGTTCTCGGCTTGTGCGTGGTTCTGACCAGTGCGGTTGGTGCCCAGGAGATCGGGCTTTGGTCCCAGTGGCGCGGCCCGGCGCGCACCGGCGTCGCCCCGGCGCCGTCCTGGCCCGCGTCGATTGACGAGGAGCATCTCGAGCGCCAGTGGCGTGTCGAGCTCGGCCCGAGCTACTCCGGTCCCGTCGTGGATGCGACCACGGTCTACACCACCGAGACCGTCGACGAGCAGCGCGAGGTCGTGCGGGCCCTCGACCGTCAGACGGGCGAGGAGCGTTGGCAGACCACCTGGCCGGGCGCGATGAAGGTCCCGTTCTTCGCGGCGCGCAACGGGTCGTGGATTCGCGCGACGCCCGCCCTCGACGACGGCGCGTTGTTCGTCGGGGGCATCCAGGACGTGCTCGCTTGTCTCGATGCCGAAACCGGGGCCGCGCGGTGGACGGTCGACTTCAAGGAGCACTTTGGCACGAAGGACCCGGCCTTCGGGTTTGTGTGCTCGCCCATCGTCGTCGGAGACGCGGTCTACGTGCAGGCCGGCGGCGGCTTCGTCAAAGTGGCGAAAGACACCGGTGAGGTGCTGTGGCGGGTTCTCGACGACGATGGCGGGATGGCCAGTGCGTTCTCGTCGCCGGCCGTGGGCACGCTCGCCGGGCGCGAGCAGCTCCTGGTCCTGACGCGGACCGAGCTCGCCGGCGTCGACCTCGACAGCGGGGACGTGCTTTGGGACTACCGCGTGCGGGCCGAGCGCGACATGAACATTCTCACGCCGATCATCTTTGGCAACGGCGTGCTCACCATGCCCTATGGCGCGCGGGCGACGCTCGTCGAAATCACCGACGACGGCGAGGGCCACCTCACCGCGGAGCCCGCATGGACCGGGCGCGCGCAGGGCTACATGACGACGCCCGTCGTCGTCGGTGATCACGCCTACCTGCTCCTGCGCAACCAGCGCTTCGCTTGCGTCAACCTGCGCTCCGGTGAGACCGCTTGGCAGTCGGATCCGACCGGCAATGCGTATTGGTCCCTCGTCGTCCAGGGCGAACGCATTCTCGCGCTGGCCGACAACGGTGAGCTCCTCATGATCGCCGCCGACCCCAAGAAGTTCGACGTCCTCGAGCGCCGACACCTCTCGGACAGCGAAACCTGGGCGCACCTCGCCGTCGACGGCGGGCAGCTCTTTGTCCGCGAGCTCGACGGCCTCAGCGCCTTCGCCTGGTAGGACCGTACCGAGCCGCGACAAAAACCACCGCATTCAACTCGGGCGATGGTGCTCGCGCTGGCCCGACGCCGCCGCGGTGCGGCCAAGGGCGATGCGCGTCGCCAGTGTCGCGGCCTCGGCGTAGTCGTCGTCTTCTCGCACCAAGCGGCCGTGGCGCAAGCTGATGCGACGGGCCTCCGAGCTGGAAACGCGCGTGCGCCGGGCGATGGTGTCGAAGTTCTCCCCGATCAGCTGGCGCAGGAGGCCGGCGTGAAGCACCTGCCAAGCGTCGCGACTCCGGCGTCCCGATGTCAGGCGCCAGCTGCCGCGTTGCGCCGAGAGATCGGCGATGGCCCGCGTGATGGCGCGGGGGGCGACGCAGGGCACGGCCGCGACCCCGTCGGCCAGCTGCGCGTTGCGCCGCAGCCAGGCGAGCACTTCGGGGCTAGCCATCCCGACCAACGAATCCAGCTCATCTGGTCCACGACCCCGGGACCGCAGGCGGAGGTCGACCAGCGTCGCCGCGTTCTCCCGGGTCTCGGGATCGAGCACGTCAGGATACAGGGAAGGCTCGTATCGCGGCGCGCCGGCGCGATCGACGATCCAGCGCTCGACCCATGATCGTTCGAGCCAGGCTGGCCCGGCGGGCGCGGCGTAGTCGCTCGCACTGCACCAGGCGTAGCGACGCGGGTCTGCGCACAGACCGGCGCGGACGGGGTTGGCGTCGATGTACCGAACCAGCAACTCGCGGTACCGCAGCGAGTGCACTGGCTTGGAGAGATAGCGCCCGCGAACGAGCGTCCCATCACGCCGACGCCGGCGATTGAAGTGCCGCACGTAGGCGTTCTGCACGCGGCGCATCGCCGCTGACAGCTCGCCTTTGGGGCTGCGCACGAGCAGGTGAAAGTGCGTCGTGAGGATGCACCAGGCATGCACCTCGATCTGGCCGCGGCGCACCGCCCGAGCCACGCAGGCGAGGAAGAACCGGTGGTCCTCGCGCGTCTCGAAGAAACTCCGCCGCGCCAAACCGCGGTTCATCACGTGGTGCCAAGAGTCTGGCACATCCTGCCTCGGTCGTCGTGCCATCGGAACCTCCACAAGCAGTGGAACGGCGGGGTGAAAACCGAACGCGAATCGGGAGGTTTTTGTCGAGGCTCCGTACAACCGTTTTCATGGCGACGACGTTCCGCGCTCGGCTCTTCCGGCAGCTCTCGGTGTCTGCTTGGGACGGGCCCGGCATCTCGCCGCTGAACACGATCGTGACGCGGCTGATCCTCCTCAACCTGGTCCTGCAGGTCCTGGAGACCGAGCCCGTGGTACGAGAGGCCCTCGGCGGTTGGCTGCAGGTGCTCGACTGGTGCTTCGTCGGTTTCTTCGCGGTGGAGTACGTCGCTCGCGTGTGGGTCGCGGGAGAAAACCCGGTGTATCGCGGGGCCCTCGGGCGCGTGCGCTACATGCTGACGTTCTTCTCGCTCGTCGACCTGGTCTCCATCCTGCCGGCCCTGGTGTCGTTTGGATCCCTCGACTCATCGGGCATGCGGGCCCTGCGCTTGCTGCGGGTTCTGAGATTCGCCCGCTTCGGCGCGTTTTCCGTCGCGCTCGAGACCATGGTGCAGGTGTTCCGCTCGCGTGCGTACGAATTGACGGCGAGCCTGCTCATGGTCGGCGGCGTGCTGTTGGCGGCGGCGACCGCCATGTACTTCGCCGAGGCCGAAGCGCAGCCCGAGGCGTTTGGCAGCATCCCGCGCGCGCTGTGGTGGGCGGTCGTGACGATGACCACGGTTGGTTACGGCGACACCTATCCCGTGACGTCGATGGGCAAGGTCCTCGCCGGCATCGTCGCGCTCGTCAGCATCGCGCTGGTCGCGGTGCCCACCGGCATCGTGGCGTCGGCGTTTGTGGACCTTGTCGACGAGCGCAAGGCGAGCCGGCGGCAGGGAGCGGGCGACCCGGGAGAGCAGTCGGGGTCCTGAAGTGATCAGGCGCCGTCGGCTGCGGTCCTAGTGGCGCGGCCGGATCTCTAGTTGCCGCGTCGCAGGTCTCGTACCTGCTCCTGACGCTCTTTGAAGTAGGGCCTGAGCCGACGTTCCTTGCCGTAGGCGCGTTTCATCTCGCTGAGGAAGCGCACGAACTGCTTGGCGTCTTTCTGGTCGGCCGCGTGGTCGAGCAAGGCGTCATAGAACCCGCGCCCGGCCGCCCCGGTCGGAATCCGGCCGGCCTCCCACATCTGCAGCAGGTCCGGGCCGGCGTGGGGGCCCTTCTTCTTGATGAGGTGCTCCGACTCGAGGTTGGTCAGCTGGGCGTCGAGGGCCCGCTCCTGTTCCGGGTCGAGCTCGCCGAACGTCTGGCGTTGCGCCGCGGCCGCTGGGAAGTCGACGCGCCCGAGATCGATCTCGGCCATGAGCAGTTCGTAGGCAATGCCGGGGTCGCCGCTGGCCCGAAGACGCTCTAGCTCCCGCCAGCGTTCCAGGCGCTCCAGGCTGGTGGTGAACGCTTCGACATCGCGGCCGCGCTGCTTCAGCAGGACGTCACCGGCCGCGTCCATGAACAACAGCGTCGGGAAGCCGCTGCCGCCCTTGTCGCGCAAGAGCCTGGGATAGGGTTCGTCGGCGACGCGTGACGAGATGTGCAAAAAGAGCACCACGTCGCGACCGAACTTCGCGAACTCGCGTTTGGAGAGCGGACCGCTCTCCAGGCTGGAGCACGGCGGTCAAGGCGAGTAGGACCGCGTGAAGTAGGCAAAGATCAGCTTGTCCTCTTCCGCGGCACGGGCGCGTGCGCGATCGTAGTCCAGCTCCCAAGTCGCCTTCTTCACGAAGCGCGACTGGCGCTTCTTCTCGAGCTTGGCGCGGAGGGATTCTTGATCCTGAGCGGGCAGCGTGGCGATGCAGGCGACGAGGCCAGCCACCGCGAAGTTGAAGAGGCGCATCCGAGTCTCCTTCGGCTGCGACGTGCAGCGCGACGCGCGCCATCATGCCCGCTCGGCTGCGGGGCCGCGACCGCGCGCTGGTTTTGTCAGCAGAAGCGGCGGTACCGCGGCCGTTTCGAGCCGCAACAAAAACCTCCGGACCTAGTGGTGTGATTCAGCCAGATGGGGCATGACCCGCGAGGTATCGGCGTCGGTCGCAAGGCGGGGCGCCGCAGGCATATTCGTGGATACGGCGAGGACGACCCAACGCTGCGAACGGCGTTGAGGGCCGCGGAGAATGCCCCAGATTTCTGAATCACAACACTAGGACGCAGCTGGCGCCGATGGCTGATGGGGCGTGGGGGCCGTCCTGCTTCGCGGTTCGCATTTTCCCGGGCCGCGGCTTCGCGGCCCGCAACGCCGCGTCTGCCGGGGGAGTGCATGCGAAAGCGGTGGTTTTTGTCGCGGCACCGTACCTCCGCTTGCTCCGTTGGAGGCGGCGCGCTCGCATGCGCGGTATGGGCGCGATCCGGCTGCGCGGGGCGGCCGAGCACAACCTCGCCGCGATCGATCTCGATTTGCCGCTGGGCCAGTGGATCGCGATCACCGGTCCGTCCGGGTCCGGCAAGACCTCGCTGGTCTTTGACACATTGGTGCGCGAGGGGCGCGCCCGCTATTTGGGAGCGTTGTCGCCACGGGCCCGTCAGTTCTTCGGCAAACTGGGACGCGCCGACGTCGCGGCACTCGACGGCTTGCCACCGGCTGTGGCGATTGGTCGCGCGGATGCGCGCGCCAGCATCGCGTCGACCGTTGGGACCCTGACCGGCGTGCTCGACCTACTGCGCCTCCTGTTCGCGCGCACGGCGTCCGACCCCGCCGGGGTCGCGCTGACGCGGAGCCACTTCAGCTTCAATCACGCGGTGGGCCAATGCGCGGCGTGCCGCGGTTCCGGCGTCGAGGACGAGGTCACCGAGGACCTGCTGGTCGCCGACGCAACGAAGAGCATCCGTGAGGGGGCTCTGCGCCCGACGCTGAAGAACGGCTACACGGTCTACTCGCAGGTCACGCTGGAGGTGATGGACTCGATCTGCCGCGCCCATGGCTTCGACGTGCACACGCCGTGGCGCGAGCTGACCGAGGCACAGCGGCACGTCATCCTGTTCGGCACCAAGGCGCTCGAGGTGCCGTTTGGCAAGCACCCCATCGAGTCGCGGATGAAGTGGCAAGGCATCACGGCGCGGCCGCGCGAGGTCGGTCACTACCGCGGCTTGATCCCGGTGATCACGGAGACCCTCGCCCGCAATCGCAATCCGAACGTCCTGCGCTACGCGCGTTCGGTCGCCTGCAAGGACTGCCGCGGCACCCGCCTTGGTCGACCGGGCCGCGAGGCGCGGCTCGGTCCGCACACGCTGCCCGGACTACTCGGACGGACCGCCTTGGCCTTGTCGGCAGCCCTCGATGAGGTGCCACCGTCGTCCGTACTCGCCGCCATTGCCCCGGAGCTGGCGCGGCGGCTCGAGCATCTGCAGCAGCTCGGCCTGGGTCACCTGGCGTTCGAGCGCGGCAGCGCTACGCTGTCCGCGGGCGAGGCGCAACGCATCCGCTTGGCGGCGCAGCTGGCGGCGCCCCTCAGCGGACTGCTGATCGCGCTCGACGAGCCGACCCTCGGCCTGCACCCGAGTGGGCAGGCGGGAATGGCCGCAGTGCTGGACGCGCTCCGCGCCGAGGGCAATACGCTGGCGGTCGTCGAGCACGATCCCGACATGGTGCGCTGCGCCGATCATCTGGTCGCGCTCGGGCCGGGCGCCGGGCCGGCCGGCGGCCGCGTCACCTACGACGGCCCGCGGCCCGACGAACCGCTGGGAGCGCCGCCGACGGCCAAGGCCCGGCGCCGGACCGCGCGGGACACCATCACGCTGCGTGGCGCGCGGCTCCACAACTTGACGGACGCCAACCTCACGCTGCACCTCGGCACGCTTCAAGTGGTGATGGGGCCGTCGGGCGCTGGCAAGACCTCGCTCGTCTTTGGCACGCTGGTCCCGGCACTGCGCGGGGAGCCGGGCGGCCCGTACCGCTCCCTCGCCGGCGGCGCTGCCACGCAGACCCGACTCCGCACGCTGGACGCGCGGCCGATCGGCCGCACGCCGCGGAGCACTCCGGCGACCTGGTCCGGCCTCTGGGATCTGGTGCGGGCGCGCTTCGCCGCCACGGCCGCGGCCCAAGCCCGCCGGCTCGGGTCGGGCCACTTTTCGTTCAACAACGCGGAGGGCCGTTGCAGCACGTGCGAGGGGCTCGGTACTCAGCGCGTTGGCATGCACGAGCTCGAGGACCTCGAGCTCGTGTGCCCCGACTGCGGCGGGGCTCGCTTTGCCCCAGAAGTGCTCGCGGTCACGCTGCGGGGCGCGTCGGTTGCCGCCGTGTTGGCGATGTCGGTGGCCGACGCGCGCGCTTTCTTCGCCGCCGACCCGCCGGCTCGCGCGTTGTGCCAAGCGCTCGACGAGCTGGGCTTGGGCTACTTGCCGTTGGGCTTTCCGTCCCACAAGCTGAGCCGCGGTGAGGCCCAGCGCGTGCGCTTGGCGACGTTGCTCGCCGACCCCGACGCCAAGCCGACGGTTCTGGTGCTCGACGAACCGGATCGCGGCCTCCATCCGGGTGACCTCGATCGTTTAATCGGTTGCCTCGACCGACTCATCGACGCCGGACATTCGGTGCTCGCGATCTCGCATCACCGGCGCCTCTGGGCGGCCGCCGACGTACATGTGGAGGTTTGCGACGGCGTCGCCCGCGAAGTGCCGCCGCCTGGCGTCGCCGCGCGGGAGAACGCCCGGGCGCCGCGGCCGGCCGCGCGACCGGCGGACCAGATCGCGCTCGAGGGTGTCCGTCATCACAACCTCGACGGTATTGACGTCGCGTTGCCCCGGGGCGCGCTGACCGCGCTTTGCGGCGTGTCTGGCAGCGGCAAGAGCTCGCTCGCGTTCGACGCGTTGGCTGGAGAGGCCTGGCATCGCTACGCCGAATGCCTGCCGTTCGCGGTCCGCCGGGCGCTCTCGCGCATGCCACGTGCCGAGCTTCGGGCCGCGCGCGGCCTGGGGCCCGTGTTGGCGCTGCGGCAGGAGTCGGCCGCCGCCGGGCCACGCTCGACGGTAGCGACCCAAACGGAGATCGGCCCGCTTCTACGCCTGCTGTGGTCCCGGGCGGGCCGCCGCGACGGCGTGCTCTGCGGTCTGCGCGCCGAGCATTTCAGCCCCGACCGCGCTGCCGGGGCGTGCCCCGCGTGCGCGGGCCGCGGCGTCGTCTCGCAGTGTGACCCGGCGCGTCTCATCAGTCATCCCGATCGGGCCCTGACCGATGGCGCGATGGCGGGAAGCAAAGTCGGTCGCTATCTCGGCGAGCCCGACGGCCAGTTCCTCGCGACCCTCCGCGCTGCCGCGTCCGACGTCGATTGGACTCAGCCGTGGCGGACGTTGTCCGACGCGGCGCAACAGCTCGCGCTGCGCGGCGGCGATGGCACCACCGTGACCGTGCGCTGGGCGATGGCGACGGGCAAACGCGGCGGCGAAGGCGATCGGCCGCTCGAGTTTGCGGCGACCTGGGATGGCTTGCTCGGCCTGGCCGAACGCGAGGCCGCGCGCCGCGCCAACCAGAAGGCCGCGTCACAATGGGCCGAGCCGCTTGTCGACGTGGCTTGCCCTGATTGCGACGGCACGCGGTTGGGGCCGGCCGCGCGTTGCGTGACCTTCGGCGGCCTCACGCTGCCTGCCGTCCTGGCGCAGCCACTCGATCGCGTGCTGAACGCGCTGTTAAGCGCCGGGCTGGACGACCACGACGCGGCGGTGCGGGCGGCGGTGTTGCCCGAGCTCGAGGCGCGAGTGACCGAGCTCCTGGGACTCGGCCTGGGCCACCTCACGTTGCACCGCTCGACCGTGACGCTATCGACGGGTGAGCTGCAGCGCTGCCGGCTCGCGAGCGTGCTACGAGCTGGCCTCGTCGGGGTCACGGTGGTTTTGGACGAACCCACCCGCGGCCTGCACGCGCGCGACGTCAATGGCCTGTTGGCGCGCCTGCGGGAGCTACGCGATGCCGGCAACACGATTGTCGTCATCGAGCACGAGCCCGCCGTGCTACGCGACGCCGACCACCTCATCGAGCTCGGCCCCGGCTCGGGCGCCGACGGCGGCCGAGTCGTCGCGACTGGACCTCCGGTCGAAGTCCTGGCGGGGACGAGCACAACGGCGTTGGCGCTGCAGGGGACGGCGGCGCCGGCCGACCAACCAAGCGCCGTGGTCACCGCCACGACCACCCTGCGCGGCTGCGACGCCCACAACCTGCAGAGCATCGACGTCACCCTTCCGCCTGCGGGCCTCGTCGCGGTGACCGGGGTGTCGGGGAGTGGCAAGAGCACGTGGATGTTCGATGTGCTCGGCGCTTCGGTCGCCGCTGGGCATCCCGTCGGCTGTGCCGCAATCGAGGGGCTCCCGGCGTTCGCCGAGGTGCGCAGCGCCCGGGCGGCGTCGCGCCGTGGCACGGTGCTCGAAGCCCTTGGGCTGCTGCCGGCGATGCAGAAGCTGTTCGGCGCCGAGGCCGCTGGCAGCGGCCTGCCCCGCGCCGCGTTTTCGTTCCACAGCCCGGCCGGCCAGTGCAAGACCTGTCGCGGCCATGGGGTCGAACGAGTCGCAATGGACTTCGTGGCCGACCTGAGGCTGCCATGCTCGTCGTGCGCCGGCCGCCGCTACCGGGACGAGGTCCTCGCGGTGCGCTGGAACGGGTTGGACGTGGCGGCGTTCCTGGCCGAGTCCGCGAGCGACCTCGCCGCGCTCCTGCCGCGTGGCGCGCTGCGCAACGGTTGTGAGGCGCTGGGGACCGTCGGGCTTGGCGGTGTGGCGTTGGGCCGCGACCTCGTGACCCTGTCGGGCGGCGAGCGGCAGCGTGCTCTGCTGGCGGTGAGCATCGTCGCGGCGCCCTCGCCGGCGCTCTATCTGTTGGACGAGCCCGCGACCGGGCTGCACGAGGCCGACTTGAACGGGCTCGCCGCAGTCCTGCGGCAGCTTTCCGCCCGCGGCGACCTGGTGGTGATCGCCGAGCACCGGCTGTCGCTGATCACCCAGGCAGACTGGGTGCTGGACTTGGGGCCGGAGAGTGGGAGTGGTGGTGGGCGGGTGGTCGCCTGCGGCCCGCCCGCGAGCCTGGCGACGGGCGCGACGGCAGCGGCGCTGCAAGCGGCCTGCCGCTCCTAGATTTCGCACCCGTCGAGCGACCCCATGGCCGCCGCCGGAATTCCGGGCAGAACGGCGCCGCGGTGCCGGACAGGAGAGTGGCCGAACCTCCCGAGCATCCCGACATGCGTGCTTCCGCTCTCGCCGTGGTCGCCGTCACGGCAGTCCTGTTCTCCGCCTGCTCGCCCCGGACCGGCGTGGCGGCAGCCGCCGCGGTGTATCCCGACCCCGCGCGGGCCGCGGCCATCGAGAAAGTCATTCGCAGCGCCTACCTCGAGGGTGTGTTTCGCCAGCGCGACGAGGCGCTGGTCCGGGGGGGCTTTGCGCCGACGTTCGTCATGCAGGTCTACTGGGACGGTGAGCTGTCCAGCGCGACCCTTGACCAGTGGTTGGCGAAGATGAAGCTGAGCGGGAAGCCGCTCGCACAGACAACCGAGGCCGACGTGTGGGTGATCGAGATCTGCGGGGATGCGGCAGTGGCGCGCATCGATCTGCACATCGACGGCGCGCAGAAGTACACCGACTATTTTGGCCTCTACGACACGGCCGAGGGCTGGAGGATCGTGTCCAAGCTCTTTCACGGGTACCGGTGACGAGCCGCGCCCGCGCCCGGCCCTCGCGTCAGGCACAATCGTCCGCGACCGCGTCGGGGCGCTGGCCCGGGCGCGCTTGGACGAGCTCTTGCACCTTCTGCAGGAGCTGCGACGGCGTGAAGGGCTTCTCGAGGTAGGCCGTGGCGTCGAGCTTGGCGGCGCCGCCGTCGCTCTCGAGTCGGCCAGAGATGAATAGCACGCAGGCTCGGGGATGGAGGTGGCGGACCCGGGCGGCGAGGTCGGCCCCGGATCGGTCGGGGAGCCCGAGGTCGGTGATCAGCAGGGCGACGTCGTCCAACCGCGCGGCAGTCTCGAGGGCTTCCGTCGCGCGCGGCGCGTCGTGCACCTCGGCACCGCGGCTGCGCAGGGTTGTGGTCAAGGTGGTCCGGATCGGCGCGTAGTCTTCGCAGACCAGCACCGGGCTCGGCAGAACGGTTTCGGGAGTCGCCGTGGCGCGCGAGGCGAGCGGTTCGGGCTTGCCCTCTGCGATGGGCAGCCAGACTTCGAACGTCGAGCCTCGACCCACGTCGCTGGTCACCGCCACGTGACCCCCGGACTGCGCGACGATCCCGTGGACCGACGCCAGGCCCAGGCCGGTGCCGAGCGTGCCCGCCTTGGTCGTATAGAACGGCTCGAAGACGTGCGGCAACACCTCGGGGGTGATGCCGCAGCCCGCGTCCTCGATGGTCAGGACGGCGTGGTTGCGCTCCTGCAGGGCCGCCGAGTCCTCCTGCGGGTCGGCGCGGAGCCGGATCGTGGTCCCGATGGTGATGCGTCCGCCGTCGGCCATGGCATCGCGGGCGTTGAGGACCAGGTTCATGATCACCTGCTCCAGCTGGCTGGTGTCCACGTACACCAGTGGCCCGGCGGCGGTGTCTTGGACCTGTAGCTCGATATGGGCCGGGAGCAGCTGTCGGAGCATCGGCAAGATGCCATCGATCACGGCGTTCAGGTCCACGACGCGCGGATGCAGCATCTGCCGGCGGCCGAAGGCGAGGAGCTGGCGGGTCAGTGAGGCGGCGCGGACCGCACAGTCCTCGATGTTGCGAGCATCCTGCATCGACGGCAGATCGGGACTGCCGCGGAAGCGCCGGAGGAGGTTCTCGGCCGAGCCGAGGATCACGGTCAGCACGTTGTTGAAGTCGTGGGCGATCCCGCTGGTGAGGCGGCCGACGAGCTCGAGGCGTCGCGTCTCGCGCAAGTTCTCCGCCAGCCGATTGCGGTCCCGCTCGGCGCGCTCAGCCCGGTCGCGTTCGCGAAGCTCACGGAGCAGCTGGGCGTGGCGCTCGGCTCGGATGCGGGCCCGAGAGTGCAGTTGCCAGGCGAGCGCGCCGACGCCCAGCAGGACCAATCCCACCTTGAACCAGAGGGTCTGGTAGAAGTGTGGGGCGATCCGCAGCGCGAGGTGCGCGGTGCTGGGGGACCAGTCGCCGGTGGCGTCGGTGGCGGCTACCTCGAACTCATAGTCTCCCGGCGGCACGCGCGTGAAGTACGCGGTGCGGCGTGTGCCGACGTGCACCCACTCGTCGTCGTAGCCCAGGAGCCGGTAGCGGAACGAGACGTCCTCCGGAGCATCGAAGGACAGGCCGGCGTAGGAGATTTCGAGATTTTGCGTGCCGCAGGGAAAGTGCGCGCGACGTTGCCCGTTGGCGGTCGTCTGCCATGCCTCCGGTGGCGCATGGTCGCCAGCGACGTCTTCGACCCTGGCGACGGTCGGCGTCGTGCGTTGCTCACAGAGCGACGGAAGGACGATGCTGACCCCGTCGACCGTGGAGAACCAAAGCCGCCCCTGATCGTCTACAGCGGCGTAGGCGCCGTCGGTCTCGCCGGTCGCCAAGAGGCGGGGCACGACGCGGGGCAACGTGCCGTCGGCAACGGCATTGAGCTCCGCCAGGCGGAGGATCTGTACGCCCTTGTTGCTGTTGACCCACAAGCGGTCTCGATGCACGAGGAGACCACCCAGCGAGCTATCTGCGAGGCCCTCGGCGCTACCGATCCGGCGCAGCGCGCCGTTGTGCCAGCGCAGCAGGCCGGCGCCGTAGGTCGCGATCCAAAGCTCGCCGTCGGGGCCGGGCTGCATCGCGCGGATCTGCGCGCGCGTCGCGACCTCCGGGAGTGCCAGGCACTCGACCGCGCCGTCCGGTCGGACGCGCCCAATGTGCCCGTCGGCTGAGAACCAAGCGCCGGTCGCCTCGGCCCAGCAGTGGATCGTGGGCGAGCGAAGTGCCGCTGGGACGGCGAACGTCGTGGCGTCGCCGTCTTCGAGGCGGAGCACGCCAACTCGGTCAAGGCCGACCCAGGCCACCCCGCTGGGCGTGACGGCCAACCCCCGGGGCCAGTCCTGGAGTGGGAACCACTGTGTTCTGTTGTCGTGCCAGCGGCCGACGGCTTTGCCTTCGAGTGAGAGCAACCATAGCGTGCCGTCCGCGGCCGCGGCGCGTGGCTCGATCGGCGCCCCCGGACCGTTGGGGGGAGCAGGGACGTGGATCCGACGAGGGGCGAAGTTGTCCCAGCGGAACACCGCGTGCTGTCGGCTCGACCACATCGCGCCGGCGGCAAACGTAAGCGGTGGCGGATGCGGGATTGGTTTCGTCGCCGGCAGCGTCGTGAATGGCTCGGTGCGCACTCGGTGGAGTCCGGCCCCGTAGCTGCCCAGCCAAAGGCTGCCGGCGGGGTCGATCAAGGCGGCGGCAAGTTGCGGGTCCGAGCGTAGCGACAACGGCAGCTCCGCCGCGGTCGCGCGGAGTCGGACGCCGCCACGACCGGCCTCGACGCGGTAGCTGTGCGCGCCGTCGCCCGTTGCCACGGTCAGGAGGGTGCCCTCCTCCCGACACCACGCGGAGTGAATCCAACCGAGCTCAGCCCGCGCGTCGATGACCAGACGATGACCTTCAAGATGCCCGACGCCACCGGTGCCGAACACCCAGAGGCGGCCGGTCGGGTCCCGCATGAGGCGTTGGAGGGTGCCCAGGTCGTCCTGGTGCGGCAGAGGTGTGAACTCCCCCTCCGTCTCGACGAGGAGCGCGGTGGTCGTGCAGGCGACGACCCGCCCCGTCTCGTCGATCGCCAAGTCGTGGATCGGGAGTGCGGCCGGACCGGCCTCGACGAAGACGTCGTCGCGCAGTCGGAGAACCGTCCCGCCGAGGGCCCAGATCGTGCCGTTGCCGTCCTCCACGATGTCGCGGATGGAGGCGCGGCCCACCGTCTCTGGATACTGGCGAAAGTGCGTGCCGTTCCAGACCGCGATGCCGTTGTGACCGGTCCCTACCCAGACCCGACGCTGGTGGTCGGCGCAGAGGGCTCCGACCCGGTTGCCGGGCGCCTGGGCGTGGTCCTCGAGTTGGAAGCTCGTGAAATGGACCCCGTCGAACCGAGCCAGACCGCCCCAGGTCCCGACCCAAACATAGCCGTCCGGTCCCAGCGCGAGCGAGCTGACGTAGTCTTGGGGAAGGCCGTGCTCGGCGGTCCAGGTCCGCACCGAGACGGAAAGCGGCGGGAGCTGCGCCCGCGCGGGAGCGGCGAAGGTTGTGACTGCCCCAACCAACGGCACGATGGCATCGGCGATCCAACGGTGATGCGCGGAGCGAGCCATGCGTCGTCAGGGTAACCTGCGGGTTGGCAAGTCACGTCAATGTTCGGGCGACATCTCGCCGGCGATTGGGGAGAGCCCGCGGGGGAGAATCCAGGCCCGTGGCTCTGGCTAGCCGGCGGCGAGTTGCGCTTGGCAGTCGGCGATCGAACGTTCGAGCCGCGGCAGCTCGGCGCGTTCCTCGGGGAGCAGCCCCTCGTCCACCAGCCCGCGCGCCCGCTCGATGCAGTCGGTCCAAAGGGTCTGCGCGCGTTGCAGGTTGCGACGGCGCCCGCGATCGGCCCGGTCTGGCTCGTCGGCGAGCTCCCGATGGAGGCGCGCGAGAGCGTCCGTTGCGTAGAGGAGGTCGCGCCGTGGATCCGCGAGATCGGGGTAGTCGTCGACCATGCGTTCGACCGCGGCGTGGTAGGACACCATCGTCGCTTCCGCCTCGCGCACTCGGCCGGCGCTGATGAGGGCATGCCCCAGCATTCCCTGGGCCGCGGCGTGGTTGGCCCGCACGGGATAGCGCTCCTCCTGCTGCTCCAGCAGAGTGCCAAGGCTGGCCATCGCCGCTCGTGCCTCCGTCTCGGTTTGCGCGAAGTCTCCGGCCGTGAGCCAGGCCTGCGCGAGCTTGACGGGGACGTTCGCGAGCTGCGCCTGCAGCTCTGGATCGTCGGGCCAGCGGCCGAGCGCACCGCGCAAGAGATCTCGCGCCTCGTTCCAGTGCTTCACCGCGGCCCTGGGGTTGCCGGTGGCGATCGCCAGGTTGCCCAGTCGGTTGACGAGCACGACGAGATCTCGGTGGGCGTCGCGATTGGCCGGGTCGATTTCGAACCGGCGTCGCTGCACCGGAAGCGCGGCGCTCAGCGGCTAGCGGGCTTCGTTGCCGCGTCGGGCGCTCAGCAGGATCTGACCGAGGCTCGTTTGCAGGGCGGCGATGCGGATCTCGGTGCGCAGGTCACCGGGTGTGCCGGCGTGTTGGCGCTGGAGGAGCGCGAGGGCGCCGCGCGTGCTGTCGATGGCCGCGTCGAAGTGGCCGATCTTGGCCAGGATCGTGCCGCGCGTCCCCAGAAACGCTGGATCGGCGGGCCCAGCCTCCGGCAGCGCCGCGCCGAGCTCGCGCGCTCGGACCAGGAGCTCGAGACCTTCGTTGGGCTTGCCGATCTCGCGGGCGGCGATCGCAGCCTGCATGGCAGCTTGATACCGGGCGCTGCGCACGTCGGCCTGGCTGTGGATGGCGGGCGGCCCCATCGCCAGCGCTCGGAGCGCCGTTGCGTGTCCGTCGGCGGCGTGGCGTTGCGCGAGGTGGACGTCGGCACGTTGGGTCTCGCAGCGAATGCGGCCGGCCCACGCCGTGGCGTTGGTCGGGTCGCGGGCGAGGAGCGCGTCGTAGAGCTCGGCGCTGCGATCGAGCGCGCGCGCGGCCTCGACCGGGGACCCCAGGCTGACGTTGAAGCTCGAGCTCCACAGTCGCGCCAGGCGGCGGTACCCATCGGCGACGTCGAGGGCCAACTGTGGATCGGCGGTCGGGTCGGGTCGCAACGAGGCCAGATACTGCGTGCCCCGTTCGAGCACGACGCGCTGCGCCGGCGCCGAACCGGGCAGGGGCGCGATCTGGCGGTGCACGTCAAAGACCAGGTCGCGCCCCATCTCGCGGACTTGCGCGAAGCGCGCGCGGGCTTGGGCCTCCGCGGCAAAGGCGCGCCGATACTGCATCCAGCTGAGGGCCAGTCCGCCGGCCAGAGACGCGGCGGTCAGCACCCCGGCGCCGACCAGGACTCGGTTGCGCCGCAGGTAGCAGCGTGTCCGGTAGGCGAGCGTAGCCGGGCGGGCCTGCACCGGCAGTGATCCAAGGTGTCTGAGGAGGTCGTCGGCGAGGTGCTCCACCGTGGCGTAGCGCTGCTGCGGATCGCGGTGCAGGGCTCTCGCGACAATGGCGTCGAGGTCGCCGGACACACGCCGCCGCCGGGCCGGGTCGGCCGCGACCGCACTCGGGGGCGGTGGGGCACCGCGCAGAACGGCCTGGGTGATCGCGGCCTCGGGTGCGTCGTGGTAGGGCGGCGCGCCGGCGAGCAGGAAGTAGAGGATCGCGCCGAGCGAGTACACATCCATCGCCGTGGTCGTGGGGTCGCCCATGACCTGCTCGGGGCTCGCCCAACGCGGCGTCATCGGTCGGCCGCCGGTGCGGGTGATGTCGGGACGGTTGTGGTCCTGCGCCAGGAGCTTGGCGATGCCGAAGTCCAACAGCACCGGGGCGCCGGCGGCCGTGACGAGGATGTTGCTCGGCTTCAGATCGCGGTGGACGATCAGGTTCCGGTGCGCGGCGTGCACGGCGTCGCAGATCCGGCGGAACATCGAGAGCCGCTCATCGAGGGAGCGCTGCCGTTGCGCGCAATCGCGATCGATCGGCAGGCCGTCGACATACTCCATGACCAGGTAAGGCCAGCCGTCGTCGGTCTCGCCCCCGTCCAGGATGCGGGCGATGCCGGGATGCTGCAGCTGCGCCAGCGCCTGGCGCTCTTGGCGAAAGCGTTGCCGCAGGGTCTCGATCGCCATGTCCGGCTTGATGAGCTTCAGGGCGACCTGCTGCTCGTAGGCGCCGTCGGCGCGCTCGGCGAGGAACACCTGTCCCATGCCGCCCTCGCCGAGCAGCTCGAGGAGTCGATAGCGACCGACCTGCGCGCCGATCGGCAACGGCTCGTCGAGCACCGAGGGCGACGCGCGCAGTGGCTCGTCGAGAAACGCGCCCGTGGCCTCGTCGGCGTCGAGCAGCGATTCGACCTCCTGCCGCAGCGCCGCGTCGTCACCGCAGGCCTGGTCGAGGAATGCGCGGCGCGCGGCACCTTGCCGTTCTTGCGCGTCGACAAAGATTGCCTCGGCGCGCCGCCATTGCTCGGGACTGGTCGTCATCGCGCAGCTGCGTCCGGCAGCCGGTCCCATGAGAAAGTGGGACCGGCCGTGGTCAAGACCCGGAGCCTCAGCTCCACAGGTCGTTCCACCACTCGCCCACGGCGTCGGCGGCGTCCTCAGCGGCCTCGCCCGCGCCCTCGACCAAGTCCTCGACGGTCTCGCCCGCGCCTTCGACGAAGTCCTCGACGGCTTCCGCGGCGTCCTCGATGATCTCGCCAGCGCCGTCGACGAGATCGTCGGCCAGGCTGCCTTCCTCGATCCCGATCCGCCCGGTGCCGATCTCGAGGCCGAGGATGTTCACACCGACGCTGAAGTCGATGCCCTCTTCGTCGGTGTTGTAGCTGGCGGTGAGGCTGACGTCGTGCTGCGTGCGCCCGGCCTCGTTCTCGCCAAAGACGCCGAGGAACAGATCGAGCTCGCCGCTGTTCTCGTCGCCCGTCACTCGGGCGCCGGTGGTCACCCCGGCCTCGGTACGGTTGCCGTCCGAGTCCTCCATGAAGCCGCCCAGGTCGATCGCGGCCTGGCTGCCGTCCTCGAGCTGCTCGACGTCGGCGTTCACGGTCGCGCCGATCTCAGTGCGATCGCCCTGATCGTTCTCCGCATAGACGCCGAGGTCCGGGCCGAACTGCCAGCCGCCACGCTCGTCGGCGCGTGCGTCGATGTTGATGGTGACGCCGGCCTCACCGCGGTTGTCCTCGGGGTCCTCGCCGAACACTCCCAGGTCGAGGCCGACCTGGCCGCCCTTGCCGTCCCGGTCCACCTGATGGTCGCCGTTAAGTGTGGCGCCGGCTTCCATGCGGATGTCGTTGTGCACGTCGATGAATGCACCGAGATCCAACCCCGCCTGGCCGCCCCCCGAGCCATCGTTGTCAGAGTCGACATCGCCGTTGAGCGTGAGACCCTCCTCGACCCGAATGACTTCGCCATCGCTCGGGAGGAACATCACCACGCCCGCGTCGAGGCCCATTTGGGCATCGCGGCCGTTGCCATCCTGGTCGTAGTCGACGTTGGCGGTTGGGCCCAGGTTCACGGACTGGTCGGCAACGGAGATGTTCATGAAAGCGAGGTCAAGGCCACCCTGGATGCTGAGACGGGACATGGTTCTGAGGTCCTTTGCTGTTGAGCGTTGAGAGTCGTGTTCATTGCGGCCGTCCGCGGGGTGCGGCAGCCTCTTCACCCCACTCCGCCCCGTTCGCGCCGGAGGGGGGTCAGGGTTTTGTGTGTTTTTCTGGGCTTGCGGTGGGGCACGGGCAGGCGCACAGGGGTCACGTCGCGCAGGCGCAGGCGCAGGAAGGGGCACGGGCCCGCAGGCGCAGGCGCACAGGGGATCACGGCCGGGCAGGCGTAGGCCGAGGCGTCACGGGCGCGAGGGCTCAGGGGATCACGGCCGGGCAGGCGTAGGCCGAGGCGTCACGGGCGCGAGGGCTCAGGGGGACATCCCGGGATCGTCCGGAAGCCCACCGGGCGGCTGCGAGGATCCGCGACAGAGTCTTGCCACCGCGGCCAGCCATGCTGGTCAGTTGCCGGTCTTGGCAAACCCCGTGTCCACCAAACCGGGGCAGGGTCACCTGCGGGGCCGTTTCTAATCGCTCATTTCACGACGTAGCCACGCCCGCGCGACTTGCCACTCACGCTTGATGGTCTTTTCAGAGACCCCAAGCGCAAGGGCGGTCTCTTGGACCGACAGGCCCACGAAGTAACGCAGCTCGACGACTTTCACCTTGCGGTCGTCCAGCGCGCCGAGCTTGACCAGCGCCTCGTCGAGTGCCAACAGATCCAGGGCCGGCGCCTCCGCGGCCGTGCGATCGTCGACGAGTGTTTCGCGAGCGGCCCCGCCGCCACGCTTGTCCCGCTGACGATCCCGGGCGTGGTTGACCAGGACCCGACGCATCGCGGTGCCGGCGATCGCCATGAAATGACCGCGGGACTCGAACGGATCGCGCTGGCCCACGAGCCGTACGAAGGCTTCGTTGACCAGCGCGGTCGGCTGCAAGGTGTGGTCCGCCCGTTCGCGGCCTAGGTAGGACGACGCCAGGCGGCGAAGCTCGTCGTAGACGAGTGGCATCAGCTGCGCCATCGCGTGCTGCGGATCGGCGTCGGCGCGGAGGCGGCCCAGGAGCTGAGTGACCTCGGAGCTTGGGGGTTTCGGCGCGGGGTCCACGGCCGCGAGCATAGCGCGGCCGCGGCTCCGCCGATGGGCGAGCGGCGCCCGTTCAGAATACGCGCGCCGGGGCGATAGGGTGGTTCGCGTGACGATCTCGAAATGCGCCCGACATGCTGCCTGCTGGTCCCTCACCCTGTGCGGAGTGGCCGAGGCGCAGGCACCGACACCGCCACCCAACATCGTCCTCGTGCTCGCCGACGATCTGGGCTGGACGGATCTGTCCACTCCACGCACGAGTCGCGGGCACGGCTCGACCGCCTACCGGACACCGCATCTCGACGCGTTAGCGGCCGCCGGCATGTCGTTTGACCAGGCCTACGCGCAGCCGAACTGCGCGCCGGCGAGGGCGGCGCTGATGTCCGGACGGCACGCGGCGCGGACTGGCGTCTATACCGTTGGCAACCCCAACCGCGGGCGGGCCGCGGCGCGGCGGCTCGAAGCGGCCCCCAACACGGTGACGCTGGCTCCGGAATTCGTGACGCTCGCGGAAACGCTGCGCGCGGCCGGCTACGCCACCGGCCACTTCGGCAAGTGGCATCTGGGTGACGACCCGACGCATGGCCCGCTGGCGCAGGGCTTCGACGTCAATGTCGGCGGTGGCCGGAGTGGCAGCCCGCCGCGCGGCGACGCCAACGGACATTGGTCGAGCGACACTGGCACGTGGCCGGTCCCCGGCCTGGAAGAACCGGCCCAAGACCAGCGGCCCGGCGAGCGGCGCTTCCTTGCCGATCGGCTCACGACCGCGGCCATCGACTGGATGCGCGAGGCGCGGCCACCGTTCTTCTGCTGCCTGACGCACTTTTCGGTGCACACGCCCATCCAAGCACCGCGCGCGGATCGCGCCGCTTTCGCCGCGCGCGCCGGCGGCCGACACCAGAACGCCACGTACGCCGGCATGCTCAAGAACCTCGACGACAATGTGGGGCGGGTGCTGCGCTTGCTCGAGACGACCGAGTCGCCGGCGGCGTCGGCGCGGAGCCTCATCGACAACACGATTGTGGTGTTCGCGTCCGACAACGGCGGCGTCGGGGGCTACGCCGAAGCGGGCATCGAGGGTGCTCGCGACGTCACGGACAACGCCCCGCTCCGCGCCGGCAAGGGGACGCTCTACGAGGGCGGCATCCGGGTGCCTTTGGTCGTGCGATGGGATCGGCACATTGCCGCGGGCGAAGTTCGGAGCACACCGGTGACGTTGCTCGACCTGTACCCAACGCTCGCCGCGCTGGCGGGGGCGACGCCGCCGGCAGATCTCGACGGCGTGGACGCCAGCGCGGTTTGGCTTGGCCAGGTGGATGCGCTACCGCCGCGCGATCTCTTCTGGCACTTTCCGGCGTACCTGGAAGCCCACGGCAAGCGAGGCACCTGGCGCACCACGCCGGTGTCGGTCATTCGCCGCGGCAACCACAAGCTTCTGTACTTCTACGAGACACGGACGTGGCAGCTGTTCGACGTCGACGTCGATCTCGGTGAGACGCACGATCTGGCCGCGGCGCGACCGGCGCTCGTCGCGGACCTGGGCGCGGCGCTGCGCACTTGGCTGACCGCGACCGGTGCGGCGTTACCGCGGTCCAAGGCCGATGGGCAGGTCGTGCCGGTGCCCGCGGTCGCGGTGCCGACGTCAGCGCCCACGCGCCGCGGCGGCTGAGGCCTGCCTCGCGGCGAGTTCGTCGAGGAGCGGGCGTGCGCGCCGATAGAGCGCGCTGTCATCTTCGTTGGCGAGCTGGAGGTAGCTCATCGCCGCGGCGGCGAGGAACGGTCGCGTCGCCGGTTGCGCCGCGCCGATCTCCTCCAGCGCCGCAACGGTGTACTTGTAGTCGTGATCGTCCTGCGCCTTGCGCACGAGGACCGCGCGGGCTCGCGCGGCAAACGGCGCACCGTCGCCCTGCGCCAGCTGGTGGTGCGCGGCGGCGGCGGCGGCTTCGCGCGTGCTGGCGGCAAACGGATCCTCGGGCCGGGTCTGCGCCGTTGGTTTGGCGTCGACTCTGAGTTCGTGCTGCGGCAGGTCCGGACGGGACGCCAGGAACGCGCCGAACAACGGCATCCAGCTCGCCGCCTGGAGCAAGAGCAGCCGGCGCGTGGCGTCCACACGACTGATGGAGGCCGCGCGGTAGAGCGCGTTCACCGAGGTGACCGGGTGTACGCCCGCAATGCTGGGGTGCCGAGCCACGAGCTCGAACGCATGGAGGCGCACCGCGTCCCATGCCGAGAGCCCGGCTACACCGCGTCGGAGCGCTTGCACGACCGCCTTGGCCGCGCCGTCGGCATCCGCGTCGCGCAGCTTGGTCAGTAGCGTTAGAGCGTCTTCGTGGGACGGCGCGCCGCGATCCCACGCGGCTGGGATGTCGTGGGTCCGCTCGCGATTGTCGTCGAACAGCCCGAGGATCGCCGCGGAGTCGTCTTCGGAGAAGCGCCCGTACGGGTTCTGATCGAGGACGCCAAACCCGAGGGATCGCACCGCGTCCCGGCCCTGGCGCCAGCCGAGGTCCTGCAACGCCCGATAGGTCTGCGTGGCGTAGATGGCCTTGTGCCCGATGATTCGGAAGTCGCGGGCCGCCCACGGCCATAGCACCTCGAAGAAGTCGTCAAGGGACAGAGTGTCGTGCAGGGCGGTGATGGCCTGGTCGGCGGCGTCGACGTCCCACGAGCGCATCGCTCGCTCTAGGGTGTCGACGAGCTCGGGCACGGGGGCCGCCTCGACCGGCGGTGGGGCGGGCATCTGCCAGTCGCCACGTCGGGCGTTGGCGTCGCGCTTCTGGCTGCGCTTGGTGCGGTCGAGGTTGAACAGGGCGGGCAGCAACTTGTCGGGGCCGCGCAGTGTCCCGGTGACCTCGGCTGCGGAGGCGACCATCATCATGGCGTGCACCTGCCCGCCGATCGGGCTCGGGTTGACCTCGCGCAGGCCGGCGAGCAAGGCGGCGCCGAGGAGATCGCGGGCGGACGCCCCGCGCGTGGTCCAGTCGACGGCGAGCTTGGTGACTTCTTTCCGGTCGGCGTCGAGCACGGCGGCGGCCATGTCGCTGGGATCATGGCGCGGTCCGCCGCTTCGGGGAGGCTGGCGCGCCGACGAGGTGCAGGCCAAAGCGGGGGTGCCGGCGGCGGCGCAGACACTGGCGCGCAGAAAGGTGCGACGGTGCATGAGGGTCTCCTGGGCGGGCGCCTGTGGGTGGGCGCCCTGATTGGCGGCTGGGGGACTTCGGCTGGGGGACTTCGGCTGGGGGACTGTCGGCTGGTCGGCTGTCGGGCTGGCGGCTGGCTGGCTGGCGGCTTCGCCGGACGATCGCGTACCCGAACCTACACCTGTAGGCCCTACGAGTGTAAGACCTACGACTGTAGGTGGAGCGGCGTTGGAGCGGGCTTCCTAAATCCCGAGGAATCCGGATCCCGAGAGCGTCGCAACCGCCGGGTCCGTGCCTCGCCGGGGAAGGGTTCCCGGGGCGACGGGCTGGGTGACGCGCTACCCTGACGGGCGTGCCTGCCCCGCAGCGTGATCTCGGCAACGGCGAGTTGGAGGTGCTGAAGGTCCTTTGGGACTTGGGCCCTTGCACGGTGCGGGACGTGCGTGAGGAGATGCGGCGCCGGCGGCGTCAATTGGCGTACAACACGGTGCAGACCGTGCTCCGGCGGCTGCACGAGAAGGAGTTCGTCGTTCGCGATGATCGCGAAGCGAGCCACGTCTTTCGGGCGCGAGTGTCGCGCGACGCGTTTGGTCGACGCCGCCTCCGCGAGCTGATGCGCGGCGTCTACGACGGCGCCGCCGGGGCGGTGGTGTTGCAGCTCGTGCGGCACGGTCGCCTCGCGCCCGATGAGATCGCCGAGCTGCAGGCGCTGCTCGAGCAGCAGCTGAGCCAGGCCGGACGGAAGCCGTCGATCGGGTCGGGCCCGGGTCGCGGCGCGAGGCGACGACGGTGAGTGCGGCGGAGCTGTTGGCCCGCGTCTGGTGGGTCGGTGTCGCGACCACACCTTGGCTGCTGCTCGTCGCGGCGCGTAGTCGCGCCCGCCATCGGCACCCGGGCCGCCAGCATGCCGCGACCGTCGCGGTCTTGGTGGGGCTGGCGGTCTCGAGCGCCATCCCCGCGCTCGCGGAGCCGGGGCCGGTGCTCGCCGCGGCGCGGCGCGACTTCCGCGCGGCCGGGTTGGCGCCGTGTCGGGCGCAGCTCTCGGGCGCGGCCCGGGAGCCGGCGTTGCCCCCAGCGTCAGGTGAGGCCGTCCCTGGCCCAGAGAAGTGTTGGACCTATGCGTGGGGGCCCACCTGGGGCGCCGTGGCTGGCCTCCTGCTCGCGTGGCAGGCGCTGGGCGTGGCGTGGGTGTGGCACCAGCGCCGTCTGGGGGCCACGGCGCCGGCTCGCTGGCGTCGTGAAGTGCGCGCGGCCGCTGCCGTCAGCGGGACGCGGGAGCCGCGGCTGGTGATGACGCGCGGCTGGCGGGGCCGGACACCGGCCGCCGGGCCGATGGTGGCCGGCGTCCTGCGGCCGACATTGCTGCTCCCAGCGGACTTGTGGGATCGGCTCGACGCGACCGCCCGCCAAGCCATCCTGCGCCATGAGCTCGCCCACGTGCGCCGCCGCGACCCGCTCACGAAGGCCCTGGTCCGGGCCGCCGCGGCGCTGTTCTGGTGGCATCCCGCGGTTTGGTGCCTCTGCCGCAACGCCGACCGCGCCGCCGAGCTCGCGGCAGACCGTCGCGCGGTTCGCGGCGACCCGCGCCGCGCGGCGGCGTTGGCACGCGCCTTGGTAGAAGTGCATCGCCTCGGGATGGTGACGCGCGGGTGGGGCGCAGGCGCGGCTAGCGCGGCGTTGTCGCCAGCGGGGCGTGAGCTCGCCGAGCGCCTGCGCGCTCTGCTCGGCGATCGGAGTGGGCGAGACGACGACTCGCGGCGTTGGGTCATGGGGTGCTGGCTCGGGTTCGTAGTGATCACGGGTGGCACGGCCGTGCAGATCGCGATGGGTTGAGAGGCGGCCCGCTGGGAGTTTGGGGCCTCGGCGAATGGTTGGCCTCAAGCGCGCTGGAGCGGCACTGCGCGTGACACCGAGTGCGTCTCTGACGGCGCGCGGAAGTGCTCGCCGGCTTGTGCCCTTTCGCTCCGCGTTGCGCTGATTCGGGGCGTACGGCCTCGGTTCTGGCGTCGTCGTCGCACGGCATGGCCCTTGCCGGCAAGCGCCCCGTCCGCACCCCCCGGACCGGGTTTGCGCCGTGACCCGGCTCGCAAGCCTGCCCCACCCGGCGCCGCCGCGCGCCAACCAGGAGAGAGCATGGGAATCACGGTGCAGACGGCGTCCCGACGGAGGACTTGGGCGTTGAGGGTTTGGTCGCGAGGGTGCGTTCGCGGCTGTGGTGGCGCGCTCGCGCTCGCGGTTGCGCTTGGGGCCTGCGGCGGGAGCGGCGGTGGCGTGACGGCGCCGCCGCCCCCGGTGACGGGCGACCTGCATCTGCAGGCCGTGCATTTCGGCAAATTGGTCGACGTCTACGGGCTCCGCACGACGAGCGCCGGCGCCGCGGTCGAGCTCTATCGCGCCGACGTGCTGGTCGGACCGGACATCGAGGATGAACGCGCCAACGGCTCGACGAGGCCGGACGAGGAGGTGCTCTACGACTTCGTGGGGACCGATCCCGACGATCTGACGCCGCGGTTGGTGATCACCCGAGAGATCGACTCAGCCGAGTTTCGGGCGGCGTTCGCGGCGATCGACGACGAGGTGACGCTGGTGACTCCGGCGTCCGTGGAGCGGGCGACCGGTGCTCCGTTCACGGTAGTGGCGCGCAACGCGGCGCTGCGGCTCACGTTCGACCGTGACGTCGGGGTCACCGAGGACTTCTTCGTGGAGCGGGGCCCGGAGGGCCAGGTGTTGGGGCTGAAGAACACCGAGGCGGTGCAGCTCCTGCGCATCCAGGGCGATCCCTCCGCGCCGGGGGCGTTCGCGCCGATCGCGGCGCGCGTGTTACCCCGGGGCCGCGAGATCCTGCTCGATCCGGTGCTCCTCGGCGCCGAGGGGCCGCGCTACGTCACGCCGAACAACGCTGCCGGGCTGCCCGAAGCGCCGAACCAAGCGGGCGCCAACATCCGCTTGGCGCTGGCGCTGGATGGGCCTTTGGCAATGCCGCGTCTGCGGGCGGATCGCACCGGCCCGGTGAGCGGGCGCAACCTGAACGGTGCCGACAGCGTGGTTCGCGACTTCCGGTCCGGGAACCGCGATGACGACACGCCGGGCATCAGTCAGGGGTTTTTGCGCGATCCGGAGCCGCCCCGGCTCATCGGCGAGATTCTCACGCGCCTCGAGCGCGTGGACCGCGTGGACGAGAGGACGCTGTCCCTGACGTTGTTCAAGGCGGGACGTGTCCATGACCTCGATCGCGGCGACGTCATCCGTTTGTTTGCCGGCGGCGCGGCGGTGCCGGTGGCTGTGACCGAGATCCTGCGCGAGCCGAGCGATGATGATGGTCGCCCAGGCGTGGCCCACGTGCGGGTGCGAGTGCGGCGCGTGGTGCGCGAGGTGGCGGGAGGCGCGGCCGTGGATGTGTTCGAGGACTGGGATCCGAGCGGGCCAGACAACAACGCGTTTTGGCAGCAGTTCGCCGGCGGCGGGACCCGCCCGCCGCCGTATCCCGCCGACCCCGTGGATCGCGAGGCATGGCTCGTCGCGCACGCGCCCAGGGCCGTCGTCGTCGCGGAGTTCACCGCGCAGCGACTCAGCCCGGCCGGCGCGTCCTACGGCGACGACCCGCGCCACTTTTTGACGTTTTCGCCGGCGCCGATCGTCGCGCCCGGAGTCGCCGCCAGTCGCACCGAGAACGTGTCGCCGTTCGCGGCCGTCGTCGTGCGCTTTAGCAAGCCGATCGATATGCGCTCCGTCCGGCCATTGGACACGTTGTTCTTTGCGACGCGGAACCTCCTCGACCAAGACGCGATCGACACGTTCATCCGCGATCAGAACATCGATCCGTCGGCGTTCGTGCACGCCAAGTTCGTGACGCCGCACCTGGTCGCGGCGCAGGCGTTTGACGAGAGCGGCTCGCAGACCGCCGTGCGGCTTCAGCCCACGCTTGGCTTCTATCTCGATCAGAGGATGCGCGACTTGGACGACGCGCGCGCTTTCGAGGACAAGGAGTTTCGCTACTACCTTCACCTGCTGGCCGGCCGCGACGGCATCCGGGACTTGGCCGGGAACGCCCTCGATCTGCAGGCGCAGACCGAGGCGGTCGACGCGGTGATCGTGCCGTTCAGCTTGGACACGCGGAGTCTGGCTGGCGTGCCGCGCATGGAGGACAACCGGGTGGTGACCGTGGCGCGACGCTTCCAGAATCCGGACGAGGACGAGCATCCGTCGTACTACGCGCGCGGCTTCGACTCGCCGGCCTGGGCCTACCCAGAGAGCTACAGCGACTACACCGAGGTGCCGTCGGTCGGACCGCCCAATCCGGCGGCGGCGGTCTTGCGCGACGTGTTTGGCGCCGTGGTCTACCTACCCGACGGTACTCTCCTAGCGCGGCCGACGACGCGGATCACGCGGGCGACCGACGACGCCAGTCAGGTTCCACCGCCACCCCAGGCTAGCGAGCGGCGTTGGTGCGAGCGGGACACCGAGGTGGCGCCGACGGCGCAGGCGGTGTTCAACCAGCCGTTGCAGAACCCGCTCAACCAGAACGGCTGCCGCTTGCAGATGGTCTGGCGTGAGATCGACATGACGTTGTCGCGCTCGGATCCGGAGGACTTCAACCTCGACGTCGAGCAGATGTGGTGGGCACCCTGGATTGGCGAAGCGGCGCGGTTTGACGAGCTCGACAGTGTGTCGCTGTATCTCGGGCACAGCGAACGCCGGCCCGAGTCGTGCATCGATGCGGTGTCGCGCTTTCCGTTCTTTCCGAACTCGGGCCTGGTGAATCGCTTCGCCAACAACTTCGTGCGCAACTTCGACCTGAACCGCGTGGTCGAGGGAGCGGTCGCGCCGCACCCCGCGTTCGTCGATCAACCGCTGCGGATCATCCCGAGCCAGGCCGTGAGCGGCCCGCGCGGGGCTTACGCCTACATGCCGCTGCCCGCGTTTGAGCGCCCCTACTTCGTGTGGCGTGATGAGCGGGTCCTCCTGCAAGGGGGCCGGTCGGGCCTCGGCAGTGACACCGGCGGTGGGATGACCAACTACCAGCCCTACATCTTGTCGCCCTTCCTCGCCGGTCGCGGGCGCGCGGTCGAGCTGTTGGAAGGGAGCCTGGCCACCGTGGACGGCCGGTGGGACAACCGCGACCACCACCACATCACGGCGCGGCAGGTCGATCGGTTCACCGACGGCCTCGTCGGCGCCATCGCGCTGCCATTGCTCGCCGACTTCCAGGTGCCGCCGGACGACCCGGACCGGCCGGCGAGCAATCCGTTCCGCGCCACCGGCGTCAACGGCTGGCAGGTGTCGCTCGCCGCGACTTCGTCGGCACAGCCGAAGTTCCGGGTGTTCTCGTCTGGCGGTGTGGTGAGCGGCCAGGCCGTCGAAGTCCGTCCCGGCAGCCAGGATTGGAACCTGGCGATGGGCAGCCACGCAGTGCCGGAGGCCAACCGGGTTGCCGGCGACAACACGGTCTTCTGGGTGATGGCGGACTACCTCAAGCGCATGTCCGTCATGACCAGCGGGTTCGTGGACGTCCTGGATCCGCACCGTGTCCTCGCCTGGCCACCGCGCGACCCTCGGCTGGGGCCCTATGCAGATCCGTTCGCCCGGGCCGGCGCGGGGGAGGACGTGCACTTCCAGCATTGGATCGAGACCGCCACCGAGGAGCTGCCGGCGGGGACCGGCGTGCTCGCCGAGTTCCGCGGCGCGGGCGCGGTGGACGAGGCGGCCTGGGCCGCCGCCGAGAACGGCTACACGGCGCCTGATCCGGTGAGCTTCCCGCTCGATCCGTTCAAAGCGGGCGACGCGCACATCCGTAAGTTCGACGATCGATCCGGCCCGGCCGGGCCGCGGCGCGGCTGGACGCACTACTACAACCGCAACGTCACGACCTACGTCGCGGACCCCAACGACCTGATGGACCCCGAGTTCACCAGCGGGTTCGCGGCGCCCAACGAGACGTTCCGGCCGAGCGATCTGCGCTACTTCAACTGGCGCTTGGTGTTCACGAACAACGTCGACGTGATGCCGCCAGTGGCGCCGCGACTGGATTCGTTTGTCGTGGCCTACCGGTTGGAGGACTCGTAGCACCGATGCGGCTAGACTCCTGGCGTGCTCGACCGGGTCCGCCACTGCGACGACGCCGCGCTCGCCGAGTCGCCGTTTGGCGCCGCGGTCCGCTACGCGCTGCGCCGCGCCGATGCGCCGCCCGACTACGAGCTGCGGCCCGAGGAGTTGGCCTTGTTGCCGGAGCGTGCGGTCGCGAAGCGCCGCAAGGAGTTCCGCCTCGGGCGCACCGCTGCGCACCACGCGTTGCGCGGCCTCCTACCCGGCCCGCCCGGGCCGATCTTGCGCCGCGAGAGCCGTGAGCCGGTTTGGCCAGCGGGCGTCGTGGGGGCGATCACCCACGCGGGCGAGATCGGTGCCGCGGCCGTGGCCTGGCAGGGCGACCACGCCGGTCTCGGGCTCGATATCGAGGAGCGGCATCGGGACGTGGGACTCGACGTCGTCCGCATGATCTGCCGCGAGCCGGAGGCGCGGTGGGTGCGCGAGGTGGCGGCTCAGGCTGAGCTGCGGCTGAAGATGGTGTTCTCGGCCAAGGAGTCCATCTTCAAAGCGTTCTATCCGCGCGAACAGATTTGGCTCGGGTTTGAGGACGCGGAGCTGCAGTGGTGCGAGGACCGCCGAGCGTTTGCCGCCACCCTGCTGAAGGCGGCGGGCGGCCGCTACCCCGTCGGCTACGTGCTGACGGTCGAGTGCTGCTTGAGCGAGCACTACCTGATGACTTGGACCGCGCTGCCGCCGTGATCAGCACGCGTTTACGAACGCGTCCACCTGCCCCAAGATCTGCGGCATCTCCGGATACAGGAGATGGTCGCCATGCCGGAACAGCTGGAGCGCCGCCACGGCGTCGGCCGCCTCGGCGAACGCGACGCTGCGCTTGTAGGGCACCGTGGGATCGTCGCGGCCATGGAACACGAGGGTCGGCGTGCGCAGGCTCTGCGCCAGCAGCAGGTCGGGGTAGCCCGCCGCGTCGGCGACCAGGTCGTAGTGGATGGCGACACCGGGCGCGGCCTCGAACTCCAACGTCCCGGTGTCGCGCCAGTGCAGCGCCCCGGTGAGGCCCGCCTTGGTCAGCAGGGCGTCGATGAAGCCGAACGCCGGCGCCAGCAGCACGCATGCGCGGATCTGCTCGGGGTGCTGTGCCGCATACCAGGCCGCGGTCAGGCCGCCGAAGCTCGAGCCGAACAACACCGGACGGGCGCCGTCCGGCAGCAGGCCGAGGATCGCGCCGAGATCGCCGAGCTGGCGTGACAGGGTGATGTCGGCGAGGCTGCCGCTGGATCCACCGCGGCCCTGGAAATCAAAGCGCAGACAGCTCCAGGCGCGCGCCGCGCACCATTGCTCCAGCATGTCGGCGCGCTCGCCGCCGCGAGAGGACAGCAGACCGTGGCAATAGACGAGTGTGGGAGCCGCTGGGTCGCCGGGCTGAAGGTCGTAAGCAAGCCGCGTCGAGGTTCCGACGACGTCGATGACGGGCATGCCGGTAGGCTACGCGCCCGGCCATGGAAGTCATCAGCGTCTTCGACATGCTCAAGATCGGCATCGGCCCGTCCAGCTCGCACACGCTCGGGCCGTGGCGCGCGATGCAGCGCTGGCTGCGCGAGCTCGACGCCGAGGTCGGGCTCGGCGTGGTGGACGCGGTCCAGGTCGACCTGTTTGGGTCGCTGGCACTGACGGGGCGCGGGCATTGCACCGACCAGGCCGTCTGTCTGGCATTGCTCGGGCACGATCCCGAGACCGTGCCGGTGGACCAGCTCAGCTCGATCATCGCCACGTTGCGGGGCGAGCAGCGGCTGCGCTTGGGCGGCACCCGGGAGATCCCCTTCGACCCGGCGTCCGCGGTGCGCTTCCACGAGGCCGAGCAGCTGCCGCAGCACCCCAACGGCATGCGTTGCACCGCGCGTGTGGGCGCCCGGTCGATGGCGTCGACCTACTTCTCGGTGGGGGGCGGCTTTGTCTTGCGCGAAGGCGAGGAGATGCACGCGCCGGATCGCCAGCCACCGCCCTATCCGTGTCAGACCGCTGCCGATCTGCGCCAGCATTGTGAGCTCCAGGGGCTCACGATCGCGGCCATGGTGTGGGCGAACGAGGAGACCTGGGCGCCACGCGGTGACGTGGAGCGCCGTCTCGACGCGATCTGGCACGTCATGCTGCAGAACATCCACGACGGCTGCCACCGCGACGGCGTGCTGCCGGGCGGCTTGGACCTGCGGCGGCGCGCCGCGTCGATCTGCCGGACCCTCGTGCCGGACGAGTCGGTGGTCGCGCCGCAGGCGAAGGGCAACGTCAAAGCCTGGATCGAGGAGATCCGCGGGCGCTCGTTCGGCTTTCGCGAGGTGATGAAGTGGATCAGCTGCTTTGCGTTGGCGGTGAACGAGGAGAACGCGGCGCTCGGGCGCGTGGTCACCGCGCCGACGAACGGGGCCGCGGGCGTGATTCCGGCGGTCCTCATGTATGAGGTGTGCTTCGCCGAGGACCCGGTGCCGCCAGCCGCCGTGCGCGCGTTCCTCGCGGTGGCGGCGGAGATCGGCTCGCTGTTCAAGAAGGGCGCGACGATCTCGGCGGCGCTGGGCGGCTGTCAGGCGGAGGTCGGCGTCTCCGCGGCCATGGCGGCGGCGGCGCTCGTCGAGATGCGTGGCGGCAGTGTGGCGCAGGCGCTCATGGCGGCAGAGATCGCGATGGAGCATCACCTCGGGATGACCTGCGACCCGGTCGCCGGGCTGGTGCAAGTGCCGTGCATCGAACGGAACTCGATGGGCGCGGTGAAGGCGATCAACGCCGCGGAGCTCGCCCTGGCCAGCGACCCCGACCGCGCCAAGGTCTCGCTCGATCAGGTGATCCGGACGATGGGCGAGGTCGCCCGCGACATGAGCCAGAAGTACAAAGAGACTTCGCAAGGTGGCCTGGCGACGAACATCTCGGTGCAGCTCCCCGAATGCTGATCGCGTGACGACTCCAGACTCGTCGTTGGCGCCGGCGCCCGCCTGTGAGGCGTGCGGCGCTTGTTGCTTTGGCGATGGTGCGCGCTACGTGCGGGTGACCGGCGATGACCACGAACGGCTTGGCGCTGCGGCCGCGCGCTGGACGCACTTTCTCGGCCATCGGTGCTACATGCGCATGGAGCGCGGGCGCTGCGCGGCGCTCGGGTATGACGCGCAGCGTGGGCAGTGGCAGTGCCGGGTCTACGCCGACCGGCCGCAGGTGTGCCGCGACCTAGAGCGGGGCGGGCCGGCGTGCGATGCGGAGCGTGCGCGCAAGGCCGATCTCGCGGCCACCGCGGCGCGCCCCAGAGACGGCGTGACCAGAGACGGCGTGACCAGAGACGGCGTGACCAGAGACGGCGTGACCAGAGACGGCGTGACCAGAGGCGGCGTGACCAGAGACGGCGTGACCAGAGACGGCGTGACCAGAGGCGGCGTGACTAGAGGCGGCGTGACTAGAGGCGGCGTGACCTAGAGCTCGAGCAGATCTAGGAGCGCGGTCGTAAAGGCGGGTGCGTCTTCGGCGTCCACGTGGTCGCCGTCGGTCATCCGGACGCTCGTGAGCGGGGCGTGGGCGCGCCCGTCCAGCGCCGCGCCGCCGAACATCTGCACGAGGCGGTCCCAGTAGCGGTCGTCCGGGTAGCGCTGCGCCTCGACGTCGCGGACCCCGCCTTGCGTCGGCAGTCGCAGCAACACCACGCGGCCGCCGCGCTCCTCGATGGCCGCGGCCCAGCGGCGGAGGTTCGCGACGAGGCCGACCAGCTCGCCGGCGTCGCGCGGCGTCCCGGCGGCGTGGAGAGCGGCGCGGCGGGCGGCAAACCGTGGCACGTCGATCCCGCCATAGTCGAGAATCTGCATGCGGTCGCGGGTGATCCACCAGAACGGCGGCGTTAGGTCGTCTCCTGCCAGCAGGGACTGGGTGAGCCCGGCGAGGGTCGCGTCGCCGCTGCAGGTGACGAGACGCTCCTGCAGCGTCAGACTGAGCTTGTCCTCGAGCGGCGCATAGGCGGGCGCGGTGAGCCGGCGCTGTTCGCGCTGCTGCTGGGCGAACCACGCGACCGAGCCGGCGTCGCGCAGCAGTGCGGCGTTGCGCGGCGGCCGGGCGAACAGAAAGCTCGGCGTCACTTCGGCAACCGCGGTCCCCGCAAAAGTGGTGCGGTCGGCGAGGAACTCCAACAGCGGGAGGGGCGAACCCATCGTGAGCCCGAGCTGGACGGTGACGCGGTCGTCGAGCCGCTGCTGCACCGTCGGCATGTGGATCGCCTGCTGGATGCGTGAGCTGCCGAGCCAAAGGACCGCGCGGTCGGCCTCGAGCCCGTGCTGCAGCGCCGCGGCCCAGCGTTCGTTGCTGTCGATCGCATGCGGCACGAACCCGGCGGCGCGGAAGCAGAGCTCCCAGGCGCCGAGCGCAAGAGACGCCACCAGCGCGCCGGCGCCGACGACGGTGAGCCACGGCCCGTCGGGGCGTCGCGCCGCGGCGTGATCAGAACTGGAAGTAGAGGAAGCCACGGGTGCGCTCGTGAGCAACGGCCATGAGGAAGAGGGCGCCGGCAATCGCGACCGACACCAGCCAGCGGGGGGCGGTGGCCAGCAGGGCCTCGAGACTCGTCGTCCGCATGCGCCACTGCACCAGGAGTAGCAACGCGATGCCGACCAGAGCGGGTACCGTGCGCTCGTGGAGCGGCGCGTCGCCGGGGCCGCCGCCGATCAACGCCGCCCAGACCGTGCCTGCATCGCCGAAGCTGGTCGCCCGAAACGGCACCCACGCCAGCGTGATCAAGAGGAACGTGAGGGCCGCCAGCCCGAGCTGCGGGCCCGCGCGCCGCCAGACCGCGCGGCTGCCGAAGGCGGCGACGGCCGCATGCTCAATGACCAAGAGTACGCCGTGCAGCGCGCCCCAGGCGACAAACGTCCACGCGGCCCCGTGCCAGAGTCCGCCGAGGAGCATGGTGACGAGCAGGTTGCGCGCCTGCCGCAGCGAGCCACCGCGGTTGCCACCCAGGGGGATGTAGAGATAGTCACGCAGCCAAGAGCTCAGACTGATGTGCCAGCGGCGCCAGAAATCGGAGAATCCGATCGCGGCGTAGGGGGCGCGGAAGTTGTCGGGCAGCGCAAATCCCAAGCAGAGGGCGACGCCGATGCCGCACGTCGAGTACCCGGCAAAGTCGCAGAAGATCTGTCCGGAGAACGCGAGGCAGCCGGCCCAAGCGCCGAGCGAGCCCGCGGCCGCGGGCTGCAGAAACAGCCGGTCGGCGACGGGCGCGAAGAGGAAGTCGGCGAAGACGGTCTTCTGCAGGAGGCCGAGTGTGAGCAGGATCAGGCCGTAGCCCACCTGTCCCGCACCCGCGCGCTTGGGCTCGTGGCACTGCGGCAAGAAGTCGGCGGCGCGGACGATCGGGCCGGCGACGAGCTGCGGAAAGAAGGTGACGTAGAGTGCATAGTCGAGCAGCGAGCGGCCCGGCTGCAGCCGGCCGCGGTACACGTCGATGGTGTAGGACAGCGTCTGGAACGTGTAGAAGCTGATCCCCATCGGCAGCACGATGCCGTCGCTGGCGGGGTTGAAGGCGATGTCGGCGCTCGCCAGCAGGTCGTGCGTGACCTCGAGCAGAAACGGCCCGTACTTGAAGTAGCTCAGCAGGCCGAGGTTGACCCCGAGGCTGAGCAGCAGCCACGCGCCGCGGGCCCGGCCCTGCGCGCGATGGATGCGCGCGGCGGCCACCCAGTCGACTGCGGTCGAGACGATGAGCAACGCGACAAAGGGCGGGCTCCACGCGGCGTAGAAGAGGTAGCTCGCCACGAGCAGCACGGTCTTGCGGCCGCGCCACGGCAAAGGCAGCCGGTGGAGCGCCAGCACCGCGGCAAAGAAGATCAGGAAGGTGAGACTGTTGAACGTCACCGGCGCGCCCCGAGCCTGGGTCGCGGCTGCGCTTCGATCGCCGCACGACGCGGACAGCCATCGACGTGATCGTTGACCAGCCCCATCGCCTGCATGAACGCGTAGGCCGTGGTGGGCCCGACGAATCGCCAACCGCGGCGCTTGAGGTCCTTGCTCATCGCCGCGGCCTCATCGCAGGTGGTGAGTGCGCTCAGCGCGCGGCGCGTGAAGCGCTTGGGCCGCGACGCCGGGCCCGGTTCGAACCGCCAGACGTAGTCCGCCAGGCTGCCGAATTCTCGCAGCAGGTCGCCCAAGGCCCGCGCGTTCTGGATCGTTGCTTCGATCTTGCCGCGGTGGCGCACGATGCCGGCATCGTCGAGCAGCCGGCGCACGTCGGCGGCGCCGAAGCGCGCGACTTTGCGGTGATCGAAGCGGGCGAACGCCCGGCGGAACGCCTCGCGCTTGCGGAGGATGGTCAGCCAGCTCAGCCCGGCTTGGAATCCCTCGAGGCAGATCTTCTCGAAGAGCCGGCGGTCCTCGGTGACCGGCACTCCCCATTCCGCGTCGTGGTAGGCGCCGTACGCGGCGTCCGTGCCAGCCCACCAGCAGCGGGCGATGCCATCAGCGCCGTGCACGAGGCCTGAAGGTGTGGCCATCGGCGGCGCTCAGCGGGCGCCGATGCGGGCCGCACCGGCGTTGGACAGGAGCATGCCCGCCGGGTTGGTGCCAGGGGCGAGGACGAGCCCCTGCACATAGAACGCGCGACCGACCGCCCAGGCGCGGTCGGGGATCGGCAGCTGCCACACAGCACCGCTGGCGCCGAGCGCGCCCAGTGGCATCGCCAGGTCGGGCGCGGCGAGGAGAGCGCAGCCGGGCATCCCCGCCGGCATCAGGTCGAGCGGTAGCGAGAGGCCGCGCCACGCCGCGTCGCTGGTGCCCAACAGTCCGGCGCTCGGCAGGCCGGTGACGCCGATGTCGAGCTGCAGCGCAAACGTGGTGCCTGTGATCGGCGGCCCCGCCGTGGTTTGCAGGGTCGGCGCCCCGGGCGTACCGCTGATCGCCCCGCAGCCGGCGCCGTAGCTTTGGTACTCGGCGGTGCAATCGGCGAGGAGCGTCTCGAGTGCCGACAGCCACGCCGCCGCCATCTTCTGGTCACCGAACCGGTTGGGGTGCACGCCGTCGTCGGTGTCGATCCGCGGATCGAACCCGGTCCACTGGTCGACGAGAAGCACCGGTGCCGAGGGCGCGTGCTTGGCCGCGGCGAAGGCGGGCAAGAGCGCGTTGAGCGGGTCGACCGAGAACCCGACCCATGCGCCTACGGGGATGATCTGGGCGAGCAGGATGACCACGTCGCTGCGCGCGGCCCGCATCTCGTCGATGATCGCGTCGATCTCGGTCAACGTGCTGGCGGCCGATTGGGCTTGCCAGAGGTCGTTGGTGCCCAGGTGCAGCAGCACGACGTCGGGGTCGTGCTGCGCGGTCCAGGCGCGCACGCTGCCGAGCACCATGTCGGCGCGCCACCCCGAGTGCCCCTCGTGGTCCTGGTCGAAATTGGGGTTCCACGGGCGGCCACCCTGCACGCCCTGCTGACCGCCGACGAAGTCGACGCAGTAGCCGGCGTCGAGGAGCGCGTGCCAGAGGTAGTAGCGGTAGGTCGCGGAGCCGTGCGCTCCCTCGGTGATCGAATCGCCGAGCGGCATCATGCGCACCGGGGTCGGGGCCTGCGCGCCGACGGCCGCCGGCAGGGCGGCCAGGAGCGCGGCGACGGCGGTGGCGAGAACCTGGTGCACGGGCGGAGTTTAGACGCGTGGCGGCAGGGCAATCGAGGGCTCGCTGCACCCGTGGTTTGTTGGAAAATTGATTGTGCGTATGTTGTAGCACAACGTGCAACTCGACCTGGAGAGCCCGGTGCCGCTCTACCACCAGATCGTGGCGGGGCTGCGCTACCGCGTCGCCACCGGCGCCCTGGCGCCCGGCGCGGCGCTGCCGCCGGTGCGCGCGGCTGCCAAGGCGTGGGCGGTGAACATGCACACCGTGCGGCGGGCCTACCGGATCCTCGCGGATCAGGGGCTGCTGGAGTGTCGGCCGCACCGCGGGACGCGAGTGCGGCCCGACTTGGCGACGGGCTTGGGCCCGGAGCAACGGTTTGTGCACGAGGTCGCGCAGCGGGCGGCTGAGGAGTTCGGTTGGTCGGTGGAAGAGCTGGCGCGGGCGCTGCGGTCGGCGTCGTCGTGGGACGACCCGCCGACGGCCACGGTGTCCGTGGTCGAGTGCAGCACGATCCAGTGCGCCGATCTCGCGGCGCAAATCGAAGCGCGATGGTGGGTGCGGGCGGTGCCCTGGTGCCTTGCGGAGGTTGGCAGGCCGCCGCCGGGACCGGTGCTGAGCACGTTCTTCCACTACAACGACATCCGCGGCCGGTGGCCGGAGCTGGCACCGGCGGTGGCCTTCTTGCAGGTGCAGCCGGCCGCCAGTGTCTTCGCTCAGCTCGCGGCGCAGGTGCCGGCCGGCGCCCGGCCGATCCCGGTGTGCGAGTTTGACGAGGCGCAGGCGCGCGGCATCGCCGCCGACCTTGCCGCGGGCGAGGGCGCCGCGGCACTGCGTTTCGAGCCGCGCGCCGTGGCGTCGGCCAACGAGCTGTTGGCGGGCGGTGCGCACCCGGTGGTGCTGTTTGCGCCGCGCGTCTGGGCCGCCCTCACGCCCGCGGAGCGCGAGGACCCACGTGCCCTGCCCGCGACCTACGAGTTCGTGCCCCGCGAGCTCGATGCGTTGGCCGAGCGGCGGCGTTGGCGCCGCCGCGCGGTCGGCACCCTCGCGCCCGTCTCGTCGCCAACCCTGAAGGAGAGTCAGCCATGACCAAACGTCTTGTCGTTGGCTGCCCCGGGCTGGCGCCCAGTGTTGGATCGGGAATGCTTGCCCGGTTCCGGCGAAGATGGCGGCATGGCGTCGTTCGAAGCGCTCGCCGGCACCGCGCGATCCATCTACCGCGGCGTCCGGTATGCGAGCTTGGTGTTCGTGTTGCTCGGTGGCTGGGTCCTGGCGCGAGAGACGTATGCGCTCTACGCGTTCTTTGCGGAGCTGCACCTCGCGGCCGGGATCGGGTTCTTGGTCGTGTTTGCCATCGGGCTCTACTATCTCATCGCGCGGCCGGCATGGCGCTATCTGCGGGTGCCGGCGGCGGTGCGCCCGCCGGACGTGCCCTCCGCCGAGGGCGGCGACGCTGTCGAGCCAAGGCATCTGCGGGCGCGCGCCAAGGGGTTGGCGAGCTACCTGGCCAGTTTGCGGCGCAACCCAAACTTGACGGGGTCGGCCGACGCGGTCGAGCGCGCGTTGGCCGAATGCCGAGCGCTGGTGACCTCACTTGGCGAGGACGCGGTCGGCGATCGTGAGCGGCTGCAGCGCTTCGAGGCCGAGCGGGTGGAGCCGCTGCTGGCGCCGTTGGATGACCAGGCGCGCGAGATCATCCGCCACGAGTCAATGGCAATCGCCGTGGCGACGGCGCTGTCGCCGTCTGGAGCGGCTGATGCCTACTTTGTGTTGTGGCGCAACGCGAACATGATCGCGCGCTTAGCACAGCTCTACTACGGGCGTCCCGGTGCGCTGGGGACCGTGCTGGTCTTGCGCGACGTGGGCTTCGCCGTGCTGGTGGCGAGCCAGATGCAGGGCATCGCCCACAAAGGCGTGGAGACGGCGAGCGGGTTCTTGGGCAAGACCGCCTCGCCCGTCGCCGGGCCGGTGGCCGACGGGCTGGTGAACGGCTTGGTGGGCTTGCGGGTCGGCTACTTGGCCATGCGCCGGTGTCGGGCGTTTCGCGCGTTCACGGAGGCGTCGATCGCCCGGCACGTGCAGGCCGCGCTGGGCGAGGCGGCGCGACAAAGCGCGGGCTTTGCCACCGATCTCGTCACCAAGGTCGGGGTGCCACTGCTGCGGATGCCCGTGGATGCGGGCAAGCGCCTGGTGGACTGGGTTTCGGACTCGATGCGCGGTTGGTTTGGTCGGCCGGCGACGCCGTAGCTCTTCGACACCCGAAGCGCGATTCGGGGCCAGTGGATCCGGCGCCGCTGCGAACGCGCTTCGTTGATTGTCGATGCGCCGACGCACGTGTCGGTGAATCGGCGGCGGGCGTCGGCGGCACGGGGTTTCGCATCCGTTCTGGCGCGTCAAGAATCGCGCCATGTCCTGCCCTGCATCGCACGAGCTCGAGCTGTTCCGCATGGGCGAGCTCGGCGGTGACGACCCGCGTGTGGTCGAGGCGCATGTCGCCGACTGCCGGTCCTGCGGCGACGCACTTGCGGCGCTGACGGCCGCCGATCAAGCGCTGTTTGATGACCTGCAGCGCGCGGCGCGACGTCGTCGGGGCGACGCGGTGCAGGCGCCGTCGTTGAACGAGTCGTTGCCCCCCGAGCTTGTCGGCTACACGCACACGCGCGTGATCCATCGCGGCCCGCGCGGCGGCGTGCACCTCGCGACCGATCCGGACGGCCGCAACGTCGCCATCAAGATCCTGCTCGGCGGCAGCTGGACGAGCGCACGCGATCATCAGCGTTTCGCGCGGGAGATTGCGCTGGCCCAGTGTCTCGACGATCCGCGCATCGTGCCGATCGAGGGCAGTGGCACCTCGAGCGAGGGTGCGGCGTACTTCGTCATGCCCTACGTCGATGGCCGAGAGCTGGACGCCCACGCGCGCGAGGTCGCGCCGGACCTTGCGGAGCGCGTGCGGCTCGGGGTCGAAATCTGTGCCGCGGTGGCGCACGCCCACGCCCGTGGTGTGGTCCATCGCGACCTCAAGCCGGCGAACATCCTGGTGGATCGCGGCGGGCAGCCGCGCATTCTGGACTTCGGCTTGGCCAAGCTCGAGGCCGAGACGGGCGACGGAATGGCGTCCGGCTCGGTCACTTGGTCGGGTCAGTTCGTGGGGACTCCCGCCTACGCGGCGCCCGAGCAGCTGACCGGAGGGGCGCACCGGGTGACGGCCCGATCGGACGTGTACGCCCTCGGCGTCGTGCTGTATCAGCTGTTGGCGGACGCGATGCCGTACGACGTGAACGGCACGCTCGCGGATCTCGCGCACCGCGTCGCGCGCGACGAGCCGCGCGAGCTGGGCAAGCACGTCCCTGCGGCGCTGCGTGTGGTCGTACTCCGCGCGCTGGAGAAAGAGCCGGCGCGGCGGTATGCGGATGCCGGCGCGCTCGGCGCAGCCCTCGGCGGCTGGAGTGATCCGGGCCGGGCCGGGAGTGGTGCGCCCTGGCGGTATCTGGCGGGGCGCTACCTGCGCCGGCACCGGCGCGCGCTGTTGGCGCAGGCCGCGGTGAGCGCTGTGATCCTCGCGATCGCGGTGGGCTGGCTGGCGATGCACTTCCGCGTCGAAGGACATCGGCGCGCCGCTGGCGAGATCCAGGAAGTGCTGGGCGAGCTCATTCGCGCCGCCGGCCCGGAGCGCATGGGCGGCGACGTGGCCTTGGTCGATGTCGTCGATCAGGTCGCGCGGCGGCTGCAGGGGCGGTTGGAGCACGCCCCGGAGGCGCACGCCGCCGTGCAGTCGGCGATCGGCGATACCTACTTCCGGCTCCTGCGGTTCGACGCCGCGGCCGAGCATCTACGACTCGCGCAGCGTCGCGACCAAGCGGTCCGGTCGGCGCCCACCGCGGTGCAAGCCCGCACCCGCCAGCAGCTGGCGCTCGCGCTAAGCCAGCTGGGTGACCCCGCGGCGATCGAGCACGCGCGCGCGGCGGTCGACCTGTGGCGCGAGGTCGCGGGGGCCGATTCGCCGCAGTACGCTGCGGGGCGCCGTGCCCTCGGCTTCACGCTACTCCACGCCGTGACCCCGCAGCTCGAGGCGGCGCGGCCGCACCTCGAGTTCGCCCTTGCCGCGTTCGAGGATGCGGGGCGATCGGAGCGGGAGGCCGCGCGCAGCGCGCAGCGGCTCGCCGAATGGCACTGGGCGGCTGCGGATGGCGCCGCGGCGGCGCCGTTCTTCGCGGCCGCAACCGAGACCTTCGAACGCGCCGCGCATCGCCGGTCGGCCTGGGCGGTCGATTGCTTTCGCCAGCACGCGCGTTTCCTGCAGACGCTGGGTGAGTTTCGACGCGCTGAGGTGTTGCTGCAGCGCTCGATCGAGCTGACGGCCGAGGTCTTGGGCGAGCATCTCGTACCGGAGGTGCTGTGGCAGAGTGCATGGCTGAACCTGCGCAAGGGCGACGACGCCGAAGCGGAGCGCTGGGCGCTGCGCGCGTTGCAGCGCGAGCTACTGTCCTGGGCGCGCCGGCGGCCGGACGAGGCGGCGCACCTCGAGGCCTTGGCGGCCGCGATGGTCACGGGCCTGCACACCGACGCAGGGCGGGCGGCGGCGCTGGCCGGCTTTGCCGAGCTGCGCCGGTATCGGGGACTCGGCGACTACGAGGTGTCGCGACGTCTCAGCACGCTGGCGCGGCTGGCGGATCGGCGCGGCCAGCCCGGATTTGCCGAGGCCGCGTGGCGCGCGGCCTTGGAGTTCGAGTGTCGGGCCTTCGGTCGGGACTGCCCGGTGCGCCTGGACGCGTTGGAGCGACTCGGCGAGTTGTTGTGCGCGCAGGGGCGTGGGCCGGAGGCGGTGGCACCACTGCAAGACGCCCTCGCGCAACGCCGCCGGCTTGGAACGCTGGATGAACCGGGCGGCGTGGCGGTCCAGGCGCTGTACGGACGGTGCTGCGACGCGGCCGGTGGGGAGCGGACAAAGTGAACAGCACGCGCGCCTCCCTCCTCGCCCGCGTGCGGGACTTCGCCGACGGCGCGGCCTGGCAGGAGTTCTACGACCGCTACGCGCCGGTGCTCTACGGCTACGCTCGGTCTTGTGGTCTCGGCCACGCCGACGCCGAGGAGGTGCGCGATCGGTGCCTCGATCGCCTGCTCCGCGACTTGCCCGGGTTCGTCTACGATCGGTCGCGCGGACGCTTCAAGAGCTGGCTCAGCGCGGTGGCGCGGACCAAGGTTGCCGACGTGCTGCGGCTGCGCCGCGACCGTCGCAACCTGGACACGGCGGAGCTCCTCGCGATCCCCGACGGCGGCCCCAGCCCGGCGGAGGCGTGGGCCGAGCAGTGGCGACTTCAGGGGCTGCGGGTCGAGCTGCAACGCGCCCGGCAGCGCGTGTCGACGCAGTTTTGGAGCGCCTTCGAGCTGCTGCTGGAAGGTGAGCTGTCGCCCGGCGAGATCGCCGGGAAGCTCCGCATGAGCCGCGGGCAGGTCTACAAAGCGAAGTGGCAGGTGCTGCGGGAAGTGCGCGCCGCCATGGCGCGCCAGCGCACCGAGGACCCGGCCTGAGGAAAGTCGAGAAATCGCGGAAGAGGCGCCGCGGCTCCGGCGGACCCTGGCGGCGCCGGCCAGCGATCGCTGGACGCGCCCGACCACAAACCAACCATCCATGCGCGTTCTACATCTTCTGGCTTTCTCAGCAGCGGCGGCACTCTTCGCGCCGCCGGCCACGTCCCAATTCTGGTCCGACCGGTTCGCCCCGCCGTCCGCCGGCGGCCTCGGTTTCGACGTGGGCGATCACACCACCAGCGCGTTCGCGGTCTTCGACTCAGGCTCGGGCCCAGAGCTCTACGTCGGCGGCGCCTTCCTCGACGCCGGCGGCACGCCGGTGAACAACATCGCCAGGTGGACGGGCTCGGGCTGGGCTGACGTGGGCGGCGGCGTCCAAGTGGGCACCGTCAACAGCATGATCGTTTGGGACGACGGCACCGGACCGGCGCTCTACGTCGCCGGCGGCTTTGGCCGCGCGGGATCGGTGACGGTGAACTCGATCGCTAAGTGGGACGGCACCACGTGGTCCGACGTCGGCGGCGGCCTCTACGGTGCGGCCTACGTGAACTTCGTCCCAGCGATGGCGGTCTTCGATGATGGGACCGGAGAGGCGTTGTACTGTGGTGGCGCGTTTCAGCTCGCCGGCACGACGGGCGAGCAGGTCCTGAACCTCGCCAAGTGGGACGGCACGAAGTGGGCCGATGTGGGCGGCGGCGTGGCCAACCCCGTCTTCAACTGCTGCGTCTGGGCGCTCGAGGTGTTCGACGATGGCACGGGCCCGGCGCTCTACGTGGGCGGCGAAGAGGGGCTGGCCGGCGGGTCTGTCAACTTCCCAGGCATTGCCCGCTGGGACGGCACCAGCTGGTCGCAGCTGGGCACGGGCCTGAGCGGCGCCTACATCAACTGGGCCACCGCGATGCACGTCTGGGACGACGGCACGGGCGACGCCCTCTACGTCGGCGGTTGCTTTACCACCGCGGGCAGCGTCACCGCCAACAACATCGCCAAGTGGGACGGTAGCCAATGGAGTGCGCTCGGAGGCGGCATGACGGGCGACGGCACCGGCTTCATCGGCTGCGCCTCGCCGGGCTTCGACATGGTCGGCTTCGACTCGGGGAGCGGCGAAGAGCTGTGGGTCGCGGGCAGATTCCTGTTCGCCGACGGCGTACGGTCCGAGAACATCGCGCGCTGGGACGGCGCGCAGTGGCGCGGGGCGCGCTCGGGCGTGCACGGCCCCAGCACCGCCTACCCGGCCAACGTCGAGGTCAACGAGATGATCGTGTTCGACGATCCGACGGATGGCGCCGGCCCGGCCCTGTGGGTCATGGGCGAGTTTGAGATCGCCGGCAGCCAGCAGTCGAGCCACATCGGCGTGTGGGGGCCGACCCAGCCGACGCTCAGCGCCGACAACTCGGTGATGGTGCTCGACGCGCTCTCCACGCAGAACATGACGCTCGACGCCGGCGCCGGCGAGGGCGGCAACGGCTACGTCGTGCTGGGTTCGGCCTCGGGCACGTTCCCGGGTCTGTCGTTCCAGAGCGTCACCATTCCGCTGAACGGCGACGCCTACTTCAGCTCGTCGATTCTGGGCGTGGCACCAATCGTTGGCTCCGTCGGCGTGCTCGGCGCCAGCGGCACCGCGAACGCCCAGCTGGTCTTGCCGAGCCTCCCCTCGGGGTTGTCGGGGCTCATCCTGAGCCACGCGTTTGTGACGGTTAGCGGGTCGACGATCAACCTCGCCAGCAACCCGATCCAGGCGGTCCTGCGCTGAGTGATGCGGGTCGGAGTGATCCTATGAGGCCTCATGGTTCCATTGTCGCAGCGTCCCTGCTGTTCTTGGTCGCGCTTGGCTGCGCCAGCACGAGCCGTGAGCAGGGGCCCTTGGCGGTTGCGTATGCCGAGCGCGCGGGCGTGGTCGAGGCCGCGGCGCCGGCGGCCGACGTCCCCTCCGACGGGCCAACCGCGCGCACCGTCTATTGGTGTCCGATGCGCGGCAATCCGTGCGACGAGGTCGACTACGGGGCGCCGGGGTCTTGCGGAACGTGCGGCATGGCCCTGTGGACGCAGGCCCGGTACGTCGCCTATCACGTCGACCTACGCAGCAAACAGAAGACCGTGGGCATCCTGCTCTATCCAGGGTTCGAGGTGCTCGATGTCTATGGTCCGGTCGAGATCTGGGGCTACGTCCCGGAGTTCAAGCTCATCACAGTGGCCGAGCAGAAGGGCCTGGTGTCATCGACGCAGGGGTTGTCCACCCTCGCCGACTACGACTTCGACGACGCGCCAGCTTTGGACATCCTGCTGGTGCCAGGCGGCAACGGCACGCTCGTCGAGATCGAGAACGACGCGCTGCGGGAGTTCCTCCGGGAACGCCACGCAGTGGCGGAGATCACCACGTCCGTCTGCTCTGGCTCGTTCTTGCTAGCACGCGCCGGCATCCTCGATGGCCGCAAGGCCACGTCCAACAAGCTCCTCTTTGCGATGGCCCGCCAGCAAAGCGACCGGGTGGACTGGATCGAGTCCGCGCGATGGGTGGACGACGGCGAGACCATCACGTCGTCGGGAGTGTCGGCGGGCATCGACATGGCGCTGCACTTGGTGGCGCGGCTCTACGGGGAGCCGCGGGCGCGCGAGATCGCCGGCTGGGCCGAGTACGTGTGGAACGCCGACCCCGACAATGATCCGTTTGCGGGCCGCGCCCTGCCGGCCGGGAACTGACGGTGGTCAGCGCAGCTCGACGGTCAGCGACGTCGCGGTGAGCGTCTGGCTCGCGGCGTCGAACGACCCGGCGCCGGCGAGGCGGACCACCCGCGCGTTTGCGGTCAGCCGGGATTGGATTTCAGCCAAGAAGGCCGAGAAGTCGCCCGTTGTCGAGACCCCGTTGTCGTCGACGATGGTGTACTCCCGAGAGCTCGTGCTGCCCCGCCCGCTGGCCGCGGCGGCGCGGAGCGTGGGGGCGGGCGTGGCGTTGAGCACGGTCTCCGTGGGCCCGATGCGGACCACTCTGGTGGTCGCCGCGCTAATGTCGAGCATGAGCGAGGCCGCCGCCACGGCGATCCCGTCGGCCCGGGGCGCGGGCCACTGGCAGGCCAGTCGCGCGCCCGTTCCGGCGGTGGATCGGTTCTCGATGCGGGTGGCCACCAGGTCGGCGTCGCCAACCACGCCGACACTACCGCGCCGCCCTGCGGCGTGGACCGCCTGGCCCGCGGCGATGGCGGGAGCCGTCGCCGGGAGCTCGATCGAGAAGGCTGCGGGCTCGGCCTCGATCGTGCCGCCCACGCGAAACGCAAAGGCGCCCGGCAGCAGACCGCCGATGCGATCGACGGCGACGATGACGCGGCCGTCGGCCGCGGCTCGGTTGGCGACGCCGAGGATCTCGGTGGCTTGCAGGTGGATGAGGCCAAAGCTCGCCGCGTCCATGCGCGTGCCGGCCAAAGAGCCGAAGACGGCCACGCGCTGGCCGACGTTGATCGCGTCGGTGGTGAGCGCGGCCGTGCCGATGCCGGCGACGACGCGTGTCGCCGCGAAAGCGACGTCGACCGCGTGCGCGGTGCCGAAGCGCTGGGTGCCGGTGGCCGCATCGAACGAACGGCCGAGCACAGTGAGCGAGGCGTCGTCGCCGGGGCCGCGGTCGCGCGCGACGACGTGACCGACGACCCAGTCGTCGGCGCCGCTGGCGCTGCTGATCGCGCCGCGACCCGCCCGAATCGAGGCAGCGGCGATCGTGCGGCTCGTCGACGTGGTCGTGCCGCCAATCTCGAGGCGCAGGTCCCTCGCCGTGGCGGCCGCGAGGGCGGCAAGACCGGTCGCGCCCGTCGCGGGTGTACCATCGAGCTGATACTCGGTCGCGTTGTCGACCAACACCGTGAAGCGGGCCGGCCGGGTACGAGCCGAGTCGCTGGGCTCGACGATGATTCGCCCGCGAGCCTCGTCAACCGCGATGAGCGTGGCGTGGAGCGCGACGCTGGCGGTCGTGCCACCGACGTCGAAGCGGAACGCCGGCGTGAACGTCACTTGTCGCCGGGTGCGATCGATCGCCAATGCATGGTCTGGTTGCAGGCCGAGGCTGCCGAGCGTGTGCATTCCGCCCTCGATGACCAGCGGCTCGGCGAAGGTGAGCCCGACGGTGACCGTGTCACGGAGTAGGTTGCCTTCGGCATCGACGATCGCGGCCGCCGTCGCGTCGCCGGCGATGTGCGCCGTGGCATCAGCGAAGTCGAGCCGGAGCTGCAGTTTTGTGTACGTCGCGCTGGGGAGGTCGGCGCTGATCACCACGGCGCCCGTCGCGCCGAGGTCGGCGAGGTCGAGCCGCGGTTGGTCGAGCCGCTGTCGGATCGTTCGACCGTCGGTGTCGGTCCAGACGACGTCGTCGAGGTCCACCGTGAACGTCTCCAGCTCGGCGGCTGGAGTGCCGCTTACGGCGAGCGTGACGGCCGCCGTGCTCGAGCTGGGGACGGGGTTGGGGAGGTTGCCGGTGCAGGCAAACAGGCTCAGAGCCGCGGCCGCGGCGAGCAGGGGGATGGCCTTCATGTGGGGTCGTTGGGCGGATGCGCCTCTTCCACCGATCGGCCTCGCTCAGGTGTCGGATTGAGGGTCCTGCCGCGATCCGGTCCCCGCCGCGCGGGACGACAGCCGGCCGCTGCGCCCAGGCAGCAGGCGATCGTCAGGCCGGCCACGCCCAGGAGTGGCCCCAGCGTCGAGAGGTCGCCCTGGCCCGTGGTGAGGCGCCCGAGCAGCCAGAGGGCCCCGAGCACACCGGCGCTGACGCCGTAGAGCGCGGCGCAACCCATGAAACCGGCTTTGAGCGTGGCCTGGGTGTCCTGGTTCGTCGCCGTCATCGCCGATCCGTGCCGGGCAGGTCCGGCGGGGCTGTCCCGGGCGCCTGCGTTCAGAAGAACAGCTCGAGCTGAACCGAGGTGAAGTGCCCGAGGTCGCCTTCCTGGGACGGCGAGTCGAATTCTGCGGTCGAGAAGAACTCGGCGATCGACACACGGGCGCGGCTGCAGGGCTCCCAGTGCAAGCCGACGTGGAACTGCGCCACGAGCGGGTTGCGGTCGACGCTGTGGCTGGAGGAGAAGGTGTTGCCGTCGAGGAAGATGTTGCGCAGCACGACCTTTCCGCTCACCCCCGCCGCAGCGTAGATGCGGTGCCGGTACCGCACGCCGGGGGCATCGCCGCGCATGGCGGTGCCGAAGTGACGCGGCAGGCCGAACCCGGCCCGCAGGACGCCGCCGATGCGGGCGCTGGTCTCGACGTTGCCGACGCGGGCACCGTACCGACCGATGAAGTCCGCCTCGATCGGGCCCAGGGCGTGCGGGTCGTAGTAGGCGCGAAACTGGCGGTGATAGCCGAGCACGATGCCGGGCTCGTCCTCGAGCTGGTTGTCCCACCCGCGCGGCTCGGGTGCACTCACCAACTCGTGGACTTCGCGCTGGGCCTGCTCGGCCAGCGCGCTGGGGCCGACGATGCCGAGCTGTAACTCCCACGTATCGAGGCGGTCGTCCCGACGATCGCGCCGCAGCGTCAGTACTTGATGCTCGATGTCGAGGTGGAGCCAGCCGGCGTAGGGGCGATCGTCCAGGACAAGCGCCGGGTTGGTGAAGTCCTCCGGCGTGAACATGTCCTGCCGGACGAAGAGCTCGGTCGCGGTGCCACTGCGGTCTTCGGGCGTGAACGGCAACCAGTGCAGGAGGTTCTCAAGCCCCTGGCTCAGCGTCCCATCTTCTAGCGTCCAGCCGAGACCGATGCCGTTGGTGTAGAAGCGGTCGCTCTCGGTGAGCCAAGAGTCGTTCTGCCACTGGAAGCGAAAGCGCCCGCGCGGGACGCCGATGCCGGTCAGCAGCTCGCTGCGCTCGGGAACGATCTCGGCTGGCGTTTGCCCCGGCTCGGCGGGCGTTGCCGCCATGCTCGGCGGCGGCTGCGCCGCGCTGGCAAGCGCTGGGCCGAGGGCGAACGCTGCGACGAGCCGCAGAGCGAGAAGGCGCCGTGCGGCGCCCGACGGAGTGACGAAACCGGCCACGAGCACGTGGTCGTCAGTCTCCGCAGGCGGCGCGGCGATGCAACGGCGCGGTACAGTCATCTGACCGCGACCGGGCGCCTCTCCGATCAGCCGCCGCGGCGGTTGCGGCGGCCGCGGCCTCGCTGCGGCAGCGGCGGGCCGCCGCGCTCGAACGCCGGGAGCTCGAGCAACGCCGGGTCCAGCGTGCCGAGGTCGGCCAGGGCTTGGTCGATCTTGGCCGCCAGGGCCTCCCGACCTTGTTCGAGCAGACGGGTTTGCAGCATGCGGGCGGTGCCGACGGCGGTGACGTTGAGGCCGTCGAGGGTGGCGGCGGCGTTGGCCTGCCGGGCAAACGCGGCGAGCACGTCATTGGTCGCCGTGTCGTCGTCGCCCCGCTCGAGGTTGGCGCGGGCGCGCCCGCCGAGCGCCATGGCGACGTAGTGGTCGACCCCATCCTGCAGCGCCGGCGCGCTCGTGAGACACTCCTCGTAGAGCGCGATGGCGCGGTCGTAGGCCGCCACGGCGGCCTCGGCGTTGCCGCGTCGCCGGTGGTACTCCGCGGCGACCAGGGCCGTGTAGCCGGTGTACCACTGCGGGTGCGCCAGCCCGTCCAGCCGCTCGAGGAACGCGGCGTAGCCCGCCTCGAGGCCGCCGACGCCGCGCTCGCGCACGATCTTCTTGCGCGCCCGGCCGTGGAGCTCCCAGGCGTCGGGGAAGCGCGCCAGTCCCTGCTCGAGGGCGCGCCCGGCTTGACCCTTGGCGTCGAGCCAGTGCAGGAAGTCGTAGTGATCGACCACGTGCTGCGGGGTGCCAAGCGGATGCTGGGCCAGCACCGAGTAGCTGGCGTCGACGTCGGTCAGCCACTGGGGTGGCCACTTCTCCTTGTTGACCACCGCTTTGGTGATCGCCTTCTGCCGGCCGTGCGCGAACAGCTCGAGCACCTCGGCGGCGACGCGGTCCGTCGCCCCGCTCGGGAGTTCCGGCGCGGCCGCCGCCGCGTGGCGATAGGCCTCTTCGAGGCGGCCGAGGTGCTTGGCGGTGACGGCCATCGCGGCCTGGAGCTGCCAGCCACTGGCGCCGAGCTCTTGGGCCCGTTCGGCAGCCCGGCGCGCGTCTTCGAAGTTGAGACGGGTGAACTGGGATGCGGTGCGCGGGTCGGCGGCGAGCACGCGCGCGGTCTCCGGATCGATGGCGAACTCCACGGCCGCGACCGCCAGCTCGAGGGCTGCCTGCGGGTCGCGCGGTTGGGAACCGGTGGCGGCGGCCCGCTGCTCGAGGCGGTTCTCCAGCGCCCCCCAGTCGGTGGGGGCGGGATACTCGGCGCCGGCGAGCGAGGTTTGCCAGTCGGTGACATCCACGGCGGATGCCGTGACCCCCAAGCCGCGGTGGACCACGGCCAGCGTGCGTGCCTTGGCGGAGTTCGTGCCGATCCGCGCCAGCGCGTCGATGAGGCCCTGGCGCTGCGGCTCCGCCATCGGCGCCCCGAGCGCGTCGTTCAGCAGGTCGACGGCGCCGATGGACGAGGCCTTGGCCAACGCCTGCCGGGCCAGCGACGCGTTTTGGTCGTCCAGGCCAAAGATGCCCAGGCGCAGCAGATCGACGGACGCGGCGTCACCGGCGGCGGCGGCGGCCTCCATCAGGGCGCGGCGCGTCGCGGCGTCACCCTGCTGGAACGCGGTTTCCACCGCTTCGCGATCGCTGATGTCCCGGCTGCGAACCCGGTCGAGCAGAGGGCGGTCACCGCGCGCAATCTCCTTGGGTTCCACCTGGCGGTTGGCGATGCCGTCGCGGATCGCCCCGAACACCGAATCGGTGTCGAAGGCGTAGTAGATGTCGTACGTCTCGGCGCCGTCGAGTTCGACCATGATGTGGCGCGGCGCGACGCGGGTGCCGTCTAAGAATTTCTCGTACAGCAGTGGCTCGATGGCGATGTGCTCGCCGCACGTGACCGTCCCAAAGCGCGGGCAGGGGATCCGGTGCCCTTGCTCGTCGTGGTCGCGTGGGTTGTGTCGGTAGACCGAGGCGATGACGGTCACATAGGGCTCGTAGAGCTTGGCGATGTCTGGCTGGCGGTAGCGGATGCCGGCGTAGTGCTCGCTGGCGATTTCGCCGTCCATGTTGACGCACACGAGGATGGCCTTGTTGGTCTCGCTGGACACGGCGACGGCGTCGTTCCAAGTGCGCTGCCAGCGGATGAGGCACGGCCGGGCCCAATCTTCGGCGGTCGGTGCTGGCCACATCGCCTCGCGGCTCCCCGGCTCGGGGGCTGGTGGCCCGCCCGGATCCTGAGCCGTAGCGATCGGCGCGCCGGCGAGCGTGGCGACGAAAAGAGCGCGGACAAGCTGCCGCGAGCGCGGCCGGGGTTGAGTCGGTTGCATGCGGGGTCGAGATCGGGACCGGGATCGGGGCGCGAGAACAGCGACGCCGCTACGATACTCGCGACGCGGGCCGGGCGGAGGGTCGCATTGGGGTGGGAACGGCCGCGGCGCGGTGCGGCCCCCTGGGTATGCTCCCGCACCGTGCCGAAGCGAGCCTTGCCAGAGACCCCTGCCGCCGCCGCCCAGGCCATCGAGGAGCAGAGCGCCTTCTTGCGGGATGTTCGGCGCGAGGTCGGCGCCGTGGTCGTCGGGCAAGAAGCCCTTCTCGATGGCCTGCTGATCGGCCTGCTGGCGGACGGCCACGTCCTGCTCGAGGGGCTTCCCGGGCTGGCGAAGTCGCTCGCCGTGCAGTCGCTGGCGGCGGCTTTGGGGGGTGTGTTTCGCCGGCTGCAATTCACGCCGGACCTGCTGCCGGCGGACCTAGTCGGCACCCAGGTGTATCAGCCCAAGACGGGCGACTGGGTCGTCCGGGAGGGGCCGATCTTTGGGAACTTTGTCCTCGCCGACGAGATCAACCGGGCGCCGGCGAAGGTCCAATCGGCGTTGCTCGAGGCGATGCAGGAGCGCCAGGTGAGCCTGGCGGGTGAGACGCGGGCGCTGCCGTCGCCGTTCGTCGTGCTGGCGACCCAAAACCCGGTCGAGCAGGAGGGGACCTATCCGCTGCCGGAGGCGCAGATCGATCGCTTCATGTTGAAGGTGGTCGTGCGCTATCCCAAGCGCGAGGACGAGAAGGCCATCGTCAAGCGGATGGCGACGAGTCGGCCCGCACACCGAGTGCAACAGGTCGCCAGTCCCGAGCAGGTGCTCGCGGCGCGGGCGGTGCTCGACACCGTGCACGTCGACGAGAAGATCTACGACTACGTCGTCGACGTGGTGTGTGCGACGCGCGAGCCGGCCGCCGCCGGCCTCGACGACTTGGCGCCGTTGATTCTCTACGGCGCGTCACCGCGCGCGTCGATCGCGCTAACCCAAGCGGCGCGGGCCCGCGCTCTGCTCGACGGCCGCGGGTTCGTCACGCCGCACGACGTCAAAGCCGTCGGGATGGACGTGCTGCGCCACCGGGTGATCACGTCCTTTGAGGCGGAAGCCGAGGGCGTGGGGCCGGAGGATCTGTTGCAGCGCCTCTTTGACCACGTGCCGGTGCCGTAGGGAGCATCGGTGCAGAGCGAGCCCGAGGGCGCTGACTCGCTGCAGGAGCTGCTGCGCGAGGTGCGGCAGATTGAGGTGCAGAGCAAACGGCTGGTCACCGGCGCGATGGCGGGCGGCTACGCTTCGGTGTTTCGCGGCGCCGGCATCGAGTTCGACGAGGTGCGGGAGTATGCCGACGGCGACGATCCGCGCATGGTCGATTGGAACGTCACGGCGCGCGTCGGCCGGCCGTTCGTCAAGAAGTTCGTGGATGAACGCGAGCTGACGGTGCTGTTCGCGTTGGATCTCTCCGCGTCGATGACAGCGGGGTTCGGCGCCTGGTCGGCCCGACAGATGGCGGCGCGCGTGTGCGCGTGCCTGGCGTTGTCGGCAGTGCGCAATCACGATCGCGTTGGGCTGATCGCCTGCAGTGACACGCTGGATGCCTTCGTGCCGCCGAAGAAAGGCACCGTGCACGCGCTGCGCATCGTGCGCGACTGCTTGGCTCTGCCGGGCAGTCAGCTTCGCACGGATCTGGTGCCCGCGCTCGAGGCCGCCGCGCGGTTGGTGCGGCGCCGTGCCGTGGTGTTTGTGGTGTCGGACTTCTTGTGTGCCGGTTGGGAACGGGCGATGACGCTGTGCGCGCGGCGACATGACGTGATTGCCATCCGTTTGCTGGCGCCCGAGGTTGCGGGCGCGCCGCGCGGTTTGGGGGTGGCCCGGTTGCGCGACCCGGAGACCGGTGCGGACACTCTGGTGGATTGGCGCAGCCGCGAGGTGTGCGAGGCCTACGCCGCGCGCACTGCCGCGTGGCGGGCCGAGACGCGGGACGCGTTGCGCCGCGCTCGGGTCGACGTGATGGATGTCCCGGTGCCGCGCGATCGCGATCGCGACGCCGTCGTGCGGCCGCTCTTGCGGTTCTTTTCGTCGCGGGCGGCGCGGGACGTCCAGCGATGAAGTGCGCGGCGTGGCCGCTCTTGGCGTTGGCGGCGTTGGCTTCGGGCGCGTTGGCTGGCCGCGGGCAGCTTCCTGACGAGCAGGGCCCCGCCGCCGACGTCGCGATCGAGCTCGTCACGGGCGTGAAAGCAGTGGAATTCGGCAAGGCCTTCGGGCTGACAGTACGGCTGCGGTGGCGCGAGGGACTGGCACCGGACTGGCGCGAGGCAGAGCTGGCGCCGCTGGTCGTGCGACCCACGTCGGTCGAGCGCGCGGTGCGCGGCGGGATCGTCCACGAGACGCGGCGCTACCTGGCGTACGCCTTTCAAGTCGGCCCGGTCGAGGTGGCGCCGCGATTCGCCGCCGCCGATCCCGCCGCCGGGGTCGCGGTGCCGCCCACCGCGTTGGCGTTGCCGCTGCGGCTCATGGTGGCGTCGTCGTTGCCGCCCGACGACGAGGGCGTCGCGGAGCTGCCCGGGCCACCGGTTGCCGAGCCGCGGCCGTGGGTTGGGCAGGTGGTGGCGTGGGCGCTCGGCCTGTTGGTGTTGGGCGTGGCGGTGCTGCGGTTCCGGCGCGGCCGCGCCGCGGCCGGTGCATCGCTGCGACAACAGGCGAAGCGAGTGGCGCGCCTGCAGCAGCTCGCGGCGATGCCGGCGGGTCTGGCCGCGCCGCAGGCGCCAGCATGGTGCGCCGAGGTGGCGCAGCTGTTGCGCGGTCACGTCGGCGCGCGGAGCGGGGTGGTGGCTCCACACGCGAGCCACCAAGAGCTGCTCGCCGACGCTCGGGTCGTCGCCGCTCTCGGGCGCGAGGAGCACGCCGCGGTGGTCGAAGTGCTGCGGGCCTGCGACGCGGTGGGGTTTGGCGGCAAGCCACTGCCCGCCGGTGTGGACGAGCGCCTGGCGGCGATCGTCAGGGCCGCGCCGATCGCGCCGGGCGTCAACGCCGCGGGTCGAGCGTGACGACGGCGGCGGCGCCGCTCGCCAAGTCGAGCGTCCCGTCGCGCCGGAGGCGGGGGCCCCGATTGCTGCGGCCTTCCGGGGCGACCTCGACGCGCCACTCCCATCGCCCGGGGAAGAGCGGATATGCCAACAGCTGGTCTCGACCGCGCCGGTCACCGACGTGGAGCGGCTCGCGCCAGTCCTCTCCCGGCCGCCGAAGATGCAGGACCAGGCCGTCGGTCGGCCATGGTGTGGTGCTGCGCAGGACGAGGCGGCCGTTGGGCTGTACCACGAGGCGCGCATCGACGCTCGCGCCGGCGCCCGCGCGGATCCGCAGCGATCCGCCCCACGGGTCTGTGCCACCGGCCTCAATGATCAGGTCGCGGCTCGGGTCGATGTCGACCACGGTGAAGCGCAGTGGGCCGGTGGGGTCGAGATCGAGCACGCGGCCGCCGGCTTGGGTGCGCGGTGTGCCGTCGGGTGCGGCGAACCGCGCGCGTTGGCCTGGGCCGAAGTGCAGCTGAATGCGTTGCGGCGCGGGCCCAGCCGCGGTCTCGCCGGCTTCGAGCACGACGGTGCCGTCGAGGCGCGCCGCGGGCCTTTGGGTCAACGCGCAGTGCACTTCGCTCGGGTCCCCGTCGGCGACGTGGAAACGGTGCCGCAGCGCGTGGCCGCGCGGCGGCCGCACCACCAGCTCCCACTCACCTGTGGTCAGGTCCGCGGCAGTGATGCGTCCAAGGGTTCCGGTGACGGGATGATGGAGGCCGTGCCGATCCGCGACCCGCAGCAGCCGCACCCGGCCGGGGTCCAAGGGTTCGCCGTCGGCGTCGTGGAGCGTCGCGCGCAGCTTGGTGCGGCCCCGCGGCGTGCGCTGCAGGACCAGCGCGAGCGGGCTATCGGCCGGCCGGGCCACGTGCTCGACGGCGGTGCGAAAGTGGGCGCCGGGTCCCTGAATCCACAATGGGTGGTCGGTGTCGATCGCGGCGCCCTCGAGGCGAAAGCGGCCGGCGTCGTCGGTGACCGTTGCCAAGGCCGGACTGCCGTCGTTGCCGGCGCCCGCCGGTCGGCTCACCCGTGCCGCGGCGATGGGCTGGCCGTGCTGGTCCTCGACGACGCCGTAGATCGGCGCCGCAGGGTGCAGCTCCACGTCGAGGTCGAGCACCCGGTCGGGCTCCGCAAGTCGGTGGCTGGCCTCGTAGGTCGTATAGCCCGCGCCGGCGAGGCGCAGGCTGAGCGTGCCGGTGTCGCCGGGGAGTCCAGCGAGTTCATACGCGCCGTCGGGCCCGGTCGTGGCCTGCCGTTCGGCGCCAAAGACGGCAACCACGCGGATGCCCGGCAGCGGCCGGCCGGCCGGGTCGCGGACCGTGCCACGGACGCCGTAGCCGCGTTCGTCCGCCAGCACGACCTGCACGTCGGCCTCTTGCCGCAGGTCGATGCCACGGTGGCGCAGTCGCGTGCTGGGCGTCGCCACCCGCACGCTGTAGCGCGCCGGCTCATCCGGCTCGGGCAACGGCAGCGCGGCGAGGCGAGCGACGCCGTTGGCATCGGTGCGCGCAGCGAACAGCGCGGCGAGTGGTCCGGTGAGGCCGAGCTCCCGATCGGTGTCGGCGGCCAGAGGTTGAAAGCGTGGCTCGCACAGCACGTCCGCGTCAGCCACCGGCGCGCCCTCTGCATCGCGGACCACCACCGTCAGGGGGGCCGACGGGCGCATGCTGATCTCGACGACGCGCTCGGCGCGTTCACGCGATAGCGCCAGCGACGCCCAACCAAGGCCGTTGCCGCCGACGGCCAGGAGCCGCTCGTCGCGGCGTCGCGGCAACAGCCGAGTATCGAGTTGGAACGTACCGTCGGGCCGCGACGTGCCGACGCGGGTCGCGCGGCGCAGCCGCGGCACGCGGTAAGAGATGCCGCTCGCCGTCGGCGTGTAGACCCAGTGGCGCAGCGCGAGCAGCGCCGCGTCGGCGACCGGCGCGCCGTCGGCATCACGCACGATCCCGCGCACCCCGGTGCCGGGCGGAACGAGGACTTCGCCCACGTCGATGCGGGTGTTGGTGGTGAGGGGCGGTGCGCTGAGGGCTTGTTCGACGCGAGCGAGGCCGGGCGCGGTGACGACGAGCTCGAGGTGCTGCCACGGCTCCGCCTCCTCGGTCGGCAGCTCGAAGCGGCCGGCGCGGTCGGTGGTGGCCTCGCCGGCAGCGGGATGCGCCCCGCCTTCGGGCCACGTCTGCGTCCAGCGAATGGTGGCGCCCGCCAGCGGCCGACCGGTGGCCTCCTCAATGGCGGTTCCGTGCACGGTCCAGCGCGGCGCTGGCGCGGCGGGGGCCGCGGCTACGTCGATCAGCGCCCGCGGGTCGGCCGCCGGCGGCGCGGGTGTGTCTGACGGCACCGGCGCGTGCCCCTGTAGGGTCGCCGGTCGTGCCAGTGCGGCGGGAGTGGCGGGGGCCTCTGGGCTCCCGTGACGGAGGCCTTGCCAGAGCAAGAGGGCGGCGATGGCCGCGCTAGCGGCCGCCGCACCGACGTGTGTCATGGACCAGCTCATACCGAAGACTCCAAAGCAAGAGACAGCTGCACCGTGCCTGACCGCCAGGGGCAGCGCCCACGCCGCCCGGTTGCCGTGCTCGCGGTCGAGCCGCGCCTGCAGCCGCGCCAGCGCGCGTTTGATGCGTGTGCGCGCCGTCTCCGCCGGCACGCCGGTGCGGCGGGCCACGTCACGGAGCGGCAGGTCCTCGAGGAAGCGCAGCAACAGGGTTTCGCGGTACGGCTCCTCGAGCGTGACGACCGCCTCGACCACGGATCGGTGGAGTCGCGCCTTCTCGACCAGCTGGGCCGCCGACGGCTGTGCTTCGGCGCGCGCGGCGCTTCGCTCGACGCCCTGGCGTTGCGCCTCGCGGTGGGTCCGGTGGCGCCAGAGGCGACGGGCGACGGTACTCAGCCAGGCGCGTGGATGGGCCACGGCGGGGCGCTGGCGCAGAGCCGCGACGAGCGTGTCCTGCACCAGATCGTCGGCGTTCGATGGGTCGGCGCACAGTCGCCGGGCCAGGCGCTCCAACCAGCGCATCTCGGCGAGTAGCTGCTCGGTGGTCAGCGTGGGATTCACGTCCACTGAGTGTGGCGCGGTGACAAAACCGGTTCGGCTTTGACTGGGCTTTTTGGTGGGCCGGGTCGCGGGGCGCGGGGGACGGCTTCAGCCGAGGGGGTCGCGAGGCCGAAAGGACCGGTGGCATGGGGCTTCAGATCGAGGAATCACAACCGGTCCTCAACGCGACCCTCGGGCAGACGCTGCCGTCCATCATCAACCTCGGCTCGGGGAAGAACTTCCGCGAGGACGCGCTCAACCTCGACATCGAGGCGGGTTGGTCCCCGGATCTGGTCGCCGACCTCAACGAGCCGTTCCCCGCGCCCGGCCGCCGCTACGCGACCAAGCGTTTCGGCGCGGTCGAGATCCGTCCCGGCACCTTCGACGAGATCGTCGCCCAAGACGTGCTCGAGCACATCCGCGAGCTCCCGACCGCCATGACCTCCTGCCTCGATCTGCTGCGAGTGGGTGGCGTTCTGCGCGTTTCGGTGCCCTACGACCTCTCGCTCGGCGCGTGGTCCGATCCGACGCACGTCCGCGCGTTCAATGAGCGATCGTGGGACTACTACACCAAGTGGTGTTGGTACTTCGGCTGGCAGGAGTACGCCTTCCACCAGCAGAAGATCGAGTTCGAAGTCTCGGAGCTCGGCGAGGAGCTGGCGGCGCAGGGCGTGTCGGTCGCGGAGATCAGTCGCACTCCGCGGGCGGTCAACGCCATGTACGTGGAGCTGGTGAAGATCGAGCTCAGCGAGGAGGGCAAGGGCATCGCCCGCCGCTTTCGCGCCGCGCGTGTGCCCGCCGCCGGCCAGCACTAGTGTGCCGGCCGGCGCCCATCGTCACGGCGCCGGCGCTGGAGTCGGCATCCCCCGAAACCTGGCGCGAAGCGCCTCCGGCACCGTGACGGTTCCATCGGCGGCCGTGTCGAAGCTCCGCGGCGTGCGCGGTCCGGGCCCTTCGTACTTCTCCAGCCAATAGTGGTCGACCAGATGCGCCATGCTGCGCACGTGGCCATCCCCAGAGGCCTCCTGCAAGGCAACCGACAGCGCCACCTGCTCGTCGAGCCGGTTGTCGCCGCGCAGCTCCCCTGGCACCTGGTCCATCCACCACAGGTATTGTTTGGCGCGATACAGCTCCGATTTGAACGGCGCTGGTGCCCAGACCGTGCCCGAGTTGAGCATCCGCAGTCGCGTCAGATCGCCACGCCAGCCGAAGCGCTCCCAGACCTCGGAGCCGAGGACGCAGGAGAAGTCGCGGCCGTCTTGCGCCGCGAGCAGGCCCTCGTCCGCGTGCATCCAGGGCGTCTCGCTGGCGAGGACCTCGTGCAGGGCGCCGTGGACCTCGGTGTCCGTGTCGAGGAGCAGCGTGTGGCCCGGCGTCAGCAGGAGGACATCGATCTTGGCGGCGAGGATCTCCAGCTCGGGGAAGATCCAGCCGTACTTGCGATGGTAGTCGTTGCGGGCAAAGCCGCCCGGCTGTCGTGCGGCGATGCGCAGCGGAATCGTGCCAGGTAGCTCGTGGACGAAGGCCTCGACCTCGGGTGGCAGGCCTTCGTGATAGACGAAGACCGGCAGCTCGGGGTGGAACTGGCGCAGCGACGCGAACGAGAACACGAACTCGTCGAGGAGGCGTGGGTTGGGGCCGCCCAGCGCGACCAAGTAGGCGGCCGCGGTCGGCGGGTGATACGGCGCTCGGTCGGTCCGGCGGGGCAGCTCGGGGGTCATGCTGCAGGAACTATCGGCCGTCGCGCCCGTTGGTCTGGGGCCGCGCTCCTGCGACTAGTGTCCTGGATCCGAAGTTCCTGCACAGATGGCACCCGTCCGGCCACCGCTCGCTGCGTCGCACCTCCTCGACGTATCCACCAATATGCCTGCGTCGGTGCTTCTTGCGAGCAGCGTCCGGTCACGCACCCTCTGC
>JBCCGH010000003.1:0-167620 GCA_039029375.1 Planctomycetota bacterium
TGGTGGACACGGGGTTTGCGAAGATCAGCAACTGACCAGCATGCATGACGATGGTCAAGACCGCCCCTCAAGCCGCTTATGTGATCCAAGGCTCAGATCCGGCCTTCGAGGTTGCCCTCTGCTGGACGATCGTGACCTGGATCACATAAGCGGCTTGAGGGGCGGTCTTGACCATCGTCATGCATGCTGGTCAGTTGCTGATCTTCGCAAACCCCGTGTCCACCAAACCGGGGCAGCGTCAGCCCGCCAGTGGTCAAGTTGCGGCATGGAAACAGCTCCCGCCTCCGACCACTGTGCGCGTCTCGTCCAACCAGGTGAACCTGACGATGGCCCACGACGTCGGCCGTGGCGTCACGGAGCTCCACGGCGCCCAAGGGAACCAAACATGGGAGTGGGATGGAGCAACATGGCGCATGGTGACGAGCAGCGGGCCGCCGTTGCGCTACTTCTGCTGCATGGTCTACGACTCACAGAGGTCCAAGCTCGGTCATCGCAGGACTCGAGAGCCCGAGGTGGGTCTGCGCCGCCGACATGTGCCGCGCCTCTCGCCATGGTGACTGCAATGCTGCGGCGGAGCGCGTAAGCCTGGGCCCGACGCTCAGCGCGCTCGGCCGCTGTCGGGCCCCGCGCACCGCTCGCCGGCACTAGGCGGGATAGTGAGAGCGACTCAGGCTTGGAGGATCGCCATTCTCACACAAGGGCAGCCTTCGCACTGCGGCCGCCCCACACGACCTCGCGAGCTGGGCGCTCGTTGGCTGCCGCGGCTTGACGCTCCGGCGCGACGCCCGCATGGTTGGAGCCCCCGGAAGAGGACGCCCGCATGCTTGATCGACTCATCGGCCTGGTGCTCATAGCGGCACCCATCACCGGCCAAGCCGCGGCCTGGAAACAGCTCTCCCCCGCGACCACTGTCCCCGTCTCGTCTAACCAGATGACGATGGCCCACGACGTCCGCCGTGGCCTGACAGTGCTCCATGGTGCCCCAGGGGACCAAACGTGGGACTGGGATGGAACAACATGGCGCTTGGCCGCCAGCACTGGTCCGGATGACAGCGACTTCCGTTGCATGGTCTACGACTCCCAGCGCTCCACGCTTGTCATGGCGGCGCATCCCCGAGGGGCCTTGGGAACACCGCTGATGGTCTGGGAGTGGTCGGCGGGAGCGTGGACTCAGCGCATGCTCGCGCTTACCCCCCCGGGACGCTTACATTTTTCGATGGCCTACGACTCCTCCCGCGGCGTCACAGTGCTCTTCGGGGGCGATCGCGGCAGCGAGAGACTGGCGGACACGTGGGAATACGACGGGAACACGTGGGTCCAGCGCAGTTCGGGCGGTCCGCGACCACGAAACGGCGCTGCTATGGCCTACGATGCAGCGCACCAGGTCGTCGTTCTGTTCGGTGGCTACCTCGCTTCGGGAGCGGTTGGCGAGACCTGGGTATGGGACGGCTTGGTGTGGCGCGAGTTCTTCGGCATTGCAGAGCCGGCGCCCCGCTTTGGCCACTCAATGGTCTACGCCTCCGATGGTCGCGATCGCGTGGTCCTGTTCGGTGGGCTCGATATCGGGGGCAGAGCGCTAAACGACACCTGGGAGTGGGACGGCTCGCTGTGGACCGAGCCCGCGACGGCGGGCACCAGACCAGCTGGGGGCCTAGCTTGGACAGCGGCCTACAACTCAACGCACGCCCAGGTCCAAGTGCTCGGCGAGCCGGCTCCCGGCCCCGGCGGCCCGGGAGAAAACTGGGTTTATAGCAGCATCCCGGCCGTCACTCCGACATTCATCCCGTTCGGTGCGGGCTGCAACGGATCTGGTGGAGTGCCACAGCTAACGGCCGTGTCCGGTTCGCTGCCGGCACTTGGTCAGACGCTCCAAATGGACCTCGCCCCTCTGTCGCAGTCGGTCTTTGTGGTGCCGTTCGGGCTCGTTGGGGGCTCCAGGACGACCTACGCGACCGTGCCCCTCCCGCTTGACATGGGTGTCCTTGGCGCCCCAGGCTGCTCGTTGCATGTCGCAATTAACGTAGTGTTGCCGATGACCAAGACCGGCAGCAGCGCAACGTGGTCGCTTCCGATCCCCTTCAACCTCGCGCTGGCCGGACGCGAGCTCTACCAGCAGGGCTTCGTGTTGGATGCCGCCGCGAATCCGTTCGGCGCGGTCACAAGCAACGGTGTCACGGTGAACGTCGGGACCTGAGGCGCAAGATCGCGGAGGTTGTGACCCGACGCGGCTGCGCGTTCTCCAATCTCGATCCGCGGCGGCCCGCTTCAGCCCTTCGTCTCGCCTCCGCCGAGTTGGTCCAGCACGCCGAGGGCATGTTCCGCATCTTCTGGGGCGACCATCACTTTGACCCCATCTGCCGGCCAGCTGGCCCCCTCGACACTAGGTTGATGCTCGTCCTCGATGAATACGCGAAGACCGTCTCGCTCCAGCGCGAGACGAGCAACGTGCGCCTCCATGGCGGTTGCGAACAAGCCAACTTGCCTCAGCTCATCTGGCATCACGGGACGCTTCCGTCAAGTCGGGCAAAGCGCTAGATCATAACGCAAGCTCGGTGAGCCGCTGCTCCCGAGCGCGCCCTCACGCGTCGAGCGAGTGAACCAAACCGTCCTCCGATCGTTGGTGGGACGTGCCCCGGCCCATCTTGCGCAGCGTGACAACCTTGCTGTTGCTCCGTTGGCCGCAACCCAGCAGCGCATTCCGCTCGAACCGCCACCAAGTGACTCCACGCTGGTGAGCAAGATCTCACGCCTCCTGGGTTCGACCGACTCAACGGAGCTTGCCTGGGGCGGTTACCTCGCGTCCCGCGATCGAGTCCATGAGGCGACCGGAGCACTCAGAAACGCGCTCGCGCGTGTGATCGAGACGATTCTCACCGAGCAGCGACTGCCGTCGATCCGCCATAGCTTCCGCAAGATCGCCAAGGACGTGGTGCAAGCGGGCGGCGATGTCACCGCCTTCCTCCACGCGTTGCTCGAGGAAGAGACTCGAGAGCGGCGGTCACGCCGTGTGCAGCGCAGGATCCACAACGCGCGCTTCCGTCAGGTGAAGCTGCTGGCCGACCTGGACGGTGAAGCTCTGCCGAAGGGCGTGACCCTCGAGCGGCTCCACGCGCCGGCGACGGGTGACTACATCGGCGATGCCGTCAACGTGATCGCGATCGGGGGATCGGGGGATCGGGCACCGGCAAGACTCACATCTCGATCTCGCTCGGAGTCGAGGCGTGCAACCAGGGGCGGCGCGTGCGCTTCTACACCGCCACTGAGCTGGTCTCGGAGCTCGAGGAGTCGCAGGAGGTACACCATCTACATCGATTCCTGCACCGCTTTGCGTCGTGGGATCTCGTGATCATCGACGAGCTCGGCTACCTGCGACCGTCGATCGTCACGCGGGCTTGGCCAGACACGTGACGTCGGTAGCGAGGCCGGTCGTTGGGGCTGCTGGTGCGACTCCGACGGGAGGGTTCTGATGGCATCGTGCGGTGCTGGGCTGAGTCCTCGGAGTTCGCGGGTAACCGTTACCCGCGAAGTCGAAGCTCGCATGCCGCACTGCCTCCTCAGCAGGTTCGCCGACTTGGGCGAGCAGCCTCACTTAGATTGGTCGGGGCGACTGGATTTGAACCAGCGACCTCTGCGTCCCGAACGCAGCGCTCTACCAGGCTGAGCCACGCCCCGACCGAGGGCGCGGAAAGCTAGCCGGGCCCCGGACCCCGGTCAAGCCCGCGCCCCCCCTCACCGCCGCTCCAACGTCACCGTGTCGAAGATCGACCGCGTGTCGGTGTTGATCTTGTAGAGCTTCTCCCACGTCGCGACCGCCCCGGGCCCCTCGAACGACGCCGTGCGCACCATTCGCGCACTCAGCCTCCCCTTCCCCTTGAACCCGTCCACAAACACGGGCCGCGCCCCCGCCACTTCCAGCCACAGGGTCCCCATCAGCGAATTCGTGCTCCCGCGCGGGGCACCCATCTCCTCGCGGCCGGTCCAGAAGAACCCCTCGACCTTGCGCAGTGCGCCGTCGGCGGCCCGCGTGAGCGTGACGCACCACTCTTCGCCGGGCAGCTGGTAGACGGTCGCCTCGGCCCCGCGCGCCTCGGCCCGATACCCCTTCTCGGCGAGCCAGGCCTCGAGTTTGTCAGCCTTCCCGATCGGGTCGCTCGACGACACCCCGAAGACGCTGCCGGAGACCCAGAGGAAGCAGGGCACGCCCATGGTGGCGAGGGCGAGGGTCATGATGGCGATGGGCTTCACGGCAGCAATCTCCCTGACGAAATGGGTCGTGCACGCCGGGCTCGGAGCCCCGGCGTGGCCGCTGATCGGCGCGTCGCGTGGGCCGAGTTGACCCAAACGGGTTCCGACTTTGTGGGGCCCGCACCATGGGGTAAGAGCAACGGGCGATGCGGCACCGTCTGATCGTCCCGGAGATTCTCGAGCTGCTCAGCGATGGGCGGCAAGAGGACCTGGTCCGGGTGCTCGGCGACCTGCATCCGCACGACGCCGCCGACATGCTGTCCGGGCTGGAGCCGGACGAGATCAATCGGGTGATGACGCTGCTCCCGGTTGAGATGGAGAGCGACGTGTTTGAGTACTTCGAGCCCGACCTGCAGGAGACGATCGTGCTCGGGTCGGGGCGGCCACGGCTAAAGGCGCTGCTGGCGGCGATGGCGTCGGACGACCGGGCCGAATTCATGGACCGGCTCGAGCCGCGGGTGCGGGAGCAGATGCTGCCGCTGCTGACGCAGGCGGTGCGGCAGGACCTGGTGCGGCGCGAGCGCTACGACGACGACCAGGTCGGGGCGATCCTGAGCACAGACTTTCTGGTGCTCGATCCGGAGCTCACAGCGCGGGAGGCGATCGAGGAGATCCGGCGGCAGGAGCCGTCCAAGGAGACGATCTACTACAGCTTCGTGGTAGACGCGCAGGGGGTGCTACTGGGCTTCGTGTCCCTGCGCAAGCTGATCATGGCCCCGGCCGAGCGGCGGGTCAGCGAGATCGTCAACCGGGGCGTGGTGTCGGTGCGGGCGACCGACGACCAGGAGGAGGCGGCGCACAAGGTGCGCGAGTACGACCTGTTGGCGATCCCGGTGACCGACGATCAGGACCGGCTGCTCGGCATCTTCACGCACGACGACGCGGCGGACATCCTCGAGGAGGAGGCCGAGGAAGACATCGAGATGATGGCTGGCATCACGGCCGAGGACCGGCCGGAGAGCTATCTCGAGGGCTCGGTGTTGGGGCAGTTCCGGCGGCGGGTGCCGATCCTGACGATCCTCGCGGTGAGCTTCGTGGCGATCGGCAAGGTGGTGCACGAGTTCGAGGACGTGGCGCGCGGCGTGGTCTATGCGCTGCTGCCGATGATCCTGGCGACGGGCGGCAACGTCGGCAACCAGACCAGCACGGCGGTGATCCTCGGCTTGCGCCACGACTTGACGCCATCGGCGCTGGGTCGCGTGCTATGGAAAGAACTGCGGATCGGCCTGTGCCTCGCCGGCGTGCTCAGCGTGATCGCCGGCAGCGAGGCGTATCTACTGCACAATCCGGGTGCCGACCTCTACGGACCGCTGGCGACGTGCGGCGCGGTGACGCTGGCGATGGCGATGCACGTGGTGACCGCGGCGCTGCTCGGAGCGGTCATCCCCCTCGGCGTCGCCGCGGCCGGGCGCGACCCATCGATGGTCGCGCACCCGGCATTGGCCACGCTGGCCGACCTGTCAGGGGCGCTGATCTACTTCCTGACCGTCGCCACCCTGCTGCAGCCCACCGTCTGAGGCGTCGGTCGCTGCGCCGTCGGATGCGGACGGGTCCGCGCCTTCAGCATCGGTGCGGTCCGGGTCCAACGCACTGGAGGCGCCGTCGCCTTCGGCCGGGACCGGTTCGGAGGATCCAATGTCGGCGGGCGCAGTGTCGGCGGGCGCAGTGTCGGCGGGCGCAGTGTCGGCGGGCGCAGTGTCGGCGGGCGCACCATCGGCTGGCGCGCTGTCGGTGGGCACGCTGTCGGTTGGGGCCGCGGCCTCGCTGGCCGCCTTCGCCGCGGCAGCCGCAGCCTCCGCTTCCGCCTCTTCCTCGGCGCGGCGCGCCTGGCGTCGCACGGCCATGCGGAACTCGCCGCGCTCCTCGGGCTCGGCCTGCCGCCACGGCCCCTGCTGCACGCGCTTGTTGATCGCCGAGCCCTGCATCACCAGGCTCGTCACGTGCCGCGCCGCCTTGGTAAAGACGTGCACGCGGCCGCGTGGCCCCAGCACCACGACCGTGCCTTCGCGGTCATCCCACAACAGCCGATCGTCGCCCGCGGCCTGCGCGTCCTCCCACGCCTTGGTGGTCGGCCGCTGGCCCTCCTGCGCGCGCTCGTCGGCGTGCTTGGTGCGCCGGCTCTTGCGCCGCGCGCGGCCGGTGAGCTGGCGCGCCAGGTCCTGCAGAAGCGGCAGCGCAAACTCCTCTTCGTCGACCTCGGTCTCGTTGGCGAGCTTGCCGGCGAGCCGTAGCGACTCTTGGTCGAGACGCTGCTGAAAGCGGCTGAGGATGTGTGCCACCGACGGATCGGCCACGTCCATGACCTCCGCCGCCCCCACCGGATGCACGCGCAGGCGCGGCCGCCCCTCGAGCGTGGCGCCGCGCAGCAACTGAAACGAGAACGCCGCCTTCTTGTCGTCGTTGATCAGCGGGTAGAGCCCGGCGTCGACCTGACCGAGGATGCGGTAGACCGGCGAACCCTTGCCAAACTCGGTGAGCTGCTGCGTGCGTAGAACGCGGCCCATGCTGACGTGCGTAATCGCGACGTCCTGGCCGTCGAGTAACTCGTCGATGCCCGGGTCCTTGCGCTCGATCGCCATGGTGACGAAGTCGGTGAACGTCGGGCGGCCGGTGCTGCTGTAGCCGTCAAAGACCTCCCGGACGCTCTTGGGTCGGCAGGCCTCGGCTTCGGCGCTCTCGCTGAAGTAGCTGTAGACGGCGCCCGGCTGCAGCGCGCGGTCGTGGTCACGCACTTCCTTGACGCGGCGCAGGATCTGCTCGACGACCTGGCCGGCCGCCTTGCTGCCGTCGCGCTGCCCGTCCAACGGCACGCGCACTTGAATATCGACGAAGCGCGGCAGGCTGAGGAAGTCGATGCCCTCGACGTGCAGCAACCCCTGCGCCATGGACGACAGGGCGCGGATCGCGGTCATCGCGTGATGCTGTGAGGGCGGCGCCCCGTGGCGTTGGCCTCGGCGCGGGCGCGGCGCGCGGTCGTTGACCGGGCGGGTCGGCGCAGGGGGTGCTCCGTCAGCCCCACCGTCGCCGCCTCCCTCGCCGGGCTTGCGGCGGCGGCGCCGACGGCGGCGTTTTTTACCGGGCTGCGCACCATCGGCCGCCCCCTCGCCGCCAGCATCGCGGTCGGCGGCATCCCCGGCCCCCGCGTTCGCGGCACCGGAACCGCCACCAGACGTGTCGCTACCGGCATCGACCGCGCTACCCTCCCCGGCACCGGAGTCCGCGACGCTCGGGGTCGGCGCGCCGGCCGGTGCCCCGGCGGCGGTAGAATCAGCGGAAGATGATGGCTCGGGCGCGGCCGGCGTGGGCTCGGCAGACGCGGGCCCTGATGGGGCCGCCTCGACGCGCTCGGGCTTCTCGGGGTTGGGAGAAACCTCGGTCACCTGGTCATGTTCCAATCGGCGGCGGTGTTTGTGAAGCCCGGAGGGCAACTAACGTGGGGCGACGCGACTTTGTGGCCAAAAGAGAAAGCACAGGAAGCGCTTCGCGTTGTCGCCTGGGGTGATTTGAATGGTGCACGACATGGGTGAGATCCTCGACTCGGTTCTCGACGCAATTGGCGACACGCCGATGGTCCGACTGTCGCGCATCGGCCGCGGCCTCAGCTGCGAGCTCCTCGGCAAGTGCGAGTTCCTGAATCCCGGCGGCTCGGTCAAGGACCGAATCGGCGCCCGGATGCTGCTCGACGCCGAACGCGAGGGCCGGATCAAACCCGGCGACACGCTGATCGAGCCCACCTCCGGCAACACCGGCATCGGCCTGGCGCTGGCGGCGTGCGTGCGCGGCTATCGGGTCATCATCACGATGCCGGAGAAGATGAGCCGTGAGAAGCAGGTGGTGCTCGAGGCGCTCGGCGCCGAGATCATTCGGACGCCGACCGAGGCGGCCTTCGACTCGCCCGACAGCCACATCGGCGTCGCCAATCGGCTGAAGCAGCTCATCCCCCACTCGCACATCCTCGACCAGTACGCCAACCCGTCGAACCCGTCGGCGCACGAGGAAGCGACCGGCGAAGAGATCTACCAACAGTGCGACGGCGAGCTGCACGTCGTGGTGATGACCGCCGGCACCGGCGGCACGATCACCGGCGTTGCGCGCGCGCTCAAGCGCCGCGACCCCAAGATCCAGATCGTCGGTGTCGATCCCTTCGGCTCGATCCTCGCCGGCCCGGAAGAGGTCAAGTCCTACAAGGTCGAAGGCATCGGCTACGACTTCATCCCCGACGTGCTCGACCGCGGCCTCGTCGATCGCTGGATCAAGACGAACGACCGCGACTCGTTCCGCACCGCGCGACAGCTGATCCGCCAAGAGGGCCTGCTGGTCGGTGGCTCGGCCGGCGCCGCGGTGTGGGCCGCGCTGCAGGTCGCCAAGGACCTGCCGACCGGCACTCGCATCGTGACGATCCTGCCCGACTCCATCCGCAACTACATGACCAAGTTCGTCGACGACCGCTGGATGCGGGAGGCGGGCTTCATGGAGCAGGAGTGGGCCGTCGAGACGGTGGCCGACATGATCCGCACCTTGCCGCCGCGCGAAGTGCATACCGTCGACGTCGGCGACACCCTCGGCTACGCCGTCGGCGTACTGAAGAGCAAAGGCATCTCGCAGCTACCCGTCGTCGATAACCAGAAGCTCGCCGGCATCATCACCGAGACCGACGTGCTGCGCGCCATGGTCGACGGCCACGCGCAGGCAACCTCAGCGATCGCCGAAGTCATGGAGCGCCGCGTTTCGACCGTCTCGCAACACGCCGGGGCACAAATGCTGACCAGCATCTTCGACCGCGGCGAGGCCGCCATCGTGGTCGACGAGGATCACAAGGTCCTGGCGGTCCTCACCAAGATGGACCTGATCGACTACCTGACCAAGACCGTGCCGGCCACCACGGGCTGAGTTGCTGCGTTGCTGCGTTGCTGCCGATCCGGCTCCCGCCGGATCGGATGGCAGTTGAAGAAAACGGGCGCATCGGCGGAGAGGGCCTTTCGAGCCCGCCGAGGGGTGGTAGAGCGGCGCCGTCGGGTTGGCAAGAGTGGCGCTGGCGGGGTAGATGGTCGGCCTCGGCCTCGGGCTCGGAGCAGGGCGGGGCGGCAACTCGGTTCCTGGGTGGGATCGACGGCGACCGGCCTGGCAGGCGGTCGCTGCGCGTCCTGCTGAAGCCGGTGGCGAGCGGGGTCGCAAGAAGGGGCGGGGACGAGGGGGTGCTGTTGGCGACTCGTGACGAGGCTCCTTCTTCCCCTTTTCCCGACCTTCTTTCTCCCGCCGGGTCGATGCCCGGCCGCAAGCTGCCGCTAACGCGACCTGCCGGCGAGGTCGTCGCTGCCGGGGTAGAGCGCGTAGCCCTTGCGCCAGACCTCCTTCGCCTGGGCCTCCTTGCCCTGCTGCGAGTAGAGGTTGCCCAAGAACAGGTAGGTCTCGGCGTATCGGTCGTCCTTGATCCCCGACGCTTCCTGCTGCTCGACGAGGATCTCAAAGTGCTGCGCCGCCTCGCCGCCCTTGCCAAAGAGCGGCGGCCAAAACGACAGCGACGTGGCCTTGGCGAAGCGCGCCTCCCAGTGGTTGGGATCGATGTCGAGCGCTTCGTCGAAGGCGCGGTCGGCCTTCACCGCCCACTGCCCCTGCTCGACCCCGGGGTTGGCCTGCATCATCCGTTGCAGATAGGCGCCCCCAAGGTCCACCTGCGTGTCCGGGTTGTCGGGATCAGCCTCGGCCATCGCCTCGTACCGCTCGACCAGCGCGTCGAGGATCCCGGCCTCGGCGGCGCGCTTCCAGACCGCGTTGCCGTCATCGAAGGACTTGCCCTCCAGCTCGGCGAGCACGGCGTCGACGTCCAGGGTTGACGCGCCGGTGGCCGTGGCCGGGGCCGAGGCTCGCAAGGCCGGCTGCGCCGCCAAATAGGCCGCGACCGCGTCGCGAATCTGCGCTTCGCTCGGCATCGTCGCAGGCGCGATCTCGGTGCGCGCGGCCGACCGCTCCATTGCATCGACCCTCTCGGTCAATCCGCGCAACACCGCCACTTGCTCTTCGTGCGCGTCGCGCAGCTGCGTGACTTCTTGCCGGAGCGCGGCCCTCTCGGCCGCGGTCTCGGCCGACGCCGGCTTCGCGTCGGTCTTCGTCGTCAAAAAGAAGGTGCCTCCGACGAAGAGGCAGACGGCGAGCACGCCGCCGACGAGCACAGCGGGATTCATGGGCAAAGTTCCTCCTGAACGCGCACCGCTTACCGACCGCGGCTCCGGGCTATTCAGGAACCCGCCCCTCGAAATCCCCGACCCCTTTTCGGTCCGCCGCGGTCGATTTTGGTCACGGCCGCCGCCGGGCTCGACAACCACGGCCATGTGCCACCGTTGCCTTCGCCGCCGCCGTCGCCATCGCACGTTTCGCCACTCCCGGCCGCACCAAGCCGCTCTCGCGCTCTTGCTGCTGGCCGCGCCACCGCTGACCGCACCCCGTGTGGCGGCGCAGGTCTCGCCGTGCCACGACTTCACCGCGATCGACGCCGCGATGACGCGAATGGTCGCGACCGTGGCGCCGAACGGTGCCAGCGTATCGATCGCGCGCGCGACCCAGCCGCTCTTCAAACAGCATTACGGCGGCTTTGATCCGAGCACGGTCGCGCGCGTCGCGTCGGCCACCAAGTGGCTCTCCGGCGCGGTCCTGATGTCGCTCGTCGACTCCGGCGCGCTGGATCTCGACGTTCCCGTCGCGCAGTACCTGCCGCAATTCACGGGGCTCAAAGGCACGATCACCGTGCGGCAGATGTTCTCGCACACGTCGGGCCTGCCGGGCGACCACCCGGCGGCGTTTGCCACCACGCTCACGCTCGAGCAAGCCGTGAACGCGATCGCGCGAACCCCGCTGCGCACGGTGCCCGGCACCGACTTCTACTACGGCAACGCCTCCATGCACGTCGCCGGCCGCGTCGCCGAGGTCGTGTCGGGAAAAGACTGGGCCACGCTGTTCGCCGAGCGCATCGCCATGCCACTCGGGATGACGTCAACCGACTACCAGGGCACGGGCGCGCCGCAAAACCCGCTCATCGCTGGCGGCGCGCGCTCGTCGCTCGCCGACATGGCCAACTTCGTGCGCATGCTGGCCAACGGCGGCCGGTTCCGCGGCCGCCAAGTGCTGAGCGCCGCAGCGCTGGACGAGATGCTGCGCGACCAGACCGGCGGTGTGCCCGTCACCTTTGCGCCGCCCACCGCGCCGGCCGTCGGCGGCTACGGCATCGGCTGCTGGGTCGAGCGCAACGGTGCACAGGGCCGTGCCGTCGAGCTGAGCAGCCCCGGCGCGTTCGGCTGCACGCCTTGGATCGACCTCGAGCGCGGCACCTCGGGCGTGATGTTCGTCGAGGCGGTGCAGCGACAGACCGATCCCACGGCCGACCAGATCCGCGCGCACGCCCGCGACGAGCTGCGCTACGTCGGCGTGTCGTGCTACGGCAGCAGCAGCCCGACGTGCTCGGGCTTTGCCCGCGCCTTCACCAGCGACCTGCCGGCCAGCGGCAACGCCGGCTTCGCGCTGCGCGGCCGCGACGCTCCACCGACGACGTTGGGCCTGCTGATCGCCGGGACCGCGCCGGCGCTGTCGCCGCGGCGCGTCTTTGGCGTCGAGCTCCACGTCGCGTTGGATCCGGGCACCGTGCTGCTGACCGTCGCCAGTGACGGCCGCGGCGACGTGGTGGTGCCGGCGCCGCTCGTGGGCGTGCCCGTGGGCTCGGCGTTCTTCGCGCAGCTGGTCTTCGGGCCGCAGTCCGGCTGCCCCGGGCCAGCGCCGCTCGTGACGACGCACGGGATGGGGGTACGCGTTCAGCCCTGAGTGCCCGGCGGCAGATCCATCAGCGGCGGCGCGGCCACGCACGCCCGGTGCGGACAAGCCGCGCCCACTCGGGCATCGACGACCACCAGTGCCAAGTTGCGCCTGGCATGCAGCGCTTCCACAACTCGAATGGGCAACGCGCCACCTCGATCGCGCGCGCGCCGGGAAACCGGCGATACTGGATGTGCGGCACGGTGTCACACTGACGCGAGCGCGCGGGGTATTCGGCCTCCGGCAGCGGCCCCCGCTCCCGGCACCACTGCAAACACTCGATCGCGGCGTTGGGCGATGGCGACTGGATGCAATAGGACCCGTTGGTCGCGTCGTCACCACACTCATACCGCGCCATCACGAACCGCGACCAGTCGGGCTGTCGCTCCCGCTCCCACAGCGCGCCGCCCTTTGGCGTGAGCCCGTACGACACCCAATCCGGGCGGTGGCTGTCCTCGCGGTCGAACAGACCCCGTTCGACCAACGCGTCGAGCACCGGCGCCAAAGCCTCGTCCGAGAGACCGTGCGTGTTGCCGCAGTTGTTGTGCGCGGCGTAGATCCCGCGGTGCAGGTCCTTGGCACAGACCCGGTGGCAGAACACGAAGTCCGCCAGCAACAGCTCATCGTCCGTCAGGTCGGTCTGGTGCGTGCGCGGCGGCAGCGCGTCGTACTCAGCTGCGCCCACTACCAGACAAACCGAGACGCCGCGGCCTCGCGCGCCAGCCGCTCCTGCAGCGCGCGCGCTTCGCCCGCCGGCAGATTGGCCATCGTGCTCGGGGAGCCCCCAGCCACATACAGCGTCAGCGCCGCCAGCCCCAGCAGCCGGTCGATCGGCGATGCCCGCACGACCACCCCTTGCACCTTCCGCAGCGGGACGAACGCGCGGTAGCGGCCGATCACGCCCCACCGCAGCGCCAGGTAGCCATCCAGCTCGGAGTAGGCGAGGTTCTGGTAGGACAGCACGCCCACCACCCAGCCGAGCGGCAGCACCAACAGCGACAGCAGCGCCCACCATCCGACACTCGCGGCCAGCCCGCCCCCCACCGCAGCGGCGAGCACGCAGCCCTTGAGAAAGATGCGCATCACCACGCGCGGCGACACCTGGCTCCAACGCACCGTCCACGGCACGAGACCGGGCAACAGCGTCGGAACCAGCGGCTCGACGCGCGCCATCTCGGCCATCGGAATGACCACGTCGCGGGCGCCGCGCGTCTCTTCCTTTGGGTCCATCCCCGACCCGGCCGAGTCGGCGCGCAGCACGCCAAACCCGAGCAGGCGTCGCAACCAGCTCTGTTCGATGAGCACGCGCTGGATCTTCCGCCGCGGCAGCGATGCAGCGCGCGTGGTCAGCAGGCCGTAGCGGCGCTGAAACACGTCTTCGCGCACCGTGAGGTGGAAGTCGTGGAACATCAGAAAGCTGGTGCCGACCGCGACCAGCCAACCGGCGAGCAGCGCCATGAAGACGACGGCCACGAGCAGCCCGATCAACAGGCCGAAGTGCACTTGGCCGAGCCGCGCGGCCAACTGACCAAAGGCGCCGCCCAGCTTCTCGGACACCCCGAACTCGGCCGACAGCTCCCACGCCGCGAACGCGGTCGCCAGGATCACGCCGACCCGGTTGTTGGTGAGACCCAGCAGTAAGAGGTCGGTGCCGCTGGCCCGAAAGAGCACGTGCTCGGGCGCGCGCGCCGCGGCCAGCGCGGCCGCCGCCGCCGCTTCCGGGTCGGCGGCGACGCCGGAGCCATCCCCGGCCGCCGCCGCCTGCGCGCGTTCCGCCCGCGCCCGGTAGAGCGCTTCGCGCAGCTGCTCGGCGCGCGCCCGGGACAGCGAGTCGAGCACGGCCTCGGCGCCCTGGCTCGACGCGGTCTCGACCGAGACGACGACGAGCCCGCACAGCCGTCGCACGATCGTCGACTCAAAGCTCAGATCCTGAATGCGGCTCACCCGGATGCGCCGCTCCTGCCGGTGCAGGATGCCTTCGGTCGTGATGAGCTCGTCGTCGGTGAGCCGGTACTCAAACGTGAGGTAGCGCGCGAGCGCCATCCCCATCGCCAGCACGAAGTACATGCCGACCGCGACAAGCAGCCACAGCTGCTGCGCGATCACCGCGAACGCCACCGGCACGATCGCTTGGCGCAACCCGTCGAGCAACCGCAGAAACAGCATGCCCGGGTGCAGGTGGCCTTCGGCGATCACCCGCGGCGCCGGCGGCGGCGCCTCGCTCGACGCGGCCACCTCAGACGAGGTCATCGCCTCGGGCCGCGAGGATCCGGTCGCGCATCTCGCGCGCGCGCGCCACGGTCAACCCGGGCACGCGAAATGCCGCGCCCTCGGTGCCCGCCGTGAACACGACCAACGTCGCCAGCGAAAACAACCGCTCGATCGGGCCGCGCCGCAGGTCGACGTGCTGCAGGCGCGAGATCGGGATCGTCTTCTCCTCGCGGAACAAGATCCCGTAGCGCGCGATCAGCAGCTCGTCGTCCATCCCGTAGCGCCACGTGTACCAGGCGAGGATCGGCTGCAGCACCGCGCTCAGCGCCAAGAACGCGACGAGCCCGGCGCCCGACGCGGTCAGAAGCAGCTCGTGCTCGGGATGCTTCTCGCGCAGCCACCACACCGCGGCCACCAGGCCCGCCCCCATGACGACCGCCGAGATGAGGTTGACCAGCGTCCAGTAGGGCACGAGCCGCCGCTCCAGCGGCCGCAGCTCCGGCTCAAGCGGTGACTGGGGCGGGGGCGGCGGCTCGGACCCTCCGGGGAACGCGCCCGCCGCGGGCGGCGGGGGCGCGTGCGGCGGACCTTCTGACGCGGAGATCTCGGCTACCTCGAGGATGGGGTGGCTGACCGGATTCGAACCGGCGACCCCCAGGACCACAACCTGGTGCTCTAACCGACTGAGCTACAGCCACCACACAGGGGTAGAGGGGCGAGCCGCGCAGTGTGCCGTGACGGGTGCACGCGGTCAATCCAAGGCTTCGCGTTTCCGTACGACCCAGGCGGCGGCGGCGAGCAGCAGGCCGGCGCCCACCCACCGCAGCACGGCCGCGCCAGCGTGGCGGCGGCGCTCGTACCAAAGCCGCACTTCGCTCCGGCCCCGCGGCAGCTGTAGCGCCGCGAGCGCGCCGTCGGCGACCAGGATCGGGACCGGGGCGACGGTCCGCTGCCCACCCGACCAGCGCCGGACCTCAGCGCGCAGCTCCGGCGTCGCGGCGATCGAGACCAGCAGCCAGGCGGGCGCGGAGGTCTGCGCCCGCAACACAAGCTCGGCCGCCGAGGGCTGAGCCTCCACGTGCGCCGAGCCCGAGGGCGGCCCCTCGGTCAGCGTCAGCGCGTCGGTCTCCAGGTAGGCGACCTCGGCCGGCGCGAAGTCGAGCGCGGCCATGCGGGCGAGCGCCTCGTCCGACGAGTCCACGCGTTCGACCCGCCGCGGAAAAAACGCGCGCCGCAGAGCGGTCTCCCGCCAGACGATCGCCAGGCGATCGTCGCCCTCGACGGGCCGCGCACTCTTGACGCCGACCGCCATGGCCGCCGGAACCAGCAGGTAGCGCACGCCCAGCAGGTCCAGAGCCCGGCCGCTGCGACCGCGCTCGAGCGCGCGGAGCGCCGCCGGCTCGGCGACCCCGCGTAGCGGTGCAAAGTCGTCCAGCAGATCGGCGACGAGCGCGGCATAGCCCGCCGACACCCAGGGAGCCGCCGGGCGCGCATCCGCCCAACCGAGCAGGGCGCTCTGCGCCGGGTCGAGGACCTGCGCGTGCGCGACCCAGCGCGGCCGCGAGCCCGGCGGCGGGTCGAAGGACCGCAGCGCGGGCGGCACGGGCGACCGGGCGACCTGCTCGGCGTCGAACGGCGCCGGGTCCCGGTCCACGCCTCCCGCCAACGCCAACGCCGCCTCGCCGGCGATCAGCACGAGCCCGACCACCGCCAACGGCAACGGCAACCGGCGCACGGTGGCGCCGGCGGCGAGCGCCACCAGCAACGCGGCCCCGACCGCGAACCCAGCCCACAGCGCGCCCGCCAGCGTCGCGGCCAAGGCCCACCACCACACCCACCAGCCGCGCCGCACCGCCGCGACGATCGCCAGCAGCAGCGGGACGGCGCCCAGGCAGACCGAGCCGGCCGGGGCGAGCGGGCTGGGCAGCACCAGCGTCCAGTGGAACGCCGCGGCTCGCGCCGCCTCCGGCGGCCAGCGGATGCTCTGGTCCTCGAGCCACGGCAACCAAGACGGGGCGGCGAGCAGCGCCGCGGGCGCGACGGCCAACAGGGGCCACGGCCCCCGCGCCGGCACGTGCAACACGGCCAACGTCGCCGCCGCCGCCGCCAGGAGCGGCAGCGCCCAAGCGCCGCTATCCGCCAGCGCCGCGACGACCGCCACGGTCGCGCCCAGCAGCCAGCCCAACCCCGGCTGTTGCGCCAACCGCGCCGCGCAGAACAACACCCACGGCAACGCCGCCGCGGCGTTGAGCTCGGGCGCGGCCAGGCCCCGCGCCACCCACGGCGCCAGGCCAAACGCCACCCCGGCCGCTACACTGCCGCGCGCGCCGTGCCCGAGATGCCAGGCGAGCGCGAACGCGCCGGCCGCGGCCACCGCCAGCCGCAACGCCAGCGTCCACGAGAACGCCCAAGGCTCGTCGGACTGCTGCGCCAACAGCCACAGCGGCCCCGCACCGCCGGTGCTCGCGCCGGGGCGAATCGGCTCGCCGATGCCGAGGTAGGGGTTCCAGGCCGCGGTGTCGGCCGCGGCGCGAGCGCCGATCTCAAAGCGCGCCCGCGCCTTCGCCGCCGCATGCGGCCCCGCGCCACCGGTCGCGGCCGCCGGCCACAACGCGAGCGTCACCGCGAACACAGCCGCCAAGATCAACAGCCCGAGACCTGCGCCGCTCCGCATGTGCAAGGCCCCAGCGTGGCGGGCTGTTTTGCGCTTCGCAAGGCTCCGCAAGCTTGCATGGGCTGCGCAGCGAAGCTACCTTGCGCGGCTTGCCAGCGTGCCTCCGTAGCTCAGTTGGTTAGAGCAGCGGATTCTTAATCCGCGGGTCCGAGGTTCGAATCCTCGCGGAGGTACCAGTCACTGGGGCTGACTGGGAGGGGTAACAGTGCTTCGGACCTGACCCGCTTCGAGTCATCCTCACCGCCCGCCCCGCCTCGGAGCACCGCAAGGGGCCCTTCGCCGCCCGCATCAGTACGCATCGGGCAGCTCGTCACGCTCGCGCATCGCACGGTAGGAGCAGTCCACGTTCTCCCGCTTTTGGTTGGTGCAATTCTTGCGACGGAGATCGGGCAGTTCCGACGGGAACGCGAACAAGGGGTGACCTCGATCTTCATGCCAGAGTTGGAGGAACCGCTGGCGGTGCGTCAAGGCCTCCGTGCTGTTGAGATGGAGGATCAAGACGACTTCACTACAGTCGACGCACTCGGTCACCAGGTGCCCGTCGTCTGCGACTCTAGTCCGCGACCAGAACGTCTCTGGCTCTACTGGCAGCGGCGTAGCGCCCTTCGCGTAGTTGCAGCGGCCACAGGCGTAATAGAGGTTATCGTAATCTGTTTCCGCGCCGCCGAGAGCCCGCGGCTCATGGTGCTCGACGTGAAAGTGCTTCGTTGACCCAGTCCAAACCTCGCGCGTGAGGCACCAGACGCAGCGGAACGCGAACTCGTCGCGCAGCCAATCCTTGTAGCGCCGGTAGTCGGAATAGCCGCGCGGCCCGTGAAAGCGCTCTCCCGCTTCGCGGAGCGGCGCTCCGAACGAGAAGGCCACGTCAGCCCCGGCGGTCTTCCCGAGTTTTCCTCAGAGCTTCGTCCACCGCCGCGGTGTGCAGTGGCACTCGATCGTGCTGCCGAGCTTCAAGCTGTTGCTGCAGCGCCTCCAGCTCGACGTCCTCGTTCGCCGTCAAGCCACCGCCACGCAGCTTCTTGCGGATCAGCGCCTGGCGGCGCTTGTTTGCGACTTCCCAGCTCTGGTCCACGGGTTCGCGTCGCGGTTGGTTTGGTTCGGGCGCTGCGCCGCTCACGTCGTGATCTCCGTCGCGATGGCGCCAAGGTACGAGTGGCGTCGAGAACCGTCAACGTGGACGGGACTTGACGACACCCCACGAGGTCTAAGTCGGCGGTTCTGGCGGCTCGGCTGAAGTCACTGGGACGCGGAACCGCCCACGCGATCGCCAACACAGCATTTCATCGGCGAGTCGATCAGCCGTCAGCGCCCAAGCCATGCGGCTTCCCGGCTGCCGTCAGCTCGGCGAGACCTCGCGGTCCTACAACACAAGTGACGGGAGCCCCTGGGCGTGATGGGGGCTGAGGGCCGAGCGTGCCGCCGTCGCTGGCGACCGCTGATCCACCGGCTCTATGGGTGGCCCGCGGGTCGGTGATGGCATCTACAAGCGCACTGGTCGTTTCTCGCCCACAGCTTCGGCACGCGGACCGGCTCGCATCATCGCGAGGACAACGGCCCTGTAGCTGCAATGTGTTGGAAAGGCAGTGCAGCCGGAGGCGTCCGGTCCGTTCCTCTGGAATCACACTCGGCGGCCGGTGAAGCTCTGCGCGCCGCCCATGGTTGCCACCAAACGCTACGACTACGTCCCGATCGAGCAGGTGCAAGTGCACCCGCTCATCCCCAACCACCGCGCCCTGAGCGACAGCAAGGTCGCACACTACCGGGACGACATCCTGAAGAACGGCCTGCTCGAGCCCTTGGTCGTGTGGGAACGCAACCGTCACGAGTACTTCCTGGTGGGCGGCTTTCACCGGATGACCGCGATCCAACGGATCCGCACCGAGCACCCCGACTACTACGACCGCATCGACGTACGCGTCATCGCCGGCGAGATCGAAGAGGTGCGGGCGCTCAACCTGAAGCTCAACGCCGATCGCCTCGACGCCAAGATCAGCGACTACTTCGACACGATCCTGTTCCTCAACAACGCCAACTGGACGACCGAGCGCATCGCGTCGTTCCTGGACAAGAGCACGTCGTGGGTCGAGGACATCCTGAGGTACGTGCCGAGCATGGACCCGCGCGTGCGCCAGCTGCTGCACGACGGCAAGCTGTCGTGGAGCAAAGCCAAGCAGATCTGCCGTCGCGTGCTGCAGGCCGAGCCGGGGCTAGAGAAGGAAGTCGCCGACACCGCCCTGGCCGAGCTGTCGGGCAAGAAGTTCGAGTCGCGCGTCGTCCTGACGCCGAAGGCGGCGCACCGGCGCCTGGAGAAGCACCTCGAGAAGGCTCCCGAGGCGACCTACCAGGTCAGCGGGCGGGACCTGTATTCGCTGCTGACGCTGCTCGCCGGCAAGGGCGACGACGATCGCGAGCAGCACTTGGAACGAGTGCGCGAGATCTTCCCGGGGTTGGTCGAGTAGGCCCGCGGGGGCTAGCGGGTCAATGCCTCGCGTTGTCGCGGGCGTTGCGCAACGCGATCTCTCGGCCGGCTCTGACGAGATCCACCGCCGCGGCGTGGTCCGCCGCCATGCTGGCCCGCACCACGCTGGCCCCCTCCAGCAGCAACCGCTCGGCCTCCTCAGCCAGACGCGCGACGGCGACCGAGACCTCGGTGGCTTGGCGCCAGGCTTGGCTACGGACCGCGGCGTCCTTCGACTGGCGTTGCGCCTCAAGGACGCGAGCGAACGCCACACCATCCGCCTCGAACTGCGGCAGCACTTGCTCGAGCAGTGCCGAGATCGGGCGTGATGCAGCGGGGTCCGGCGAACTCCGTCGAATGACCTTCGCGCCAAGGCCGAGGCCCATGGCGATCGCGGCCACCGCGGCCGCGCCTCCCGCGGGCAGGGGCTCCGGCCCAGCGATGGCGTCGATCAGCCGGCGCAACGCGCCGGCTGCATCGTCGGAGGACGGCTCTCGCGGGGGCATGGGCGGCTCACCGGTGCGGCATCAGGTGCTCGATGGAGAATACATGGTTGTTGGTGGTCAGCGGTGCATGGCACGCGCGGCAGGAGTCTAAGTTCTTCCCGGCGACGGAGCCGTCGGGTTTGAACGCGGCGAACTCCCAGTCGCCGTTCTGGAGCTCTGGTGCGTGACGTTGCCCAAAGCCCTCGCCCCGCTGCATGACGGCGATGAGCGCGAGGTCGCCGCGCAGGCGGCGACCCAGCTGCGAGACGCTCACTCCGCCGGCGGCGTTGCGCCGCGCCTTGTAGACCTCACCCACCAGGACCGAACCGAAAGGGAGCTTGCCATCCCGGCCGGGCCCCCGCATCGCGAGCTCGTTGGCGAAGAGTCGGATGATCTGGTCATCGTTCTGGACGCGATCGAGGCTCAGGTAGTTCTCGAAGCGCTCCCCGTAGCCTGCGGGGAAGACGATCGGCGTGTCACTCCCGACGGCCTGCAGCGACGCGGACGTGGCCTCGCTCACCGGACCAGCGACGCTAGAGCTTCGACAGCTTGCCAGCGCCAAGACCGCAGCCGCACCGGCAACTGCAATGACCCGACAAAGGGAGAGACCGGTCATGATCGTGCGCCTTTCGCCGCCGTTGGCCGCGTGAAGAGCGCGCCGCGCCGCGGCCGAATGGAGCTGGCGATCCGACCGATCACCCGGCGCCAGAGCGGTCATGGCGCCTCCTTGAAGAAGGACAGGCGAAAGCGCACCGCGCCCTGAACGCTGACCTTGTGCGGTCGCTCCGGCTCGATCACCACGGACTGCCCGGTGTCGACGCGACGCGACTCGTGATCAACGAGATCCACGAAGCTGAGAGCTCCAGCGAGAACTTCGAGGAGGGCCCAGCGGCCTGCAGCGGTCTGATGCTCCGTCAGCAAGGCGTCTGGGACCGAATCTTGGGTGAACTCAGGGGACTGCCCCACGGGCTCTGCGTCGGGGGGAAGAGAAGCGGCCATCGGTGCTCCGTCGGAGGAAGAGGGTTTTCTGGCTGTCACAGTTGAAACTTGTATATCACATGGTAGTTTTACTCCAACCAGAACTTGTAGTTCCCATGCATGTTTTAGGGATGCAGGCCAGGGTGAGCGAGGGCTCGATTGAGGAGCTCGTTCACCGCTTCTACGACGCAGTGAGAGACGACCCCGTCCTGGGGCCGATCTTTGCCAAGCGGATCGAGGAGCACGAGTGGCCCGCCCATCTCGATCGCATGCGCGCCTTCTGGTCCACGGCCCTCCTGGCCACGGGCACCTACCGCGGCAACCCGATGCTCGTGCACGTCGCCCTCGAGGGCGTGGGGCCGCAGCACTTTGCGCGCTGGCTCACCCTGTTTGAAGCGACCGCCGAAGCGGTCCTCGAGCCCGACGTCGCGCGCGCGGTCGTCGCGCGAGCGCACCGCATGGGTGCGCGGTTGCTTGCAGCAATCTCCGAGTCCCGGGGTTCCACGGCGCCACAACGGCGCCCGAACAACCCCTGGGCTCCATCTTCGGCTCTCCCCCAAACGCCATGACTCAACTCCTCGCGCTAAGCCTGTTCTTGGCCCTTTCAGTGGTGTGCGCCGCCGCGTTCATCGCCGTAGCGAGAAGTACCGCAGCCCCGGAAGACGTGCCCTACGAGGCGACGGCCAAGCTGCGGGCGCGGCTCTTCTGGGTCGTCCTGGCGGTCCTCTTGGTGTTCCTAGGACTGACGATCCCCTACACGCCGTACCCCGACGAGTCCGCGCAGCCCGACCGAGTCGTGCACGTCCGCGCCCGGCAGTTCGCGTTCGACTTCTCCGACCGGCCGTTCCCGGACGACGCGACGACCGACCCGGACCAGGCGCCTCTGACGGGCATCGCGACCGGGGACTTGGTCGAGTTCCGCGTGACGGCGATGGATGTCACGCATGGGTTTGGGGTCTACGACGCCGACGGAGCACTGCTGGCGCAGGTGCAGGCGATGCCTGGCTACGTCAATCGGTTGCGCATGCAGTTCGACACCGCGGCCACCTACGAGATCCTCTGCATGGAGTACTGCGGCGCGGCCCATCACGTGATGCGCGCAGCCCTCGACGTTGAGAAGGCGAACTGACCCATGACGACCTCCACCGACGTTGTCGAGTCTACCGAAGCACCGGTTGCGGCGGCGCTCCGATCCATCACCCTCCGCTGGGTCGCGACCGCTCTGGTGCTGTTCCCCGTGCTCGTGCTTTTGGGGCTCGTGATGCGAGTCGCGCAATCCGACCTGGTGCCGGACTTGGACGCGACGCGCTTTTACAGCGTCATGACGCTGCACGGGGTCGGCATGGTCGGCCTGTGGTACACGGCGGGCATGGCCAGCGTCTGCTTCTTGCTCTCTCGCTATGTGCGAGTGAGTGTTCTGGCGAACAAGGTCGGCTTCGCATCGACGCTCATCGGCGTCGCTCTCCTCTTGGTGAGTACCCTCATCGGGAAGTTCGGCGCTGGATGGTACTTCCTCTATCCCCTGCCGATCCGGCCACTCGGTGCTTGGGAGAGCTGGGCGACCGTCACGTTCTTTGCCGCCATCGCGGTTCTCGGTGTCGGCTGGACGATCTGGTCCCTGGATGTCCTCCGCGCGATCGCGAGCCGGTATTCACTGACCGAGGCCTTGGGCTGGGGCTACCTGCGCGGGAACGTCCAGCAAGAGGTCCCGCCGATGGTCCTCATCACGACCGTGAGCATCATCGGCGCGCTGGTCGGATTGGTGACCGCGGTCGTGTTACTCGTGCTCTACGCGGTCGAGGCCCTCGGGGGCGACGCGGCGAATGATGCGCTGCTGATGAAGAACCTGGTGTTCTTGTTCGGGCACCTACTCGTGAACATCACGCTCTACCTCGGTGTCGCGGTCGTCTACGAGGTGCTGCCCCACTACGCCAAGCGCCCGTGGAAGACCAACGGCAAGGTCGCCCTGGCGTGGAACGTGGTGCTCGTGCTGGTGATGTTCGCCTACCTGCACCACCTCTACATGGACTTCGCCCAGCTGCGGGAGCTCCAGCTGCTGGGCCAAGTCACCTCCTACTTGAGCTCGGTCCCGGCCGCGATCATGAGCATCTTCGGCACGTTGGCGCTCGTCTATCGATCGCACCTGAAGTGGAGTCTGGCTCCCGCACTCCTGTTCTCAGGCGTGCTGGGGTGGGTCATCGGCGGCATTGGCGCCGTCATCGACTCCACCATCGCCGTGAATCTGCTCTTCCACAACACGCTGTGGGTGCCCGCACACTTCCACACCTACTTCCTTATGGGTGTGGTCTTGATGCTGTTGGGCGGCGTCTACCACATCTGCGACAAGGCCAGCACCTGCGAGCGCAAGGCCGGCCGGGAGAAGCTCGTGTTCTGGCTGACGGCAATCGGCGGCTATGGCTTCCTGCTCATGTTCTACATCGGCGGGGCGGCGTCGATCCCGCGTCGCTACGCCACCTACACGGGGAACATCAGCGACGGCCAGGGGCTGGCGCTCGCCAGTGTGTTCTTCATCGTGCTCTTCCTGGCGGGCCTGGTGATCTACGCCATCGAGACCGGCCGCCGTTGCTTGGGCGCCGCCAAAGCGAGTTAGTGGGGCGGCCCAATGCACACACTCCTTGTCATCCTGCTGTCCCTGCTCCTGACTGCCTTCTCCGCGGCTCAGGAGGCCAAGATCCCCGCACCGAGCGAAGCGCGACAGCTCGGGGTGGCGGTGCCCGACGTGGCACTGCACATGCCCGATGGCCAAGAGGCCTCGCTCGCGCTGGTCTGGGCCCAGAAGCCCGTGGTCCTCGCCTTGGTGTTCAGTCGCTGCAGTGGGATTTGCTCGCCGTTTCTGCGGTCGGCCCGGGAAGCGGTGCGGGGCGTGCCCGGCGCCGGGCTCGACTACACGGTCGTCGCGGTCAGTATCGATCCCGACGACACGCCGGAGCGGATGGCCGCGATGGCCAAAGGGCTCGAGCTCTCCAACGACCCGGGCTGGATCTTCGCGACGACCGACGCAGCGTCGATTCGGCCGCTCGCTGACGCGGTTGGGTTCGACTATCGCTGGGTACCCGAGCGCCAGCAGTTTGAGCACCCGGCCGCGCTCATCGGCATCAAAGACGGTCGGTGCGCGCGCATCCTCACGGGCGGCCAAGTCACGCGCGCGCGCCTTGCCGAGCTGGTCACCGAGCTGCGGGGCGGCTTCGTCTCGGTCTATCCCGGCACCACCAACGTCCTGTTCCGTTGCTTTGACTACGACCCCGTTCGAGGCTTCGAGTTTGGCTGGGGCATGTTGGTCCTCGTCGCGCCAACGGCCCTGGGGCTCGCACTGGTCCTTCTCATATTCGCCCGCCGCCGGCGCCCCGATGCCCACCTCACAACGACGCACGCACCATGAAGACCATTCTCTCCATCCTCGCTCTCCTCGGCGTCGTCGCCGGTTGCGGCGGCGCTGTCGACGACATGAGCGGCCCCGTCCACATCACTGCGAACGACGCCATGCAGTTCAACAAGCGCGCCTTCCAGATTCGGATGGGCAACCCCGTCTCCATCACGCTCGAGAACATCGGCAAGATGCCCAAGGAGACCATGGGCCATAACTTGGTGATCCTGAAGCCTGGCTCGGACCGCAATGCGTTCGGCATTGCCGCGGCGCAAGCCAAAGACACCGACTACATCCCCGCCGACCAACAAGATCGGGTCGTCGCGCACACGAAGCTGCTCGGCCCGGGTGAAAAGGAGACCATCGAGTTCAACCCCACGCAGGCGGGGGAGTATCCGTACCTGTGCTCGTTCCCCGGCCACTTCGGTACGATGAAGGGGACCATCGTCGTTCGCAGATAGTCACGCCCCCGCGGAGCCCGACACGCATGGAACTGAGCCGATTCACTGACTACTCGTTGCGCGCGCTGGTCTACGTCGGGCTACACCAGCAGACCCTGGCAACGACGACGGGCATCGCCGAGGCGTACGACATCTCGAAGAACCACGTGGTCAAGGTCGTCCACAAGCTGGCACAACACGGCTTCCTCAAGACCTACCAAGGCCGCAGCGGCGGACTTGAGCTCGGCCGCGATCCAGACCAGATCCGCGTCGGCGACGTCGTGAGAGTGATGGAGTCGATGAACCTCGTCGAGTGCTTCGATCCCGAGAAGGGCGACTGCTGCATCTTCGGCGCCTGCGAGCTCAAGAACGCGCTACGCCGCGCGCACGACGCGTTCCTCGCGAGTCTCGACGACTACACGATCGCGGATCTACTCGCACCCAGCCGCAAGCTGGGCCGGATTCTCGGCGTGTCCGCCAAGGACTAGTGTTGCGTCTTTGGGTCATGGTTGGCAACACGATCGGGGGCGCCGCCTATTGGTTCGCGGCCGACAAACCCGAGACCAGCCCGAGGCTCCGGCCGTGACGGCAGCCGAATCACCCCGCGCAGCGGCCCTGCCACGCGACCACGTGGATCTGGGCGCCGTCTTTGAGCTGGGCAAGCCGCGCTTGGCCGTGCCCGCGACCGCCATGTCGCTCTGCGGGTTCCTGCTTGCCGCGGACGGCGCCGCCACCTTCGGCGGTGCCGCGCTGCTCGCGAGCGGCATGCTCCTCGTGTCGTTCGGCAGCGCGGGCCTGAACATGGTAATCGAGCGCCACGCCGACGCGCGCATGCATCGCACGTCCACGCGGCCGTTGCCCTCTGGGCGGATCACCGTCGCAGGCGCGACCACCTACTCCATCGGCTGCGTTCTGACCGGGCTTGTCGCGCTGTCGTTCCTAGGGCTTGGTGCCTGCGGTGCCGCCGCATGTATGGCCGTGCTCTATGTCGGTGTCTACACACCCTTGAAGCAGCGGACCGAGTGGAACACGGTCGTCGGCGCCCTGCCGGGGGCCTTCCCAGCCACCGTAGGCACCATCGGCGCCGCGGACGCGCTCGAGCCGTGGGGCGTCAGCATCTTTGCGTTGACGTTCTTTTGGCAAATCCCCCACTTCCTGCCGCTCGCACACATCTACCGCGACGACTACGTCCGCGGCGGAATGCGGATGCTCCCCGCCGCGAGAGACGGCGCCGGACGATCGACCCGGTGGCTGATCACCTGGACCGGCGCGACCTTGATGGCCAGCGCGCTGCCGCTTGCTTTCGATGTGCTGACGCTGTGGGCGGCGCTTCCGCTCACCATTCTTGGCGGCTGGTTTGGCCTACGTGTCTGGGCGTCTTGCCACGACCGAGGTGAGGCGTCCATGCGCCGGCTCTTCAGAGCGTCGCTCATCTACCTCGGCCTGCTCCTCGCCACCTTCGTGGCGTTGGGTGCGTAGGCCAGGGAAGATCCTCCGGTCACACGTCGGTGACCAGGTCGAACGTTACGTTGGTGAATCGCGCCCCCGCGGGATACTGCACTAGCAGTGCCTGGGCGCGCACCTCGGCGCCCACCAGGCTCGCGTCGTTCGGCACGAAGAAGTCGGCCGACCCGACCCCGGCGGGCTGCGGAATCAGAAATGGCGTCAACGGGGCCATCACCGCCGGGTCTAGCCCCCACACACCCCACGGCGGCACTGGGATACTGGCAGCGCCGCCGGCGACATAGGGGACCGCCAGATCCCCGAGCCGCGGCGTGGTGCTCCTCGCGTAGACATCGAGCCGGTACCGCCGCCCCGTCCGCAACAGCAACGGCGCCGCCAGCTGGCGCCGCAGGTTCCGGTAGACGCGGTTCGGCCCCTCGTTACCGGCGACGACGTCCAAGTCGCCGTCCTGATCAAGGTCTTCGAGCGCCAGCGCCAACGTTTGGTCGAGGTTGACGGGCAGGTCCAAAGTGCGCTCGACGAAGCGCCCAGCGCCGTCGTTGAGAAGCAGCCGGTTCTGCTCGCCGACGCTAGAGGTGTCGTAGCCGCCGAGCAAGAGATCGGGATCCCCATCCTCGTCGACGTCGGCAAACGCGATGGCGCGAAACTCCCGCACCGAGCCGGGGAGCCGATTGACTGACTCGTCCGTGAACCGGCCAAGACCGTCGTTGACGTAGATCTGGCTCCCGCGCGCACCAGTGGCGATCAAGTCGAGGTCGCGGTCCGCGTCGACGTCGCCGAGCGCCAACGCGTGCGTCGCGTAGAAATTCTCCGGCAACTGGCTCGTCGCGTCCACGAACGCGCCCGTCCCATCGTTCAAGTAGAGGCCGTTTCGTGCCCCGTAGTAGTAGAAGCCAAGGCTGATATTGCCAAAGACGAGATCCGGGTCGCCGTCGCCGTCCACGTCGCCGACCGCAACCGCCATGCTCGAGGCGTCTGGAGTGGGCAGCCGAGCACCGCTCGCGTCGGTGTAGACGCCACGACCGTCATTCAACCAGAGGGCATTGGTCCCCCACCGTGCGATCACGACATCCAAGTCGTTATCGGCATCCACGTCGACGAGTGCGACGTCTCGGCCACCGGTCGATGGCAAACGGCCCGAGGTCTCATCCGCGAACGTCCCGCGGCCATCGTTCAGATATAGGCGCGTACCGGGCGGTGTCGTGCTCGGTACGACGAGGTCGTCGTCGCCATCGCCGTCCACGTCGCCCGCCGCCACCGCATTGGACCAATCGGTGTCCATCGGCATGCGGCCGTCGGTCGCGTCGACGAAGTCGCCTTGCCCCTGGTTGAGGTAGAGCCGATTCTGCGCCTGGACGTTGGCGAGCACGAGATCCAGGTCCCCGTCCGCGTCAACGTCACTGGCGGCGACATCCGCGCTAATGTCACCGTCCGGCGGAAACCGCAACGTCGATGCGCCGACGAAAGTGCCGTCGCCGCGGCCCAGCAGCAGCCGGTTCTCGCTGCCGGACCCGACCACCCCACCGACGCCGTAGAGGAGATCCCGGTCGCCGTCGCCGTCCACGTCACCCGCGGCGACGCTCAGCGTGAACTCTCGGTCCGGCGGCAAGCTGGCGGCAGTCACGTCCTGAAAGGTCCCAGCGCCGTCGTTCAAGTAGAGGCGATTCTGCTCCTCGGACCTCGGGTAGCGACCCGATCCATTGCCCAAGAGCAGGTCGAGGTCGCCGTCGCCGTCCACGTCGGTCGCCGCGATCGCCACGGTCGTATCGACATCCACGGGCAACCGCCCCGTCGTCGCGTCCGCATAAGTGCCGCTCCCGTCATTCAACAGCAGCCGATTCTGACCCACCACGCCGACGACGAGATCCAGATCGCCATCACCTTCGACGTCGAGGGCCGCCAACGCCTCACCGTCGCCGAACGGCAGCTGGGCCGGTGCTTCCGTGAAGTACCCGGCGCCGTCATTGATCAGCAGCCGGCTCCCCGCGCCGACCCACACCAAGTCCAAATCACCGTCGGACTCGACATCGACGAAGGTCGCGGCGAGGGCCATGCCCACGATGACAGGCATGCGCGTCGCGGTCTCGTCGGCGAAAACCCCGGTGCCCGTGTTGATCAAGAGCCGACTTTGGGCGCCCGCGAAGATCGTCCCGCTCCCGAAGAATAGATCTAGATCACCGTCGGCGTCGACGTCGCCAAACGCCGCCGTGTTGCTGACGTCGGGAGCCGCCGGGAGGTGGGTCGCGGTCACTTCGGTGAAACGCCCTCCGTCGTTGAGGAACAGCTGGTCCTGCTCTCCGGCGTAGAGACCGTTGGCGCAGACGAGATCGGGGTCGCCATCGCCATCGACGTCAGCCAACGCGACACCGGACGTGGAGGCCAAGCTCCGCGGGAGCTGGGTCGCCGAAACATCGACGTAGCCTCCGCTCCCGTCGTTCTCATAGAGTCGGTTTTCCCCGCGGTTGCCGACCACGCAATCGGCATCGCCATCCAGATCCACGTCGCCCAATACGATACTCGTCGTTTCGTCGACGTCGGGCGGCAGGCCACGTTTCCGCAGCACATCGAACTGGAGCGGCGACTCCACCCGCGTCAGCGAGAGGCGGAAGTCGCCCTCCGCGCCCAGCAGGCCAGCCACCGAAATCAGATACTCGGTCCCCTCCCGCGCGCCGAACACGACCTCGGACAAGGGCCCGCAATGATCGTTGTTGCAAACGATAAACGACTCCTCGACGCAGGACGAGAACACCGTCAAGATCGTGTCGAAGTCCGCGTAGGCTCCTGGTGCGCAGAAGCTCGCCGTGACGACGCCACTGGCGGCAGGCACGTAGCGATACCAGACGTTGCCAAACGCCAGCTGGCAAGAGCCGACCGGGGGCCACAACGTCGCTCCGATCGTGGTCCCCGTCGTCAAGCCCTCGCTGATCGGAATGGCCTCGGTGCATTGGTTGCCGGCGACCTCGCGCCGCACGGCGAGGGTGAAGTCGCCCTGCAACCCCGCGGCGCTCGCCAACGCGATCCAATACCGCCGCCCCTCGGTCACCGGGAACTCGATCTGCGCGCGCGGGCCGCAATGGTCGTCGCTGCAGGCGATCTCAGTCAGCCCACCGCAACTGCCCGTGAAGGCGGCCAGTACAGGATCGAAGTTGGCGTTCCCGCCACGCACCCGGCAAAGGCTGGCCGTCACCGTGCCCGGCCCGGCGGCCACGTACTCGTACCACACGTCACTGTCCGCCACCCCACAGCTGGCCGTGGTCGCGCTCCGCGTTGCGCCGAGATTATTGCCCGACGTGGACCCGTCGACGATGGGCAGCGCCCCGGCGCATTCATCATTCGTCGGCGCCGTGAAGACCCCCAGGTCGAAGACACCTTGCTCGGTGCCTTTACCCCCCACCGCGATCAAGTAGGTATGGCCCGCTTGCGCAACGAACGCGACCTGGGACAGAGCGCCGCACGTGTCGTCGCTGCAGACGATCTCGGTCAACGCGCCACAGCCACCTGCAAACACGGCGAGCACGGTATCGAAGTTGGCCGACGCCCCGCCCGAGCACAGCGAGAGCACCACGGCGCCGTCCTGCGGCGCCGTGTAGGTGTACCAAACGTCGCTGCCGACGACGGCGCAACTGGCCACGGTCACGCTGGTCGCCGCAGCGACGGTCGAGCCCGACGTGATGCCCTCGCCGATGGCGATGGCCCCGGTGCACTGGTCGTTGCCGGGAACCGGCTGCAGGGCCAGCTGAAAGAGCCCCTGTTGGCCGCCCGATCCAGCCACCGCGATCCAATAGTCGTCGCCGGCCGTCACCGGGAACGTGACCTCGGACGCCGCGCCACAGTGGTCGTCGTTGCACGCGACCTCGGTGAGCGAGTCGCAGTCGTAGCCCGCAAAGACGGCCAGCACGGAGTCGAAGTTGGCTGACCCGCCGCCGAAGCAGAAGCTCGCCCTGAGGACGCCGTCGCTTGCGGCCGTGTGCCGATACCAGACATCACTCATGAGTGCGCCGCAACTGGTGACCACGCCGCTCGCCGACGTGCGAGCGTTGGAACCTGCGGTCGTCCCAAGATCGATCGCAAACGCGCCGCTGCACACGTCATTGGCTGGAGGTGCCGTCACCATCAGAGAGAAGAAACCCGACTCACCGCGCGAGCCGCCAACGGCGACGTAGTAGGTGACGCCCGCAGTCGCCATGAACGTCACCTCCGACGCCGTGCCGCAGAAATCGTCGTTGCACGCGATCTCGACCAGCGAGCCACAGGTCCCCGTAAACACGGCGAGGCAAGTATCAAAGAACGACCCGCCACCGCCGTAGGGGCAGAGACTGAGCGTCACGAAGCCGGAGACCGACGGCTGGTAGGTGTACCAAACGTCGTTACCCATCGGGGCGCCGCAGCGACCGGTGACGGCGCTCGTCGTGGCGCCGAACGTCGAGCCAATCGCAAACGGCGCCGTGATCAGGATCGCCGTATCACACTCGTCTTGGGCGACGGCGGCGCCGACGAACACGCCCGCTACCGCGACGACAACGGCCAGGCGAGCGAACGCAGTACGAAGGCGCTTCGTAGCGGAGGGCGAATCGGGGTGCGGCATGGGTCTCCTTCACGGCCGAAGCCTCGGGCCAGTACACTAGGAGCCGCCGACGCAACCGCCAATGCCCTTGGCGGAGCGCCGCGCCTTGTGCGCGGAAGGACGCCCACATTCAGGCGTCCGTAACCACGTCGAACGTCACGTTCGTGAAGCGCGCCCCCGCTGGATACTGCACCACCAAGGCTTGGGCTCGTACCTCGGCGCCCACCAGGCTCGGGTTGTTCGGCACGAGGAAGTCAACCGAACCCTCACCGTCGGGTTGCGCGATCAGGAACGGCGGCAGCGCCGCCATCACCGCAGGGTCTAGCCCCCACACGCCCCAGGGCGGTACCGGCAGGCTGGCCGCGCCGCTCGCCACAAAGGGAAGTACGAGATCCCCAACGCGCGGCGTGAACGTCCTCGCGTACGCGTCGAGGCGATACCTCCGCCCCACTCTGGCCAACCGCGGCGCATCGAGCTGGCGCGACAGGTTCTTGTACAACTCGTTTCGCCCGTCGTTGGCGACGACGAGATCCAAGTCCCGGTCTTGATCCAAGTCCGCGAGCACCAACGCCATCGTCTCGTCTACGACGGCAGGGAAGGCCGCGGTTCGATCCATGAAATGCCCGGTCCCGTCGTTCAAGAACAGCTGGTTCTGATCGCCACCGACACCGAGATCGCGGCCGAGCACGAGATCGAGATCACCGTCGTCGTCGACATCGCCGAGCGCGACGGCGCGCACCTCGCCACGCGGAGTCTGCAGCCGATTCGCGCTCTCGTCGGCGAACACGCCGAAGCCGTCGTTCACGTAGACCAAGGCCCCCTGATCCACGCCAACGACCAGGTCGAGGTCGCCGTCGCCATCAATGTCGACGAGCTCGGCGGCACGGGTCGAAGCGAACGCGGACGGCAGTTGGGCGGTCGCGTCGGTGTAACGGCCGGTGCCATCGTTGAGGTAGAGCCGATCCTGCGCCCCGTAGTAGTACAATGATCGGTGGGTGTTGCCGGTCACGAGGTCAGGATCCCCGTCGCCATCCACGTCTCCCACAGCAACGGTCTGCGTCGCTTCATCGGGCGTAGGCCAGTGAGTCCCGGTGGCGTCCGCGTAGAAGCCCAAGCCATCATTCAAGAAGAGCGCGTTGCTCCCCCACGTGACGACCACGACATCCAAGTCGCCGTCGCCATCCACGTCAACCAACGCTACATCGCGACTTCGGACGGAGGGGAGTCGACTCGGCGACTCGTCACGAAACGTCCCGCGCCCGTCATTGACGTAGACCCGGTTACCGGGCGATGAGGGGCTCGATAGGACCAAGTCGAGATCTCCGTCGCTGTCCACGTCGCCAGCCACGACCGCGGTCGACCAATCAACATCCACGGGCATCCGGCCGACGGTCGCATCCACGAAGTCACCGTTGCCTTCGTTGCGATAGAGCCGGTTCTGCTCCCGGCCGTTCGCGACGACGAGATCTCGATCGCCGTCACCGTCGAGATCGCCCACCGCAACCCCGTAACTCAAGCTCACGTCCACCGGGAAGCGCCGCGACGTCGCGTCATCGAACGACCCGTCGCCGCGCCCCAGTAAGAGCCGATTCTCACCACCTGACCGATCGCCCCCGCCCACGCCATACATCACGTCTTGGTCGCCGTCGCCGTCGAGATCGCCCGCGGCGACACTGAGCGTGAATTCTCGGTCCGGCGGCAGGCTCGCTGCAGTCACGTCCTGGAAGGTCCCAGCGCCGTCGTTCAAGTAGAGGCGGTTCTGCTCCCCGGACCCCGTGTAGCGGACGGAACCATTGCCGAGGAGAAGATCGACGTCGCCGTCACCGTCCACGTCGGTCGCTGCGATCGCCACGGTCGCGTCCGCGTCCACCGGCAGACGCCCCGCGGTCGCGTCGACGTAGGTGCCGCTGCCGTCGTTCAGCAGCAACTGATTCTGCCCAACCTGGCCGACAACCAAGTCGACGTCGCCATCCCCCTCAATGTCGAAGGCCGCCAGAGCCTCGCCGCCACCAGGCGGCAGCCGGGCGGAAGCATCGCCGAAGGCCCCATTGCCATCATTGATCAGCAGCCGGCGGCCCTGACCGACCCAAACCAGATCCAGATCGCCGTCCGACTCGACGTCGACCCACTCGACGGCGCGCGTCACGCCGGGTAGCGACGGGAGACGCGCGGCGGTCTCGTCGACAAAGACACCCGCACCGCGATTGATGTAGAGCTGATTGTCCTCGATCAGGTACGGAACGCCGTTCCCGAAGAACAAGTCCAGATCGCCGTCGCCGTCCATGTCACCGAAAGCCACGGCATTGCTGTTGCCGGAAGCTGCCGGAAGGTGGGTCGCGGTGACCTCGGTGTAGTGCCCGCCGTCGTTGAGGAAGAGCTGGTTCTGCTCACCGACACCGAGGCCGTTGGCGCAGACGAGGTCGGGGTCGCCATCACCATCGACGTCGCCCAGCGCAACCGCGGAGGTAGATGCGAAGCTCGGCGCCAGGCGCGTCGCCGTGACATCGACGTAGCCGCCGCTCCCATCGTTTTGGTAGAGGCGGTTACGGCCACGGTTGCCCACGATGCAGTCAACATCACCGTCCAGGTCCACGTCACCGAGCGCGAGGCTCGTCGTCTCATCGACGTCGGCCGGCAAGCCGCGCTTGCGCAGCCCGTCGAACTGGCGCTGCGTCTCCGTGAACGTCAGTGACAGGCGGAAATCGCCCGCCGTACTAGATACGTCGACGCCAACCGAGATCAGATACTCGACGCCACGGCGCGCCGAGAAGGCGACTTCGGATAGGGCTCCGCAGTGATCGTCGTTGCAGGCGATCGCCATACCAGTGCAGGTCAAGAACACCGCCAACACCGTGTCGAACTCCGCATAGGCCCCGGGGGCGCAAAAGCCCACGGTCACGACGCCGTCGGTCGGCGGGGCGTAGCGAAACCAGACGTTCCGATGGGCCAAAGCACATCCCGCACCCGAGCCCGACAGGGTCGCCCCGATCGTGGAGCCAAAGGTCAGCCCCGCCAAAATCGGCTGCGCCGCGGTGCACTCGTCCCCAGGGGGCGTGACCCGAGCGGAGAGCGTGAAGACGCCTTGCGGCCCACCCGCGCTCGCCACCGCGATCCAGTAGCTCTGCCCCGGCACCACCGGAATCTGGATCTCGGCGAGGGCACCGCAATCGTTGTCGCTGCAGGCGACCTCCGTCAGCGTGCTGCAGCTGCCGGTAAAGGCCGCCAAAACCATGTCAAAGCTCGAGCTACCTCCCGCGAACCGACAGGAGCTCACGGTCAACAAGCCGGCACGAGGCGCGACGTACTCGTACCACACATCGCTGACCACTGGCCCGCAGCTAGCCGTCGTCGCGCTGCGCGTCGCGCCAAAATTGTTCCCAGACGAGATCCCGTCGCTGAGCGGCAGCGCGCCACTGCACTCATCGTTCGCGGCCGGCCCGGACAGGCGCAGACGAAAAGGACCCTGCTCACGGCCTTTCCCCCCGACCGCGATCCAGTGCGTCTGTCCACCCTGCGCGGTGAACGCGAGCTGCGAACGCCGACCACACACGTCGTCGTTGCACGCGATCTCAGTCAACGCACCGCAGGCGCCGGTAAAGACCGCGAGCACGGTATCGAAGTTGGCGGAGCCGGGACCCGTACACATGGACAGCACCACTGGGCCGTCCTGCGGTGCTGTGTACGCGTACCAAACGTCGCTCCCTGTGGCCGCGCAGCTGGCGACCGGCGCCCCCGCTGTCGCTGCCACCGTGGTGCCCGACGTGATGCCCACACCGATGGGCACGGCCCCGGCGCACTGATCGTTGGCCGGCACCGGCAAGAGCGCCAGCTCGAAGCCACCCTGTTGACCACCGGACCCGGCGACCGCGATCCAGTAGTCGTCACCGGCCGTCACCGGGAACGTGACCTCGGATGCCGCACCGCAGTGGTCGTCGTTGCAAGCGAGCTCGGCGAGCGAGTCACAGTCATCGCCCCCAAACACCGCGAGCACGGTGTCGAAATTGGCGGATCCACTACCAAGGCAGAAGCTCGCCGTCAGGAGGCCGTCCATGGTCGCAGTGTGCCGATACCAGACGTCGCTCATCAGCGCACCGCAGCTGGCCGTCACGCCGCTCGCCGAAGATCGAGCGTTGGAGCCGCCCGTTGTCCCGAGACCAAGGGGGAACGCCCTGTCACACTCGTCGTTGCCCGGCGGTTCCGTCAACAGCAACGCGAAGAAGCCGGACTCACCGCGCGAGCCGCCGACCGCGACGTAATAGGTCACGCCCGCGGTCGCCACGAAGCTCACTTCGGACGCGGTACCGCAGAAGTCGTCGTTGCAGGCGATCTCGACCAGGGAGCCGCAGGTGCCCGAGAACACGGCCAGGCAAGTATCAAAGAACGAGCCGCCGCCGCCGGTGGGGCAGAGGCTCAGCGTCACCAAGCCATTGACCGACGACTGGTAGGTGTACCAGACGTCGTTGCCCATCGGAGCACCGCAGCTTCCGGTAACGGCGCTCGTCGTGGCGCCAAAAGTCGCGCCAAGGGTGGCGGCCCCCGTGATCGGGACCGCCGTGTCACACTCGTCTTGGGCGGCGGCGGCCCCGACGAAGATGCCCGCCGCCACAACGGCCGCGGCGAGGCGAACGACCGCGGTACTGAGGCGCTTTGTAGCACGGGGCGAATCGGGGCACAGCATGGGTCTCCTTCGCAACCGGGGTCTCGGGTACCACACACAGTAGGGGCCGCCAACCACCCCCACAACGCGCGCCGGCACGACAGCCTGCCACCCGCGACGGCCGTGCCCCCCCGGAACTACGCCATCGACGCAGGCAAGCCGCACTACCGCATAGGCCGATGCCCCCCTCAGCGCCCCTGCGCGGCCAGGACTTCGGCGCAGGTCGGCACACCGACCTGACGCAGGCGCCGCTCGGTCAGCCACTCGGTCACGATTCTGCGCAATCGCTCCATAGGATGCCTCCGCCTGGTGATCGCCCCAATGGGACCGATGTTGCGCGGGAGTTCTGCCGCGGCCAGGGCCCCGATCGGGCGTCCAACCGCTAACCTGGAGCGAGCTCGCGATCGTCGCCCAGGCCGCCCCGGCAACGACGCCCGCGCCACCCGACCATGCGAACCTCCACACGCCTCGTCCTGCTCACGCTCCTGATGGCCCCCGTCGCGACCCCGCGCGCGCAGGAGCAACCCCAATACCCCGAGGGCGCCGCAGTCCCTCGCTCGCTGACCACCGCGGAGGCGAACTGGCTGCGCACCCAGCCGCTGCGCGCCCCCGACGCCGTGACCCCGCCGCCGACCGGCCCGGTCGACTGCGTGGCCGAGTATGAGCCCATGTCCGGCGTCCTCATCGCCTGGGAAGGCCCGGGCTCGTGGACCTCGATCCTCGCCAACATGGCGCGGCACATCACGACGACCGGCAACGCCGACGTCTGGGTCGCCGTCGACACGACGGGCGAACAGACCACGGTGCGCAACACGCTCAGCGCGGCCGGCGCCAACATGGCCCGCGTTCGCTTCGTCGTGCGTCGGACCGACACGATCTGGATGCGCGACTACGGGCCGCGCTACATCTACCAGGGCGAGTGCCGGGCGATCGTCGACCACACCTACAATCGCCCGCGACCGAACGACAACGCGTTCAGCCGGAATTTCGCCAGCGTGCGCGGCCACCGCCTCTACGAGCTGCCGCTCGTCCACGGCGGCGGCAACTACCACCTCGACGCGGTCGCGCGCGGCCGCACGACGCGCCTCATCAACAACGAGAACCCTTCTCTCACCGAGGCCGAGATCGACACGATCTGGAACGACTACCAGAACCTCGACACGACCTTCTACGACCCGCTGCCGGCCTCGGTCGACGCGACCCAGCACATCGACATGTGGATGCAGGTCATCGCCGACGACGCGGTGATCATCAGCGACTGGCCGTTCAACCAGGGCTCGATCCAAGACCAGATCTGCGACGGCGCCGCGGTGTCAATGGCGGCCGAAGGCTTCACCGTGCACCGTGTCCCGGCGCGCTCGGTGGGCCGCACGCATTACACCTACACCAACGTCGTCCTGTGCAACGACCTGGTCTTGGTGCCGAGCTACACCAACACCCAGGTCAGGCAACACAACGACGAAGCGCTGCAGGCCTGGCAGGCCGCGGCGCCGACCAAGACCGTGGTGCAGATCAACTGCCAGGGGATCGTCACGGCCGCCGGCGTGATGCACTGCATCATGATGCACATCCCCGCGCATCGCGGCGGCCTGGACCCGACGGCCTATCTGATCAACCTGAACGGTGGCCAGACGCTGACGCCGGGCCAACGCGTCGAGATCACGTGGATCACCGACGACGACGTCGGCGTCGACTCGGTCGACGTGCTGCTGTCCACCGACGGCGGCGCGACGTTCCCCACGGCGATCGCGACGGGGATTCCGGACACCGGTGCCCTGTCGTGGACGGTGCCGGATGTCTGCGCGGGCGACGCGCGCGTGCGCATCGTGGCCCGCGACGGGCAAAGCCGCACCGGGTTTGACGACAGCGACGCCGGTTTTGCCATCATCAATGCCGCCTGCACGGCCGCCAACTTCGCATACGGGACCGGCACCGCGGGCCAGCTGGGTGTCCCCACCCTGACCGCCAACGCCCCGGTGCTCGGCACCAACCTCGACCTCGACCTGCAGGGAGCCTGGCCGCAGGCGCCGGCACTGCTGCTGGTTGGGGCGGCCCCGGCGGCCGTGCCGTTCGCCGGCGCGACGCTGCTGGTGCAGCTCGCCGCACAGGTCCAGGCGACGACCTCGGCGAGCGGTGATTTCACCGTGACGATCCCACTGCCGACGGAGGCCACGCTGACCGGCCAGAGCCTGTTCTGGCAAGTTTGGGTGGCCGGGGATCCAGGCGCCCCGCGCGGCTTCGCGACTTCGGCCGGCCTCGAGACACGACTCGGTACCTGACGAAACGTCGCGCGCGGCTCCTCAGCGGGCGGCGCGCGCCGACGCAGCCGCGGCGCAATCCGCGGCGCGTTCCACGGCACCGACGCCGCAGAGCCACCACATCCAGCCGAGCAACTTGTCGATCACCACGGCCTTCCCCCTGACGCCCGTGCGCGCCAGCAACGGCAGGTACTCGTCGAGCACGGCGATCGTTCCGCCGACGTGGCCCACATCCCGCTCGCCCTGCGCCAGCCGGCCCAAGGTATCGCGCAGAATAACCGGCGCGAGGCCGTGGGCACGCAGTGCATCGACGACCCGGTGACGCAACGCCAGCGAGGCCGCGAGATCGCCGCGGGCCGCGAGCGCGTCGGCCAAGAACTCATGGCTCAGGCTCCCCCAGGGAATCACGTCCGGTCCGTCGAGCGAAAACCGCAGGGTGCACGACTCCAAGATCTCGATGCCCTCGTCGATTTCGCCCGCCAAGCTGAGCGCCCGCCCGAGATGGGCTCGGTGCATCGCCGCCTGCACGCCGTCAGTCCCGTTCGTGTGCTCGGCGATGGCGACGCTTTCGCGTAACAGCGGCACGGCCTCGCTCGGTCGACCGAGGCCTGTCAGACAGTGCGCCAGCTGGGTCGCACCCGCGGCCACGTCGGGATGCATGGGACCACGGCGCCGCCTCATGATGCGCAATGCGTCCCGCAGGTAGGGCTCGGGCTCACCTTCGCCACTGTAGAGCGACACCAATCCCAGCTTCTCGAGCACCCAACTCTCGATGCGGGTGTCAGGCTCGAGCCGCGCCCGGATCTCCTCGAGCAGATCGTCTAGCTGTCCCCGGGCCCTGGACATGTCGCCAGTCTTGTAGGGATACAGCGTCCGGCCGAATGTGTACGTTAGCCGCAGCTCGTGGTCGTCCGGCGCGTGCTCACGGACGACGTCGAGCGCCGCCTGGTAGGCGTCGCGGCCATCCTCGAAGCGCTGCAACTCGTAGCATGTCATCCCGATGTCGGAGTGCAGCTGCGCCACGCGCTCCCACCCATCAGGCTGTGCCCGCACGAGCTCCAGCGCTTGACGCAAATGGGCAAGCGACTCTTCCCCACGTCCCAAGGGCCGCAGCGCCGCGCCGAGGCTCTCTTCGAGGCGGCTGCGCTCCGCCGGGTCGTCGTCGGCGCTCACGGCGAGAAGTCGCAGTGCCTCGGCCAAGTGCGTCTCGGCCTCGGGGTAGTGTCCCAGCCGCCGGTAGCTCTCGCCGATCGTGCTGCGCACCCGGGCCGCGACGGCCGGCTGGCCCGCGAAGCGCTCCTCCACGCGCGCCGCCGCGGCGTCGAGCACCGCGCGCACGGTGGGATCGCGGTGGTCCTCCGCCGCCTCGAGCATGTCGCGCAACAAGAACTCCAACACCGCCTCTGCCTTCTGGGACTCTAGCGTCGCGCGCGCCCGCGCCATCGCCTCGGCGTCGCGCTCGGCCGCGATCGCGCGGCCTTGCACGAACGTGGTCACCGCGAATGCGACCAAGGTCAGCACCAAGATCGCCGCGAGCGCCGTCGGCGCGCGATGTCGCTTTACGAACTTGGCGAACGCGTAGCGCCGGCTGGGCGGATGCGCCAGCACCGGCTCGCCCGAGAGGTAGCGACGCACGTCGTCGGCCAGGTGCGCGACGGACGCGAAGCGGGCGGCGGGCGCGCGCGCCACGGCCTTCGCCACGATCGCGTCGACCTCGCGGCCCACGCCGACGCGCCAACGCGACGGCGGCACCGGACCGTTCGCGTCGACGGCCGCGAGGTGCTCGAGGGGCCCGCCATCGGTCGGATACGGCCGCTGCCCGGTGAGCATCTCGTAGAGCAGGACACCGAGCGCGTAGACGTCGCTCCGCACGTCGAGCCGCGCGGTCTCGCCGCTGAGCTGCTCCGGTGAGGCGTAGCCCAGGGTGCCTGAGAAACGAGCGCCACCGCCGCCCTCGTGCGCGGCGCCGTCCCCGTCACCCATCGGCTGGGCCAAACCAAAGTCGAGGACGCGCGGCTGGCCCGCGTCATCGACGAGCACGTTCGAGGGCTTCAGGTCGCGGTGCAGGATGCCGTGCTGGTGCGCGTGCTGCACCGCCCCGCACACCGCCAAGAACATCCGCAAGCACTCCTCGCAACCGCGGTGCCCGGCGCCGTCGGCCGCCCACTGGGTAAGCGGCACGCCGTCGACCCACTCCATTGCGAGCACTGGCAGCCCATCGACCTCGTCCATGCCGTAGACGGTGACGATCCCGGGGTGATGCAGCTGCGAGGCGAGCTCGATCTCGCGCGCGAAACGGCGCCGTTCCTCGTCGCTCGCGAAGCAGCCGGCGAGCAAGCGCTTGACCGCGATCGGGCGCGACATCCCGGGCTGCTGCGCGCGGAAGACAACCCCTTGGCCACCGCGGCTCACCTCCGCTAACAGGCGGTAGCTGCCAATGGTGCCCAGCGGCGTCGGCGCGGTCGCCGCGCGCAGCGACCGCAGCCATGTATCGCCGTCGACCCCGCTCGCGGCAAAGCCAAACAGACGCTCGTCCGCGTCCGACAACGCGGTCGATTCGCTGTCAGCCGACGAGCTCGATGGCTTTTTCCTCGGCACGCACCTGCTCCGCGATGAACGTCTTCAGCCGGTTCCTTACCCGCTGCTTGATCTTGTAGACCGACGCCACCGAAACGCCGAATGCAGTGGCGACGTCAGCCGGCGAACTGCCCACCACCAGTCGCTCAAAGATCGCCAGCGTCTGCGGGGTCACCTCGTCGCGGCAGCGCTCCAGGGCCAACCGGAAGTGATGGTGCGTCCACTCGCGCTCCCAGGCGTCGTCACTGGGCTCGGCCTTCGGGTCGGGCAGCGCATCCAACGCCTCGCCGCCCAACGCGCGGCGCGAGGCCGCCGGACACTCGAGATAGCGCGTCACCGCGTGCCGCACGACCCGCCCCAGGTAGTCGCGAAAACGGCCCCGGTCTCGTTGGTAGACGAAGCGCGGCAGGGATCGGGCCAGCCCCATCATCACCAGCTGGCGCACGTCCTCGGCATCGGCGGGCTGCAGGCGTCGCGCGCGGCAAAACCGCAAGATGAGGTCGCGATAGCGCGCGTCGAACGCACGCCACGAGGCCTGGTTAGCTGGGTCGCGGACCTTGAGGAGCAGCGACGATCGGGTCGTCTCAGCCGCCATGCCCGCAGCATAGCGCCCAGCCGCGGTTTCCGCCGCCTTCGCCAGACACACGAAGGGTGACGCTGGATCGGCGCACCGGCGCGCCTATCGTCTCGGCTCGCCCTCGTCCTCCTCACCGAGAAACTCGCCCACGCATGCCCTCACCCCTCGACGAGCTGCGGCAGCAGATCAGCGGCAGCTACCTCCAACAGGTCAGCCGCCAGGTCGGCGCCGATGAAGCCCAGACGCGCCGCGCGCTCGACGCCGCGCTCCCCACCATTCTCGACGGCCTGGCCAAGAACGCCCGCGACCCAAAGGCCCGCGCGGCGCTCGAGCAGGCGCTCGACAAGGACCACGACGGCTCCGTCCTCGATGACCTCGGCGACTACTTCAACAACCCGAAGTCCGACGAGGGCGCCGCCATCATGAAGCACGTGTTCGGTGAACGCCGCGGGCAGATCGAATCGCGGCTCGGCGGCAAGCTCGGCCTCAGCACCGGCTCGACCGCCCAGTTGCTGGCCGTCCTGGCGCCGCTGCTCATGGGCATCCTCGGCAAGGCCAAACGCGGCGGCGGCGGCGGCGGCGCCAGTGCGGGCGGCACCGATTGGACCCAGATCTTGCGCGGCGGCCTGGGCGGCCTCGGCGGCAAAGCCGGCTGCTTGGCGGCGGTGCTCCCCCTGCTCGGCCGCCTGCTGAAGCGGTGACGCGGATCGACCCGACTCACGCCGGCCGGCCGATCACCGCCCGCCGATCGTCAGCGCCAGGCCGTTCGACCAGATGAGCCCCAACGGGTTGGCAGGCGGATCAAACACCAGCGCCTGGCCAAAGATCTGCCCGCCGACCAGCGCCGGGCTCTCCGGGATCTCGAGGAGAAACGGCGCGACCACGGTCGGTTGGGTGATCTCGGCGCCGGTCCACAAGGTGCAGCCCGGCATGCGCAACGAAGCCAACGGCAACGGCAACGGAATGCCGGCCCAGGTAACAGTCGAGCCGCCAAAGACCAAGACCGCCAGCCGCCCGATCGGCGCGCTCTCGATCTGCAGCGCGAGGCTGCCGCCGGTCCACGGCAGCGGGCCAATGCCCGACAGAACGGGGGGGCCAAAGGTGCCGGCACAGCCCCGCCCGAACGGCACGACCGAAGCCGGCGACTCCGGCTCGTAGTACCACATCGCCTCGTTGTCCAACGCCAGCACACGCTGCGCGCCGTGGTCGTAGAAGAGCGCGCCCGGAAACCCGAGCCAGCCAGCCGGCGCGGTGCGCTGCGCCCAGTTGGTGCCGTCCCACTCCCACGTATCGCTGAAGTTGCTGCCCGGCGCCGAGCCGCGGCCGCCGGTCATGACGACCACGCCACGCGCGACGTCATAGGTCATGACGTGGTCTTGCCGCGCCGGTGGCACCGTGCCGGGGAACCGACGGCGCCAGACGTTGCCGTCGAACTCCCAGGTGTCATTGAGCAGCGCGCCGAGACCCGACGTCGCGCCGCCGAACATCATCATGGTGCGGCGACCGCGGTCGTAGGCCAGGGCGTGCCCACCGCGCGCCGGCGGCGCCGTCACCGGGCGCTCGCGCCAGGCCGTGCCGGTCCACTCCAGCGTGTCGTTGCGCGCCACAAAACCGGCGCCGAAGCCGCCAAACAAGACGGTCCGACCACGCGCCACGTCGTGCGCCATCGCTTCGCCAAAGCGATCGGCCAGCGCCCCGCGCGACGAGCGCTGCCGCCAGGTCGTGCCATCCCAGGTCCACAGCACCGGCGTGCGACCGGCGGTGGAGTCGTAGCGCAGCACCTGAATCTGCCCCCGACCGACGTCATAGGTGATCGAGCCCAGCCGGACCGGGGCCGGCAGGGACGTCGATGGGAAACGCTGCGTCCAACGACCGGCTTCGAAGATCCAGGTCTCGTCGAGGCGCAATGCGACGGTGTGGCCCCGCTGCTCGTCGAACTCACCGACCAATGGCTGCGCCGGCAGCGGCCCCGGCACTTGCTGCCACTGCGCGCCGTCCCATTCCCAGGCGTCGTTGAGCGGCATCACGCCACCATCCGCGCCACCGTAGACGATGACAACACCGCGCCCCGCGTCATAGGTCGCAGCGTGACTGCCGCGCGGTGTCGGCCCCGTACCGGTGCCGGCCCACACGAGGGTCCAGTCGCGGCCATCCCAGAGCCAAGCGTCGTTGAGCGGGGTCCCCGACGACGCGATCCCACCGAACAGCAGCACGCCGCCGCCGGGATGCGTCGAGAGTGAGAACTCCTTGCGCTCGGGCGGCGCGACCAGCGGCTGCCGCGCAACCCAGTCATTGCCACTCCACTCCCACGCTCCCATGCGGCCCGGTGCGATCTCCGGCCCCACGAGCACGAGCCGGCCCCGGGCCACGTCAAACGCCATGGCGTCGTCCGCGCTGGGCGGTGGCCGCGTCGCTGGGAACCGCTCGGTCCAACCGCTGCCATCCCATTCCCAGGTGTCGCCGAGCTCGAGGCTGGCGCCGTCCAAGCCGCCGAACAACACCACGCGCCCCGACAACGGGTCAGCCGCCATCGCGTGCTGGCCCCGGCGCGCCGGTGCCGGCCCACCGCTGTGCATGCTCCAGTCGGTCCCGTCCCAGACCCACGTCTCAGCAGACTTGCGCGACTGGTTTTGGCCGCCGAACAGCACGATCTGCTGCCGCGGCGCGTCATACACCAGGGCGTGCCGCTCGCGCGCGGACGGCAGCGTGCGCGGAAATCGCGCCGTCCATGGGCCCGCCGCACCCCCGCCGCCCGAGCGCTCCCACGTATCGGCGAGGTTGCGCGCCGGAAAAGTGCGTTCGAACCAGACGCCACCGAACGTCACGACGCAGTCGCGGGCGACGTCGTAGGCCATCGCGTGGCGAAAGCGATAGCCTTGGAGCTCCGCCCAACGCGTTTGCGCCGGCACCGCGGCGACGGCGAGCAAGCATCCCAGAGTCGCGCGCGAGCAAGCTCTCGCCAGGCGACCCGGACGCGGGTGCGATCGCCCAGTGGGTCGAGCGCGCCCGCTCTCAAGGTGGTGGATCATAGAGGTTCGGGGCTGGTGGCGGGGCCAAACGTTACCAAACCGTCATCAGACCACGCACGTTCTCGCCGCATCCCCAGACTGACGTCTCGCCGCAATCCGCCGCCGCCGCAGCCCTCGCACGGGCGGGTTGTGATCGCCCTTTCCACAGGCCGGCCCCGGGAAACGCGTACGCTCGCGGCGCCGCGGGCGTTGCTCTTACATTCCCCCCAAAAGGAGCCCCCTTCATGCAGATGCGTTGCCCCCTCTCGGTGAGCCTCTTCGGCGCTGCGTTGTCTTTTAGTCTCGTGGCACAGACGCCAGTCACCCCGACCTTACTGGTTGACATCAACCAACAGGCTGCGGCGACCATCAACTCGTCGAACCCCGGGGCACTGGGAGCCACCGGCGGCAGCGCCTTCTTTGCAGCCCAGACGACGCTGACGGGTCGCGAGGTTTGGGCCACCGACGGCACGAGCGCGGGCACGCTCCGGTTGGCCGACCTGGTCTCGGGCTCCGGCTGGGCCAACCCCTACGCCGCAGCCTCCGTGCCCGGCGCGGTGCTCATTGCCGCAAGCTCGGATCAATGGGGCGCCGAACTCTTCGCGGGGCGCCCCGGCGCGAGCCAGCTCGAGCTCGTCAAAGATATCTATCCCGGGCCCGGCGGGATGTTCGCGGGCTCATCGAGCCCCATCCTTCTGACGTCGTGGCGCGACGAAGTCTGGTTCTACGCCAATGACGGCGTCGTCGGCATCGAACTCTGGCGTTCCGACGGCACCGCCGCGGGCACAGTGCTCGCCGACGACGTCAACCCGGGCCCGGCGGGCATCAGCAACGGCACGACGACGATGGCCGTGGCCGGCGAGCAGCTCTTCTTCACGACCTCGTACCCCAGCACCGCGTTGTGGGTCAAACCGAACCCAACAGCCACGCCGGTGATGCTCATGACGCTGCCCTCCTCGCCGTTCGGCGCGGGCACGCGGATGAACGCGGCGGGCAACACCTTGGTCTTCACCGTCGATACGGCGGCCGAAGGTGAGGAGCTGTGGCGCTCGGACGGCACCGTGGCCGGCACCTTCTTGCTCGCCGACATCTACCCCGGCCCGACCGACTCGCGCCCCAGCGCCATCGCCGAAGCCAACGGACGGCTGTGGTTCGGCGCCAACCACCCGAGCACCGGCCGCGAACTCTACGTGACCGACGGCACGGTCGCCGGCACGACGCTCGTCCGCGACATCCGCTCCGGCACGGCCGATGGCGTCAGCTACACGGCCGGCGAACCGCTGGGCAGCGGCATCGTCTTCGCGGCCAACGACGGCATCGCCGGCGAGGAGCTGTGGTTTTCGGACGGCACCACCGCCGGCACGCGGCTCGTCGCCGACATCCACCCCGGCGCGTCGAGCTCGCTGCCGTGGGAGATCTTCACGTCCAACGGCCGGGTCTGGCTGCGCGCCGATGACGGCGTGCGCGGTGCCGAGCTCTGGGTGACCGACGGCACGGCCGCCGGCACGCTGCCCGTGCTCGACATCAATCCGGGACCCGGCAACTCCAGCCTGTTGTTCATTGCCGAGCTGCCGAGCGGGATGGTACTCAGCGCCAACGGCGGCGGCCGGCTCGGCCAAGAGCTGTGGTTCAGCGACGGTACCCAAGCCGGCACGACGCTGCTCGGGAACCTCGACCCCGAACCGACGAACCTCGGCTCGGGCGTCACCCAGATCACCAAGATGCGCGACCTCGCGGTCTTTCGCGCCGACAACGGGACCAGCGGCCTCGAGCTTTGGGCCACGGACGGCACCGCGGCCGGGACCCAGATGCTCGTCGATATTGCGCCCGGATCCGGGCGCTCGGTCTCAACGCCGGCGCTGGAGATCGACGCCGGCTTGCTCTTCACCGCGTCGCCGGATCTGAGCACGCGCGAGCTCTGGATCACCGATGGCACCCCAGCCGGCACGCAGCGACTGTTCTCCGCCGCCGCGTCGCTGAGCGTGGCGCAGCACTTCCGCGGCGCGACCTACTTCTGGGCCAATGACGGGAGCGGCGCCGCACTCTTTGCCACCGACGGCACGCCCGCCGGCACGGCGGCGGTGCTCGGCTGGCCCGTGGTCCCAGGCGGCAGCGGCGACCCGAGCCAAATCGGCGGCGAGTGGATCTTCGGCGCCGATGATGGCGTGAGCGGCAGCGAGCTGTGGAAGAGCGACGGCACGCCAGCGGGCACGACCTTGATCGCCGACCTGCGACCGGGCCCGGGCAGCTCGGGTCCCGCGCAGTTCGTACAGCTGCCGAACCGCCTGGTGTTCACCGCGTTCGACGGCACCGAGCGCCAGTTCTGGGGCACGGACGGCACCGCCGCCGGCACCGAGGTGCTCGACGCCTCGCTGTCGACGCTCTGGGGCCTCGGCTTTCGCCACGCGGTGCTCGGTGACGAGCTGGTCTTTGCAGCGACCGACGGCGTGCTCGGCCGCGAGCTTTGGATCTCCAACGGCACCGCGGCCGGCACGCGCCTGCTCATGGACCTGCTGCCGGGCGCCGGCGAGAGCAACCCGTTCCATTTCGCGACCGTCGACGACCACGTCTACTTCTGGGCCGCGGACGCGGCCGGCCAGACGAGCCTGTGGAAGACCGACGGCACGCCCGCGGGGACCGTCGTGGTTCGCCGTTGGCTGAGCCCGCTGCCGCAGTTCGTCGCCACGCCGCTGATGCCCATCGGCGGCGGGCAGTTCGTGTTCCGTGCCAACGACGGCGTGAACGGCACCGAGCTCTGGATCTCGAACGGGACGTTGGCGGGCACCCGGATCCTCGCGGACAGCGCGCCTGGGATGAGGGCGTCTTGGCCGCTCGGGTTCTCGTTCGACTTCGTGGTCCGAGTCGGGTCGCAGCTGCTGTTTGCCGCTGACGACAACGACACGGGCAGTGAGCTCCACGCGGTGCCGCTCGATGCGGTCGGCGCCTGGGCGGCCGAGTCCATCGGCTTTGGCTGCGGCGCGACCACACTGGACGCGACCGGCGCGGTCACGCTCGGCGGCGCGTTCTCGCTGGACCTGACCACGGCGCAACCCAGCACTCCGGTGGGGTTGCTCGCGTCGGCGCAACTGGCCTGGACCCCACTCGGCGGCAACTGCTTGCTGCACGTGGCGGCACCCGTCGCGATCGGCGCGGTCAGCACCAGCGCCGGTGGTGCCGCGGCGATCCCGGTCGGAGTGCCAAACGACCCCGCGCTCCTCGGCGCGGTGGCGTACTTTCAGGCGTTGGCCGCGATCAACGGTGGGCCATGGCTGGGACGGTTTGAGCTGAGCCCGGGGCTCGAGATCGTCGTGGGCTCGTAGCCAAAAACCGAGGGATTCGGGGACACAACGCGATTTGCCCAAGAACAGCCTCCGGACGCTTCTGCCAACCAACGTCCGGAGGCCCATGTCCCACCGCACACTTCGCTACGCCTTGCTCTCTCTCTGCTGCGCCACCGCCGGCACGGCGCCGGCGCAGACCCTCTTCAGCCCGGTGACGTTCTCGCCGACGGAGACGTTTCCCAGCGCCCGCGAGGGCCACGCGATGGCCGTGGAAGCCTCGGGCGACGTCATCCTGTTCGGCGGCCAGAACGGGACTGGCGTGCTGAGCGACACCTGGCGCTTCGACGGCAAGACCCGCACCTGGGCGGAACTGACCAGTGGCGTCACGTCGCCGCAAGCGCGCCACGGCCACGTCATGGCGACGATTCCAGACGGCAGCGGCTCCACCGAGATCCTCATGTTCGGAGGGCAGAACCTCGATGGGCTGCGCGACGATACATGGCGGTGGGACGGCAGCAATTGGACGCGGGTGATGCCCGCGATGTCGCCGTCCGCCCGTTCGGGGGCCATGATGGCGGCGGATCCGACCGGCGCGATCCTGTTCGGCGGGAACACCAGCGTCGCCGGAGTGAACCCGAACGGGGAGACCTGGCGCTACGCCGCGGGCAACTGGGGGCAGATCTTTGGCCTCAATCCCGAACCGCCGGCTCGGGCCGATGGCGGCATGGCCGCCGCGGAAGCGCCGTATCTGATCGCGTTGTACGGGGGCCGCAACAGCACGACGGATCTCAGCGACTCGTGGTACTTCGATCCGGTCGGCAACGCGTGGACGCAGGAGTCGCAATCCAGCGAACCGCCGGCACGGCACGGCATGACGATGACTTGGGACGACCTGCGCGACCGGTGGGTCATGCACGGCGGCTTCACCGGATCGACGGTCCGCGTCGACACCTGGGAGCTCCGGCCCGACCCGACCGCGCTGCAGTCCAACCTCTGGCGTCAGGCCAACGTGCCGGTAGGACAGCCGCCGAGCCCGCCGCTCGCAAGCTCCGCGGCCGAGTTCGTGGGCGACGTCGGCGTGCTGGGTGCGGTGGTATTCTTCGGTGGTCGCTCGGAGTCAGGGCTTGTGTCGACCACCTGGCTCTACGGCCCGCGTCACACGCCACTCATCCCGACGCCGGCGCCGGTGGGGAATCCAGAATCGACCGATCCACTGACCGACCCGAGGGTCCTGCTCGGCCACATCCTGTTCTACGAAGAGCAGATGTCGGCCACCCGGACGATGGCTTGCGCCACGTGCCACATGCCCGAGGCCGGAGGCACCGACCCGCGACCGGCCGTGCTCAACGCGAAGGATCCCAGCACGGCAGACGACGACGTATGGGGGTCGGCAGGTGTGATTCAGAACCGGTTCAGCGGGCTCTATGAACCGGCGGTCAGCCCGACGGCACTGTTTGGGCTCAACCCGCAGGTCACCGGCCGCAAGTCCCCGTCCAACCTCAATGCGTTCTTGTTCTTCGAGCAATTCTGGGACGGCCGGGCACGGCAGGAATTCAAGAACGAGAGCGGCGCGACCGTGACCGAGATGGGAGCCGGTGCGTCCATCGAGTCACAGGCCGTGGGACCGCCGGTGTCCTCGGTCGAAATGGCGCACATGGACGACGCCAACTGGGGCGAAGTCACGGCGCGGCTGGCCAACGTGACGCCGCTGGCCCTGGCATCGAACATCCCGCTTCGGCTGGAGGACTACATCGGCACCAAGACCTATCCGCAGCTCTGCAACGAAGCCTTCGCCGGGTCCGCGGCGGCGCCGGGGCCAGGAGTGACTCGCGAGCGAGTCGCGCTGGCGCTGGCGGCCTATCAGCGCACGCTTCTGCCCACGGAGGCCACCGTGCTGAAGCTCAACTACCCCGGCAAAGGTACTCCTGCCGAACGAGGGGGGTTCATCTTCGAGAGTGCCAATCCAGGCCTGCCCCGATGCAGCCAGTGCCACGAAGACGGCATGCACAGGCGCAAGACCGACAACGACTTCCACTACATTGGCGCGGCGCCAAGATCGGCGGACCTGGGCCGATTCGCAGTGCAAGCCGGCCTACCCGACGACCAACGCGGCGCCATGAAGACTCCCAGTCTGTTCAACGTGGCCCTGCACAACCGCTTCTTTCACAACGGTCGGGCCTCGACCCTGCGAGAGGTCATCGACTTCTACGTGGCCGGTGGGGAGTTCGAGGTCGACCACAACGCCATCCGGCCGATCACGCACGTCCCTGTGCCCCGGCCCCCTGGCGCCAGTCAGGCCCCCCCCCCCCGATCAATCACGGAGCAGGACAAGAACGATCTCGTCGCCTATCTGGAGTCGTTCACCGACCCCCGCCTCCTGGAGCCGGTGCTGCAGCCACCGTTTGACCGGCCCACACTGCGGTCGGAGACCATGCCGCCGAACCCCGAGCTCTACGGCTTTGGCACCGCGTGCGGCATCACCGCCGCGCCGGCCGCCATCGCGATCGAGCCCCCGCACCGCGCCAACAACCGGTTCATCATGGGGCTCCAGAACGGACCCAACAACGCCGTCGCGGTACTCGTCATCGGCGCGGCCAAGCCGGACTCGCCCGGTGGGCAGCCAGCGCCCGGCTACACCTCGTTCGTGGAGAGCTCCAGCATCATCACGACGTTGCCGGTCGGCGGGCTGTCCTTCCATCCCGTCACGGGCGGCTACACGTCTACGACCATGTTCAACTTGCACTTCGGGGCGCCGATCGGGACGGAGCTCTATTGTCAGTGGGTCATCTACGCCGATGGCCCGTGCCCGGTGACCGCGACCGAGGGAGTGAAGGTCACGGTCATTGGTCCCTGACGCGCGGCGTGGGGGTGCGGCACCAGCCTAGACGCTTCGCAGTTGGTGGGGCTTCCGCCTATCGCCATCCCGAAGTCGACGGCGGGTTGGCTTGGCGTGTTCGCCATGCCCCGTGCCTCAGCGTTGATCGGCGCCTCGGTCTACGGCCAGGCGCTGTTCGTGCTCGAGCCCACGTGCGGGGAACGCACCAACGTGATCGTCAGGACGATCCTCGACGTCCAAACGCGCGTGACGCCTCGCAGTGCGCGCTCCTCGATCCTCGGCGCCCCTTGTCGTGGTTGGGACGCGCGAGCCCGACGGCAGCCACGACCTCGCGCCCAGGCACCTGACCATGCCGCTGAGCTGGCGCGACCACTTCGGCTTGTCTGCTCCGAGCGCCACGCAACCTGCCGCAAGTGACTTGCTCACGGCAAGCGCATCTGCATGCCGTTGGTCGCGGCGACCCCGTTGGTGCCGTCTGGGTCCAAGACCCACCACTGGAGGTACACCGACGCGCCCGGCGCAGCGGGTGTCGTGCCGGCGACGCTGAACCCGCCGGACGCATCGAGCACGACCGGCCCGAGCGCGAACTGGGGCACGGGCTTGAGCACTCCACCGAGCCATGGCACGTCGAGCAAACCGGTGCCGAGGATCAACGACGCCGTCGCACTGGGCCGGGCATTGTGCACCGACCAGGAGAACGGGCTCGCCACGCTCTCGCCGCCGGCGCCGAGCAGAATCGGATACCCAGTCGCGCCGGGCTTCGCATCGCCGAGTTCGACGTACGCACCGGTCGCCGAGTACGTGTGGTTGCGGACGATCGCGACGCCGCCGTTGGCTCGGCCCAGGACGAAGTCACTGCGCCCGTCCTCGTCGAAATCCGCTACGGCGAGCCCGAGCGGGATGTCCGGCATCGTCGCCACGAGGTCCGGCACAAACGAGCCGTCGCCGTTGCCCTTCAGCACCTTCACGGCGGGCACGGCAGCGCTGAGGTTGGGCGCCCCGCCAAAGGTGCTCGCCGACAGCACGTCGAGAATGCCATCGCCATCGAGATCGAGGAGCGCGTGCCGGACCCCGCCGGAGTCGTCGACGGAGCCGATGGGCGCTGCGAGCGCGCCCTCGCCGTCGTTCAGCAACGTGAACACCGTCTGCCCCCCCGCCAGCGAGCCGAAGAATCCCATCACCACGTCCGGGTCGCCGTCGCTGTCGACGTCCCCCACCATCACGCTCTTGGCGAAGCCGGGGAGCGGGCAGCACGTCGCGCCTTGCCGGAACGTGCCGCCGCCTTCCGAAAGCAACGCGAAGGCCTGCGAGGTGTTGGCGAACGGATCGAGCTTGATCAGCACGATGTCGCGGAGCCCGTCGCCGTCGAGGTCCGCCGTCTCGACCCATCCATCGTTGATCGCGAAGAGCGCGCGCGATGCCGGACCAAACCCGCCGCCCCCAGTGCCCATGGCGACATGGAGGCCGCCCGGCAAGCTCGTCCCTGGAGTCGACAAGATCGCCATGTCCACGATCCCATCGCCGTCGAAGTCTCCCGGCGCGGCCCTGGTCGGCTGCAAGCCGGCGACAAGGGAGGCGCCACCGGAGAACGTGCCGTCCCCCTGTCCGAGCCGCACCACGAGAGGATCGGGTCCGACCGCCGCCATGGCGATGACGTCGAGGAGCCCATCGCCGTCGACATCCGTCAACGACAGTGCATCCACCCCCGCCCCGGTCGCCGCGACGGCCGAGTGGAACGAGAGATCGCCACGGCCGCGGAAGAACAGCACCGGTTGGGTGCTCGGGTAACCCTGGCGACTGCTGACCAACAGGTCAATGTGACCATCGGCATCGACGTCGCCGGCGACGACGTTGATGACACCGCGCGGCGTTGCCAGCGTCGTGGACACGTCAAGGGTCACCTGGGCAGGGCACCAGGGGACGGAGCAAGTGAAGAGCAGGAGGAGCGTGCGAAGAGTCATGGTCGAGGCCGCGAGCCGTCGGGGGGTGTTCTCCGGCAAGAGCGAAAGCCGCCCGCGAGCGCTGCACAAAAAACGCGAAAACCGTGCAGCGCCGGGCGGCGTCTCACGATTCGGGGGAGGCCACATGTCACGACGACTCGTCGACCGCCTCCGAGATCATGGCCAGCCCTCTACAGAGGAGGCTCCGCACTGTCCCCTGCTTCTTGCCCATGCGTGCGGCGATCGCCGCGGTGTCGAGCCCTTCGACGCGGGCCAGCACGATCACCTGGCGGTAGGCGTCGGGCAGAGCCGCGAACGCGTTCCGAGCCCGCTCAAAATCCTCGCGTATGATCGCGTCGTGGCTCGGCGTCGACAGCAGCGCCTCGATCTCGGCGGGATCGGGCGACTCTTCGCGGCGCGGATCGCGGCGGCGCGCGTTCCAGTAGCGCGCGCGATCGACGAGCTTGCGCTCCGCGGTGCGGAAGAGCCACTGGCGAAAGCCCTCGTCGCTCGAGCACTCCCGTCGCTCGAGACGCTCGAGCACCTCGCGGCACACCGACTGCGCGAGGTCCGCGCTGCTCTCCTTCGAGGCGATCAGGGCCCCGGCGCGACGGCTGAGGAACTCACGGAGGCCCGGTAGGTGCTGCCGCAAGAGCGCTTCATGATCGACGGGCTCGTCCATGGGTTCGACGGGCCAGTGTACTTCGCCACGCGACCAGTGGTGGCGTCATGACGGCGGACAACGAACTCTCCGTCCTGGGGCGACTGGTCGCGGCGTGCCTCGAGCAGGTGGATCGCGAGGGACCTTCGGCCGTCGATGCCTTCTGCGCGCGTCACACCGAGCACGCGGCGGCGCTGCGCCGGCGGCTAGCCCACCTGCGCGACCTGGGACTCGTCGACCGCGGCAGCGTCGGCCCCTACCGGTTGCTGGCCACGCTGGGAGCGGGCGGCATGGGCGTGGTCTACCGGGCGCGCGACGAGCGCTTGGATCGAATCGTTGCGCTCAAGGTGCTGCCCCAGCACTTGGCGCTGAGCGAGCGCGCGGTGCAGCGATTCGACCGCGAGATGCGCGCCATCGCGCGACTCGCGCACGACGGCATCGTGCCCGTCTACGACGTCGGCGAGGACGACGGCGTCCGCTGGTTCGCGATGGAGCACATCGACGGCAGGTCGCTGGCCGCGTTGTTCAACGAACTGCGCGCGCGCGGCCTCGCCGCCGCGGAGTTGAAGTCGAGCGACGCGCCCGTCGAACGGGCGGCGGACCATCGGTCGTGGGTCGAGTTCGCCGTGCGTGTGGCGGTCGACGTCGCCCACGCGCTCGCCCACGCGCACGAGCACGGCATCGTGCACCGCGACGTCAAGCCCTCGAACGTGCTCCTCCGTCGAGATGGCCGCGCGCTGCTCGTTGATTTCGGCCTGGCCCGCACCGACGAGGACAGCGACGTGACGCGGACCGGGGACCTCACGGGTTCGCCCGCCTACATGTCTCCCGAACAGGCCGGCGGTTCGCGCAGCGACATCGACCAGCGCACAGATATCTACTCACTCGGGGCCATTCTGTACGAGGCGATCACGCTACGCCGGGCTCACGACGGCGACACGGCGCAGAGCGTGATCGAGAGCTTGCGTCGCTCGGACCCGACGCCCCCGCGCGCGATCAACCCGAAGGTGCCGCGAGACCTCGAGACCATCTGCCTGACCACATTGGCGAAGAGCCCGACCCGGCGCTACCGCACCGCGCGGAAGTTCGCCGCGGATCTGCAGCGCTTCTTGTCGCTCGAGCCCATCCACGCGCGCCCCGCCGGCACGCTGGCGCGGCTCGTCCGCCGCGCCCGACGGCAGCCCGCGCATGCCGCCGCCGCGGCGCTCGGCATGGTGGTCGTGATTGGTTTGCCGCTGGTCTTGGCTTGGGCCAACGCGCGGATTGCCAGCGAGCGCGACGTCGCGCGCCAGCGACTCGACGTGACGCGCCGTATCAACGATGTCCTGATGGGCATGCTCGCCGCACCCGCGCCTCACCTCGGTGGCCCCGACGTCAAGGTCGCAGACATCCTCGACCAGGCCGCAGCGTCGATCGACGGCGCCTTCGCGGCCGAGCCGCGTGTCGAGCTCGCGCTGCGCTCGGTGCTCGGGAACTCCTACCGCGCCCTGGGACGAACCAAGCAAGCCGTCCAACAGTACGAGGCGGCAGAGGCCCTGTGTGACGAGCCCACGGTGGAGCCGCGCGACGTCGCGACAGCCCTCACCAACCTCGGCATCATCCGCGCCGAGACGGGTGCGCCCGACGGGCTCGACCTGCTGACGCGGGCCTGTGCCGCGTGGGAGGAGGTCGAGGAGAACCCCGGCCTGGACTCCGCGCAAGCGCTGAACAACCTGGCCGCCGCGCGCGCCAAGAGCGGCGACCTCACGGGCGCCGACGATGCGCTTGCGCGGTCCATCGAGTTGATGCGCGGCGTACCCGACGCGCCGCCCCGCCTCCTCCTCGAGGCTCAGCTGAATCGAGCGCTGTTGCTCGATGATTCGGATCGCGACCCCGAAGCCGTGGCGGCGTACGAAAAGATGATCCCGTTCGCGCAGGACGTCACGGCAGCCGGCGACCCGTTGCGAGTCACGTTGTTCTCCAACTACGCCCAGCTGTGTCGCGAGTTGGGCCGGCTCGATCGATCGCTCGAGCTCCACCGACAAGCCCTGCAGACCGCGCGCGACGGCATGGGTGAAGACCACCCACGCACGGCCGTCATCCACCTGCGCTTGGCTGGGGCTCTGCGACAGGCGGAGCAGCTCGAAGGCGCCCTGCGCCACGCGCGCCAAGCGCTCACCACGCTGCGCAAGACCGAAGGTGGGGGTGGCGACAGGATCGTCTTTGCGCTGCACGCCGTCGGCGTCGCGCTGGCCGCGCTGGATCGGCCTGCCGAGGCCATGGCGACGCTGACCGAAGCTACCGACCAGCTGGCGCGGCGCCCAAAGCTGTCCTGGGAGACAGCGTGGCCGACCGTCGCCGAGCTCGCTCGGCTGTATGTCGAGGCGGGAAGACGCGACGACGCCGATCGAGTCTTGGCAGGGTTCGCCAAACGGTCGCGTGAGGCGGCCGACCGCGTGGCCGCGTGGCGCGCTGAGCACTGATCCCAGGCCACCCCGCGCAGCGGGACCATCACCGCCGCGTCGCCTTCTCGATCTTCTCCTGCGCACGCTGGATCTGGGGATGCCCCTCCGGCAGGGAACGGCCGGGGGGAAAAGCCGTGACAGACCGACCGATCCGCACCTCTCTCACTTCGGGGTGCGATCGATGCACGTTGCAGCGGTCTGCGCCCTCGCGAAACGCCCACCGCGACGCCTTGCAGCAAACGCGGCGGGTCGCCGCGGCCGCCCACCGGTCCTGGCTGGGCTGGCTTGCCCCCTGACTCACGAGAGGTCATCAATGCCCTACCGATTCATCATTGCCTGTCTCACTCTCAGCGCCTCGGTGGTGGCGCAGTCCGGGTCTGCCTCGTTTACCTCCTTGGGGGATGCGCTGGTGACCGTCGGTGGGCGAATCCAGAGTCTCTCGATGGTCGCCGAGACTGAGTCTGGTGCGCCGTTCTCTGGGCAGGACTCGTCATCGCCTAGCTACACCGCGCGCGGCGGGATCGCGTGGCTCGAGCCGATCCAGGGTTCCGGCCCCCCCCTGGTGTTCCAAGTCCTGCCAGGCGAGGGGCGGAAGGGCGGTGGCGATCCTGTTCGGGTCATAGGCTTCAACTTCTTGTCACCAGGCTCCGTGGCGTCGAACTTGCTCTTCGACGGGGTCCCCGCGCCCAGTTTCTCGGTGGTCACGGACAGTGTTCTGACCGCCACCACGCCGGGCGGCATCGACGCTTGCGGCAACCCCAAGGGCCTCGTCGAGGTGCGCGTCGACAGTCAGCTCGGTACTGGCAAGCTCGCCAACGGTTTCGGCTACCAACCGATCCTACGCGCGTCGAGCGCCCGGGTCGGGCAACGGTTGGACCTTCAACTGTCGGCCGATGGGCCAACCTCTGGTGTGTTCTGGGTTGGTCAGACTGTTCCTGGTGTGTGCGTGCCGATCGCTCCCTTCGCTGGCAGCCTGACCTTGGTTAGCAGCTTTACGCCGCTCGGGTTGCCACCGCTGTTCTCGCCGACGGGCCAGATCAACCTGTCGCTCGTCGTCCCAGCTGACCCGTTACTGGTCGGCCTCGAGATTGAGTTCCAAGCGCTAGCAGTCACTCCGCCCCCCGCGGCGCTGTCGGGGTCCTTCACGCGTGCCCTCACGGTGCCGGTCCTCCACTAACCGTTCGAAAACCCTTCAGGAGAAGCTCATGTTTGCTCTATCGCTCAACTCCGCCATCGTGGCGACTCTCTTCCTCGCGCCCGACGTTGCCGTTGAAGGCGACGGCAGTGCGTTTGCGGCGAATCCGTCCGTGATTCGCTATCAGGCAAGGTTGCTCGACCCGGTTTTCGGGTCCCCGCTCAGCCAGCTCGGCGCGGTCGTCACGTTTCGGATCTACGACTCTGAAATCGCACCGACTACAGGTGCTCTGTACCAAGAAACGCAGACCTTGAATATTGTCAACGGTCTGTTGAGCGCGGAGATCGGCTCGGTGACTCCACTCCCAGCCAACCTGTTCACAGACGACTGTGACTTGTTCCTGGGTGTGACAATCGACCCCGACTCAGAAATGAGCCCGCGCACCAAGTTCGCGAGCGTCCCCTATGCCGTGCATGCTGACACGGCAGACAACGCAATCGGAGATATCACGCCCAACAGTGTGAGCATCAACGGTGTGCAGGTCATCGATGCGTACGGCGCGTGGGTGGGGAGTTCGACGGGTCTGGTTGGCCCACAGGGCCCCAAAGGCGACCAGGGAGATACCGGTCCGCAAGGCATGAAAGGCGACAAAGGCGATCGTGGCGCACCTGGAGCACCCGGATTCCCTTCTCCATGGAGCCTGGGTGGAGTGGGCATCCACCACTCAAGCCCGGTCGGCATCGGGGTCATCCCGACCGACCCATCTCTCGCGCTCGACGTCGATGGCCGGGTGCGCTTCGAGGACGACTACGCCCTGCGCGATGCGCTTGCGATCCGGACGGGCAACGGCAACGCCAGTGGCGGCCTGATCAGTTTCGAAGTGCGCCAACACCATCCAACTCGGATGAACCGCATCCTCGCCGCTCGCAAGCCAAGTCAAGCGGGCGCGATTCTGGAGTGGGACATGGAAGTCCTCGGGGGCGATCAACCCGCTCTGGCGTTCGGGCGGCATGACCGTGGAGCCTCCCCGTCCGGCAAGACCCCACTCGTCATTGAGTGGGACGGCGATATCTGCGTCGACAAGGACGTGATGTACGGCGGCAGTAGCTTCAGAAAGAGCTCTATCCGCTGGAAGGACAACGTTCGGACACTGACCGGAGCGATGGACATGGTGAGCGAGCTTCGCGGAGTCCGCTACACTCGCAAGAGTACCGGCGAGGAGCAGATTGGAGTCATCGCCGAGGAGGTTGCAAAGGTCGCCCCAGAGCTGGTCGCCTTCGAAGGCGACGGGACGACCCCCCGTGGTGTGGATTACGCGTGCCTGACCGCCATTCTCGTTGAGGGGATGAAGCAGCAGCAAGTCCAGCTGGCTCAGCTGCAGGCCACGGTCGCGATGCTGCGCTCGCAAGTGGGGTCGCGCCGCTGACCAGGGTTCTTCTCGCGGACACAACGTGCGCGTGCCTCCGACGATTCGGTCGCGCCGAAACCACTGAGCTCACGTCGGCTGCTGATTGACCCCATGCTCACACTGGCCAAGTGCCGGATGGCGGACGGCCGGGCATTGCAGGTCGAAACAGAACGACGGTCGGCGTCCCAAACTCGCGCATGCGTGGGATCATGGCCTCGACCACCTCGAGCGAGTGCTCGATCGAGGTGGGCAAACGGTCCACGCGCCGACCTGCGGCAGCGACGCCCGGCTCGCCGCCGAGGCCCTTGCGGCCCGCTCGAGGCAAGAAACTGAGTTTCCGTTCCGGACCCCCGGGCCGGACGACGTTCTACGGGGGCGGCCCGGACAGAGTGCCAACACGAGCACACAAGAAGCTCGATCTTCTTTGCCCCTGTTCGATCGCGTCGGGGTTCTACCGACACCGGAATCCAAAGTGAACTTGGCAATGAAGACTCTCGTTTCAGCTCGGCCCGAATCCAGTCTGATCGACACGCCCTACAGCTCGGCCCACCGGCAGATGTGGCGCGAACTCTTCGCCCGTCAGCTCGCGTTGCTGCCGGCGCGAGGCTGCCATGCGGCCATTCGCGCGACGGAGGCGCTCGCGCCGGAGATCGAGGAACTCCCATGCTTGGACCGACTCTCGGCGGTCCTCAATGAGCGGATCGGCTGGCGGATTGTGCCCGTCGATGGGCTCATTGAGCCCGCCCGCATGTTCCACCTACTGGCCGACCGAGTCTTCGCGGTGAGTCAGGCGATGCGGTCGGTTGAGGAGATGGACTTCGCGGCAGATCCCGACCTGTTCCACGACGTCTTCGGGCACTTGCCCCTGCTGCTGAACCCCAGCTATCGGCGCTTCCTCGAGGGGCTCGGTCGTCGAGGCCGCCGCGCCACTCCGTGGCAGCAGGAAGTTCTAGCGCGACTCATGTGGTTCTCGACCGAGGTCGGCCTCGTGCTCGAGGGCGGTGAGCTGCGAGCTTTGGGCGGTGCCCTGTTGTCCAGCAGGGGTGAGCTCTCTGGCTTAGAGCGTCGCGAGGTTGCCTTCGAGGCGTTCGACTTCGGCGCCGTCGCCTCGACCCTGTTCCAGGTCGACAGCGTCCAGGATCGATACTACTACCTCGATTCCGTCGAGTCCCTGCCCCACGTCCTGCGTCACTTCGATGTCGAGATGAGGATGTGATGGACCGCAAGACCCTCACCATTCGTCCGTCCCGCTGCCCTGCTGAGATCTATGACACTCTCGAGCGCATCGAAGCGGTGTACATGTCGCATCGCGACCACAAGTCCAAGAGGCTCGCGAGGAAGCCGGACGTCCTGCTCGTCGCCGAGCGCGGCGGGGAGATCGTCGGGGCGAGCGGCCTCTTCTTGCTCGACGACGACGACGCCCTCGCATCGACCGAGAAGCTCTTCGGCCTGGACCTCCGCGACCGAGTTCCCCGTCGAGAGCTTCTCGAAGTTGGGCGCGTGGTCTCCCTAAGCCACGACCCACGCTTCTTCGCGGCGATGATGGTCGCGATCCGACAAGCGGGCGCGATCGAGGGGCGCCACTACGCGCTCGCCTGCGCCAAGCCTCGTCTCCTGAATCGGCTGGCGCGGCTCGATCGCCCGGACCTCGTCACCGTCGAGCACCTCGACGCTTGTGTGCAACCGTCGCTCACGCCGCAAGACTGCCGCGGCTTCTTCATCGAGGGTGAGCCCCCCGTCGTGTTCCTCATGACTGCGCCGGCTCCGGGGGACGGCGCGCTCCCCCCGGCATGGGGAGTGTCGATCTCCCTGGGACCGGGGCCGCTGCCGCGGGTAGAGGACCGGTGGTTCGATGACTCGGCGCCAGCGCGGGTATCTTGACTACGACGTGGGCGAGGCAGACCGACGGCAACGGCGCGCTGATCGCGCCGGGCCGCTGACGCAGGCCTCGCCCATCGAACCGCCGTGGTCGCTGGCGTCCGAATGCGGTGCATCTTGTCGCGGCTCCGTACGCCCGGATTGGCTCCGGAACGGGCCGCCTTGGCGGCCGCCCCCGATTCGCGACTTTCTCGACGCGGTCCGTCGGAAACGGTGAGAATCGCGCTCCGGCCGATGTCCGACGCAACACCCGATCCCCTCGCAATCGACGCTCTGTTCCGCGAACTCACCGAACTTCCCGTTGCGGAGCAGGCCGAGTTCTTCACCCGGCGTGCTCTCGGTGCGAAAACCACCGCCAAACTCAAGCGCCTCCTGAAGAACTTCGACGCCGCCAGGGCTGACGCCGCCGCCCTCGACGCGGGCGACACCGATACCGGGCGGCCGACCGCGATCGGCCCCTACGCGATTGATGGTCTACTCGGCTCGGGTGGCATGGGCATCGTCTACCTAGCACGGCATCGGGCGACCAACGCGACGGTGGCACTCAAGGTCCTGCGGAACCTCGACTCGCCCGGCCTGCGCAAGCGCTTTCGGCGCGAGGCCGAAGTACTCAGTCGGCTCGACCACCCTGGCATCTGCCGGTTCTTCGAAGTCGGCCTCGGCGGAACTCCTGACGCTCCCGAACCGTTCCTAGCGATGGAGTACGTCGACGGCGTGTCTCTCATCCAACATGCGGAGACATGCGGACTCGGTGATAGGGACAGGATCGAGCTTGTCGCGCGGATCTGCGACGCCGTCGATCACGCGCACTCAGCATGCGTCGTCCATCGCGACCTTAAGCCGAGCAACATTCTGGTCGTTCGTGATCCGACCTCGAGCGACTCGGTCGCCAACCCGGTCGTGTTGGACTTTGGAGTCGCGCACGCAACGGGTGAGGGGCTGTTGACGCTGACGAAGACGCGCTCGAGCGCACTGATCGGGACGGTCGCCTACATGAGTCCGGAGCAAGTGGGCGGGCGCCCGGAGCCCGTCGGCGCGCACTCGGACATCTACAGCGTCGGCGTCTTGCTGTTCGAGCTCCTCACCGGCCGACTGCCGCTCGACGTCGGCGCACTACCGCTGCCGCTAGCCGCCCGAATGATCGCGGAAGAGGAGCCGACGACGCTCCGTTCGATCCGCCCCCAACTCTCGAACGAAATCGAGACCATCGTCACGAAGTGTCTCGAGAAGGACCCCGCTCGGCGTTTCGGGAGCGCCGCGGACTTGGCCTCGGACCTGCGCCGGTACCTGGCGGGTGATCCGATCACAGCCCGGTCACCGACGCTTTGGGCGCGCATCCAGAAGTTCTCACGCCGTCACAAGCTCGTGGTCTCCGTGCTCGCGGCACTCGCGGTCGGGCTCTTCATCTCGATCGTCGCGTGGATCGATGAGGCAAGAGCGCGACGCCTTGCAGACAACCACTCGGACCACGCCAGCTTCGAATCTTACCGCTCGAATCTCGCGGTCGCGAAAATGAGGCTCGACGCGGGTGACAGCCGCGGCGCACGTCACTACCTCGAGCGAGCACCCGGTCGCATGCGCGGATGGGAGTTCGATCATCTGAGTTCGCAGATCGATCAGAGCCAAGCGGTGTTGAGCCCGAAGACCTCGGAACAGGGTCAGCACACGTACCGCGTAACGTATGGCGCCGGGGGTCGGATCCTCCAGCTCTTCGACTACGCCGAGCGCTCGCACAAGTGGGCGCTCACGATCCATCGCTGGGCTCTCCCCGACTGGCGCGAGCTTGCACCGGTGAAGTTCGGGTGGTGTCGACTTCTCGACAACTCAGACGATGGAATGGTGATCTACGTTGTCCGCGAAGACGGTCAACTCGAGGTTTGCTCGGCCGACGATGGTCAGGTCTTGGCTTCCACGGTGGTTCCTTCCGGACTAACTCGCTGGGCGAACGGATCCGGGAGCGCGTCTCGATTGCTCATCGACGTGGCCGGACAGACCTACTATTGGGACTACGCCAGCGACATGACGGCACCGATCCTACTCGAGGGTGAGGGAACGCCGCGCGCAACCGTCGACGCGACCGCACGGTGGAGTGCAGGTATTTCGGAGGGGGCGCTATACGTCCGGATTCTAGGAGAACATCCGCGGCTCTGGACCGTCCCGTGCGAGCTGCGCGATGCGAAATGGGCATTCGTGGACCGCCCTGGACATCGCATTGCGGTCACAGGCGGTGGCGGCCACGTCTCGCTCTGGCAGATGCAACACGAGGGGCCACCGGTGTCCAGAGGGTGGATATCGCCCGACATGCTCCAGAGTCGGGCCGTCGAGTTTTCGGCCTCCGGAGGTGCTCTGGCGACAGGTGGCACGGATGGCGTCGTCCGGGTTTGGTCGCAGGAGGAATCCCGTACAGAACTCATGTTTCGCGGTTCGACCTCCGCAGTCGTCTACGTCTCGTTCGCACCGGACGGCTCTACGCTCGCTTCAGTCGACGACACCGGTGAAGTCCGCGTGTGGCGGATCGAGAACGCGCCGTACGTCATTCCCCATACGCCCGCGGCCGACTACAGCACCGAGAGCTACGTGTACTCGGTGTGTTTCGGTCGCAGTGGGGAGCGGTTCTATACCGGGAGCTGGGGCCGAGGCGTGCGGATCTTCGACGCGACGACGGCTCGCCCCTTCGGCGAATTGGCGACAACCGCCGGACGCAGCTTGATCGCCATGGACGTGAACTTCGACGAAACGTCGGTCGCGGTCGCCGGAGGCGGCCGTTTCGGGATTCAAGTCCTCGATCTCCGCACCGGTGAAGCCGTGACTAAGCTCGATCCCAATGGCGGAACGGTGCTTTTCTCTCCGGACGGATCCCTGCTCGCCGCCCGGCCGACTCGCGAAGCCGGCGAGGGGCTCGACTTCAAAGTCTGGAACACGCTCGACTGGTCGCTCGCGTTCCACCGCAAAGATGTCGGCTCCGAGCGGATGGTCCCGCGATTCAGCCGGGACGGTCGGTTCGTCGCGACCTCGTTGAACACAGGCGTCGTCCTGTACGACACGGCGGATTTCCAAGAAGCGGTGACCCTCGAAACCGGCGGCGAGGTGCGGTGCGTCGCATTCAGCCCCGACGGCAAACGGCTTGCGACGTACGTGCGAGACGGCAACCCCACGATCTGGGAGCTCGACGATCCGAGCGCCGACCCGATCACACTCGGCGGGGAATTCGACGTCGCCGAGATGGCATGGATGAACGACAGGTTGTTCTGCGCGTGCATGGATGGAAGGCTGCGCGTGTACGACTCGCGCCGAGGCGCTGACGTCGTGACGCTTCTCGGGCACTCGAGCTACATCTACTCGATCGCGGCAGATCCAGAAGGAGCTCGCATCCTGACGGGGTCGGGCGACGCAACCGCAAGGATCTGGGATACGCAGTCCATCCGCGACCGACGACTCGCACGCGACGAGTACGCGGACCTCGCCGAGCGATACTCAGATCGTGTTGACACGCTTCTCGAACGCTACGGTGTCATCGAGACCATCGCGCGACTGCGTCGGGATACCACAATGCCCGAGCGCGACCGCGAAGTCGCGAGCCAGCTCTGCGTCGAACGAGCGTTGCGACAACGGTAGTCGCGACCGTTCGCACTCAGTAGACTCCCAGAGTCCCCCCTCGTAAGCAGGCCCACTGATTCACGACGACCCCGTCAACGCCTACCTCACGAAGCTCGACGATGGCCGCGAGTTGACCACCGAGCAGCTGGCTTCCGCCATCTACGATGACCTGCGTCGCGTGGCCGCCTGGATGTTCCGGAACGAACCGGCCGGCGCGACGTTGCAACCGACTGCGCTCGTGAACGAGGCCTACCTCGCGCTCATGGGACAGGACAAGCGGTCGTGGGAGAGCCGCGCGAACTTCTTGGCGGTCGCGGCGACGTCGATGCGGCGGGTGCTGATCAACGCCGCGAAGACGCGCAGCCGAGACAAGCGCGGCGGCAGCGGCTGGGAACGGGTCACACTGGACGGGGTCGCGGTCGATGGCCCAGGCGGACAAGTCGACCTCCTCGACCTCGAGGCCGCGCTGACGAAGCTCGCCAGTGTGAGTGAGCGCTACGTGCGAATCCTCGAGCTGCGCTACTTCGGCGGGATGAGCCTCGACGAGGTCGCGAACACGCTCGGGGTCGGTAGAACGCTCGTCGTCTACGAGTGGAGCCTAGCCAAAGCGTGGCTCGCCACCGAACTCGCAGACTTGGGCACGCCGTAAGGCCGCGCCACGCACATCATCGAGCCGGGGTCGTCGAGATCGTCGACCACTCGCGCCGGGAGACCTGGTTGACCGCGAAGCGGCACGGCCAGTGGGCCGCAGGCTTTCACCCCGCGGGGTGACCGAGACCGACTTCGCGGCGCTGACGGGGCTGCAAGCCGACAGGCGACAGCTTGGAACTGCCGGTGGAAGCGGAGTCTCGCACCTTGACATGAGCCCCGGGGTCACGAGCCCTTTCGCAGGACGGCAATATGCTCCATCTCTTTCTTGGAAATCAGCGACCGCGATCCGTGCGGCTGATGCGGAGTCGGGTGGCAGCGGGATTCCCCCGCCTCTCCGTTTCAAACCCAACCCGGATTCCAATGAAACTCCAACTCGTTCCAGTTCTGGCCCTCTTGCTTCCGGCGCTGCCGCTCGCGGGGCAGTCGATCTCGACGAACAAGTCCGACTACGTCGTCGGCGAGCACGTCGCCGTCTCATTCACAGGTTCGACGTCGCCACGCGATTGGGTCGGCATCTTCCCCACCGGCGCCCCCCATGCGCCGGGTCATGTCTACTGGCGATACACGAATGGGACGACGAGCGCGACTGCCTCGGTGGTCCCGGGCGGGACGATTCGCTTCCTGCCATTCAGCGTCCCACAGGGCTATTACGACGTCCGTCTCTACGCCGACGATGGGTACGCCGAACTCGCCAGAACGACCATCCATGTCGTGTCTGGCGCGGAATCCCCGGTCCCGCCGCCTGTGGCCGACCTGACCGTCATGACGTTCAACATTTGGCGCGGCGCGACCCTCGGAGGAGGAGGAGCCGGAGAGCAGGCTGTCGTGGACGCGATCGCGAAGGCGGGCGCGGACGTGATCGCCCTGCAGGAAGTCAACGACGCGACGCAGCTCCAGACGTTGGCCGCGCTACTGCGCGCGAAGCCCGGCTACAGCGGGCTTCACGTCTCCAGCGAAGCCGATGTTCTCAGCCGGTTCCCGATCGTCGACACCTACACCGCCGGCCTGGCGGGCTACGGCGTCAAGATCGAGTTGTCGCCCGGCTCGCACATCCGGTTCTTCAACAGCCACCTCACGCACACTTCCTACGGCCCCTACACCGTCCGCGATGGCGGCACGGTGGCTCAGGCCCTCGCGGGTGAGGGAAGCACCCGTCTCCCTGAAATCCAGGCAATCTTGTCGATATTGGTCGACTAGCCCGCGATGGAGCCCGGCCTGCCGACGTTCCTGGCCGGCGACCACAACTGCCCGTCGCATCTGGACTGGGTTGCCGCGAATGCCAACCAGAACTTTGGCGTGTCGGTGCCATGGCCCGTCTCGATGGCTCTCGAAGCCGCGGGTTTCAGGGACATGTACCGCGAGGTCCACAGCGACCCCTCCCAAGAGCGCGGCTTCACGTGGAGCCCCGGCTACCCCAAGGGAAGACTCGAGTTGGATGAAGTCCACGATCGCATCGACATGATCTACTTCCGACCAGGCGGCGGGCAGCCCTACTCGGCCATCCAGGCCTACACGATGGACGAGAGCCCGTGGCCGAGCGATCACGGTGCCGTCGTGGCCAGTGTGCTCGCCGCAAGCCAAACCGCATCTGAGTGCCCAGTCTTCCTAACGGCGGTGCACACGCCTCACGGCAGTTCCGGTTGGGGCGGCACGCAAACCAGGATGGTCGACGTCAATGGCGACAAAAACGTCGACTATGTGTTCCCTAGCGACAACAACATCTGGGTGAGGCTGTCCAACGGCGACGGGACCTTCCAAGGCGTCATCAGCAACCCCCACGGGGGCACGGGTTGGGCCGGCTCAGAAGCCAGGATGGCCGACGTCAGCGGTGACGGGAACGCCGACTTCGTCTACACCGACGACTCGGCCCTCTACGTGCGGATCTCGAACGGTGACGGGACGTTCCAGACCGTCGTTCAAGACGCCCACATCGGTTCGGGCTGGGGCGGCACGGGGGCGATGCTTGCCGACGTCAATGGCGACGATGACGTCGACTATGTTTACTCCGCGGACCGGGACCTCTGGGTTCGGCTGTCCAACGGCGACGGGACCTTCCAGGCTGCCATCCAGAACCCGCATGTCGGCTCGCCCTGGAGTGGCACAAACTCGAAGATGGCCGACGTCAACGGCGACAAGAATGCAGACTTCGTCTACACCGGCAGTGAGGCCCTCTTCGTGCGGCTCTCGAACGGTGACGGGACGTTCCAGACCGTCGTTACAAGCTCCCACGTCGGTTCGGGTTGGGGCGGCACGAGCGTGCGGCTCGCCGACGTCAATGGCGACAAAAACGTCGACTGGGTGTTCGCCAGCGACGTCGACATCTGGGTGAGGCTGTCGAATGACGACGGGACCTTCCAAAGCGTCATCCGTAACCCCCACGAGGGCACGGGTTGGTTCGGCCCGGGCACGAAGATGGCCGACGTGAACGGCGATGGGAGTGCAGACTACGTCTACACCGGTCTCGACACCCTCTACGTTCGGTTGTCCAGCAGTGACGGGACGTTCGCAGCCGCCCACGAATACCCCCACATCGGTTCGGGCTGGAATGACGCCATGATGGCCGACATCAATGGCGATGGGAGAGCCGACTACGTCCACGCCGGCGATTCCCTCCTGAGCGTGCGCCTGTCGGCGACGGCGGCCGCGCTGCCGTATGGCACGGGCAAGGCCGGAACCATGGGCATCCCGGTGCTGTCCACCGTCGTGGCGCCCGCGGCGGGAGCGACCGCCGACTTGACCATCACGAACGGTCGCGCCGGCGACGTCCCCGTCTTGTTCCTGGGAGCGACCCAGGTCAGTCTGCCGTTCGATGGTGGGACGCTCCTCGTGCAGCCTCTCGTCGTGCTGCCGATGCTGACGTTTGATTCCACCGGCACGTCGTCGCTGCCGCTGTCCGTTCCCTCTGGATCGTTCTGTGCCAGCCTCTTCTGGCAGGCACTGTTCGTCGACAACGGCAGTGGCGCGACCGGAGCGCTCAGGACTGCGCAGACCAACGGTCTGCAGTGGTTGATCGGCGGCTGATCCATCCCGAGCCGTCGGGGCGGAGTACGCTCTCGGCGCCCGCCGTCGCGCAGCCCCTCCGGCTCGGTCACCAAGCCAAGCCGTGGCCAGGGCCCACTCGCGCACGCCAAGCGTGCGCCCGACACACAGGGCCTTGGCCACCTCGTCGTCGGCAATCCCCGGCTACGAGGTAGGTTGCACCGTCGCGATCGACAACGACCCAAAGACGAGTCGCAAGCGGCACGCTGCGCCGGGTCAATGCCCCGCACGAGGCGCTCCCGTGCAGAGAATCTCGGTTGCGACGCCAACCGCCGTGTGGGTGAAGTCGAGCCGCCGCCACTGTGGGCCGCTGGCGGTCACCGTCGGCACGGTCGCGCTACCGGTCTCGGCGATGAACTCGGACTCCCCGACCAGCGGCGTCGCGCCGCAGGCCAGCCCGCCGGTGGGCTCGACGTGGAGCACGCCCTGCACCAACCCTGATGCGGTCGCGGTTGAAACCGACATCAGGTAGCCCCCGCTTAACTTGGCGGCCAAGTTGAGCGGCGGGTTCGGACGCCGGAATGACGGCTGCAAATCGTTCAAACGCCCATTCCAGAGCGGTGTCCGGACCGTACTTGAGCAGTCGCGCGCGGCGATAGCCCCCGCCCAGCAGTGAGCTGCCGCTGACGGCGAAGCCGCCGTCCAAGGTCCGGGTCGCCTTGGTCGCCGACACCGGGAACGTGCGTGCGATCGGGCCCTGCGGCACTCCGCCGCCGCCGAACTCGAGGAGCACCGGAAACAGATCGTTGAGGTGGCCTGACGACTTCTTAGCTCGACAGGGTTGCGCAGAGTGTGATGGTTGTCGAGCCATGCGCGGGAGCAACCACGCACTTTTTCTCCCCAAACTTGGCAGACCCGGCTCCGGCCTTTCGCTTTAGGGCTCCGTCAAACCAGGAGCCCGCGACCACGCCATGCGACGATTCTTGATCCTGGCAGCGCTGCTGCCCGCTGCCTGCGCCGTGCCCACCCAGAGTGCCGCTGACGCCGACCGCACCGCGGCGGCGCCGGCCAACCTCTTCCCCGGCCTGGAGGGCGCGCACCGGCGGATCGCGGCGACCGCGGCCGCGCAGCCGTGGTTCGACCAAGGACTGATCCTCACCTACGGCTTCAACCACGACGAGGCCGTCCGGTCCTTCCAGGCCGCCGCGGCGAAGGACGCCACCTGCGCCATGGCGGCCTGGGGCGAGGCGTACGCACTGGGCCCCAACATCAACCTGCCGATGGAGGATCCCGAAGTCGCGGCCCAAGCCCACGCCGCCGCACAGCGGGCCTACGACCTGCGGCAACACGAGTCGGACGCCAATCGCGCGCTGATCGAGGCGCTGGTGCACCGCTACGACGCCGAGGCACCCGCCGAGCGCGCGCACCTGGACCAGGCCTACGCCGAGGCCATGCGCGACGTCTGGCAGCAGTTCCCCCGCGATCCCGACGTCGGCGCGCTCTACGCCGAATCCCTGCTCGACCTACACCCATGGGAGACCTGGACCAAAGACGGCCAGCCCATGGACAACATCCTCGAGGTGCGCGCCGTGCTCGAGCGCGTGATGGAGCTCGCCGAGGACCACCCGCTGGCGAACCACCTCTACATCCACGCGATGGAGGCCTCGCCGTGGCCGGAGCTGGCCGAGCCGTCGGCCGACCGGCTGCGCGCCATGTTCCCTGGCGCCGGACACCTCGTGCACATGCCGGCGCACATCTACATCAACGTTGGCCGCTACCGCGACGCCGAAGAGGCCAACCGCCTGGCGATCGGCGCCGACCGCGCTTACTTCGACAAGGTCGGGCCGCAGGGGATCTACGAGTTCTACCGCGCCCACAACCACCACTTCCGCGTCTACGCCGCGATGTTCGGCGGCCGTCGGGACGTCGCCGTGCAGTCGGCCCGCGATCTGGTCGCCGACCTGCCGCCGTCGCTGCTCGAAGGCATGCCGGGGCTCGTCGACGGCTTCTTGGCCGTGCCGCTCCACGCCATGATCCGTTTCGGACAATGGCAAGACGTGCTCGACGAGCCGTATCCCGAGGGTGAGTATCCAATCGCGCAGGCGTTGTGGCACTACGCCCACGGCATTGCCTTGGCCGCCACGGGCAAAGTCGACGACGCGCGCGCCGCGCAGGCCAAGTTTGCGGCCGCCGCCGACGCGGTGCCGGAAGACGCGGTCATCGGCATCAACCCCGCACCGCCGGTGATCGAGGTCGCCCGGCACATGCTCGCCGGCGAGATCCTCTACCGGGCTGGCGATTTCGACGCGGCCTTTGACGAGCTCAACGAGGCCGTGCGCCGCGAGGACGCGCTGCGCTACGACGAGCCGTCGCCGTGGATGCAGCCCGTGCGCCACGCGCTCGGCGCGCTCCTGCTCGAGCAGCACCGCATCGCCGAGGCCGAGGCCGTCTACCAAGAGGACCTCGAGCGGCACCGCGAGAATGGCTGGGCGCTGCATGGCTTGGCCGAGTGCCGGCGCCAGCGCGGCGCCGACGCCGAGGCCGAGGCCCTCGAGGCGCGCTACCGCCGCGCGTTTGCGGCGGCCGACATCGACCTGGCCGCGTCGTGCTTCTGCCGCGTGGCGGCGGGCGCGGCGGCGCCGGCCTGTGAATGAGGGGGCCTGTGAGTGCGGGGCGCGCGCTCAGCTCAGAACTCGACCTCTTCGCGATCGTCGGCGTTGGCGCCGTCCGCGGCCGCGCCTTCCTTGGCCCAGCGCGCGGCCTCGACGTGCTCGGCGACCCCAGCCACCGTCGGGCTTTGGAAGAAGGCGCGCAGCGGCAGATTGACTTCGTACACCTCGCGGACCCGTGTGCTGAGTCGCGTGCCGGTCAACGAATGCCCACCGAGGTCGAAGAAGTTGTCGTGCAGCCCGACCTGATCGACGCCGAGCAGCTCCTCCCAGAAGCTGGCGATCTCGCGCTGCAGGTCGGTCTCGGGCGCGACGTAGGCGTTGGGCAGGCTCGGCCGCGCCGCGGCCTCCATGCCGGACGGCGCCGGGGGCGGCGAGCCCGAGCTGCCATCCGACTCGTCGACCTCAAACCGCGTCAGCAAATCGCGCGTGGAGACGAAGACGCTCTTGAGGCCGGAGTGCAGCACGCGGGCGAACGCGTCGCGGCCCTCAGCCGGACGGATGCCCTTGCGCAGGAACTCCTCGCGCGCTTTGCGTAGCTCGGCGGGCACCTCGGTCTCGACCGCCATGCCGACCTCGTTCCAGGTATCCCAGGCCACCGACACGAACGGCGTGCGGGCGCCGCGGTCGGCGCTCAGGGGCAACAGATCGAGAAACGCATTGGCACCGGTGTAGTCAGCGGCGCCGAGGCCGCCGCGGACGCTGGCCAGCGACGAGCACAGCGCAAAGAAGTCGAGGGGATCGCCGGCCAACAGCTCCTGCAGCAGCAGGGTTCCCGTGACCTTGGGCGCGAGCACCTCGGCGGCGGCCTCGGGCGTGCGCGCGACGATCAGGCCGCCGGTGGCGAGACCAGCCGCGTGCACGACGCCGCAGAACGGGCCAAAGCGCGCCCGCGCCGCGGTCAACGCAGCGTCGAGCGCCGCCCGATCCGTCATGTCGGCGGCGGCCACCATCACCTCGGCGCCCTGCGCCTCGAGCGAGCGCACGGCGGCAATCCGGCGACTCACCCGGTCCCTCTCGCCGTGCTCGGCAAGGTGGGCGTCCCACTGATCCGGCGCCGGCAGCCCTCCGCGTGACAACAACACGAGCTTGACGCCGCTGCGCTCAGCCAAGCCCGTGGCCAACGCCAGGCCGATCCCGCCCAAGCCGCCGGTGATCAGATACGTGCCGCCATCGCGCAGGCGCGGCGCCCGGGTCGGCGGCACCGGCAGACGCGTCGGCTCAAACGAAGGCAGCCAGCGGTGCGGGCCGCGATAGGCCGCGGCCGCGTCGGCGTCATCGCCTACAGCCGCGGCGCACTCGGCCAAGATCAACTCAGCGGCCGCGACATGTTGGCCCGGGTCGAGGATCTCGCCGCCAAGATCCACGTGCCGCGTCGTCACCGTCGGCAGCTCCAGCGGCAACACCTTGGTCAGGCCCAGCACGGTGGCGCGCTCCGGCCGACGCGCTTCCCCGCCCAGCACGTCGAACAGCTGGTTGGTGACGACGGTCACCTGCACGCTCTCATGTTCGGGGAGGTCGGCGGCCACCTGACCGAGCGCGAGCAGGGTGTCGAAGCCCCCATCCTGTGGCGCCGCGGCGTCGGGGACCGCGCCGTTGCGACCGCTCGCGGCCAGCGCCTCGACATGCCAGAGATGCACGACGTGACCTACCGCAGCACCCTGTGACCGCAGCGCGGCGAACAGCTCATCCAGGTCGCGGCGCGAGCCGGGCCGCACGGCAAAGGCGCCATCGGCCTGCGCCGCAAAGCCGTCGCCGGGCCGCACCCGCGCCACCGGCCGGCCAGCTGCGGCCAGCCGCGCCGCCAGCGCGTCGCCGACGCCGAGCTCGTCCGCGAACACCAACCACGCGCCATCGCCATCGGGCAACGCGGGCGACAACGGCGCGCCGCGCCGAAACGACGGCACCCAAAACCACTCGCCGACGTTGGCGTTCTTGACGAGCGCACCGCGATCGGCGCCGCGGCCGCCGTCGCGAGCAGGATCGACCCAGTAGCGCTGCCGTTGGAACGGATAGGTGGGCAGGGGCAGGCGCCGGCGCCGACCGCCGTCCTGAAAGGCCTCCCAGTCGACGCGCACGCCGGCGAGCCACAGCCGGCCGAGCGCCTGCAGCACGCACTGCTCGTCGGGGTCGTCGGCCTGCGGGTGACGCAACGAGGGGATCACCGCGCGGCCACCGGTCTCCTGGCCGTGCTGGCGCACCAGCGCCGACAGCGTCTGGCCCGGGCCGACCTCGAGCAACGCGCGGTCGGGATCATCGAGCAGCGCCCGCACGCCGTCACTGAAGCGCACCGGCTCGCGCAGGTTGAGCACCCAGTAGTCGGGGTCCGCCCACTGGTCCGGATCGATCCAGGTCCCCCACACCGTCGAGACACACGGGATCTGGGCCGGCCGCAACGTGACCTTCTGGACCGCGGCGCGAAACGGCTCGACCGCGGGCTCCATCATCGCCGAGTGGAAGGCGTGCGAGGTGTGCAGTCGCCGACACTGCACGTCGCGACCGGCCAGCTCCTGCTCGAACTTGGCCACCGCGTCGGTCGGGCCGGCGACGACGCAGAGTGCCGGCGCGTTCACCGCGGCGAGCGAAAGCGACGCTTTGAGCTGCGGCCGCACCTCGGCCTCGGACAGCGGCACGCTGGTCATCGCCCCTGGCGCCATCGACTGCATGAGCCGACCGCGCTCCGCGACCAGCCCAAGGGCGTCCTCGAGCGACATCACGTCGGCCAAGCACGCGGCGACGTACTCGCCGACGCTGTGGCCGATCAAGGCGCTGGGCCGCACACCCCAGTGCTGCCACAGCCGCGCCAATGCGTACTCGACCGCGAAGATCGCCGGCTGCGCCAGCCCGGTCTGCGCGAGGCGCTGGTGCGCAGCGTCGTCGACAGTGGCCGGAAACAGCGCCTCGCGCAGATCGGCGCCGAGCTGCGGCTGCAACAGCTCGGCGCACCGATCGATCTCGGCGCGAAACCGCGCCTCGTGTGCGTAAAGCTCCTGCGCCATGGCCGGATACTGCGCGCCCTGGCCGGGCAGCAGGAACGCCACCGGCCGGTCGCCACCGCGCGCCACCTGCCCCGAGCTCACACGGGCGGGGCGCTTGCCGGCGAGCGCCTCGATGGCCGCGGCGCGACCGGCGGCGACGATGGCCCGCCGGAATGGGAACGCGCGCCGGCCCACTTGCAGCGTAAAGGCGACGTCGGCGAGGTCGTGCTCGGGATGCGCCTCGAGGTGGGCGCGAAGCTGTTCGGCGGCGGCCTCGAGCGCGGGCTCGGTTTTGGCGGCGAGGACGAGCAGCTGCTGGCCACGCGTCGCGCCGGTCGGCGGCATTGGCGGCGCTTCCTCGACGATGACGTGCGCGTTGGTGCCGCCCATGCCAAACGAGCTGACGCCGGCGCGCCGCGGCGTGTCATCGGTGGTCCAGTCGCGCAGCTCGGTGTTGACGAAGAACGGGCTGCTGCCGAAGTCGATCTCCGGGTTGGGCCGCTCGTAGTTGAGGCTCGGCGGGATCTTTTGGTGCTCGAGCGCGAGCACCGCCTTGATCAGCCCGGCGCACCCGGCGGCGGTATTGGTGTGGCCGATGTTGGTCTTGATCGAACCGAGCGCGCAGTAGCCCTTGTCCCGCGTGTGCTCGCGAAAGGCCTGTGTAATCGCGGCGACCTCGATCGGATCGCCCAGCGCCGTGCCGGTGCCGTGCGCTTCGACCATCGTCACGGTGCGAGCGTCGACGCCGGCGACCGCGAGGGCGTCGCCGATCACCTGCGCCTGCCCCTCCACGCCAGGCGCGGCGAAGTCGACGCGCACGGCGCCGTCGTTGTTGACCGCCGAGCCGCGGATCACGGCACGCACGGTGTCGCCGTCGTTCAGTGCCTCGCGCAGCCGCTTGAGCACGACGATGCCGAGGCCGTTGCTGCCCACCATACCGCGCGCCCGCGCGTCAAAGGTGTGGCAGTGGCCCGTCGGCGAGTAGACCCCGCCCTCCTCATACAGATAGCCGCGGAAGTCGATCGTCGTAATCGAGACGCCGCCGGCCATCGCCAGATCGCACTCGCCGCTCAGCAAGCTCTGGCAGGCGAGGTGCACCGAGACCAACGCCGTCGAGCACGCGGTCTGCACGTTGATGCTCGGGCCACGCAGGTTGAGCTGGTACGACACCCGCGTCGGCAGGAAGTCCTTGTCCGTCGCGATGCCGGCCTGAAACGGCCCGACCGCGTCCAGCAGCCCGGGATGGCCGATCAGGTTGTCGAGCAAGTAGACCGGACGACCGCCCCCGCCGAAGACGCCGACCGCGCCGCGGTAGGTGTCGGGGTCATAGCCCGCGAGCTCGAGCACTTCGTGCGCGCACTCCAAGAACAGGCGCTGCTGCGGATCGGTGACTTGCGCCTCGCGCGGCGAGAAACCGAAGAACCCGGCGTCAAACTGGTCGACATCGTCGAGGACGCCGCCCGCCGAGGGCACAAAGTTGGGGTTCTCGATCAGCTCGTCGGGAACACCGGCGGTGCGGAGCTGGTCGGGGTTCAGAAAGCGGATCGACTCGACGCCGTCCTCGAGGTTGCGCCACAGCTCCTCGACGTTGCGGGCGCCCGGCAGCCGACACGTCATCGCGACGACCGCGATCGCGTCGGCCAGGTCGTTGGGCTCGTTCTCGCTCATGCGTCGCGCTCCGGATCGGCACCGCCGGGACGTCCTCTGCCGCCGCTCCGCACGCGCCGCTCACGGCGGCGTCGCATCGACTCGCGCCGGCTCTTGGCGTCCTCACGGCGCGCCTCGGCTTCCTTCGCGCGCACCTCGGCCGACGCTCCGCTGCCGGCGTCGCCCAGGGCCTCGGCGAGCGCCCGGACCGTCGGATGGCGAAACAGCTGCACCATGGAGAGCGAGCGGCCCAGCGCGGTCTCAAGCTCACCGCGCAGGCGGACCATCAGCAGCGAGTTGCCGCCCAGCTCGAAGAAGTTGTCGTCGATCCCGACTTGCTCGGCGCCCAGCGCCTTGGCCCAGAGCGTGGCGATCTGCTGCTCCAGCTCGGTGCTCGGCGGCGCGCGGTCGCCGGCGCTCGCGGTCGCGGACTCGGTGGGCGCCGGTAGCGCCGCGCGATCGATCTTGCCGTTGCGGGTCAAAGGGAACGACTCCAGGAAGACAAACGAGGCGGGGATCATGTAGTCCGGCAACCGCTCGGCGCAGAACGCGCGGAGCTCTGCCGGCGACACCGCCGAGGACTCGGCGGCGGCGATGCAGTAGCCGACGAGGCGCTGCTCGCCCGGCACGTCGCCGCGCAACAACACCAGGGACTCGCGCACGGCGTCGTGCCGGCGCATCACCGCCTCGATCTCGCCCAGCTCGATGCGGAAGCCGCGGACCTTCACTTGATGGTCGATGCGGCCGAGGAATTCGATCTGACCGTCGGGCCGCCAGCGGACCAAGTCGCCGGTCCGGTAGAGCTTGGCCGTCGAGTCCGACGCGAACGGGTGCGACACAAAGCGCTCGGCGGTCAGGTCCGGCCGCCGGTGGTAGCCGCGCGCGAGACTGTCGCCGCCCACCCACAGCTCGCCGGGAACGCCGACGGGCACGGGCTCGCCGCGCGGGTCGACGATGTAGACCTGCACGTTGTCGATCGGCCGGCCGATCGGTGGCGCGCTGCCCGCGCTCGCCTCGGCGGCGCCGCCAGGCGGCACGGTCGTGCTCGTCGACACCACCGAGCTCTCGCTGGGGCCATAGTGATTGATCAGCTCGTAGGGCAAGTCGGCCGGGGGCGGCCGATGCAGCTTGTCGCCGCCAGTCAGCATGGCCCGCAGCGACAACCCGGATGGCTGCGGCAGCTGCAGGACCAGCTCGGCGAGCGGCGTCGGCAGGAAGCACACGGTCACCCGTTCGGCGGCGAGCCAGGCCAGCAACGCCTCGGGCGCCGCGCGGGTCTCTTCGTCGGGCAGGCGCACACTGGCGCCGGCGGTGAAGTACGGCCACAGCTCCCACACCGACGCGTCGAAGGCGAGACCCGCCACCTGCGTGGCGCGGTCGGCCGCGGTGACGGAGTACACCCGCTGGTGCCAAGCGACCAGGTTCATGAGCCCACGGTGCGGGATCTGCACGCCCTTGGGCCGGCCGGTCGAGCCCGACGTGAAGATCACGTAGGCGAGGTGCTCGGCGCTGGTGACAAGCTCGGGGTCGCCGTCGCCCTGCCCGCTCCAGGCGGCGGCGTCGCGGTCCACCACCAGGACCTGGGCACGGGTCGTCTGTGGCAACCGCGGCAGCACGCTCTCCTGCGTCAGCAACACCGGCACCTCGGCGTCCTCCAGCATCATCGCCTGGCGCTCGGCGGGGTTGCCGGGGTCGAGCGGCACGTACGCGCCCCCCGCCTTCAAGATCGCCAGCAGCGCCGTCACCATCTCGAGCGTGCGTTCCATGCACACCGCGACAAGCACGTCCGGCCCGACGCCCAAAGAGCGGAGATGGTGGGCGAGGCGGTTGGCGTCTCGGTTCCACTCGGCGTAGCTGATGCTGCCCGCCGGCGACGCCACCGCCAACGCGTCCGGTGTCGCCGCCACCTGCGCCTCGACCAGCTGCTGCACGCACACATCGCGTGGAAACGCGCGGTCGGTGGCGTTCCACTCGACCAGCACCTGGCGCCGTTCGGCGTCGGTCAGCAGCGGCAGGCTCGCGATCGACTGATCCGGGTCCGCGGCGATGCCGCGCAGCAGCTGCTCGTAGTGACCGAGGATGCGATCGATCGTCGAGGGATCGAAAAGGTCTGCCGAATACTCGATGGCCGACTCCATGCCGCCACCGGCCGCATCGTCCAAACGCCATAGGAAGAGCGCCAGGTCGACCTTCGTCGTGCCACTGTGGACATCCCACGGCTCCAACACGCGCGCCGGCTCGAGGCCGGGGAGCTGTAGCTTGGGCCGCGGTTCGGCCGGCAGGTCGAACATCACCTGAAACAGCGGGTTGACGCTCTGGTCGCGCTCGGGTCGCAGCGCGTCGACGACGAGCTCGAACGGCACGTCGCTGTTGTCGTAGGCGGCGAGCGACACGTCGCGCATCCGGCGCAGCAGCTCGCGAAACGTCGGCGCCCCCGAGAGGTCGGCGCGCAGCACGATGGTGTTGACGAAGAAACCGATCAGCCCCGTCAGCTCGGCGCGATCCCGCCGCGCGATCGGCGAGCCGATCGGTAGGTCTTCTTGGTCGCCGTAGCGCGACAACAGCGCCGCGAACGCGGCGAGGAACAGCATGAACGGCGTGGCACCCTCGCGCTGCGCCAGCTCGATCAGCGGCTGGGTGAGCGAGGCATCGAGGCGGTGGTGGGCGAAGCCGCCGCGCAGGCTGGGCTGCGCCTGCCGCGGTCGATCGAGGGGCAGCTGGACCGTCGGCAGCGGGCCGCGCAGCTGCTCCCGCCAAAAACCCAGCTGGCGCTGGACGTCGGCGCCCTCGACCCAGCCGCGCTGCCACGCGGCGTAGTCCGCGTATTGGATCGGCAGTTCAGCCAGCGAGCGCCCGCCCGCCTCGACGCCGACCCGCGGGCCGTAGTCGGCGGCGAGCTCGTCAAACAACACGCCGAGCGCCGCGGCCTCGGAGATGGAGTGATGCATGCACACCCACAGGACGTGCTCGCGGTCCTGGAGGCGAAACAGCGTGGCGCGCCACAACGGCCCCTGCGCCAGGTCGAACGGCCGTTGGGCGTCGTCTTGGACGGCGGCCCGCACGCGCTCCCAGCGGCTGGCCGCCGGCTCGGCGCCAAGATCGACGACGGGCAGCGATGGTGCGGCCACGGCCTCCGCGGCGGCGATCACCTGCACCGGGTGGCCGTCGCGCACGGCCAGCGTCGTGCGTAGCACGTCGTGCCGCGCCACCACCGTCGCGAGCGCGGCGCGCAGGGCCGCGACGTCGAGGGGGCCTCGCAGCGGCACGGCGCCGGGCACGTTGAAGACCGGCGTGCCGGCCGCCATCTGCTCCAAAAACCAAACGCGCTCCTGGGCATACGAGAGCGGTGCCGGACCGGGATCCGCGCGCTTTGGGATGCGCGTCTCGGTTGCCGGCAGGCCCTCCTTGCCGAGGAGCGATTGCAGCAGCTGCCGCTTCTTCGCGGATAGCTGAAGCTTCGACGGGCGTGCCATGGTGGGAAAGAAGCATCGATAAGGTAGCACGGGGGTGCCGACCCGCGACCTTTCCGATCAAACTGCCGGTCTCACCGAGCACTGGCGGGGCGCCCGTTTCGAGGGCGCGCGGCACGACCGCCGCGGCGCGCGAATCCCGCGATGCCGCCGGGTTGCCGGGGACGGGGCGCCGGCCGCCCCAGCCTCGGGGCCCGGCGGCTTGAGCGCCCGCCGCGGGCCGATGGCGCACGGCGCAGAATCCGCCGCCCACGAACCCGTCCTCCCGGCGACATCGCGGGTTTGCCGCCCCTAACGGTCGCCGAATCGGGAGTAGACTGTCCCAGACGCATGACCACACCGCATCCCTACGAGGCCCAGAAGCGCGAGAACGACGCCAAGGTGCTCGCCGCCGAGCGTGCCGGCAGCGGCGTAGTCGACGGTTGGCCCATGCACGCCGTGTTCGAGTTCACCGGCGCGTGCAACCTCCACTGCTTCATGTGCGGCTTCGAGATGCTGCGCGACGAGCTCCGCGACAAGGGCCAGACGCGCTTCACCTTGCCGATCGACATGTTTCGGCTCGTGGTGGAGCGCGCCTTCCCTCACATCCGCACGGTCAACCCGACCCTCGGCGGCGAGCCCCTCGTGCTGCCCTACTTCGACGAGCTGCTCGAAGCCGTGGCGCATTACGGCTGCAAGCTCGAGATGTTCACCAATGGTATGCTCCTGCGCGGCGAGCGAATGGAGAAGATGCTGCCACACGTCGCGCGGCTCACGGTGTCCTTCGACGGCGCCACCAAGGCCACGTTCGAGCACATCCGCACCGGCGCCAACTTCGAGCAGGTCGTGGACAACGTCGCACAGTTTGCGCGCCGACGCCGCGGGCTGGGCCTGCGCGATCAGCTGAAGTTCTGCTTCAACGTCGTGCTCATGCGCGAGAACGTGCGCGAGCTGCCGGCCATTGTCGATCTGGCCGCGGCGCACGACGTCGAGTTCGTGTCGGCGTGCTACATCATCGAGACCGACCCCAGCCTGCGCGGCTCGCTGCCGACCCACTGTCCGGCGGAAACCAACGCGGCTCTGGCCGAGGCACGCGCGCGGGCCAAGGCCCATGGGATCGAGATCGAGTTCCCCGAGCCCCTCCCGGAAGACGCGCCGCCGCCGGCCGCAGCCGCGCCCCGGTCCGAGCCCCGGTCCGAGCCCCGGTCCGAGCCCCAATCCGAGCCCCAATCCGAGCCACCGTCGACCAAGACAGCCGCCGCGACCAAGGCCGCCGCCCCAGAGGCCGCGCCAACCGCAGTGCCCACGGCGACGCCCGCCGAATTCCCAGCACCACCCGCCGAATTCGTCGTGCCCGAGCCCGCCTGCGCAGCCCCGGACGCGGGCGCCGTCGAGGAGCCGGCGCCGCGGCCGATGGCCCAACCCGCGGATTGGCGCGGCAAGTACTACTGCGACATGCCGTGGCGCCGCGTCTTCGTCGGGCTCGGCGGCGAGGTCTTCCCCTGCTGTGGGCCCGATCGGCCGATCCTCGGCAACGCGTTCGAGCAGGACTTCCAGACGATCTGGAACGGCGAAGAGTACCGCCGCCTACGCGAGGGGCTCTTCACCGGCAACCTGACGGACTACTGCGCCAAGTGTCCCTACCTGCAGAAGGCGGGGATGCTTCCGTATCAAGAACGTACGGAGCCGCGACAAAAACCGCCGGATTCGGCCGTCGCGGCGGAGTAAGCGCGCGGCGCCGCGACCGTTCCGCCGCATTCGGCCCAACCGCCTGGGCCAAGGCCGGGGGTCGATTCGAATCCGGTGGTTTTTGTCGCGGCTCCGTACGGCCGGATCAATGCAGGTCGGCGAGGACGCTGTACTTCTCGGCGAGCAGGTAGTAGAAGGTCACCCGCGACTTGCGATTATCCGCCGACATGGTCTTGCAGACGTCTTCGATCGCCGCGTCGAGATCGGCGTCGGACTCGCTGCGGTTGAGCTTCTTCTTGAGCCAGCTCTCGCGAACGCGCTCGAGCTCGCTCTTGTCGGAGCACGACACGAGGGCGGCGTCGCCGTTCGGGTTCTGAAGTGCGATCCCCAGGTGCTTGACGATACCGGCCACCGCTGCCTCGTCGGCGTCGGGACGATAGGACTGGACCTTGGGAAGGAAATCTGCTGCGGATGCCATAGGGCTACCGTTCTATCGGAAATGGGAACGAACGGCCGCGATCCTAGGGGCGGGCGGCGCCCATTCCAGACAAACAACGGCCCAGACCAACACGAGCCCAGACAAACAACGGCCCAGACCAACACGAGCCCAGACCAACATGAGCTACGACGACTCGGCGCGCGACCACGCCGAGGGCTCACCATCGTCCTCGTCGAGCGTAACGTGGATGACGTTGGGGTGGCAGCAGACGGGACAGTCCTCGACGTACCGCTGCGAGGCGCCTGCCGCCACGTCGATGGGCACCACGATCTCCTCGCCGCACGAGTCACAGATGTAGCTCGCCGTGAACACGGCGCGAGGATACCCGATGGAGCGGCCGAGCCCGCCACCAGCGGCCACCGGCGTATAGTGCACCTATGACGGCGCCGGCGGCGCAAACCCCCAATCGGTCCATGGAGCTCTCGGCTCTGTTTGCGGCCACGGTGCTCGTCGCCGCGGCGCCGGCGCTGGTGCGTTATGCGGCGCCGACGCTGGCCTACGGGACGCTAGTGACGGCGGTGGCACTTCAGTGCGTTCTCGGCACCTTCGTCTTTCCCTCGGTCGAACGCCACCGCCCCCGGCACCTCCCCTACCTCGCGACCCAAACCGCGTTGGCGCTGGCGATCATCTACCTGGCGCGCAGCTACGGTCCGGTCCCGATCATCCTGATCCCGCTCGCCGCCCAGGCGGGCCTGCTGCTCGAGTGGCGCGGCGCGATGGTCTTCGCGGTCACGCTGACCCTGCTGAAGAGCGCCCTCAATCTGGCCCTCGGCGCCGATCTCGACTGGCTCCTGGTGTGGACGCTGACCGCCGGCACCGGCGTTTTCTTTGGGGTGCTCTTTGCCCAGGTGATCCGCGACGTGCGCCGCTCGCAGGCCGAAGTCGAACGACTCAATCGCGATCTCTCCGCCGCCAACGAACGCCTCCAAGACACCGCGCGTCACACCGCGTCGCTCGCCGCGGCGGAGGAACGCAACCGGCTGGCACGCGAAATCCACGACAGCGTCGGCCACGCGCTGACGACGCTGCGGGTACAGCTCGACGCCGCCGGCCAGGTACTGAGCCAAGACCCCGACCGCGCCCGCGACCTGATCGACAAAGCGCACACGGTCGCCGGGCAAGGCCTGGACGAAGTCCGCCGGGCGGTCGCCGCCATGCGTGCCGAGCCCGTGCCACGCGAGCTGGCGACAGCGCTCACCGAGTTGGTCGAACGAGCGCGACAGACCGGCCTCCACGTCCAGCTCGACGTCGACGGCGCACCACGACCGCTGGCGCCGGAGATCTACACCACGCTGTACCGCACCGCGCAGGAAGGACTCACCAACGTGCGCAAGCACGGCGCCAACGGCACCGCCCGGCTCTCGTTGACGTTGACCCCGGAGCGGGCCCGGCTCGCTCTGCGCAATGCCGCCGAAGCGAATGGCGCGGCCCCGCCCAGCGGCTTCGGCCTCCTCGGCCTGCGCGAGCGCGCCGAGTTCGTCGGCGGCTCGCTGCAGGCGCGGCGCGACGGTGACGAGTTCGTGCTCGACCTCGAGGTGCCGCTCCAGTGACGGACCAGATCCGCGTGCTGCTCGTCGACGATCAGCCGCTGCTGCGCGAGGGTCTGCGACTCCTGTTCGAGCTGCAGTCCGACTTCGAGGTCGTCGGCGAAGCGGGCGATGGCGCCGAGGCGCTGCTGCGGCTCGAGGCCGCCACGGCCGTCGACGTCGTGCTGATGGACGTCCAGATGCCGGGCGTCGATGGCGTCGAGGGGACCCGGCAACTCCGCGCGCGGTTTCCCGACGTGCAGGTCATCATCCTGACAACCTTCGACGACGACGAGTACGTGTTCGAAGGGCTCCGCGCCGGCGCCTGCGGCTACCTGCTCAAGGACGTCTCGTCCGAGCGCCTCTTCGAGGCGACCCGCGCCGCCGCCCGCGGCGAGAGCTTTCTGCAGCCGTCGATCGCCGCCAAAGTGGTGGCCGAGCTGAGCCGCCTCAGCGAGCCCACGACGCAGCGCGCCGCCGCCAACGCCGAGCTCGAGGCGCCGCTCAGCGACCGCGAGCTGGAGATCCTCGGGCACCTGGCCGCCGGCCACAGCAACCGGCAAATCGCGGCGCACGTGTTCTTGAGTGAGGGCACCGTCAAGAACCACATCACCGCCATCTTGGCCAAACTGGGCGTCCGCGATCGCCAGGCAGCGGTGGCGGCGGCGCGAGAACGGCGCCTGCTCCCGCCGGGCGGCAGTTAGTGGTGTGGCGTGCTCTAGTGTTGCGTGTCGGAAGTTCGTCACAGATGTCGACGGCCCTCTGCGCCGCTCGCGGCGTTGCGTCTCCTCGACTTGTCCACCAACAAGCCCTGCGTCGACAGCGCCTTGCGAGCGGCACACATGGCTCGCCGACTTACGCAACCAACTTCCGACACACAACACTAGTGACATGATGACGCCAAGGCCTCCTCGATCACCCAGCTGGCGCTCCACCGTCCTCGCGGTCGTGATCGGGCTGCCAGCAGCCGCGCAAGACAACGCCACCACCCGACCATGGCTGGAGCTCACGCCCCCTTGTGCGCCGGGCGCCAAGGCACCCGAGCTGTCCGGGCGCGGCACCGACGTGGTGCTGAGCTGGATCGAGCCGGCAGTCGGCGCCGGCGACGAGCCGCGCCACGCGCTGCGGTTTGCGCGCCTCGAGGACACTGGCTGGGGCCCCGCGACCACGATCGCCGAGGGCCACCGCTGGTTCGTCAACTGGGCCGACCTCCCGGCCGTGATCGACGGCCAAGACGGTGCCATGCTCGCGCACTGGCTGCAACGGCTCGAAACACGGCACGCCTACGCCGTGGAACTCGCGCGCTCCGACGACCGCGGCAAGACGTGGCGGCGCGTTGGCCGACTGCACGACGACAAGACCCAGCAGCAGCACGGCTTCGTGTCGATGCTGGCGGTCGAGTCACACTTTGTCGCCCTATGGCTCGACGGCCGCGCGCGCGACGCGGATCCCAGCGCGCCGGTGATGCAGCTCCGCGCGACCCGCATCGACGACGCCGCGCGGCCGAGCCAAGTCGTCGACGGCGACGTTTGCTCGTGCTGCCAGACGTCGGCCGTCCTGACCGACACCGGCGTCGTGGCGGTCTACCGCGACCACGACGCCGGCGAGATTCGCGACATCTCCGTCGTGCACGCGGCCACGCCTTGGAGCAAGCCCAAGCCGGTGCACCGCGACGGCTGGGAGTTCCCCGGCTGCCCCGTGAACGGTCCGGCGCTGGCCACGGACGGGCATCGCTTGGCCGCGGCGTGGTACACCGCGGCAGAAAGCAAGCCGCGCGTGCTGGTCGCGTTCGCGCCCTCGCCGACAACGGCGTTTGATGCCCCCATCGTGATCGACCACCAGAATCCGGTGGGCCGCGTCGACGTGGCGTGGGTCCCGGACGGTGCGGTCGTCAGCTGGCTGGCGCGCGACGGCGAGGACGCCGCGCTGCGCTTGCGTCGCGCGAGCCCTGACGGCAACCTCGGGGAGCCGCTGACGATCGGCCGCACCAGCCCCGGCCGCGGCAGCGGGTTTCCGCGCCTCGCGCGCAGCGGCGACCGCCTCGTGATCGTGTGGCAGGGCGAGGGCGAGGGGCTACCGCTGCGCACGGCGATCGTGTCGATCGGGGCGCTGCCGAAGCCGTTGCCGCGCTGAACCTCCGCACGAGGATGCGGTGATTCGCGGGCGCCCCTCGGTGGGCGGGACACTCAAGTAGAGTCTGGCCTCGGTCGCATTTTGGTTCCGGTCGAAGCCCAGACCCGCGCCTATAGGGTGCCACTCCGCCGACCACGCCGCCCCCCTTGGTACCACGATGAAGCCAGCCGTATTCATTGCAACAGCGTTCACGATCTCCGCGTCAGCACTGGCGCAACCCATCATCATCGTCGACCAGAGCGGTGGTCCGGGTGCCCAGTTCACCGACCTACCGCCTGCGGTCGCGGCCGCCCCCCCGCGCGCCATCCTGCAAGTTCGTGCGGGTCAGTATTCAGCGTTCACGACCAACAAACCTCTACGCGTGCTCGGTGAGCCCGGCGTGCAGATCGTCGGCGTCCCCGTGGTGCGTCGCCTGCCGAAGGGTGAGCAGTTTGTGCTCCGCGGCATGCACGCCTCTCCGACGTTGTGGCGTAACCAAGGTCACATCCATCTGGAGGACGTGTCCTTCGGCCTCGTGGACATCGATGCCTGCGCGCACGTCAGCGTCACCGCAGGCGGCCAGGGGATCATCCGTGCCACCGACAGCTCCGTGGTTCTGAGCAACGTCACCGGGTGCGGTCAGCCGGGCTGCTTACTTGTGCTCGTGCCCCTCTTCGGGGGAGAGGCGTTGCGGATCACACGCAGCCAGGTCGTTGCTGCGGGCGGCTCCTATACGGGAGGCAACGGGACCTACTCCGGCGGTGAGGCCATCCTGCTCAACAGCGGTCGGCTGACCATCACCGACCAGACCCGGGTGCAGGCTGGCCAAGGCGGCCCCCCGAGCTATGGGATCCCCGCCATCGTGGCCAACAACGGTGAGCTGATCGTGGATCCCGGCGCCGTCCTCGCCCCCACCGAGTCCTCCCCACCCGTGATTGGTGGGGCGTCGCTCACCTCGGCCGCGGTCGCCTACCTCGAGATGGACGCTTCGGCGGCGCAGCTCGCGTCCACGCTGCACGCTCCGGCCGGTCAGCAAGGGTTCGTGCTCGCGAGCGCCCCAACGCCACCCATCCCGTTGCCGATCATGGACTTGTGGGTTGATCCGTTGCACGTCGTCATCGCGGGAGGCACCGTACCAGCCAGCGGCATGCTCACCGGCTCGGTGTCGGTGCCGCCAGTCGCTCCCGGGACGGTGGTCGCGACCCAAGCGGTCGTCTTGGGTTCAGCTCCGTCGCTGTCCAATCCCGTCGTCACCCGGGTGGAGTAGCCTCACCCGCCAGACGCACATCGATCTCGGAGCGCAAGCCAACCCCAGGTCACGCCCAAACATGACCCGGACGTGACCTGCCCGGTCGTCGCCCTGGCCTAACCTCGGCCCCCGCGAGGCCAAGCCATGACTGACCGAACGATGCTCTCCCGCCGCCGCTTCTCCCAGCTCCTGGCCGGCGCCGCCGCCGCCGGGTGGCTCGAACTCCCCTACGCCGCCCGCCTGCTGGGCCGCCGGACCAACCGCCTCAGCTGGCGCGCCCACCGCACCGCTGGCGCCGAGGGGGTCTGGGCCCTCGACGACATCGACGGCGAGATCCCCGCCGACCTCCATGGCACCCTCTACCGCACGGCGCCGGGCGAGTCCGAGCGCTTTGGCGTGACGTTCCAGCACTTGTTCGACGGCGACGCCTACCTCAGCGGCTACAGCTTTCGCGACGGCAAGGTGACGCTGCGCGCGGGCTTTCTCGACCAGCCCCGACGCCTGCGGGAGCAAGAGGCTGGCAAAATGCTCTACTCCGAGTTCGGCACCGCGACCCCGGACGGCAACGGCCGCGACGGCAAGAACCAGCCAAGCGTCAACGTCATCCCCTGGGACGGCCGCCTCCTCGGCCTTTCCGAAGGCGGTCACCCGACCGCGATCGATCCGGCGACGCTACGCACGCAGGGCGGCTGGGACTTCCACGGCACGTTGCCCCAGCAGCACTCGTTCACCGCGCACCCCAAGTTCGATCCCGCGACCGGCCTCGGCTACTGCTACGGCATCGTGCAGGGCCCCGGGATGGCGCTCCGCGTCTACCGTATGGAGCGCGACGGCACGCTGACCAACCTGTTCAGCCTGCCGCAACGCGGCTACTTCATGGTGCACGACATGATGCTCACGGCGGAGCACATCGTGTTCTTGGTCCCGCCGGTGACATTCGACCTCGGCCAGCTGATGAACGGCGAGGGCACGATCGGCGACTGCCTGCGGTACGCCGAGGACCGGCCGTTGCGGGTGCTCGTGATGCGCAAAGACGGCGAGGGCGTGGCCGACGAGATCGACCTGGACGCGGGCATGGTGTTTCATCACGGCAACGCGCGCCTGGACAGCGACCAGCTCATCCTCGACTCGCTGCTCTCCCCCAGCGGCGACGTGCTGAAGTTTCTGCATGCCTGGGCCGCCGACAAGATGCCGCGAGGGCAGCCGGTGCAGGCGACGCGGTTGACGATCGACCTGGCCAAGGGTGAGCTGGCGAGCCGCGATGTGTTCGCCGAGCAAGAGGAGTTCCCGCGCTTTGACGAGCGGCACACCGGCACGGAGGCCCGCTACCTCTACGCCGCGGGGCAGCCGCCGAAGGACGACGGCATGGCGTTCCAGGCGTTGGTCCGGCACGACCGGCGCGAGGGTACGGACGAGGCGCGCCGCGTCGCCGCGCACCAGACCGTGGCCGAGCCGGTGTTCGTCCCGCGGAACGCGGATGCGGCGGAAGGCGACGGCTGGCTGCTGCAGCTAGGCTACGACGGACGTCGCGACCAGACGTTCCTCGACGTCGTCGACGCCGGCACGCTGGACCGCGCAGCGCGCGTGTGGACCGGCACGCACATCCCGCTCGGCTTCCACGGCACCTTCGCGCCCGACCTGTTCGTCGCGGCGGAGTAGCGGTGCCGCCGCGCGGCGGGCTACAGGTAGTCGAAGCGCTGCATCAGCTCGCCGCAGACTTCCTCGATCACGGCGACGTCTGCCTCGGACAGCTCGCGCTGCCAGCGACCACGCGAGCTCTCCGGCGTTGGCGCGGTGCCGTGCGTGCGGAAGGGCCCGCCGGTCTCGAGTGCGCGCTCAACCCACTTGTGCCATTCGAGCCCGAGGAACGCGAGGACCTGCTCGATGTGGTGCCGAGGCTCGGCCACGGTGTCCTCGTAACGCATGACTAGCGGGTTCGCCACGCGCTCCAGCAGCCCGGCGTAGAGCGTCGACCAGGAGCGCGCCAACACCGGCGCGGTCAAGTCGATGAGCTCGGGGTAGTTCGCCTTGATGTTGTCGCGCTTGGCGTATGCACGCCACGAGCAGAGGACGTCGCGCGGGTCGCGGACGAGGATCAGGTAGCGGTAGTCCGGCCAGAGGTTCATGGCCGTGAGCGCCGCGCGCGGGTCCGGCAGCTTGTCGCCAAACCAGCGGTACTTCTTCTTCGGAAACAGCTCGCGGTAGAAGTCCTCGGCCGCCTCCTTGGTGCGCCCGGTAAACACCTTGGCGATCGCCGGCTGATGGTGCTCGCCCACGATGCCGCGCATGTGCACGTCCTCGCGGGTCACGAAGTGACCGATGCGCGTTTCCGGCACGTTCACCAGCTCCACGCAGAAGTGGAGGAAGTCGAAGACGCGCGCCTCGTTGGACAGTGCGATCTCGGGATGCTCGCGGAGCACCTCGTACAGCCACGTCGACCCGCAACGGCCGGAGCCGAGGATCAAGAAGAGCGAGGCGTTGGGACGGTCGGAGGCCGCGGGCATGCTGCGCAAAGAGTAAGGCTCAGTCCTGCACGCTCGCCACCATGGATCGGGGCGGCATGACCGGCTCGAAGGGGATCGAGAGCGAGAAACGCGTCCATTCGCCTTCTTCGGACTCGACCCAAACTTGCCCACCGTGACCGAGCGCGACCTCGCGCACGATGTGCAGGCCGAGACCCGTGCCGCTGACACAGCCGGTGTTGCTACCGCGCTCAAAGCGCTTGAACAACCGCGGCAGATCCTCGGCCGGGATGCCGATCCCGTTGTCCTCGACCTCGAACACGTGCTGATCGCCTTCGGCTCGGTGTCGCACCGAGATCCGCGGCCGGCGCTCGGGATGCGTGTACTGCAGCGCGTTGCCGACCAGATTCATGAACGCCTTGCTCAGCGCCCAGGTATCGGCGGCGATGGTCGGCAACGGCTCGATCCGGCAGCAGACGTCCTTTTGATCGATCTCGAAGCGGAGCGTGCGCACGACGTCCGCGACGATCAGCGTGGCGTCGGTCTCCTGGAAATGCAGCTGCACGCCATCGTCGTCTAGTCGCGAGCTATCGAGCAGCTCGTGCACGAGCTTCTCCATCTGCTGGATCGCCAGGAGACCGTTGTCCACGGCGTCGTGCCCGCGCTTCTCGAGCTCGCCAAAGAGCCCCTGCCGCAGCGAGGACAGCATCAGCTTGACGACCGAGAGCGGCCGGTTGAGGTCGTGCACCGTGTTCTGCGCGATCTCGACCAGCTCACGGTTGCGACGCTCCAGCAACCCCTTGTAGCGATCCAGCTCGCCGAAGTGCTCGGCAAGCTCGACGTTCGTCCGGATCACATCGTCGAGCAGCCGCTCCGGGTCTTCGTCGACGGGATCGGTCGCGACCTCGGTCCCGTCGGGAGCGGCGAAGAGCTCGGGGTTGAGGTCGTCGTCACTCAACACCTCGGGCTCCGGCTGGTCGGCCTTCTTGCCGTCGGACAGCCAGTCGGGCACGGTCACCTGGACCTTGCCGCTGTCGCCGTCGCCACGGTCGTCGCGGCCCTGATCGTGCAGCTCCCAGAGCTTGGCGCGCGCACCCTCGGCGACCGTCTCCGGCGCGGCGCCGCGGCGCCCGAGCCCGTACTGCAGCACCTTCGATTCGACGATCTGGCCAGCGGCGTGCACGAACGTCTCAAACACGCCGTGCCCCTCGCGCGCCACACTCGGAAACGAGGACACTCCCTCGCGCCAAGCAAACGCCTCGTCGAGCTCACCCTCGGGCAGGATGTCGTCCAGATCGCGCTTGTTGTACTGCAGGACGATCGGCGTGGTCTCCGGGTCGAGACCGTTCGACGACAGATTCTCTTTGAGGCTCAGCAGCGACTGTTGGTTCTCTTCGAGCCGGCTGCGTTGGCTATCAACGACGAACACCACGGCATCCGCGCCCTGCAACACGTAGCGGCGCATCCGCTTGTACTTGGGCTGCCCCGGCACGGTGAAGCCCTGGATGCGGATCTTGAAGGTCTCGATCTGGCCGAGATCGATCGGCAGAAAGTCGAAGAGCAGCGTCGAGTCGTCCTCGGTGTTGATCGAGACGAGCTGCACCTCGTCCTTGGGGCACAACACGGTGTGCACGTGCTGGAGGGATGTGGTCTTCCCGCCCATGCCGACGCCGTAGTACACCAGCTTGGCGCAGATCGTCTTGTCTGCGAGATTGATGAATCCCATCGATTCGCTCCCGGGCAGGCGTCCCGCAACCGGCGCATGCCCTGCCTATCCATCGGCTGACCAAGCGAGGCGGCTTGGGCTCCTGCGCGACGGTCGATCGGTGTCGGGTTTCGCAACAGCGCCGGGCGAGTCGGCCGATCGCCCTACCTGGGCTCTCCCGTCGGCGCCGTGGCCTCCACGGGAGCGACCGGCGCCCGCGGCACCAGGACGAAGACACCCGTTCGGTCGGACGCCTGCGCCGCTTCGAGCGCGGCCAGCACAGCCTCGCCCGGCACACCTCGCGCCAAGGCCTCGGGGTCGTCGGGCCAGCGACGCAGCGCCGCGATCGCCAGCGCCCGGGCCAACGGCTGCAGGGCCCGGGGGTGCACTGTAGCGCCGGGGACCGCCACCAGCGGCGCCCCGAGCTGCCGCGCAAGGCGCGCCCGGGCCGCCTCGATCTCGGCGGCGCCCGGCGGATCTCGCCGCAGATCGGCGACGAACTCCGCCAACTCAGCGCGCACCGCGTCCGGCTGGTCGCCGTCGCGAGCCCGGCGATAGACCAGTGCCACCGGGTCGAGCAATGGGTCATAGCGCATCGGCGGGCAGTCGGCCCAGAACTCGTGCCCGCGGGCAGCTCCCAGCGCCTTCACGGCGCGCGCCCGCACCAGCTCCATCGCCAGCCAGAATGCCGGCAGGCTGGCATCCTCGGGCTCCGGCGACCGCCACGCGTGGACGGCGTACGGGGCGGCCACACGTCGATGGTCACGCACGGTCGGCGCTCTAGACGAGCGGACGTGCCGCGCCACGCTCGGGCACGGCCCCCGGGGCCCTTCGAGCTCGCTGAACATCCGATCGACGGTCGCCTCGAGCGCCGCCACCGAGCGCCCGCCAACCAGAACGAGCGTGGCGCAGCGCGGCTGCAGGGCGGCGCGCAGGTGCTGCCGCAGCCAGCCAGCGTCGACCACTTCGATGTCGGCGACCGTACCGTGCACCGGCCGCGCGGCGCCCCGCCCGGCGAGGAGGCCGGCCCGCGCCAGGTTGAGCAAGATTGGCCCAGGGATGAGCTCACTCTCGTCATCGGCGCGGAGGGCGGCGCGCCAGCGCGCCCGCTCGAGCAGATCGTCATCGCTGCGTTGCGCCAAACGCAACAGTTCGACGAGCGCCGCGAGCGACGCCGCACCACTGGGATCCGGCCCCGTGCGCGACAGCAAGATCGCCGGCTCGGACACTTCGACCAACGCCACGGGCGTGGCTCCGCTCGGCGCGTCGGGCGCGGGTTCGGCCAACAGGCGCAGCGCTTCGCCGACCATAGCCGCCGCCCCGGCCGCCCCGTCAGGATCGTGCTGCGCCCCGACGCCCAACGCCAACACCACGCAAGCCCCGCGCGCGTTCGGCATCGACACGCAGCGCGCGGTGAGCCCGTGATCCAGCGTGCGCACCTTGCCCGCGACGGGCGCCGACTGCGCCGCGCCGTTCGCCGCTACCAGCGCGGCGAGACCGAGCCCCCACCACCATGCCCTCATCCCGCTACCGCGACTTGTCGGCCGCGCTCCAGTCGAATCATTCGGTCGGCGCAGGCCTCGGCCAGCCCGACGTCGTGCGTGATCAACACACAGGCCGCGCCGCTCGTCTGCAGCACCGCCAACAACAGCGCGACGACGCCAACCGCGGTGGCCCGATCGAGGGACGCGGTCGGTTCATCGAGGATCAAGATCTCGGGCCGCACCGCCAAGGCGCGCAAGAGCGCGGCGCGACGGCGCTCCCCGCCCGATAACGCGGCGGCGGGGCGCGCCAGATGCGCGGACGTCAGGTGCAGCTGCGCCGCGGTCGCATCGAGGTCGAAGCCCGGCACCGCGACCTCACGTACCAACGCGCCGACGGGCACACCGGGAGTCAATGAGGCAAACGCGTCTTGAAACAGCAGTTGCACTGCAGCGCGCGGGGCCGGCCGCTCGACCTTGCCCGTGGTTGGACGCAGGTGCTGCGCCAGCAGCTTGGCGAGCGTGGTCTTGCCCGCGCCGGATGGCCCCACCACGGCCACCACTTCGCCGGCAGCGAGCGTCAGGTCGAGGTCGCGCAGAATCCAGTGGCGCCCGCCGATCCGCCGGCCGAGGCCGTAGCACCGCAGCACGGCGCGAGCGGTCGGGGCGCGTCGCTCGCGGCTGGGCCAGGGCGGCAGGGCCGGGGCGCCCGCGACAAAGACCCCGCCACTGGTGAAGTGCAGGGGCGTGGCGGCCAGCGCGCGGACGACGGCGTGGTCGTGCGTCGCCACAAGGACAGCAGTGCCGTGCAGGCGCCGCACCGCCGCGAGCGCGTCGAGCACGCGCTTGGCGATCGCGTCGTCGAGACCCGCGGTTGGCTCATCGGCGATCAACAGCGCCGGACGGCGCAGCATGGCGGCGGCGAGGGAGCAGCGCTGGGCCTGCCCACCGGAGATCTGATGCGGATACCGCCGCATCAGCAGACGGGGCTCGGCGATCCCGACGTCCGCCAGCGCCTGCGCGACGTCCACGCGGGCGCGGCGACTGGCGATCGCCAGCTGCTCGCCCAGGCGCACCAGCGGATCGAAGGCGCTCGGAGCGTCCTGCGGCGCGATGGCCACGTGGTTGCGCAGCAGCTCCCGCAGCCCGGCACCCGCCGGCAGGGCGTCTCCCAGACAGTGCACTTCACCGCGGATCCCCAGCCCTGGATCCAGGCGAAACAACCCCCGAAGTACACTGGTCTTCCCGCAACCCGAGGGACCGAGCAGGGCCGCGGCTCCGCCGGGATCGAGCGCCAGCTCCGGGACTTCCGCTCGCATCGCCGGGACGCGCTCCACGGCGAAGCCGCGTAGGCTCAGGACGGGCTCGGCGGCCACGGCGTCGAGGCGCGACCACGCCGCGCGGGGTTTCGGCAGGTTGAGCTCGGCACTCGGCTTGCTGGAGCGTATGGGTAACCGCTTCCTGCACCTCGCAGACTACATAGCCATGATCCGGACCGCCATCACCGTCGCGATCGCCTGCGCCGTCATCAGCGGCGCCCCGGCCCGAGCTCAGGAGGGCGGCTCGGGCACTCCACTCGATGCACTGCACGAGGCCTACCAGCAGGAGCGCCTCAAGCTGCTGCAGGGCAGCGCCGGCTTCGAGGCGATGCGGGAGCTCACCGAGGGCTTTGTCACCAAGCTGGCGAAGTTCGTGGCCGAGGACGCCAAGGGCACCGATCGCCACAACGGGCGGCTCATGCTCGTCGACTACCGGCTGAGCCTCGGCCAGCGCGAGCAAGCGACGGAGGCGCTGCTCGAGCTCGACGCCGAGTCGGCGCCGGCGTTGGCGCTCGCCGGCGCCGCCGAGTTTGCCAAATACCTCGACCTGCAAGAAACACGCGCCGCGTGGATCGAGGCGGCGCTGGCCAAGAAGGAGTCGTTTGAGAATCGCATGGCGCTGGGCATGCACCTCATGACACGCCTAGAGGAGATCGAGCAGGGCGAGGCGGTGTTTGCCGCGGCGTTCGCGGCGGCCGGCGACGACGAGGCGCGCGCCCGGGTCCGCTGGTACCAGGCCGCGGCGCTCCGCGAACGCGAGGACCTCGGCGAAGACGACTACGAGACCGCGCTCAAGGAGCTGGCCGAGGAGTTCCCGGACACGCGCTTTGGCGACATCGCCACCGACCGGCTCCTCGCCCGCATGCTCAAGCCCGGCGCCGACGCCATCGGTCTGGCGGCGCGGGCCCTCGACGGCAGCGAAGTGCGGTTGAGCGGTCTCACCGGCAAGGTCGTGCTCCTCGACTTCTGGGCCACCTGGTGTGGCCCTTGTCGCGACGTCATGCCGGCGCTCCGTGAGCTCTACACGGAGCACCACGAGCGGGGCCTCGAGGTGATCAGCATCGCCATGGACCCGGACGTCGACGCGGTGCGCCGCCTCGTCGCCGAGCAGAAGATGGAGTGGCCGGTCATCTGCGATGGCGACGGCCCCATGTCCGAGCCAGCCCTGCGCTGGGCGGTCGACGGCCCACCGCGGATGGTGCTGATCGGCCGCGATGGCAAGATCGCCGAGCTGCGCCTGTTTCCCTACGACCCGACCGGCCTCGAGCGGGCACGGGCCGCGATCGACACGGCGCTGGCACAGGACGCGGGTCAGTAGCGGGATCGCGCGTGAAGCCTGCTGACGAACGCACGGCCCGCTTCTGGGAGGCGAGCCACGCCGCAGACTGCGCCGCCGATGCGTTTCTCGAGCATCCGGTCATCCAAGCGTACTTGTCGCTGCGCGCCTACGGCAGCACGCGAGCGCATCTGGACGTCGCGATCGACGAGCTGCGCCAGCGCACCGCCCCTGGCGCGCGGATCCTGTCGGTCGGCTGTGGCGCCGCCAACAAGGAGCGGGTGATCTGCCGCGCGCTGCCCGACCGCCAGATGTTCGGCGTGGACGTCGCGCGGCAGACACTCGCTCGCACCGCCGAGGAGTGCCGGGCCGAGGGCATTGACAACCTCACGCTGGACTACGGCGACTTCAACGCGCTCGACCTCGAGCCCGCGTCGTTTGACGCGATCCTTGGGCTTGGTGCGATCCACCACGTTGAGAACCTGGAGAGCTTTTGGACGCAGTGCCGGAGCGCGCTGCGGCCGGCCGGGTTCGTGCTCGCGCAGGAGTATGTCGGGCCGAGCCGCTTCCAATGGACGGACGCGCAGATCGCGCACGGCAACCGCGTGCTCGCTGACCTCGTACCGCGCGCGCTTCAGGTGCATCACACCGAGGTCCAGCGGGTCGTCCTCGCGGAGATCATCGCCGCCGACCCCTCCGAGGCAGTGCGCTCCGAGGAGTTGCTGTCGACGTGCACGGCCGCCGGCCTGCGCCTGGACGCGCATCACGGCGCGGGCTGCGGCCTACTGCTGCCGGTCCTGTGGGACCAAGTACACGCCTTCGACCCGCACGATTGGGACCACAATCATGTGCTGTTCCAGCTGTTCGCTGCCGAAGCCCAGCTCATCGACGACGGCGTCGTGGGCGACTGCTACGCGATGTTCTCAGCCGTCCCGGCCTAGTGGTGTGTCTCCGAAGTTCGTCACATATGGCGCCGGCCCTCCGCGCCGTTCGCTGCGTTGTGTCGCCTCAACTTGTCCACCAACAAGCCCTGCGGCGACAACGCCTTGCGAACGACACAGATTCCTCGCCGACTTATGCAACGAACTTCGGAGACACACCACTAGCACGACACGAGCCAAGCGATACCGACCACGATCGACACGGTGCCGACGGCGACCATCAGCCGCGGCACCGCCCGATCACCACAGGAGCGCACCAGCCAGCCGATCGCACCGCCGAACCCGGTCATGATCGCGACGCTGGCAGCGAGGTAGCTGCCGATGAAGACCGCGGCGTCCGGTGGGGCCATCGCCAGCGACGGGATGACGGCCCAGAAGTGACCCGCGCCGGCGAGACCGTGCAGCACGCCAACGCCAAACGCAGCGTGGCGGTGACCGTGCGGGGGAGCGGCGGGCCCGTGTGCATCGCCATCATGCCGATGCTCGGGGTGGTGCACGTGGAGATGCACGTGCTCGCCCTCGCCGTGCGAATGCGCGTGGTCGTGCACGACCAGCCCCCGCGCCCGGCGCAACGCCGTCAAGCCGATCACGATGAGCACGACACCGACCAGGCGCTCCGCCCATCCCGATGCGATCTCGACGTCGGTGAACGACAGCGCCGTTTGCCCCAGCAGACCGAGCAGCGCCACGCCGAGGCCGTGGCCCAAACCCCACAGGGCACCGATGGCCGACGGGCGCAGGCGACGGGGCGCGCCGACGGCCAAGGGGGCCACGCCGGCCAGATGATCCGGGCCGGTCATCACGTGGGCAGCGCCGGCGAGGAGTCCCTGGACGATCATGCGTTCACCGCCGCCGATCGTACCGGATGCGGACTCCACAACAACGGCGACGACGCGGGCCCCGTTCCGGGCCTACGACCAGGGCCAAACGGCCGCGGCCGCGAGCGCTGCAACAGCGTCCCGCGGCCGCGCGGGGCCTGCCCATCGGTCACCCGATGGAACAGGCCCCCCTGATGCCAAGACGCCCTCCCCGCGAGGGCGCCGGTGCACACCGGTCACTTGAAGTTCTTCATCAAGAACTTCCGGTAGAGCAGCACCTCGCCCTTGTCGTCGATGTGGACGCGGGTCTTGTCGCCCGCGAGGTGGTCCTTGTCGACGACGGCGTAGTAGACGTGGCCGATTTCGTCGCTGGCCTTCACCAGGATGGCGACCTGGATCTCGCTCATGTCCTCCTTCATGAAGCGATCGATCGCCCAGCGCCAGCTCTCGCGCCGCTCCCAGGCGTGCATCGGGATGTGCATCGCGAGCACTTCCTCCTTGCTGTGCTTCTTCTTCCACGCCTTTTCGACCAAAGCCAGGATCGCGGCCTTATCGCCACCGTTGTAGAGGTCCTTGGGCGTGGTGTTCTTCTCGAGGATCTGGGTCTCCATGCTCGCCTGGGTCTGCGCGACGAGCTTCTCCGAAGCCTTGTGGGCCTTGCGGAGACGCTTCACCTCGGCATTGCCGGGATCGAGCAGCTCCAGCTGCTGCAGGTAGAGCTCGGTCCGGGCGAACGACTGCTGGATCCCACCGGCCGTGAACGGCCGGGTATCGCCGCGCTCTTTGGCGAGCTCCACCAGTCGCTCGACCTGGCCGAACTCCCACTCGACCTGACCAGGCAGCTGCGGGATGACCTTCTGCGCCTCGTCGCGGAACTTCTGCAGCTTGTAGTCAAAGCTCCGGATCGCGTTGTTCATGTTGGTGCCAACGTGTTGCCCCAGCACTCCGGCGTAGCGCTCTGCCATCGCGTCGCGGCACTTGACCAGCTCGGGCATCTTGCTGACCGTGTCGATCGCCCGCTGCGCGTACTTCGCGTTGGTCGTCGGCTCGTGGATCATCCTCTCGAGCGCCTGGAGCTGCTTGGCGTCCTCTTCGATCGAGCCGGCGGCAGCCTCGGCAGCCTGGGCCTGGCCAGCCTGCGCGGCTTGAAACACCTGCTGGGCGGCAAGCAGCTCGGAGGCCCGATTCGCCGCTCGCTGCTGGAGCGCCTTGACAGCGTCGTCGTCCGCCGGCAACTGCGCCAAGCGCGACAGCACGTTGTTGAGCTTCTGGCCCGCCCAATTGACCTCGTTGAGCGCGGCTTGCAGCTCGTGGGGTGCCATCGACGCCGCGTTCTTGGCCTTCTCGGTCAGCTTCGGGACGTTCTTGTCGACGTCCTTCATGTAGTACTCGGCGTCGGCGAGCGGGCGCTGCAGGGATGGCGCGGCCTGGAGGGTGGTGACGGCGAGGAAGAGTGCTGTGGCGATCGCGACGAGGGTGATCAGTTGCATCGTTCGGGTCTCCGGTTTCGGTCGGGAGCAGGCGAAAAGGCCTGCCCTGCCCGTCCCGCGAGAAGGCCGGCTGAAACACGCAAACGGTCTCTGAGAAATCTTCTGGCTCTGGGCGGGGCCAGCGCGAAGCGCGGGCCACTGCGACCCATCGGCCCGGTCCTGGGTGTCACCCATGTACTCGGGTCGCCACCCCGGACGCCCACCTTCATTCCCCAACTCCCGATGCCGGGGCGGCTCCGCCCCCATCCCCGAGAATTCCGCAGCTTCCATTGCGTGTTCCGCCTCGGGATTTCGCGGGTCCCAGCAACATGGCACCCATCAGCTACCAAACCGTTCAGCGTCTCATCACCCAAGAGCAAGTCGACGGCCGCACCCTGCACGTCGTCTTCACCTGCCCGGTCTCGGGCCACACCGTCCCGGCGACGAGCACGATCAACGCTCCCCCAACCGCCTCGGATCAGGTGAAGCACCGGGCCAAGCGCGCCTTTCTGCAATCCGTCCGCGGCCCCATCGCCAACGCCATCCGGCAGGCCTTTGGTTACAGCACGCTGGGCCGAATGGCCGGTGACGTCGCCAGTCAGGTCGCCTACTCGACCACGTCCGCCCGCTCGACCATGGCCTTCTCCGACACCCAGAAGCAGGCCGCGGCCCTGGACGCGTTTCGCAAGGTCGAGAGCCAGTTCGTATGGAGCGAAGAGAACGGGGGCTTCGTCGCGACTGCCGGCCAATGACGAGACCCGCGCGCTACATTGACGGCTGATGGCAGCCCCCCACACGCGCGTGGCCGCGGTCTTCCTCGAAGCCCGATCGCTGGGCGATGACCGCCGTGCCCAGTTCCTGGACCAAGCATGCGTCGCCAATGCGACGCTCCGTGCCGAAGTCGAGGAGCTCCTCGGTTGGGACCGCACGCGCGCGCCGTTCGACACGCCGATCGATATCCGGTGGGACGCGGTCCACACCGGCGCGGACGGGCCGCCAGTCCCGACCCGCATCGGCCCCTACGACATCGTCAACGTTCTCGGCACCGGCGGCATGGGCACGGTGTACCGCGCGCGCCAGTCCAATCCCGCGCGCGACGTGGCCCTCAAGGTGATGCGACCGGGCCTGACGACGCCGTCGCTGGCGCGGCGGTTCGCCATCGAGGCCGACGCCCTCGGCCGCCTGCAGCACGCGGGGATCGCCCAGATCTACGAGGCGGGCACCGCGGACGACGGTCACGGCCCGCAGCCGTTCTTCGCCATGGAGCTCGTCGAGGGCGACGTGCTCACCAGGTACGCCGAACGCCAGAGGCTCGATACGCGCGCGCGGCTCGAGCTGCTGGCCAAGATCGCTCGCGCGGTGCACCACGCGCACCAGAAAGGCGTCGTGCACCGCGATCTGAAGCCGAGCAACATCCTGGTGACCGCCGCCGGCGAGCCGAAGATCCTCGACTTCGGTGTGGCCCGAGTCACCGACGCGGACGTGGAGGCCGTCACGCGGCAAACCGATGCCGGCCAGCTCATCGGCACGCTGCCATACATGAGCCCGGAGCAGGTCGCTGGCACGCCCGACGCAATCGACATCCGCTCCGACGTCTATGCCCTCGGCGTCATCGGTTATGAGCTCCTCGTCGGCGTGCTGCCGATCGACATCCGCGGCAAGCCCCTGCCCGAGGCGGCGCGCACGATCCAAGAAGACGTGCCGACTCGACTCAGCTCGGTGGCCCGCACCTACCGAGGCGACATCGACACGATCATCGCCAAGGCCCTCGAGAAGGAACGTCAACGGCGCTATCAATCCGCCGACGAGTTGGCCGACGACGTCGAGCGCTTTCTCAAGCACGAGACCATCTCCGCACGGCCACCGACGCTGGGCTATCAAGCGGCGGTCTTCGCACGCCGCCACAAGGGGCTGGTGGCGGGGCTCGCCGGGGTGGTCATCGCGCTGGCGGGCGGCACGGTGACCAGCACCGCCCTTTACCTGAAGGCCGAAGATCAACGCATCGAGGCCGAGCTGAAGCGCGGTGAGGCGGAGACCGCCCGCGCCGCCGAAGAGCGCGCCCGCAACGCGGCCGATGCGGCCCGCGTCGAGGCCGAGCGGCAGTCGAAGATCGCGCAATCCGTCAACCGCTATCTGACCCATGACCTGATCGCGTCGGTGTCGCCGTCGAGCAACCCGACGATGCGCGAAGTGGTCGAGGCCGCCGCTGCGAGCCTCGACGAACGGTTCCCCGACGATCCCGCCATCGAGGGCTCGGTGCGCGCGGCGATCGGCCGTACGTTCAAGCGACTCGGTGACTACGAGAAGGCCGAGCAACATCTGCGGGCGTCGGTCGACGGCCTCATCGCCAGCCTCGGCCCCGAGCACCTCGAGACGGTGCTGGCGATGAACAACCTGGGCCTGCTGTATGTGAACCAGCGGCGCCACACGGAAGCCAAGGCGCTGTTGGAACCCGCGGTCGAAGTCGCGGAGCGCGACCTTCCCGCGGATCACCCCGAGATGCCGACGCTGCTCATGAACCTCGGCGCCGCGTACTCGGGGCTGGGCGAGTTTGCCGAGGCGATGCCGGTGCTGGAACGCGCGCTCGAGCTCGTGCTGGCGCTGTTCGGTGAGGACAGCGTGGAGACGAGCCGCGCCATGGCAAACCTGGCTTCGGCCGCTGGGCGGGCCGGCGACCGAGACCGGGCGCGCGAGCTGTTTGAGAAGTGCCTCGCCATCGACCGCTCGCTGTTTGGCGACGACCACTCCGAAACCATCACCGACCTCAACAACCTCGGCGGCTTCTACCTCGACGAGGGCGACTACGACCGGGCCCGCCCCATGCTCGAGGAAGCGGTGGCGCGGGGCCGCCGGGTGTTCGGCGATCGGCACCCGCTACAGCTGCGGATGCGCGGCAATCTCGCCAGCATGTACAGCGAGCTCGGCGAGGATGCCCGGGCGGTCGCCATTTACGAGGAGCTCGTCGAGATCAGCCGCGACAGCCTCGGCCCGGACGCGGCCATGACCCATTCGCTGATGAACAACCTGGCCGGCACCTACGCCGACTTGGATCGACACGACGAGGCAGAGGCCGCCTACGTCGCGGTGCTCGAATCGCGCCGGCGCACGCTCGGTGAGGACCACGTGCAGACCCTGCTGTCGGCGAACAACCTCGGCGCGCACTACCGCAAGCAGGGCGATCTCGACCGCGCTGAGCCCCTCCTCACCAACGCGAGCGCAGGCTTCGAGCAACGCCTTGGCCCCGACCACCGCCGCACGCTGAGCGCCAAGTCCAACCTCGGCGCCCTGCTGGCGGACCGCGGTCGTTACGACGAAGCGGCCTCGCTCCTGTCCGGCCTGCTGCCGCCGACGCTGGAAGCGTGGCCCGCGGACCACTGGTATCCGGCCCTGGTGCGCGCCCGGCTCGGCGTGGCGCTGACCGGCCAGCGCCGATTCAAGGACGCCAAGCGCGAGCTGCTACAGGCCCACGACATCCTCGATGCAGCCCTCGGGACCGACCACGACCGCACGGTCCAATGCCGCGGGCACATCGTCTCGCTCTACGAGACCTGGGGGCAGCCCGACGCGGCGGCCCAATGGAGAGAGCGAGGCTCCGCGCCGCGCTAGTTCGCACGACCATTGGCGCTGTATGCTGCGCCCATGACCGGGGCCAACGATCCCCTGCTCGAGACCAGGCTCTACGACGAGCTCCGACGGATCGCGGCGGGCCACCTCGGCCGAGAACGCGACGACCACACGCTCCAGCCCACGGCGCTGGTGCACGAGGCGTGGGTCAAGCTCGCCAAGCAGCACGACGCGCAGATCAACGGTCCGTCCCACTTCTGCGCCGTCGCCAGCCAGGCCATGCGGCGCATCTTGGTCGATCACGCGCGGGGCAGGCACGCGGACAAGCGCGGCGCGGGCGCCGACCGAGTGACGCTCGCCGCGGTCGACGGTGACGATCTCGCGTCGGGCGCCAACGACCAGCCCGAAGTCCTCGCGCTCGACGGCGCCCTCGACAAGCTGGCGGCCGTCAGCCGGCGGCAGGCCAAGGTCGTCGAGATGCGCTTCTTTGGCGGGATGAAGATCGAGGAGATCGCCGACGTTCTGGGGGTCTCGACGCGCACCGTTGACGGCGATTGGCGCGTTGCCCGCGCGTGGCTGCAGCGTGAGATGCATCGCGCCTGAGCGGAGGTCGCCGGCCGCCCAGAGCCCCCATCGCCACCTAGCAGAGCTAGTGATCCAGTGCCCGGGCGGCGCGGACCGTCAGCATTGATGTGCCGATAGTCGGGATCCCGGGCGTGGCGGTAGGCGGAGCGGCTCTTGCGTGCGTCGCCATACATCTCACCGCCGCGGACGACGCGCCGCCGATTCTTCGATCCCAGCCGCAGCCCGTCCCGTGGACGCCAGGGCAGCGTGTAGGGGCCGAACGCGTCTTGGCACCACTCGGCCAGGTTGCCCGCCATTCCGTGCAGGCCAAACGCGTTCGCCTCAAACCGATGGACCGGCGCCGACATGTCGACGTAACCATCGGACCACGGCTCACACACGAAGATCGCGCCGCCGGGAACTTCGGCGAGCGCCGCGTCGGCAAGGTTCACGGCGCCCCGCAGCGAGTCGCGCTGCGCGCCGGTCCACCATGGCGTCTGTGTCCCGGCCCGCACGGCATACTCCCATTGGCACTCGGTCGGCAGCCCAAGGCCAGCCCGCGCGAGGATGCGCGTGGCCTCGTCCCAGCTGAGGCTATCGACGGGTGTGATCGCGGCGACCTCTGGATCAAACACGTGCGCGGATGGATCTCGCCCGGCGACGCGGCGCCACTGCGGCCGCGTCGTCTCATACTTACCGATGAAGAACGGCTCGAGCTCGACTGGATGCACGGGCTGCTGGGAGGGCCAGGCGAGGGGGTCGTAGCCAGGTGCTTCGGGACGGTTCCCAAGCCGAATGCGCTCGGCCGCCTGGGCCCGCACCACGATCGTCGTCAGCAGGACGACGAGCACGAGCGTCACGACCCCGGAGAGCGCGGCCGCTGTGCCGCGATTCCGGCGCACCCAGCGCACCAGCTCGGCCGCCGGCCCGGATCGGTGCGCGCGCATCGCGCGCCCCTCTAGGAACGCGCGAACATCGCTCGCGATGGCGTCGGCCCGCACGCGCTCGTCGGCGGATTGCGCGCGCCCCCGCAAGGCGAGCAACGCCGGATCACGCGTTCCACTCGCAGCGAGAAGGGCCCCGACGAGCGGCACAGACGTAGCGACTCCGCCAGCCCTGGGTGCTGCGCACATAGAGCCGCGAAGTGGGTACTGTCGTCGGGCCGATGCTCGGCGGCGAACTGACAGAAGACCGACTCCGCCGCCGAGAAGGAGGTGAAGTCCGGCGGGGCTGTCATGGGGCCCACTCTTGCCACGAGCCCGTAGCGTGCGCAACCCCTGTGCGGTCCCGCGGCGCGTGGCCGCGTCAGGGGTTCAGCACCCAGACGATGCCGTTGGAGACGTCGAACGTTCCCACCCCACTCGAGGGCGTCGTCAGCGCCTGCAAGGCCACGCGCGCGCCGGCCAGTGCCGGGTTGTTCGGGAGCGGGAGCGCGGTCTGCCAGCTGCCCGCGGCCGGGATCGCCGCCAGCGCGTAGAACGCCTGGATCGCGTCGAAGTAGATCGGCAGGCCGGCAAACGACAGGATGGATGGCGCCGGCAGCCCGACGATCACCACGGCGGCCGAGCCGGCAACCGGCGCGTTGCCCTGCAGCCCGACGGTTTGTCCGATGATCGGGTCACCCGTCGTCAGCGTCGGCGCCGGGCCCACGCCGCGAGTGCCCCCCGGGTGGACCGGCGTCGCGACGGCGCCGACATCCAACCGAAACAGCTCGGTCCCGGTCGAGCCGTCGTCCGCGGCCAGCAGTGCGCCCCCGCGATAGCCCACAGCCGCGTGCGCGTCGGCCGCGCGCCGCAGGGCCTCGCCGGCGCCTGAGCCGGGCCCGGGCTGCAGATCCACGGCGAGCTGGGTGCCGGCCACCGTGCCATCGGTCAGCCACACCTCTCGACCCTTCGCATCGTCCGCCGCGGTGAACAGCAGAGTCGCGTTGCCGAGCCGCGCGAAATCCGCCGGCTGTGACGAGGCCGGGCCCGGTCGCAGCTCAGCGAACAACGCGGTCCCCGCCGGCGTCCCGTCGCTGCGCCACAGCTCTGATCCGGTCACGGTCTCGCGACCCGAGAACCACAAGTGATCCGCAAACAGGACCATCTCGTTCATGCTGCCCGTCGTGCTATGGTCGACCGCCAGGACCGTGCCCGCGGTCGTTCCGTCGCTGACCCAGATCTCCCGCCCGACCACGTCGTTGCGAGCGGTAAACCAAAGGCGATCGTTCCAGGCGACCAGATCTTGGGGCGCGGCGTGATTCGGGCACGTGTAGTACGGGTAGCCGCAGTAGCTGAACCCGGGATAGATGTCCTTCACCAGCCGCGTACCGGCCGCCGTGCCATCCGTCACCCACAGCTCCGCCCGTTCAAACCCGCCGAAGAACCCCGGCACCAGCTGCGCGAAGAACACGTCGGCGCCGACGCGGGTGAAGTCCGTACCGAGCACCCCCGGCGAACCAGACGTCACGGCCACGGTTCCCAACGCGGTGCCGTCGGTCCTCCAGATCTTGGCCTGGGGATCGGCGGCCGAGAACCAAACCTCACCGTCCACCGCCGACAGACCCTGCGGGTCGGAGCCAATCGAGCCGGGCAGAAGGTCGACCAACAGGCGTGTGCCGGCAGTGGTCCCGTTCGTGACCCACAGCTCGCTCCCGCTCGCCGACGTCGTGGCCGCAAACACCACCAGGTTGCCCACCCGCGTCATCTGGCTCGGCTCCGAACTCGTCGGTCCGGGCTCGAGATCGAGCAGCATGCTCGTGCCCGCCGCGGTGCCGTCGGTCACCCAGAGCTCGCGGCCCGCCGCGAGAGTCCGGGCCGAGAACAGCGTCCGATCGAGAAGATCGCAGGCATCCCGCGGGTCGCTGCCGACCGGTGATTCGGGCACCAGGTTCGCAAACAGCCGCGTCCCGCCGACCGTGCCGTCGGTCTCCCAGACTTCGAAGCCGGCCGTCACGCTACGCCCGCGGAAGAACACGCGGCCGGACGTTGGCGAGCGATAGAACCCGCGCGGCCGTGGGCTCGGGCCGGTGAACGAGTGCAACAACGCCGTACCGGCGGTGGTCCCGTCGCTGACCCAAAGTTGTCCTGTGGAGCCACCGTCATCCAGCGAGAACACCGCGCGGCCACCCGGGAGCTCCGCGGCCTCGCCCTGCATCATGCGCACGGTGCCGGTGCCGGGGTCGAGGTCGAAGATCGACTGGGTGCCGGCGGCCGTTCCGTCCGTGGCCCACAGCTCGGTGGAACCAAACGACCAGAACACCGCGCGGTTGCCCGCCGGATGCACTGCCCACGGCGTCGGCGCGGCCGTGGGCACAGCCATGGTTCCCGCAACCGTCGCGTCGGTGACCCACAACCTCTGATCGCCATGGAACACGATCTGGTTGCCGATCGCCGCGCGCAGGTCCAGGCGGCCACCACTACCGGTGCCCGGCCGGGTGTCCGCCAGCAGCTCCAGCTGGTCGACGTCCAACCAGTAGGGCTCGCGCCCTACGCCGAAGGTCGAGTTGTGGAGAACCAGACGATCGTTGAGGACCAAGAGGTCCGTCACGCTCTGCCGCGCCGAGCCCGCGACCGCGGGCTCGGTCCCCGCGGGCGTGCCGTCCGTCCGCCATAGCGCGCACCCTCGGACCCCGTCACAGGCACGGAAGTAGATCTGCCCCTGAAACTCGGTGAAGTCGGAGGGGCTGCTCGGCCCGCTGCCCGCCACGATTTGCGCCAGCGGTCGGGGGTTCGTTCCGGCCACATCCACAATCCACGGCTCCAAACCGCTGACGCCGTCGCTGCCCGAGAAGACGATCGAGTTGCCGAAGGGGGCGATTTCTTCGATGTCCGTGCGGCCGGAGACCCCCGGCAACGGCACCGGACGCGTGCCCGCCACCGTGCCGTCCGACATGAAGAGCGTGCGGTCGCCCGACGGATCCGCCAACGCCGAGAACCACAAGTGGCCGGCGTGATACACCAGGTTCTCCGGCATCGACCACCCGCGCGAATAGATGTCGATCGCGGTCACCGCGCGGGTCGCCAGATCGATGACGGCCAGCTCCTGACCGATGCTCGGAAACTGCGCCGAGCAGAACAGCAATCCCCCGCCTTCGGCGAAGAACTGCGGGCTCGACGACTGAACCACGAAGCCGGGCTCGAGATCGCCGAGGCTGGTCGCCACTTGGGCGGGCACAGCGGGCAAGCACGGGAGGAGAACGGCTAGGACAAGGCGTGAGGACATAGCGAGCGTGGGGCGACGACCGTCGACCGGATCATGGTAGCCCGGCAACCAGGGGCGGCGCGCCGCTGCGCCGATCGCCGCACGCCTGGAGGCGGTTCCCAGGACGCCACGATCTCGCCCGGCTCCGGCTACCCCCCGATCACCAGATGCTGACCGTTGGAGAACACCGCCCCGAGGGGGTTGGCGGTCGGCACCAGCGCGACGCCCTGCAGGTAGAGGTCCGCACCGATCAACCCCGGATGGGTCAGCCGAAACGAGACAGAAGGGGCTGCACCGAGACCCGGTGCCGCAACGCGGCCATCGACCGCCCTCGGGGCGCGCTCCTTCTCCGTCGCGGACGACGGCGGGACCAGAGTACGGGCCACGCCCCTCCCGGGGAACCCCCACGCCGGCGGAGCAAGTCAGCCCGAGAGTTGGCCGCCGGTCGCAGCACGAAGCATCCGCGCTGCCGACGAGGAACGCGTCCCAGCTCGTGAAGGCGGCGCAGCTCGTGCCCGGGAACGTGAACGGCAGGGCGCCAAACAGGCCGGTCGTGTCACTCGCGCCCAGCACCGCCACCACCGGCGCCGAGGCGCCGAGGTCCCGTGCGAGCCGCCCCACGGCGCTGGCGACTTCTGGTCCGGCAAGGTCACCGGGCCGAAGTCCCAGCGCTCGTCACCGCGCGATCCGAGCCTCACCCACCGGCGCCGGGGGTGGACGGCGAATCTTCACGCGCCGCCGCCGGACACAGCGCGCGCGCTGCCATGTAGAGGGTGACCAACGCGCCTTCGGCGACCATGATCGACAGCGCCGGCGCGGCCAGGAGGGCGTCCACGTCACCGCCGCCGCAACCGCGCTGCAGGATCAGAGCGCCCACGTAGAAAACCAGCAGGGCCGCTGGCGTGACGCGCGCGCGGCGCCCCATGTGCGCTCCAACCGCGAGAACCAGCCGCAGCGCGCCGAGTCCGGCGAGCGCGATCAACGGCACCTGCAGCCAGGCCGAATGCGGCAGTAGACGCTCGCAAACGACGCCGTCGAACGGCGCCGTCCCGCCCATCGCCACGCTGCTGACGCCGCCGGCCGCACCGAGCACGATCACGGTCAGCACGACCCACGGCAGCACGCGGGACTGCATCGCCACGGTGGGGACCGGCCGGCCGGGGCAGCGTCGCACCGCGCGCGCTCCCAGCAACAGGGTGACGGCCAACGCCAACAGCAGGCCAAACCCGGGCACCAGCAGGTAGATGCCCGCCCGCGGCCCGCAGGCGACCGCCAAGCCCAAGCCCGCCCCGACGGCCAGCGCCGACACCGCCGCCACCAACAGGCGCCGCAGGCCGCGGTGCTGGGCGATCAGCACCGGGAAGCCCATCAAGACCAGGGTCGCGAGCCCGCCAAACGCGGCGACCGGCGTGGCGGCCCGCAACACGTAGCCATCGGCTCCCGCCGGTGGCAGCGCCGCCAGCGCGAGGCACGCGAAGAGCGCAGTCAGGCGCCCCCGCGTCATCAGCACCGTGAGATAGAGCAGCCCAGTCACGACGAGCAACCCGAGCACGGCGGCGCGGCGCGCCTGCGGCAGGAGCTCGCGGCTGGCGGGCGCCCCCGCCTTGATCGCGTCTCGCGGCACCGCGGCGCCGTAATACGACACCAGGGCGCTGCCCACGGCGTCGGCCGACGGCGCCTCGAGAGCGCGCGCCAACGCCTCGGGCTCGCCGAGCCGCGGCGGCTGATCGATCCCTACGCCACCAACCAGGGCGGGCAGCAAGAGGATCGCCAGCGTCAGGGCAGCGCCCCAAACGCGGCGCGAGACAGCGCCGCTCATCGGCAAGGCCGCTCCGTGGCGCTCAGCGCAGAGCGATGCAATCGATCTCGACCAGACCGTTCTTCGGCAGAGTCTTGACCGCGAGCGCCGCACGGGCGGGTTTCACGCCGGGAAAGAACTCGGCGTACACCTCGTTGACGGCGACGAAGTCCGCCATGTCGGCGAGATACACCGTCGTGCGCACGACGCGATCCATGCTCGTGCCGGCCGCCTCGAGCACCGCGCCGAGGTTGGTCAGGGCGCGGCGGGCCTGCTCGGCGGCGGTTGCTCCCACCATCTCGTTGGTCGTCGGGTCGAGGGCGACTTGACCGGAGCAGAACACCAGGTCACCGGCGACGATGGCCTGGTTGTAGGGCCCAATGGCCTTGGGGGCGGCGTCGGTGTTGATCGCTTTCTGAGTCACGGCAGCTCCTCGCAAGACGCGGCGGGATGAAGATCAAGAGGCGGGACGAGGCGGAGCCTGCTCGGTCAAACGCTGCCGCAGCCGCGCCTCGACCTCGGGCGAGAGAAAGTCCGAGACATCGCCGCCATTGCGCACGATGTCCTTGATGAGGGTCGACGAGATGTACGAGTAGCGAGCACTGGGCATCACGAACACCGTCTCGACCTCGTCATTGAGGTGGCGGTTGGTCAGCGCCATCTGGTACTCGTACTCAAAGTCGGAGGCCGTGCGCAGACCGCGCAGGACGATGCGGTGACCTTCGCGCCGGCAGTAGTCGACGACGAGGCCGCGGAACGCGACGACGGACACGCGCGGCGAGTCCGGCAGCGCCAGGCGCAGCAGCTCCAAGCGCTCGTCGAGGGAAAACACCGTGCGCTTGGAGATGTTCTCGGCGGCGGCCACGGTCACGGAATCGAAGATCTCGAGCGCGCGCTCGACCAAGTCCAGGTGGCCGCGCGTGACCGGATCGAAGCTGCCTGGATAAAGCGCGGACGCCATGGCGCTTCGATCGTAACCGTCTGACGCTGCGAGGCACGGAGACATTGGGGCCGGCGACGCGCGGCCGCCGCGTCATGCCGCCCGCCTCTCCCAGCCGCCTCCTGGTGCTCGCCGCGCTCGCCGCGGCGGCGGGCGTGATCACCGTGCGGATGGGCGGGCTCGTGGCTGCCGCTGGTGTTTGCACCGCGGTGGTCGGCGTGACGGTCTGGGCGCGGCGGGCGGGTCCGCTGCTGGTCGCCGTGCCGGCGGCGCTGGGCGCGATCACCCCGCCCCCGGCCGCCGTGGCGTGGCCGCCGCCGGGACCGGTCGCGATCGACGGCCGCGTCCTCGCCGGCGTGGTCCGCGACCCCCGCTCGGCCACGGCGAGAGTTCGCCTGGCGCCGACCGGCGGGGCGCCGTGGTTTTGGTGCGAGGTGGGTGGCGAGCTGCCGGTGCTCCCCGGGGACCGGGTGCACGGCATCGCGCGGCTGGGGCCGCAGCCGCATCGCCGCCGTGCCGACCGGCCCCCCGTGGTGCGCGCGCAAGCCGGGGCGCTGCATCGCGAAGCCGGCGGGCCGTCCATCGCGCGCCTCGCCGACGCCTGCCGACTGCGCCTCCAGGCCGAGCTCCTCGCCCGGGTCCCCGGCACCTCCGGGCTGCTGCTTTGTCACCTAGTGCTCGGCCGCGGGCCGCCGTTGCCGCAAGACTTGGTCGACGCGCATCGGGACAGTGGGCTGGCCCACCTCCTCGCGGTCAGCGGCGCCCATGCCAGCATGCTGGGACTCTTGCTCGGCCTCGGCTACGCGCACACCGCGCGGCGCTCGCCGGCACACAGTCGCGGGCACCGCCGATTCTGTGCCGCGTTCCTCATCCTCTACGGCCTGATCACCGGCCTCGAGCCACCGGTGCTGCGGGCCGTCGTCGCGTTTTGTGCCGTGGCGCAGCTGCGCGCGCGCGGCCGACGCGCCACGGTGACCGCGGCGCTGGCGCTCCCGGCTCTGCTCACCGCGCTGCTGGTGCCGGACGATCTGCTGTCGCCCAGCTTCTGCCTGAGCTATGCCGCAGTGATCGGCCTCGCCCTGGGCGGGGCGTTTCGAGCCGAGAGCTGGACGGGACGTTGGCTCGCCACACCGCTGCGCAGCTCGATGTGGGCGTCGCTGTTGACGGCACCTCTGACCCTCGTCTACTTCGGTCAGCTGGCCCCCTGGGCCGTCGCCGGCACACCGCTGCTCGCCCCGCTGGTCGGCCTCATGCTGGCCGGAGGCATCGTGGTCGCCATCCTCGGCCTGGTGCTACCCGTCGTCGCCGATGTGGGCGCCCTGCCACTCGGTGCGGCGACCCAAGTCTACGGTTGGGCCGTCGGCGCCTTCGCCGCTCTGCCCGGAGCCCCCGTGCTCGCCCACTGCCAACCACCGTTGGGCGCACTGCTCGGCTTGGGCCTGATCGGCGCTGCGGCGATCGCCGCTCGCCCGCGGCGTAGCACCGTGGCCGCACTGTGTGTGGCGTGGAGCACCGCGCACTTTGCACCGGCGCCAGCGCCTCCGCTCGGCCTGACCTTGCTGTCGGTCGGCCACGGCCAAAGCGCACTCGCAACCCTGCCCGGCGGCGTCACGGTGCTCGTCGACTGCGGCAGTCTGGGCAACCCGCGACGCGCGGCACGGGCCGCCGCCACGGCGCTGCTGCCGCGGCGCAGGCTCGATTGGCTGCTGATCACGCACGCCGACTTCGATCACGTCGGCAGCGTGCCGTCGCTCCTGCGCCAAGTGGCCATCCGTCACGCTGTACTGCCCACTGAGGTGGCGGCGGGGCCGGCCGGCCGCGCGTTGCGGCAGAGCGGCACGACCGTGTTGAGCCTGCGGGCCGGCCAACGCGCCACCCCGGCACCAGGCATTCTCGCGTTTCGCCCCGCCGCGGCCGACGCCGCTGGCGCCAACGACCGCGGCCTGTGGGTGCGGCTGTCGCTCGAGGGCTTCGCCGTCTGGTTGCCCGGCGACGCCGAAGAACCGGGCGTGGCGGCCTGGCTGCGCGCGGTGCGGCAACCGAATGCCGACGTGCTCGTGCTGCCACACCACGGCCGCGCGCACGCCCTCGCCGCCGACTTGCTGCGGGCGGTGCGGCCACGCCTCGCTCTGGTCTCCAATCGCGAAACGACCGCCAGCGCACAAGCTGCGGTCGCGCGCCAGCTCGGGGTGGCGGTGCTTGAGACGGGCCAGACCGGCGACATCGTCGTCCGCGGCGATCGGGTCGAGACCGAGATCCGCGCGCTGCCTTGGTGAGTTCGGCGCATCCCGCCCCACCGCCTACACTGACGCGAGTGCAAAACCTGGGACGGCACGCACAACTCGAGGAAACTGCTCAACGTGAAACCAAATCCACGCGCCCACGGGATGGCGATGCTCGGCCTGCTCGGGCTGTGGGTCGCGGGAGCCCCATCCCTCCGCGCCCAGACCAAGCGACCCAACGTGCTGCTGCTAATGGCGGACGACCTAGGCTTTGGCGATACCGGCTACAACGGCCACAAGGTGCTGCAAACGCCACACCTTGACGCCATGAGCAGAGAAGGCGTCCGCTTCGATCGCTTCTACGCCGCGTCACCGGTCTGCAGCCCAACGCGTGCGTCGTGCCTCACCGGCCGCCACGGTGCGCGCAGCGGCGTGCTGCGCACCGCGGCGCCGTACTTGCCGCCGGACGAAATCTGCCTCGCCACGATTCTCCGCGACCAAGGCTACGTGACCGGGCATTTCGGCAAGTGGCACCTGGGGGCGTTCCAAGCCGCGGAGAACGGCAAGCAGCGCCGCACGTGCACGCCCGACCAGCACGGGTTTGACGAGTGGTTTAGCACCGAGCGCTACGTGCCGACGTTCGACCCGCACGATGCGGCCGAGGACATCGACCTCATCGAGGCCACCGCGTCCGAAGGCCCCGCGGACTCGCGGTATCGCCACAATGGTCGCGAGGTCGAGGAACCGCTCAAGGGCGACGACAGCCGCATCGTCATGGACCGCACCCTGTCGTTCATCAATCGCGCCGCCGCCGACTCGCGCCCGTTCTTCGCCGCAGTCTGGTTTCACTCACCCCATGCGCCCATCACCGGGGCGCCGGAGTTCTTGCGCCACTACCCCGACCGCTGTCAGGGTGAGCAGCACTACTTCGCGTGCGTCTCCGGGCTCGACGCGCAGGTCGGCCGGCTGCGCGCGGCACTGCAATCGCTGGGCGTGGACCGCGACACGATGCTGTGGTTCTGCTCGGACAACGGTCCCGAGGGCATGCCCGGGCCCAAGCGCCGACTGCGCGGGAGCACCGGCGGCTTGCGGGGCCGCAAGCGCTCGCTCTACGAAGGCGGGATCCGAGTCCCCGCTCTGCTGTGCTGGCCGGCGGCCTTCGCGACGCCGCGGGTGATCGAGAGCCCGGCCGTCACCAGCGATTTCTTTCCGACCGTGCTCGACGCGATCGGGGTGCCGCTGCCCGGCAATCGCATCTACGACGGCGTCAGCCTGATGCCCCTGTTACGCGGGGAGACCAGCAAGCGAGGCCGACCGATCGCCTTCCACCACCGCTGGCAAGACGCGCTCTGCGGCTCCCGCTTCAAAGTCGTGCGCAATCGGCGCGGCAAGCGGCACATGTCCGACAACGGGTCGGTGCCGTTCGCCGAGTGGGAGCTCTACGACCTGAGCAGCGACCCGTTCGAGACCACCAACGTCGCGCACGAGTATCGCGAGCGCCTGTTGGCCATGCGTACCGAGCTCCTGGCCTGGCGCAGCTCTCTGGCCTCGGGCTTCGAGGACGGCACCGAGCCGCCTCGGCCACCGCAGCATCGCTAGAGGACCGGCGAGGAATCTGTGTCGTTCGCATCGCGCAGTCGCCGCCAGGCTTGTTGGTGGACGAGTTGAGGCGACGCGACATGCGCCCACTCGACGCTGAACAGGCGGGTCGCTCGACCTCGGGCTCGGCGGCAGCTGGGCTCCTGCCTCAGGTCGAACGCGCCGGCGCTGGTCCGGCCACGGAAACGGCGTAGCGCGGGCAAGAAACCCGCTTTTCGCCTTCGGTTCCGTCTCGCCCCCGCGATCGGAATAGAGTCGACCTAACGCGGGAGGCCCAAGTCGTCACCTTGGACAATCAATGATGGAGCAAGACCGACCCCTCCGGCCGCAGGCGCGGCCGAATCTCGCATTCCCCCTGGCGCTGGCGCTGGCGATCCCCCTCGCCAGCACAGCAGCAGTCGCACAGCGGAATCACATCGCCAACTCGCACCCGACCGGGATCGAGGTCGACGCCGGTGGCGTCGCCTACTTCGCGGCCTCGCAGGAAGCGACGGGCGCCGAGCTGTGGCGGTCGGACGGCACACCCGGGGGCACGGTGATGGTCGCGGACCTGGAGCCCGGGCCGCGCGGCTCCTATCCCGACGACATCACCCCCACGCCAGGCGACACGTTCCTCACGGCGAGCACAGCACGGCTCGGACGCGAGCTCTACGCCACCGACGGGACGCGGACGCGGCTGGTCCGGGACATCGAGGACCAAGCGGGCTCGGATCCACGCGACCTCACGCCGGTGGGCAACCTGCTGTTCTTCACCGCGTACGAGGAGGATCACGGGCGCGAGCTCTGGGTGACCGACGGCACGACCCCCAACACGGTGCGCATTGAAATCGTACCGGGCAAGAGCGGTGCTTCGCCCCATCACCTCACCGCGCTCGGCTCGAGGCTGATCTTCGCGGCGACCGACCGCACTGGCGACACCGAGATCTGGACCGCCAACGGAACGCCCGCCGGGCTCCGGCGCCTCGCCGACATCCATCCGGCGGAGAGCTCGCGCCCGAGTGACCTGGTGAAGTTCCGCGGCGAGGTCTACTTCGCGGCGACGTCGCTCACGCGCGGCCGCGAGCTGTGGAAAACCGACGGCACCCCGGCCGGCACCATGATGGCCGCGGATGTGCTCCCCGGCACGGCGGGCTCCGACCCCGACCAGCTGGTGCCCGGCCCGACGCACCTCGCGTTCACGGCCTGGCTCCCGGGCGCGGGCCGCGAGCTGTTTGAGATGGACGTCACCGGCACGGTCAGGCTGCTGAGCAACTTCATGGCCGGGGAGACCCTGTCCAACCTGACCGCCAACCCGGCCCCCAGCGCGCCGATGAGCCCCCGGTTCTGGTGCACGGTCGACGAGCCAGGCTTTGGGCACGAGCCGTGGCAGATCATCAGCGGGGCCGCCCCGACCCCAGTGGTCGACTTGCAGCCGGGCAACCTGGACTCACACCCGACCAACCTGACGCCGTTGGGCGACGCGCTGGTCTTTCGCGCCGACGGTGGCGGCGTGGGGTCGGAGCTGTGGTGCTCCAACGGCGTCGTGACCAGTCTCGTCGCCGACATCCGGACCGGCCTGGGGCCCAAGGGCCCGAAGAGCTCGGACGCAGCACGGCTCACGTCCGGCGCGCCGGGCGAGTTCTGGTTTGCGGCCGAGAGCGAGTGCGCCGGCATCGAGCTGTGGAAGACGGACGGCCACCGCGCCTGGATGGTGCGTGACATCGATCCCGGCGTGCCGCTGCCGCAGCTCGACGCGGTGACGCAACGGCGTGGCGTGTCGCTGTGCCTGACGGACGCGCCGGCACTGGTGCCGGGGCTGTTTGGGGTCAGTGGTGGCATCCCGCCGGTCCCGCTGAGCGTGCCCACGGTCCGCGGGGCGATCATGATCGACATCTTCACGCCCGGAGCAGCGGTGTTCGTCCCGTTCGTCACCGACGGCGGCGGCAACGCGCAGGCGAATGTGGGGTTCCCAACCCAGGCACAGGGCTTTCTCGGTCCGTTGGCGTGGCAGGCCTTTGCGCTCGAGACCGGGTCGTCGCCGTGCGCGGTGAGCGAAGGCGCTGAGCGTGCAGGGGCCGACGGCGACGCGGCCACCGAGGTCGTCGTCTGCAGTAGCAACATCACGTGCACGCTCGTGGGGGGTGGGCCCACGCCGGACGGCGCAATCGTCAGCGGGACCGGCAGCGCCTGTGACGACACGGGGCGGTACATCATCGAGATCCGCCGCGTCGACGTGACCGGTCGCCCGGCCCATCTCGTCGCCGTTCGCATCAAGCCCAGCGGCGAGATGGTCCTCCTCGACCCCAGCGAAATCGACCAGGGCGACCCCATCGTGCCCATCCGCTCGGGCCAATCGCTCCGGCTGCACGGCTTCGTGAATCTCTACACGGCGGTCAACCCCGACGACCCACTCAGCGGGGCGGACGCGATCGGGCTGCTGCTGTTCGACGAGCCGCCGGCACAATCCGAGCTCTCCGTGTGCGCGCTGGTGTGGCGCTCCTACTGCTGAACGGCACCCCATGAGCGACGCATCGCGGCGCGTGGCCGTCGACCTGCCGGTCGCCCTTGAGGAGGAGCTCGATCGTGTCCTCGCCGCGGACCCGGACAGCCAGTTCGCGGAACTCGATCGACTATGCGGCAGTCACCCCGCCCACGCGCCGTCCATCCGCGCGCGGTTCGCGGACTGCCAGACCTTGGTGCGCCACCTCGACGGCCTCGGTGAGTCGCTGGGTGGCCCGCCGCAGACGATCGGCCCCTATCGCGTCCTCGATGCACTCGGCGAAGGCGCCATGGGCGACGTCTACCTCGCCGAGCAACGCGAGCCGGTCGTGCATCGCGTGGCGATCAAAGTGATGAAGCTCGGCATGGACTCGCGCCGGTTCTTGGCGCGCTTCAACGCCGAACGGCAAGCCCTGGCGCTGATGGAGCACGACTACATCGCCAAGGTGCTCAACGCCGGGGCCACGGACCGCGGCCGCCCGTACCTGGTGATGGAGTACGTGAAGGGCGTGCCGCTCACCGAGTATTGCGACGCGCAACGCCTGTCCGTGCGCGAGCGCGTGCAGCTCATACGACAAGTCTGCGCCGGCGTGCAACACGCGCACCAGAAGGGGGTCATCCACCGCGACCTGAAGCCGAGCAACATCTTGGTGACCGTGCAGGGTGACCAGGCCGTGCCCAAGATCATCGACTTTGGCCTCGCGCGAGCCGCCGACCATCGCCTGGCGCGCGGCACGCTGCTGACCGAAGAGGGCCACTGGATCGGCACGCTGCCCTACATGAGCCCGGAGCAGGCCGGCACCACGCGGCTCGACATCGATACACGGGCCGATGTGTACGCGCTCGGGGTCCTGCTCTACGAGCTACTCACCGGCGACCTGCCGCTGCGCCCGGACGACCCGAGCGACTTCGACCGAGTGGAGATGGCGCGACGCATCCGCGAAGAAGAGCCGGCCAAGCCCAGCTCGCGCGTCGCACACCTCGGCCAGGGGGCGCCCGGCAATGCAACGGCCAGCGCGCTCGCAACGAAGCGGCGCTGCACGCCGCAAGCCCTGCAACGCCAGCTGCGCGGCGACCTCAACTGGATCACGCTGAAGGCTCTCGAGAAAGACCGCACGCGGCGCTTCGAATCCGCCGACGCCCTGGCCGCGGCGCTTGGCCACTACCTGCGCGACGAGCCGGTCGGCGTCGGCCCGCCCGCCCGCTGGGGCCGAGTGGTCAAGTTCGTCCGCCGCAACCGGACCGGCGTGATCGCGGCCGGGCTGCTGGCGGCGACGGTCGTGACCGGTGGCGTCGGCATGACGGTGATTGCCGCGGATCGCGCGCGGGTGCTGCGCGACTACCGCAACCTCACGATCGGCGGCAAGCTCGATGAGCTCGCGTCGCGAGCGGCAGCCGCGCACCCGCCATGGCCCGATCAGACATCGGAGCTCGGCGAGCTCGTCGCGACCGCAGAGGAGCTCGTCGCGCAACGAACGACGCTGGAAACCGCGATCGCCGGGTTGCGGCGCGGCCACCAGGGCCCGGAGGGCACCACGCGCCCGCCGCGCCGCGGTGCCTACGGTGAGAGCGCGCGCCGGGCCAAGCTGGCGCAACTCGTGCAGAAGCTGGACTTCGAGCTCGCCGAGTACGCCGGCGAGCTCCCCGCCGCGGTGCTGCGCGCCGAGCGCGCGGAGCGCGACCGCATCGCCGACGTCGAGGCCGCGCTGCGCGTGCGCGCGGCCGAATCGGCGCGGGTCGAGCGGCCCGACGCGGACCTGCAGTTCTTGCACGACCGCCTGGAGAACCTGCTGGGACGCCTGCGCGTGGTGCACGGCGAGCTGCTGCCAGACCTGCGCTGGCGCCTCGACTGGTCGCGGCGAATCCGCGCCGAGTCGGTCGACGCCTACCGTGACGCCTGGGCGCAGGCGCGCCGCGAGGTGGAGCAGACGCCAGCTTATCGGGGACTCACGCTCGCGCCACAGATCGGGTTGGTGCCCCTGGGCGCCGACCCCGACAGCGGGCTCCAGGAGTTCGCGCACCGGGCGTCGGGGACGGTCCCGACACGCGGTGCGGGCAGCCGCCTCGAGCTCAACCAAGAGCACGGCATCGTGTTCGTGCTGCTGCCGCCTGGCGTCGTCCACTTCGGCCGCGGCAAGAGCTCCGACCCCACCCGGCCGCCGCCGCACGGACGCTACGACGCGCTCGAGATCGAGGCGGTGTTGATGGCCAAGCACGAGCTGAGCCGAGCGCAGTGGGCCCGGCTGGCGCGCGGCCGGTCCGGCCTACAGCTCCGCGAGACCGCCGCCGATCTCCGCAACCGATCGGGGAAGCAGCTTGCCAAGCCAATGAACGTCGTGAGCTGGTTTGCTGCCGTGCGCCTCCTGGACGAGTATGGGCTGACCCTCCCGCGCGAGGCCGAATGGGAGTACGCCTGCAAGGCCGGCCGGGAGACGCGGTGGCACTACGGGGACGACACCGTGACCCTTCAAGACGCGGCGAACGTGCGCTTCGACGGCATGGGAAGCAGGCGCCCTCTGCTACCGGTCTTCGCGCCGCTGCGGCCCAATGCCTTTGGCCTCCTGCACATGCACGGCAACGTCTGGGAGTGGTGCCGAGACCTCCGCGGCGAACCCACCGGTGACCATCGGGCGCTGCGCGGGGGCTCTTGGCAGCGGCCGCCGGGTGTCGCCGAGACGACGTATCGCAACAGCGCGACCCCAGACGTCGTCGTGCGCGAGTATGGACTGCGCGCCGCGCGCGCGTTGCGGCCGGAGTCGCGGTGAATGCGACTCATCGAGCTCACGGATCCAGCGATACACCGCGCCGCCGCAGCGCCTTGCTGAGCTCCTGGATCGCCTGGCCGTACATCATCCGCGCCGCGTCCTCGCTCGGCCGACCGGTCTCCCGCGCGACCTCGCTCCACGTGCAGCCCGCGTAGTGCCGCAGCAGCACGAGCTCGCGGTGCTCGGGCTTGAGGTCGGCCAGACCGAGCTCGACCAGGTCGCGTTCCTCGGCAGCGGCCACGAAGTCGCCGGGTGCCGGCCCGCGGTCGCGCACTGTGGCCGCCAAGTCCGACTCGGCGTCCGAGCCTTCGCCCGGCGCGCTGCGGCGGCTCCGTTTCGCGGCGTCCGCGCGCCGTGCCAGGTCCGCAACTTGCCGCTCGGCAAGACACGCGAGCCAATGGATCAGGCTGCCTTCGCCTTCACAGTCAAAGCGATCAAAGCCGCGGACCGCACGGGCGAACGTCTCCTGCAGGACGTCGCCCGAGTCCATCCACTCGCGCAGCGCCGGGCCCATGCGCGCCCGGACAATCGCGCGCACGCGGTCGTAGTAGCGCTCGACCAATCCGTCGAGCGCGTCGCGGTCACCAGCCTGCGAGCGACGCAGGAGGTCGAGGGTGGTCTGCAGCGAGGTTGCCATGCCGCCACGCCCGCCTACACCCCCGCCTCGCCGGGCCCGCGCCCGGGCGCCAGCGCGCCGCCCGAGCCCTGCAGAGCTCGGAACAGCAGGCCGAGCTCGTCGGCCAGATCGTCCGCCGTCGTCACCGTTTCGCGCAGATGTCGCTCGATCGCGACGCGTAGCAGCCCGCGCGCTTCGGTGAGCAACGGGCTCACCGTCGAAGCCGATAAACCGAGCCCTTCGGCCAACTCGGCGATGGAGTGCCGCTTCGCGCGCTCGCCCGGCTCCGCGGCGATGCCGTAGAACAGCCGCAGCGCCACCCCGCGTCGCGCCCTGGTACGCTCGACCTGATCCAGCGAAAACTGCAGCACGGTGTGCGCCCACAGGTGCAGCTCGTGCTCCCCCATCGCGGTGTCCGCCGGTTCCTCGACCAGCGGCGCCGCCCCGTCCACCCGGCTCCCCCGCAGCCGCTCGCGGGCAAAGTTGCGCACGAACCCCGTCAAGAACGGGCGAAAACGCCGACCGCGATCGGCGGCGGTCAACCGGTCGCGTCGCTCGAACAGATAGGTCCAGAATTCACGCGCCGCATCGTCGGCGTCGGGGCAACGCAACAGCCGCAGCAGGTTGCGCACGAACGGCTCATAAGCGCGCGCGAACCACTCCCACGTCTCGCCAGCTTCACCGGCCGACGAGCTGTCGAGCCGCTCGAGGCGGGACCAACGCGTGGGCAGCGAATCCAAGAACGCTTCTTTTTCGGGCAAGGTCCGGTGAACGCCGGACAGAGACGGGTGGAGCCGCCGGCGCCGGCCGGAGGGTGGGCGAAGACGGCGCGGCTCCGTGACCATTCCCTAAAACCAAGGCAACTTAACATGCATTTGACCTCCCGGGTCATCGTTTCGACGCTGCTCTGCGCGACTGTCGCCAGTGCCCAGGCCCGCGGCCTGTTCCTACTGGACCGCTCCGGCTCCATGCTCGGCACGCCCTGCACCGAGTCGGCGAATCAGGCTAAGGCCGATATTGCCGCGTTCTTCGCCACGTTCCCCACCGGCTTCGCGACCGTGCGCGACTTCAACGGCACCACCGGCGTGCAAACGCTGGGCGGGACCACGTGGCACAACAACGCCACCGACGCGCAGAACGCGGTCGACACGGCGTCCGCATGCAGTGGCTCAACCCCGCTGGCGGACGCGATCTGCGATTCCACGACGGCGCTGCTGGTCGTAGGCGCGGCCGACGACTGCTGGATGTACATCTACAGCGATGGCGGCGAGAACACGAGCACGATGGCGTGCGCCGGCCCCTGCGCGCAAAACTGGGACACGGGCTCGTGTGATTTGGATCTGTTCGGCGGTGCCGAAGACTACTTGCCGGGCGACGCCAGCCTGTTGGGTTGCCCCAGCATCGCCGGCCCCGACCCGTCGTGGCAGCAGAAGTGCTGCGCGGCGATCGACTCGGTCCTGCTCGGCCCCTGCGACTTCGTGCTCAATGTCTACAAGTTCGGTGCCTTCGCGGAAGTCGCCGCGCCGGACCCCGGCTTCGCCTTCCTCGAATCGGCGTCGCGCGCCAGTGGTGGCGTCGTCGTGTCGGTGGGCCTCGGCAAGGCCCCGGGCGCCGCGCTCAAGGTCTCCTCGGTCGGTTGTCGCAACTCGAGCGGCCTGCTGCCCCTGTTGATCCCGACGGGCGTGCCGAAGCTCGGCACCCTCTTCAACATGTCACTGAGCGCCGGCAGACTCGACCGCTACATCGCGCTCGGCGTGAAGGAACTGTCGCCCGGCGTCAAGCTCGACCCGTTTGGCGGCACGGGCTGCGTGCTCGCAGTGCAGCCGATGCTGATCTTCCCGCGCGGCCTACTGCCGCTGCCGATCCCGTCGAACCCGGCGTTCATCGGCGCCGACCTCCTGTATCAAGGCATCGCCATCGACCCGACGTTCCGCGAGCGGCCGCCGCTCATCACCAGCAACTTGCTGACCGCCACCATCCAGCGGTGAGCGACTGGCAACGCCTGCCTACTGGCTCGTGTGCCAAGACAACGCGTTGCTGACCCAGAACGTCGCCAGGTCTGGCTCGACGGCCAGAAACTGACCGAAGTAGGTCTGGCCTAGCGGAAACCGCGACGGGACTTGGAAAGGGACCCGCACCGTGCCGGTCGACGGCACGGTGTAGGGGCCCATGTTGAGCGCCGGCCGGCCGAGGATGGATCCCGGCAAGAACGGCTGTAGCGGCACGAGCGTCGCGTCATAGGCGAGCACCAACACCGCCAAGCTGCCGGGCGCCGCATCGAGCTCGAAGTCGATCGTGCCGCCGCGCGCCGAGGTGCCAAGCAGGTCCGCAGCCGCTGGCGTCGCGCCGGGATCGAACGCGTTGGACGAGCCCGATCTCGCGACGACCGGCTGGCCCGCAGGGCTGCCGGACGAGCTGCCGGCCAACTGCCCACCGCGGAGGTCGGCCGTGGACTGCTCGGAGAGCACCATCCCATGGCCGCCAGGCAAGCGGGGGTAGCACCCCGACAGCCAGATGCCGCCGTCCCACCCGTGATCATCGTGTTCAACGCGATCAGTGACGAGCGTCTGGCATGGGCGGCGGCAAGAACGAACGATGCGCACAGCAGCCTGCCGAGGAACATCACGACCTCGTCGTACCCGGCGCCGCGGCGGGGCGAGGCCCGCGGCGCGTTCTCCGTGTGTTCACCGAGACGGCCGTGAACGCGACGGGAATCCGGGAAACCTCGGATCACCTTGCCGTCGTGCAAGGGCCGAGCGCCGCCGGGCGGCGCCCAACGGCGGGCTGACTACTTGAGCTTCTCCCAGTAGTCCTCGGGCATGTCGTGCGCGATCTTCAGCGCACCGTTCGCGCCGCCGTAGATCGGCTCCTCGATCCGCATCACCTTGCCGCCGCCGAGGTCCCGCTTCATGCAGTCCTCGATCGCGCGGTCCAGGCCCTTGATCAGCGAGCCACCGCCCGCGAGCAAGACGCGCTGGCGCAGCCGCTCCTGGAACTCCGGGTCGAACGACGAGATCAGCGTGTTGATGCCGTCGACGATCGGCTGCACCAGGATGTTGCAGGCGTTGCGGATGTGCTCCGACAGATCAAACTCGGTCGGCTTGCCGTTCACCGGCAGCTCGACCATGCACCGCTCGCCGGCCTCGCCGAGGTACGAGTAGCGCTCCTTGATGTCCTTGATCATCTGCACGGTGTACTGCGCGCCCGTGCAGTGCTCGGTGATCAGCTTGGCCAGCTCCTTGTCGACCGCATCGCCGGCGGCCGTCGTGGTGATCTGGTCGGTCTCCTCCGGCATGGTGCCGTGCATCCGGCACAAGTCGGTGGTGCCGGCGCCGATGTCCACGACCAGCACGTCCTCGAGCATGTCGAGGCCGTAGGCGACCGCGAACGGCTCACTGCACAACATCACCGAATCGACCGTCTCACGCGCCGCCTCGATGATCGCCTCCTTGTTGCGAATCGAGGCCTGCGCCGGCGCGCCGATCACGCAGTAGACGAGCTCGTCCTTGCGCGCCTTGGCCATGTCGATCGCCGCGCTAATCAAGTCGCGCGCCGCCTTCACGTTCCGCTGCGCTTCCGCGTCGGCCGAGCCGTTGTCGCTGTGCTTCAGAACGCCGTGCTGCAGCGGCTGGTAGTAGTCGAGCGATAGACGCTTTTCCATCGCCTCCTTGCCGTACAGCACATCCTTGCGCAGCAGCTTGCGGCTAACCACGTCCTTGGGATAACCGACGACCGAGAACATCGATTCGCGCACGCCGTTACTCGCGGAGACCGCGGTGCGCGACGTGCCAAGATCCATACCGATGTAGAGGACGCCGTGATCTTTCTGCGTCGCATCCGGGGCGGTGGCGGGTGCTCCCATGCCCGAGTCTTCCATGTCTTCCATGTTCTCCATGGTTCTAGGTCTCCCTCAACGCTTGCTTTCTTGAGTTCTACTGACGGGCCACCCACCTGAGTTCACGAAGGCGCCGCCTCCGTCTCGCCCTTTTGGAGCGCCAAATTCGCCTTGAAGAGGTCAGACATCAGCTCCCGCTTCCGCTCGACGTGGCCGTCGCCTTCGTCCAAACCTTGGACGTCGCGGTAAATCGAGGAGATGCCGGGGTCGACGTCCTTCAGGCTCGCCACCTGGACCAGCTTCTTCTCGGTGGTGGCCAACGAGCTGGTGAGCTTGGCGATGCGCCGCTGGAGGCGTTCAACCTCGCTGTCTTGCGCCGCCGTGTGGGCCTCCATCGTCGCCTTGCGCTGGTTGCCGACCAGGTCCATGACCAGCGCCAGCGTCTGCTCGCGCAGGGTTGGCAGGTCGGCGCTATCGGAGTTGGCGAGCTCGGTGAAGAGCTCCTGGACGCGCATGGCGATCTCGACGTTCTCGCCCTCGTGCTGGGCCCGAAAATCCAGCTCGCCTTCGGCCAAGCGCTCGCGCAGCGCCTGCTTCTGCTCCTCGAGCTCGCGACGCATCGTGTCGAGCTCGCCCTCGACCGCTTGCTTCTGCTTGAGCGCCTCGTCGCGCGAACGCACCAGCTCCTTGTTGCTCTTCAGCAGCCGCAGGAACTCCTCGGTGGTCTCGCCGGCAATCTGGGCACGGTCCAGCCCCATGAGCTTGTGCCGCAGGCTGCGGTGAACCGCCTCCTCCATGAGCGCCACGATGCGGTCCAGGCCAACGACGCGAACGTTGTTGACGCCGCGCTTCTTCAGCTGGTCGACCGAAGTGCTGTAGGCGAGCTTCTTGACCGTCTCGCGCAGGCTCTTGCCGATCGTACCCATCTAGAAGTCCTCTTCGCTGGCGAACCGAGGGTCGACGTCCGGGTTCAGGCCGCGCACCTCGGTGACAAACGTGCCGAGCACGTTGGCGCCGAGGTCACTCAGATTCTTGATCGCCTCTCGCGTTAGCGACTTCGACGAATGCTCGAGCCGAACCACCACCAAACTGCCGTCGGCCCGCGCGGCCATCACGCTGGCATCGGTCGCGGGTAGGGCAGGGGGGGTGTCGACGATCACGTACTGGAAGCGCTCCTTGAGACGGGCGAACAGCTCCTCGATCCGAGGCGCGGTGATCAGCTCAGAGGGGCCGGTCAGCCGCGTTCCCGCCCCCATGATGGAGAGGTTGCGCAGCCCCGACTCCCGGATCGCCCGCTCCAGCCCGACGCGTCCCAACAGAACGTCGGACAACCCGGCCTCAGGGTTGAGGTTCAAGTGATTCTCCACGGAGGGCGCCCGCAGGTCGCCATCGACGAGGAGAGCCGGCATGCGCTCCAGCTCGGCGAACGCCAACGCCAGGTTGATGGCGGTGATCGTCTTCCCCTCGTTGCGAATCGCCGAGGTGATCACGAGGCTCTTGGAGGCGCCGTCGGGGTTCATCGCCTCGAGCTTGTTCCGGAGGCTGCGGAACTGCTCGGCGCGGAAACCGGCGGGATCGTGCACCATGACCACGAACGGGTGCACGGCACGGTCCACCACGAGGAGCATGTCCTCGCTGACCTGGACTTCGACCTGCTCGTCGTCGGGTTTGCGCGACCGGAATACCGGCATGAAAAGCGACCTCGGGGCGCCTGACCCCGGTCAAGGTATCGGAACAAACCGGGCCCGAGCCCCTGCCGTGGGGCCCAAAAGGCGGGGGAGCGTGGCGATGGCGCGGCCGGAGTGCGGCCGTGTGGCCCACCCAAACCACCGTTCCGACCCCAACTCTTACCGGGCCGCGGCGGCTAGCGCAACCGGGTCAGGCGCACGCAGGCCCCTTGCCGAGGCGGACTTGGCGCCGTCCGGGGGTCCCCGACCGACGGCTCAGGGGGCCCCCCGACGCCAGGCCGCCTGCGACCGCAGAGGGCGGTCCGACAACCGCTTCCTGGGCCCTGGTTGCCGAGGTGGCAGGCCGCGCGAAAGCGGTGGTTTTTGTCGCGGCACCGTACGGCCGTTTCCGAATTCGGGATCGACGCCGCCCCCCCCCCCTCAACCGATCCAAGGAAACTCCAGTGAAGCGCTGGTTGCCCCGGTTCCCTGCACGCAGTGCGCGCGTCTCGGCGACGGTCGCGTCGGCCTTGCTGCTCGGCGTCGTCGCCGTCGCGCAAGACCCTCCGCTGCGCACGATCCCGAACTTGGTCATGCGGCCCCAGCTCGGCCACCCCAAGTACCGACTCGTGTGGGTACGCAGTGGGTACAGCGGAACAGAGAACAGCGTCCCGTCGCCGCACCGCACGAGCGAGAGGTCTATGAGCGGCCACGCGCCGCTCGCACGAACCAACGCCTACAATGCCGCCATGCCCCACCGTGTTTGCAGCTCTCTCATCGCGCTGCTGACCGCAGCAACGGCCCACGCACAGACGACCTGGATCGTCGCCGAGGGCGGCGGTCCCGGCGTCGAGTTCCGCCGCATCCAGGACGCGCTGGACGAGGCAGCGGACGGCGACACCATTGTGGTCCGCGCGGGGAGCTACCCCGAGTTCAGGCTCAGCACGAGCAAGGGCGTCCTGATTGCCGGCGAACCCGGCGCCATCGTTGGCACCGCGGGTGGTGTGTTCTTCGAGGTCACCGATCTCGTCGCGGGCCGCACGTTCTCGATGCGCAACCTCTCCTTTACCGCCGGCGCCACGCAGATCCTGTTCCAGGACTGCGCCGGACAGGTCTACGTGGAGAAGGTCGACGTCTTCCAAGCCACGGTGTCGAACTCGTTCGCCATCAACAACTGCGCGCAGATCTCGCTGACCCAAGTCGCCACGACCGGGCTGCCCGCCATGAGGGTGACCAACAGCAAGGTAGTCTTCGCCGACTGCCGAATCCGGGCGACGCCGTGGCTCACGACCTTCCCCGCCCTCACCGTCACCAACTCCGAGACGACCATGGTCGACGGCCTCTTTGCCGGCGGCTCCTCGTCCTTTGCCACGCCCCCAGCGGCGGCGATCCACATGAGCGGCGGCACCCTGACGCTGGCGGGTCGCAACACCTCGGTGACGGCCGGATCGCCGGGCACACCGACGCCCACGCCAGCCGTGCTTGCCACCGGTGGCGAGGTGTTCATCGATCCAGCGGTGACCCTGGTGAGCCAGGGCGGTGCGGCGCCGATCAGCGGCGGTGCCGCAGTCACCAGGGGGCCGATCGCCTCGGTGCGCGCGGATGGACTCCAGTCGCAGGGGACGTGGCAGCTCGACCTCCACGCCCCGACGGGCAGCCCCTTCTGCCTGTTCGCCAGCCTGCCGCGCCCGGCGCTCGCGAGCCCTTGGGGCGCGGTCTGGTTTGACCTGAGGCTGCACGCCGTGCTGGCCTGCGGCGCGGTCGGGCCGAACGACCAGTTCCAGATGTCGGTGCCCCTGCCGATGCTGCCGCGGGCCGTGCCCCTCGTCGCGCAGGCGGCCGTCGTCACGCCGGTCGGGCCGCAGATCTCAACGCCATCGGTCGACATCGTCGAGTAGCGCGCCGATCCACGGCAGTCGTCGCAACATCGTGACCCGTCAATTTGTCGACGCTCCGCGCGACAGGAAACACCGGCCATCGCCTACGATCCGCGCGTGAACCGTCAGAAGCGAGCGATGCGTCGATCCCTACCGTCCCTCATGGCTTTGGGCCTCGTGAGTCTGGGCCTCTTCACGCTGCCCAGCTGCGTCTTCACCAACACCGTCATCCCCCTCGATACCGACGTGCAGAGCACGGATCTCGGCACCAAGGTCGGCGAGGCCAGCAACCAAAGCGTCGCCTGGCTCGTGGCGTGGGGTGATGGCGGCATGCAGGCGGCGGCCAAGGAAGGCGGCATCACGACAATGAAGCACGCCGACCTGCGCGTGCTCAACGTGCTGTTCGGGCTCTACACCCGCACCACCACGATCGTGTACGGAAACTAGGCCGTGCGTCGCTTCCTCGGCCTTGGACTCCTCGCGTGCGTCGCTGTACTCCCGAGCTGCGGTTTCGTGTACACGCACGTGACCGAACCCTTGGACGTCAACCTCAACGAAACTCCCGTCTTTGCCGGCGAAGGCGCCCAGGGCGACACCAAACAAATCCGCTACCAGGTGTCGATCGAGTGGGACCGCAACGGCATCGGCGACATCGCCAAGCAGCACGGCCTCACCACGGTGCACTACGCCGACCTGACCACGCTGACCGTGCTCGGCATCTGGAACCAGCGCTTCGTGACCGTCTACGGCGAGTAGTGATGCGGCCGTACGGTGCCGCGTTCAACCGACCGGCGGGCCGTCGAGCACCAGCACCAGCGGCGGCGTGAGCTCGAGCGCGCTGCCGGCGAGCACCACGCCCTGGAACGCAAACGGAGTCCCGCGCGGATAGATCGCGCTAATGGGCAGTGAGAGATCGAGCACGCCGCTCGGTGGCACCGTGCCAAACGGCAGCGCGACGTGCAGGCTCGGATCGATCCACAGGGCGCCGAACGGCAGGGCGATCGGCGTGTGGGGAAGGCTCGCCAGGAGCACCGCTGAGGCGCCCACCGGGCCATGCAGCGACCACGACAGGACGCCACCGGGCGGGGCCGTGTCGCCGACGAGGGCCGCGATCGGCCGCGTGGTGAATGGTGCCGCAATCCCGCCAGTCTCGACCACCGCCGGATCCAAAACGATCGCGCCGCCGAACGCCCGAATCGCCGGCGCTTGGAACGAGCAGCCGAACGTCGTCGACTCTTGCGAGCCGCCAATGAGCTCGGTGACCGGCCCCGTCGCGACCAAACTCGAATCGGTGAGATCGACCGCGGGCTGCGTCGCTGCGAGCTGCGCGCAGGGCAGTACTTGCAGGATGCCTGGCGCACCGCGCAGCACGCTGTCGACCACCGTGATCGAGGAGCGGTTCGCCACGAGAGCCGGGTGCGAACTTGGCACCAGCAGCTGGGTGGCCTCCAGATCGACGCCGTTGAGCACCAGGTTGCTCGCCGACGCCGTGATCCCGGTCGGCGAGCGCAGACGGCTGTCGTGCACGCTCACCTGCGCACTGCGGATGACGGAGACCGCTCGATCCCGCACCGTATCGGTCCGCATGCCGTCGATGAGCACCGGGCCCGCCGAGTCGATCACCGTGATCGGCGCGTCGAGCCCGCGGAGCACGACGCGCTGTCCGGCAGGCAAACCTCGCACGGCGATGGAGAACTCGAACTGCGGCACCCCGCCGTCGCCGAGCACGGTGAGAGCTTTGGTGATGACAGCCGGGTCGTAAGCACCGGGGCGCACCAGGATCGTGTCACCCGCGGCAGCCACGTTGACCGCTTCGGCGAACTCGGTGAACTGCACTCCGGGCCCCCCGCCAGCAGCGACGACCCACGTCTGTTGTGCAACCACTGGGAGGGCGAACAGCGCCAAGGCGCACGGGAGCAGCAGAGCGCGGAGCATGACCAGGCCATGTTAGAGGAGCGGCCATTGCGCCTCACGTTCCTAGTGGAGAAGGCTTTCGAGAAGGGCGAGCTCCCGCCCCACGGGGTAGCGTTCGCGTCAGAAGATGACGACCCGAACGACCAACCGCGCCATCGCGATCATCGCCTGGCAGCTCCTCGCTTCTGCCATGTGCCAGGACGCCCCGCCGCGGCTCGTGCCGCCGTCCGCGTTCACGGCACCCGCCGGACTGGAGGTCCGAGTTTGGGCGACGAGCCCGCAACTCGAGAACCCGACCAACATCGACATTGATCAGCGCGGTCGGATCTGGGTAACCGAGGGTGTCAACTATCGCGGCAAGAGCCAACGACGGCCCGAGGGCGACCGCGTCGTCGTCCTCCAGGACAGCGATGGCGATGGGCGCGCCGACCAGAGCCACGTCTTCGTGCAAGACCCGCAGCTCATCTCACCGCTTGGCATCGCGGTGTTCGACAACGTCGTCGTGGTCTCCCAGCCACCGCACATGCTGGTCTACACTGACATCGACCGCGACCTGAAGTTCGATCCCGCCGTCGACGCGCGTGAGGAGCGACTCACCGGCTTCCAAGGCCAGAACCACGACCACAGCCTGCACTCTGTCACCGCGGGCCCGGACGGACTGTGGTATTGGAACTCCGGCAACTGCGGCGCCATCTTCACCGACCGCTCGGGCAAGACATTCCGCATTACGAGCTCGTACATGGATCCGCGCGACGTCGCCGGGTCGCGCAGTGATGACGGGCACGTGTACGTCGGCGGCTTCACGGCGCGCATGCAGCCAGACGGCCGCGACGTCGAGATCATCGGCTTCAACTACCGCAACAGCTACGAGCAGGTAGTGACGTCGTTCGGCGACGTCTTCCACAGCGACAACGACGATCCGCCGGCGTGTCGCGTCACCCACGTGCTCGAATATGGCAACGCCGGCTTCAGCTCACGCGATGGGCAACGCGCATGGCGCGCCGACCAGCGCCCCGGGCAAACCGTGCCCACTGCCCAATGGCGCCAGGAGGATCCCGGGGTGATGCCGGCTGGCGACATCTACGGCGGCGGGTCACCGACCGGCGTGGCCTTCTACGAGAACGGTGCGCTGGGCGAACGGTGGCGCGGCACGTTGCTCGCCTGCGAACCGGGCCGCAACACGATCTTCGGCTACCAGCCCGTGCGCGATGGCGCCGGGTTCAAGCTGGACCGCTTCGACTGGCTGACCACCAACGCCGAGGGCGAATTCACCGGCTCGGACTTCACCGGCGGCCGATGGGATGGCCAACTTCACACGCAATTCAGGCCCGCGGATGTCGCGGTGGGACCAGACGGCGCGATCTACGTGGCAGACTGGTTCGACGGTCGCGTCGGTGGCCATCAGACGCTCGACGACGCACGCTCCGGCACGATCTACCGCGTGGCTCCGAAGGGCTTCGTGGCCCAAGTGCCGCAAGTCGACCTCGCCACCGTCGACGGCCAGATCGCGGCGCTGTCAAGTCCAGCCGTGAACGTCCGGCACCTCGGCTTCAGGCGGTTGCGAGCAGGGGACGACGCGGCGCGGCAGGCGGTGGCGACGCTGCTTACGCACGAAGACCCGCACGTCGCGGCCCGCGCCATTTGGTTGATGGCGCAGTGGGACGGCGAACCAGGCGACATCGGCGCGAAGGCCATGGCCAAGATCGCGATGGCCGCCAACACCAGCACCGGCCTGGCCGCGTTTCGCGCGTTGCAGCGTGCCGACCGCGTCGACCGCTCGCTCGCCACAGCTTGCGCCGCCGCCCCGTCGCCGGCGCTGCGCGCGGCGGTTGCCACGGCGATGCGCAACCGCCGCGCGACCGAGTGGGTGATCGATGTGCTGGCCCGCATCGGCAAGCGGTTCGACGGGAAAGATCGCAGCTACCTCGAGGCGTTCGGGATCGGTTGCACCGGGAAGGAGGCTGCCGTGTACCGTCGGCTCTTCGCGGATGCGGGCGACCCGGTGCAGTGGCCTACGGCAATGGCCTGGCTCGCGTGGCGCCTGGGCGCGCCAGAGTCGGTGCCGGCGCTGGTGGCGCGCGCGCGGTCCGCCGACCTACCGGAAGACGAGCGCCGACGGGCGCTGACGGCGATCGCGTTCGTGCGCGCGGCGAACGCCATGAACGCGATGCTCGAGCTCGCCGAGGACGCGACCTTCGACTTGGCCGACGACGCCCTCTGGTGGTGCTTGAGCCGCATGAGCAACGAGTGGCTGGCATTTGGGCTGCGGGACCAGCTCGCCCAGCGGGGCATCTACGACCCGAGCACCGTGGTCGTGCAGGCCGTCGCCGTGCCGCAGGCGTCCACACGGCAGCCCGGCCCGGCGGTCGCCGACGTGCTCGCCAAGACCGGGGTGGCCGCGCGCGGTGCCGCGCGCGTGGCCACTTGCTACACGTGCCATCAGATCGGCGACCGCGGCATCTCGTTTGGCCCCGATCTCACGAACTTCGCGAAGACGCAGTCGCGCGCGACGGTCATCGAGAGCATCCTGCAGCCGTCGAAGAGCATCCCGCACGGCTTCGAGGGCCACACGGTGGAGACCGCCGACGGTGACGTTCAGGGCATCGTGCTCGCGCGGGGCGATCCGGTGATCGTGCAATCACAAGGTGGGCTGATGCAGCTGATCCCGCGCCGCAAGGTCAAGAAGATCCGCCGCATGAAGCGGTCGCTGATGTGGCCGTTCGAGCTCTACGGCCTCGACGCGCAAGCGCTGGCCGATGTGGTGGCGTTCCTGGCTTCCGATCTCCCAGGACGCTAACGAACGTACGGTGGTTTTGGTCGCGGCTCGGTACGGCCGGACCACGCCTCAGCCGTCGGCCAGCACTTCGGCCAGCCGCGCCAGAGACCACAACGCGCTCGCGGTGCCATAGACCCGACCCAGCTCGTGGCTGTCCACGAAGCAGCCGTCGAACTCGGGGATCTCGAGAATTGCGGCCCGTTGCCGTTCGGCGAGCGCACGGCGCTGCGCGGGGTCTTCGACCTGCTCGATCGCCCGAACCCGACCGGCGACGTCGTACCAGAAGAAGAAGCCGCCGTAGCCGTGCCGGTCGGCATGGTCGTCGTACTTGCGGATCGCTTCGAGCAGCGGGTGGTGGTCGAACGCCGCTTTGAGCGCCTCGGCCAGATCCTCGGCCGGGCGGGGCCGCCAGGCCGTGAGCGCGGCCTCGCACAGCGGCATGCGCCCCGCGGCAGCGATGACGCTCGCGCGCGGCGTCGACCCTTCGCGGGTCTGACCGTAGGAGTAAGCGCCCGACTTGTTGCGGCAGCGCAGCAGCGAGGCCACACCGCGGTCGATCACGGCGGTCGGAAACTCGATGCCGGCGTCGCGCGCGTCGGCAAGCGCCAGCAGGACGGTGGCGGTGGCAAACGGGTTGGCGTACTCATGGCTCCAGCCGCCGGCCTTGAGCTGCTGCTCGACCAGCGCGTCGACGGCGCGCTGAAGGCCCGCCCGCGCGCTCTCGTTCGGCCCGGGCCCGGCCTCGATCTCGGGCCGACCGCCTTCGCGCAGCTGCAGCCATCGCGCCAGAAACTGCGCCCGGTAGGCGTGGGCCCAAACGATCTCGTCGGTGTCCGCAGGGTTGATACGAACACCGCCCTCAGGACCCAAGTCCAAGAGATCGAGGTCGCACGCGTGCGCGCGGATTGCGTCGAGAGCGTCCAGATGGGGGTCCGGGTAGGTCACCTCGCCGTCCCGCCGCGACCGCCACAACTCCTCGAGCAGTGCCTGTCCCACAATGGCCGTCACCGCAGCGTGCACGTTGGGCAAGCCGTCGGTGCCACCAAAGTCGTAGGTGCTGTCGGTGTAGCTGCCATCCTGGTGGCGCATCGCGAACAGAAACTCGGTGCCCCGCTTGCGCAGATCCGTTTCGGAGTACACCTGCGCGGGGGCGCGCGTCGACGGAGTCCCGACGAGCGCCTCCGGCGGCGGGTTTCGCAACACTTCGAAACCGCGCGTGAAGGGCCCATGACCCTCCATCTCGGCCGCCGCCTTCCACGCCCACGGAGAGTCGGGGAAGCCCTCGACCAGCTCTCGCCAACGCGCCTGCGCCGCGGACGGATCGACCCAGTGGCGACCCGACTCGTAGTTCGCGGCACCCAGCAGCCATAGGACCTCGGCCATCCACTCAGGCGGCCAGTCCGAGTCACTTTGGCTCAGGATGTCTTTGACATAGGTGCCGCCGCCATCGCGGACGAGCTGCCACGCAGCCCGCAACGCCTCGGGCATCTCCCGCGGCCCGGGCACCAGCTGCGCCGGGGCGTGTGGCCGCAACCGCGCCAAGAACCACTCCGCGTGGAGCGTCGTGATGCGGTGCGCGCGACTCTGCTCGTCGCCCGCCGCATCCAGCACCACGAACCCCGGCTCGATGAACGCGCGCGGCTGCAGCCCGTAGTCCTTCTGCACCCTCCCGCGCGCCGCTTGCTTGACCGGCACAAACGCCGCGTTCAGCAGCTCGATCACATCCGGGGCGGAGAACGGCCCGGCCATCATGTACCGGTCGATCTCCGGCTTACGGTCCATCGGGGACCCGGCGACGGTCGGGACGTACCAGAAGACGGGCCGCCCGAGCTCCCGCGCCTCGGTCAGGGCCTGCGACAAATCCTCCCGCCACTCCACCGCAGTGCCGGCCCGGGCGGCCATCGCCGAGGGTTTTGGGCGAATCTTAGCCGTGGAGTTGCGGGCCTCCCCCTGCCCTGGCAGCGCCGCTGCCAGGGCCAGGGACGACGCCCATGCGAGCCGGTGCACCGTGCCCTGGGCCCTGTGTCGCAAAAACCGCCAGCCGCTGCCGTGCGCGTTCGACATGGTCGAACTGGTATAACCCCTCCTAGAGATGGTTGCCCCAAAGACACTTTCGCTCATCGCGATCCTCGCCCTCGCCCCTGGCCTCGACGAGGGTCAGTGGCTACCGAGCCAGCTTCGCGAGATGAACTGGGACGAGCTGCGCGCTCGCGGTTTGGAACTCACCAAGGATGAGCTCTGGCACCCGGTCGAAGGCGGACTGCTCAACGCCGCGATCCAGATCGGTGGCTGCAGCGCGGCGTTGATCTCACCGCGCGGCCTGGCGATCACCAACCACCACTGCGCCGACGATGCGATCGGCAAAGTCAGCACGCTACGCAGCAACTACCTCAAAGAGGGGTTCATCTCGACAAGCCTCGAGGCGGAGCTTCCGACCGACCTCGAAGTGCTGGTGGTGCGAAAGATCGAGAACGTGACCGACGAGGTGCACGCGGCGCAGCAAGGTGCACGCAACGCGCTCGAGCGACACGACGCGACGCAGGCAGCGATCGATCGCTTGATTGCAGAAGGTGAGCGGAACCCCACGACCGGGCAGGCCGACCCGTCCACCACATGCCACGTGGCGTCGTTCTACGAAGGCCGCGAGTACCACCTCTACTATCGCACCAAGATCACCGACGTGCGCCTCGTCTACGCGCCGCCGTTGCGCACCGCGGACTACGGCGGCAACGTCGACAACTGGGAGTGGCCGCGGCACAGCGGCGACTTCGTGCTGATGCGCGCGTACGTCGCACCGGACGGCACGCCCCGCAGCTACGCGCCCGACAACGTGCCCTACGAGCCGGACCATTGGATGCAGGTCTCCGCCGACGGCGTGAAAGAAGGCGACCTCGTCATGATCATGGGCTACCCGGGTGCGACCGAGCGCTACCTGTCGTCGGTCGCCGTGCAGGAATGGCTCGGCTACCGCTACCCGCGGCGCCGGGAGATGTTCCTGTCAGTCATCTCGATCCTCGAATCCGAGGCGGCACGTGATCCGCAGCGGCAGCTCGAGCTGTCGGCGACGATCAACAGCTTCCTCAACATCGAGAAGCACCACCTCGGCGCCATCGAGGGGTTGACCCGCAACGCCACCGTCGACCGCAAGATCCGCGAAGAGGAAGCGTTTGTCGAGTGGGCGCGCAAGACGGAGCGCGAGGACTGCAAGCAGGCGCTGGACGCCGTGCTCGAGTTCGATCACGAAGAGCGGCAGACGATGGAGAAGGACCTCGTGCTGCGCCTCTTCCAGTACCGGCGCCTGCGCGAGCTGCTGCCCATGCTGGAGAGTCTCACCGCCCTCGTGCGTCACGCCCGGGGCGCCGAGGCCGGCAGCGAGATTCCCCAGGATGTGATCGACCTCGTGGCCAGCCCCGACGCGACGCGCGACATGGCGTCGATCCAGAAGCCGCTGCTGGCGCTGCTCCTCGACGAAGTACGCAACCTGCCCGAGGGCCAGATGCTGACCGGCTCCGGCGTGCTGCCCGACTCCGATGTCGCGGCCCCCGACATGATCGAGCAGCTGTTGGCGCAAAGCAGCATGACCGACGCGCCGGCCCGCCTGGCGCTCCTGCGCGGCGGCCGCGCGGCGCTGGCCGAGAGCAACGACCCGCTGGTGAAGTTCTGCCAAGGTTTGGTCGCCGAAGTCGACAATTACCAAGTGCGCGAGCGTCAGCGCAGCGGCCGCCGGCTCAAGGTCGGCTCGCAGTGGATTGAGGCCCAGCAAGCTTGGCGCGGCGAGTCGTTCTACCCCGACGCCAACAGCACCCTGCGCGTCTCGATCGCCGAGGTCATGGGCTACTCCCCGCGCGACGCGGTCTACCACCAGCCGTTCACGTCCGTGGCCGGCATGCTCGACAAGGAGACCGGCGCCGATCCGTTCAAACTGCCCGCCCCGCTAAAGGAAGCGGCGCGGCGCCGCTGGCTCAGCCGCTTCCGCGACCCGCAGCTCGAGGACGTGCCCGTGTGCTTCCTGGCCAACGGCGACACTTCACAGGGCAACTCCGGCTCGCCCGTGGTCAACGGCAAGGGCCACATGGTCGGCCTGAACTTCGACCGCGTGTTCGAGAACGTCGCGTGTGACTTCGGCTGGAACCCCGAGCGCTCGCGCAACATCAGCCTCGACATGCGCTTCGTGCTCTGGCACATGGAGAGCGTGCTTCCCGCACCTCGCCTCCTCCGCGAGATCGACGCCTCGCGCTAGGTCCGAACGTACGGTGCCGCGACAAAAACCACCGGGACTCGCGCACCGCCGGCGCTGGCCGGTGCGACGGCCTGCGGTGCGGCCCGCAACAACCGCCGATTTGAAGGCGACCCAGCGACCTATCAGACGTTTGGCACCTCTGCACGCTCTACTGCAGCGGCGACCTCGCGCTTCCCGTTGTCGGGACCGGGTCGTTGGCGCAACTGCGCCTGCCGATGCCGACCGCGCCCAGCTTGGTCGGCGTCGAGTTCTTCAACCAAGCGCTCGTGGTCGACCCCGCGGCCAATCCGTTCGGCATGACCGCGAGCAACGCGGGGCACGGCCGGCTCGGTGCCCGGTAGCGTCGCGACGAAGCACCCCACGCGGGCGCGACCGCCTTGCGCGCGTATTGCCGGCGGGCGCTCCTACTCCTCCGCCAACGCCGTGAAGAGCGCGGTCATCGAGTAGGCGCGTCCCCCCCGGGACCGCCCGTGCTCCCGGAGCCACTCGCCGAGCTCGGCGAGTCGTCGCGCGAACTCCCTGGCGCTGCGCTCGTCGAGTCGGGTGCGAATCCGTAGCGGCCGAATGTGGCGAACCAACGCGGGATCCGTGGCCGAAGCGTGCCTGGCGTCGGCGTGCTCACGGTCCGCTTTCCGCAGCATGGTGCGCACCGCGCGCGTCGCGCTCGTCCGATGCGCCTCGTCGTTGCCGCGCGGGAGCCGCAGACGCGGCGCGATGGGCTCGAACACCGCGGCGCGGCGCCCTCCGGACGCGCGGCTCCCACGCTCGCGCAGGAGCCCCACGTCGCGCAGTAGATCCAGGTGGTAGTAGAGCGAGTGCACCGAACGGCCCGTCGCCGCGGCCAATTCCTCGACGGTCGCAGAGGATCGGGCCACCAGGCACTCCATCAGCTCCGCGCGCACCGGTGAAGCCAGGCACTCGAGCTGCCGTGGGTTGAGACGATGGCTGCGGGTCGTCATGCGTGATCCATTTTTAAAATATCTACTCATTTTGAACAACGAGATCTTCGTGTTCCCGCCCACGATAGAGCCATGAAGCCCCCCATCCCGCGCGTCACCCTCGCCGTCCTGCTCAGCGCCCTCGGCCTCGTCGCCCAGAACCAGGACGCCGACCGCTTGTTGCAGCGCCTCATCGATGAGCGCGAGGTGCCCGGGCTGGCCGCCGTCGTCGTCTCGGGAGAACGCGTGCTCTACGAGCGCGCTCTCGGCGTTGCGGAGGTCGGAGAGCGCCGGCCGATGACGCTCGACACGCCGCTGGCGATCGCCTCGCTGTCGAAGTGCTTCGTCGCGGCGCTGACCGTCTCGCTCGCCGAGGCCGACGTGGTCGACCTGGATGCCCCGGTGCGCCAATGGGTCGACGAGATCCCGGAGAGCTGGCCCCCCATCACCCTCCGCCACCTGCTTTCGCACACGGCGGGAGTCGCGGACTACATCGACTTCCCGAACATGCGCCAGCGCTACCAACGCGAGGCGCCGCGGGCTGAGATCCTGGCGGAACTGCTATCCCACGCGCCGGCCTTCGAGCCGGCGACGCGGTTCGACTACAGCAACGGCGGCTTCCACCTCGTGGGGCACGCGATCGAGCAGGCCGCGGGCGACTCCCTCGCCAACTTGCTGCGCGATCGCGTGTTTCAGCCCGCCGGCATGGCGCGGGCGCGGCTCTTGGAGCCGGAGGCCGACGACGATGACGTCGCCGTGGGCTACGTGGCGGCCGAGACGGGCGTCGCGCCAGCGCCATACAGCAGCCGCAACTGGAGCTACGCCGCCGGCGCAGTGGTCGCCAGCGCGCGCGACCTGGCCCATTGGATCCAAGCCCTCGCCCGCGGCGAAGTCCTCGAGCGCGCCCAGCTGCGCACCCTCTGGACCGCCACGCGCCTACCCGACGGCTCGACGGCGCCCTATGGGCTCGGCCATCAACTGCAGCGCGGCGCCAACTTCACGCTGGCCTATCACACCGGGCGCAAACCGGGGTTCCACGCGACGATGGGCACCCTGATCGAACAGCGCCTTAGCGTGATCGTGCTCCTCAACCGCGACGACGTCGATTCGTTCCCCGTCGCGCAGCGCCTGGCGGCGATGTTCCGCGGCGCCGCGAAGTCGCGCTAGCGGGCGGTGTTGGTACGCGGCGCGAGTCCGGTGGTTTTTGTCGCGGCACCGTACGTTCCTAAACGAAGGCAGCGGTCCGGCGCACCATGCGCAGGATGCTGGTCTCGCGGGTGAGCTCTTCGACTTGCGGCAACGGTACCCACCGGGCCTCGACGGCGTCGGTGCTCGCGCGCGGCGCGTCGTCGTGGGTGGCGCGGAGGAGGAACCGGACGTCGTAGTGCTTGTGCTCTGGCTCGGTGGGGCGGGCCGGGATCGCGTGGACGTCGAGGTCGAAGGGCAGCACCGAGCCGTCGCGCTCGACGTGCAGCGCCAGGCGCCAGAGGCCGGTTTCCTCCTCGGCCTCGCGCAGCGCGGTGCGGTGCACTTCGGGCTCGCCGTCGGCGTGGCCGCCGGGCTGGAGCCAGCGCTGCAGCTTGCGGTGATAGACCAGGAGGCAGCGCTGCTGGTCGACCGACAGGATCCACGCCGACGCGGTCACGTGGCCGCGGAGGCAGCTGCGCAAGAAACAGTCGGGGTGGGCCCGCACGAACTGCTCGATCGCCTGCCCGTGGTGCGCGTCTTCGGGGTAGCGCCGCTGGTAGCGCGCCAGGAGCTTCAGCAAGAACTGCCGGTACATCTCACGTCCCATCTTCCTGAACGCGGCCGTCGGCGAACCGCAGCACGCGGTCGGCGGCAGCCGCGATCTCCGGGTTGTGCGTCACGACCACCAGCAGGGTACCCCGCTCGCGGTGCACTTCGGTCAACAGACCCAAGACCTGCGCGCCCGTGCGGCTGTCCAAGTTGCCGGTCGGCTCGTCGGCGAGCACGATCGGCGGCTGGTTGATCAGTGCCCGCGCCACGGCGGCGCGCTGCCTCTCGCCGCCCGAGACCCGGTTGGCGCGGTGCCGGGCGCGATCGCCGAGGCCCACCCGTTCGAGCAAGGCCGCGGCCCGCGCCCGGCGCTCGCTGCGGCGTAAACCGCTGCCCGCGAGAGGCACCTCGACGTTCTCCTGCAGCGTGAGGTTGGGGATCAGGTTGTGGAACTGAAAGACGAAGCCCACCTTGCGCCGGCGCACGTCTTGCGCCGGCAGGCGCGCGATGTCGTCGCCGTCGAGCCAGACGCGCCCCCCACTCGGCGCGTCGAGAGTCCCGATCAGGTTGAGGAAGGTCGACTTGCCGCTGCCGGAGGGCCCCACGACCGCGACGAACTCACCGCGCGGCAACGCGACGGTGACGCCACGCAGCGCCTGCACGAGACCGCGGTCGTAGTGCTTGGTCAGCGCCTCGGTCCGAATCGCCACAGCCGCACCCTTGCCACCACCACCGCCAGCGTTGCCGCCGCGGCCACCAAGTCGGTCGAGGGCGCTTGAGTCATTCATAGCGCAACGCTTCCACCGGCGAGAGACGCGATGCCTTGATGGCTGGTAGCAGCGAGCCCAACAACCCCAAGCCGATCGACAAGGTCAACGCCTGACCAAACAGCAGCAAGTCGTGGCCGCCGACGATCGGTAGCTCCTCGAGCCAGCGCGCCACCAGCTGCACCAGCAGGACTCCTAGACCAATCCCAGCGAGCCCTCCCACCACGCTGACGATCAAGCCTTCGGCCATGATCATCCGCAGGACACGGGCGCGGCTCCAGCCGAGTGCCAACAGCATGCCGATCTCGCGCGTGCGCTCGGCGACGCTCATCAACATCGTGTTGAGGACGCCGATCGCGCCGATGACCGCGGCGAGTGCGGAGACCGCCCAGGCGAACTGACGCAGCAGCCGGTAGTCGTCGAAGTCGGTGATGAAGTCGCGCGCCAGCACGATCTGCAGCGCCGGGAAGCGCTCCTGCAGGCGGGCGACGACTTCGGTCTCATCAGCGCCGTCGACGACGTCGACCGCGCACATCATGACTTGACCGGGCGACCGCGCGAGCGCCTGGGCCGTGCGCAAATGCAGCAGGCAACCGATGTCCTGGTAGCGCGAGCCCGAGTCGAACACTCCCACGACCTCGAGCTCGATGCCGCTGGGGTCGCTCGGGGGCACCAGCACCTTTTGCCCCACGTCGAGCTGCAGGTTGCGGGCCGCCTCGACCCCGAGCATGACCTCGCGCAGTCCGTCGGGCTCGATCCGCCGGCCAGCGGCGAGAGGCAGGCGCGCCGAGATCGGCTCCTGTGGTGCAAAGCCGTAGATCGGGACGCGGACGCCACCAAACACGTAGAGCTGCACGGTGTAGCCGCTGACCTGGGCCACCCCTTCGACCTCGCGGAGCGCCGCGACCACGCTTTCGTCGACCCGGCTCGACTCCGGGATCGGCGTGTCCCGCTGCTTGACGATGATGTCGCCGCGCAGCCGCATCATCACGTCGTCGACCTCGTCGCGCACGCCGCGCGCCAGGGACACCAGCGCCACCACAGCGGCGATGCCGATGGCCACGCCCAGCACGGCGAAGAACGACCGGAGCCGCCGCCGTGTCAGGTTCTGCAACACCATCCGCATCCGTCGCCGCGAGCGTAGGGCGTGGGGACGGCGCCGCAACCGAGCAGCAGCGCCCGCACCACCAGGGCCTGCGGGCGCTCGCGGCGGGCCAGAAGCGAGATGCTCAATCCAGGGGCGCGCGGGATCCGAGAGCTGTAGAGGCGAACCCACACCTGCCGTTGAGCTCGACGGTCCCAACACCCCAGCCCGCGCCCGCCCGCGGCGGGCTCCTGCTCGGTCTCGTCTTGCTGGCGACCGCGGCCCTCTACGTACCCGCGCTGGAGGGCGGCTTCTGCTACGACGACCGCTGGGCCGCCATGGGTCACAACGGCGACCATCGGCACCCGCTGATCGCCGAACTGCGCCCCCTCGAGGAGTATTTCTCGACGCACTACTGGCGCGGCATCGCCGAGCACGGCGTGCTCTACCGACCGATCACGGTGCTGTCGTTTGCGCTGCGGCACTGGCTAGTGGGCGACGACGCGGTCGTGGCGCACCTGATCAACGTGGTCTTGCACCTGCTCGCGACCGCTCTGGTGTACGGCCTGCTGCGCGGGCTCCGGGCGCGGCCGGGCGCCGCCGCGCTGGGCGCGCTGGTCTTCGGGCTGCACGCGATCCACGGCGAAGCGGTCGTGCCGGTCTTCGGCCGCGCCGAGCTGCTGGCGTTCTGCGGCGGCGCCGGCGCCCTCCTGCTCCTGGTGCACGGGCACCAGGCGCGGCGCCTCGGCCGCACCGTCGCGCTGGTGCTCGCCGGCGGCGCGCTGTTTCTCGGCCTGGCAGCCAAGGAGAGCGCGCTCGTGTGGGGGCCGTTTGCGGTCTGCTACGCCTGGGCCCGGGCCCGCTCGGGCCGCCGCCGCGGCCTGTGGCTGCGACGCCTGCCGCTGCTCGAGCTCGCCCCACTGATCGCGCCGACCGTGGCGTTCTTGCTCTTGCGCCAGCAGATGCTGGCGGCGCTGCCGCCCGATGTCGTGCCGGGCGCCGACCCGCTATCCAACCCGGTGTTCGCGGCCGAACCATCGGTCCGGGTCCTCTCGGGCCTCACGGGCTGGGGCCTCGGCCTGCTGCTCACACTGGCGCCGGTGCACCTCAGCATGGACTGGGGGCTCGCGGTCCTGCCGCTGCCGGCGACCGCGACCGATCCGGCGATCGCGTTTGGTATCGCCGGCGCCGTCGCGCTGGGAGCGATCGTCATCGGGGCGCTGTGGGCCGCGGTGCAGTGCCCGCTCCTGTTCGCCGCCGCCAGCGCGTTCCTCGGCTTCAGCGCCCTGACCAGCAACACGCTGTTCCCGATCGGCACGATCTTCGCCGAACGGCTCTACTACGCGCCGAGCTTGGGCCTGTCGTTTGCCATGGCCTGGGCCGCACAGCGGCTGCATGGGCGCACCGCGGCGACCGTGGGTCTGCTCCTCGCCGGAGCCTGGCTCGGCGGCAACGCTTGGCTCGGCACGCAGCGGGTGAGCCTGTGGCGCGACGACAGCACGCTGATCCTGCGGGAGGCGGCGCAGCAGCCGCGCTCGGTGCGGCTCGCCCTGCATGCGGCCGACGTGCACGCCGAGCGCCGCGAGCCCATCGCCGCCCTCGGGCACCTGCAGCGCGCCGTCGACGTCGCGCCCGAGCACGCGCCCGCGTGGCTGCAGCTCGCCCAAATGCAGCAGCACCTCGGTCGCCTCAAGGAGGCGCGGCTCAGCCTCGAGTCCGGCCTGGGCTGCGCGCACACGTTGTCGCGCACCGAGGAGGCGAGCCACCGCGGCACACTCGCGCTGCTCCTGGCCGGCGAGGGTGAGCACCGCCGCGCCCTCGCGGCGCTCGCGGCCTGCGCGCTCGTCGACCTCGGCACCGCGCGCGCCCGCCCCGAGTTGGCCGCCCTAGCGCAACGCCTCGCCGAAGACCCCGAGCAACCCGCAACGGCGCGCAGCACCGCGCAGCGCCTCGCCGAACGGCTCAGAGCCTGTAACTAAATCGATGCTACAGGCTCTGAGCCAAGCTCCTGGCGCCGCTCCGCGTCGCGGAGAGCGCGTGACTTCGAACAGTCACACGCTCTCAGAGCCTGTAACTAAATCGATGCTACAGGCTCTGAGCCAAGCTCCTGGCGCCGCTCCGCGGCCGCCTTCGAGCTGTGACCCTGAAAAGTCCACAAGCCGTCAATCCTGGCGCCCCGCCAACCGTGCCCCCCGCCGCTCGTCCACGGTGAGCAAGATCACCAAGCCGATCGCAAACATGCCAATGAGGGGCATCAGCGCCAGCCGCTGATCGTCGGTGCGGTCGCGAATGACGCCAAACAGCAGCGGGCCCAGCCAGACCGTCGCCTTCCCGGACAGCGAAAACAGGCCGTAGAGCTCGCTTTGCCGCTGCGGATCGGCAAAGCGCGCCAGCATCGAACGGCTCGCCGCCTGGTTTGGACCGAGCCCCAGGCCGACCAGCGATCCGGCGACCAAGAACGCCGGCACCGTCGGGATGGCCACGGCGAGCGTGGCCCCAGCGAGCAGCAGGAGCAGGCTGCCGACGAGCGCGGCCTTGGCGCCCACAAAGTCGTCGACGTAACCAAACGCGACGGCACCCAGCCCGGACACGACGTTGAGCCCGATCGCTACGAGCATCACTTCACTCGTGCTCATCGCCAGCGTCTCCGCCATGTAGAGGCCCGACAGGGTGTAGAGGGCGACGAGCGCGTCGTTGTAGAACAAGCGCGCCACGAGAAAGCGCAGTAGGTCCGGCGTTTCGGGCAGGCGTCGCAGCGTGGCCAGCACCTCGCGCACGCTGCCGCCGCCGGCAGCCGGCACCGGTGCCGCCCGGCCGCCGCGGACCAGCACGAACAGTGGCAGCGCAAACACCAGAAACCACGCCGCGACGATCAGGTTCGTGGTGCGGATGTGGAGTGCGCCCTCGGTCGACACCCACGGCGCCAAGAGGTAGCCGCCTTCCGGCCCCGGGATGCCCACGCACAGCAGGCAAAGCGCGAGGCACAGCAGGCCGCCCGCGTAGCCCAAGGCCCAGCCAAAGCCCGACAGCCGCCCCAGCTCGTGCCCAGCCGCCAGTTCCGGCAAGAAGGCGTTGTAGAACACGAACATCACCTCGAACGCGACCATCGCCACGGTCACGAGCACGAGTGCCGTGGCGATGCCGACCGGCGAGGCGTGGTCCATGCCGGGCGCAGTGCGAATGAAGAACAACCCCGCGGTGCAGGCGATCGTGACCAGCGTCAGCACGATCAGGTAAGTCTTCTTGGCCGCTGTGCGATCGGCCCGCGCGCCGAGCACCGGCGACAGGATCGCGATCGCCAGGCCAGCGACCGTGAGCGCGCGCGCCCAGTAGACTTCGCCAGTCCGCGCGTCGCCCACTAGCTCATGGGCAAAAAAGCGCGAGAACACGAACGTGATGACGATCGTGTTGAACGCGCTGTTCGCGAAGTCGAACAGGCACCAAGCGAAGCGCTCGGCGCGGCGCGCTCGGTCGCCGCGAGGCATGAAGTGGTATCCCGTACGGGATTTGAACCCGTGTTGCCAGAATGAAAATCTGGAGTCCTAGGCCTGGCTAGACGAACGGGACCCGCTCGGCGCGAAGATTAGCAAACCGACGCGACGGAGCAAGCCGTCTGGCGGAGCCGCGAGCCCGGCCCTGCCGCCCCTCGTCACTCGAGAGCCTTGAGCTCCTTGACGCTGGGCAGCTCGTCGAGCGATGCCAGCCCAAACTGATCGAGGAAGCGGCCGGTGGTGCCGTACTGCAGCGGGCGCCCGGGCACGTCCGCGCGGCCCACGACGTCGACGAGCTTGTGGTCTAGCAACGTGCGCAAGGTCGGCCCCACCTTCACGCCGCGGATCGCCTCGATCTCCGCCCGCATCACCGGCTGGCGATAGGCGACCACCGCTAGGGTCTCGATCGCCGCGCGCGACAGGCGCTCCGTCTTCTTGACGCTCTTGAGGCGCCGCAGGTACGGAAACACCTCGGGCACGGTCAGAACGCGGGCCGCGTCGCCAACGCGCCGCACGGACAGCGGAAAGCCGCCCTCGCGGAGATCGCGCTCGAGCACGTCCAGCGCTTCGTGCACGGCGCGCTGCGCCGCGTTGCACGCCTGGGCCAGCTTGAAGATGGTGATTGGCTCCCGCGAGGTGAGCAACACCGCGAGTAACACGCGGGACAGCTCGACCGGATCGGTGAGCGGCGGCAGCTCCTCGGCGTCGTCGACGGGCTCGGCCGACGCATCCGGCTCGGCCAGGGGCGTGGCGTCGACGTCGCTGGAGACCTCGGCGGCCAGGGGTTCGTCCGCCGAGCCTTCTTGCGGCGCAGCGTCGTCCGAATCCTCCTCCGCCGCATCCTCTTCTGGCACGTCCTCTTCTGGCACTTCCTCTTCCGGTGGGCTCTCTTCGGGCCAGTCCTCGTCCGGTGGGCTCTCCTCCGGCGGGACCTCGGCGCGGGCCTCTTCGGCCGCCGGATCGCCGCCCGTCCGATCCTCCGGATCAGGCTCATCGCGGTCTAGCGGAACGGTCTCGACCATGTCGGCGCGCTCTAGGCCCGGCGCCAGCAACGCCCGGTCGGACACTTCCGCCGCAAGGGCATCGTCCACGGTCCCCGGCGGGCCCTGCCGCATCCGTCCAACATCGATGGGGCGCGGCTCGTCAGAGAGCTCGCGCGAGATGTCGTCCATGGGCCAGGATCCTAGCGGTGGAATGTTGTTGTGGAAAGTACCGAACTCGCTTTCAGCTCTTCAGTTCGGCGCGCAGCAATGCGGCGGCCGCGTTGAATTCCTCGGTCGACAACGGCCGCTCGCGGACCGCCCGCTCGATCTCGTCACGCACGTCGGTGAACGGCACCCGGCGCCCGGGCAGCTTGGCCACGCAGTACACCAAGTAGTAGCGCTTGGTGCCGCCGGCCTGGCGCTCGAAGACCTCGGACAGCTGGCCGAGGTCCAGATCGAACGACACGTTCGCCACCGGGTGGTCGAAGCCACGCCCGAACGGCGGCAGCAGACCACCTTCCAGGCGGTTGGACTCCTCCGAGTGGCGGATCGCCAGGGTCGCGAAGTCGGCACCCTGCCGCACACTGGTCGCCACCCGCTCCAGCAACTCGGGATCGGACTGGGCGATGTAGCGCACCTCCACGCGATCCTGCCGCATCGCCGCGTAGCGCAGCACGTACTCCCGGTAGTAGGCGCGGATCTGCTTGGTGCGCAACCAGCGGGGGTACTCCTCGGAGGTCATCCCCCATCGCCGCAGCAGGTAATCGTCGAACGGCACCCCGAGCTGGTCCTTCACCTGGGAGCGCAGCGCCTGCTCACCGTCGGCCACCTCGGCCTCGACGCGCGCCTCGTCGACCTCGACGCTCCACTCGCGCGCTGCCCGGGCGACCAACGCATCCAGCTGGATCTGCTCGAGGATCGACCGCACACTGCCGGGCTCCTGCTCCAGGATCCGGTCGTAGACATGGCGCTTGTGGATCGCCAGGTCGGCCACCTTGGCGACGACGTCGTCGACGCTGTCGAGCGCCGGCAGCAGGATCGCGGGCCCCTCGTCGATGTCGCGCCGCGGCTGCGCGGTGTAGATCGCCTCGACCGGCTCCGGCGCCGCCCCGGTCGCGACCGCGTCCGCGGCCTGGCCGCGAGCGGAGGGCCGCAGTCCGTCGGCAGAGCTGCAAGCCGCGGCGCCCAACACCAGGGACGCCAGCGCCAGCCGCGCCCGCGGCGCGGCACTCAGTGCGCGCGGATCCATCGCTTGAACTGGGTGCCGCGACAGGCGGAGCACGGCACCATCTCTTCCTTGCCGGACGAGCCGAGGTGGCGCAGACGGCCCTCGGCGCCGCATTGCACGCAGCCGTCGAGGTAGGCGTTGTAGATCTTCAGATCGCCGCCGTGCTCGGCGTAGTAGGCCCGCAGCCAGTTGAGGCGCATCTCGGCCGGTGCGCGATCCCACCACTCCTCCGGCGTCTGGTCGCCACCGCCGGCACCGCCGGACTGGCGGGCGATCGATCGGCGCGCCCGCTCGAGCGCCTCGCGAATCTTGCGCACCCGGCGCTCGCGCGCCACGTCCTCGCGCGACTGCGCCTCCTGGCTCTCGCCCTTGGACACCTTGGTGTCTTTGATGATGGCTTCCTTGCCCAGTACCCAGGAGCCGATGCCGTAGTGGTAGCGCTCCGGCCGTGGCCCGCCGCGGTGCTCGAAGCGATCGGCCCAAACCTCTTCCAGCTCCTCGGCGTCGAGGTTGAGCAGCTTCTGCACGCGGGCCCGGATGTCCTGGCCCATGCGCTCCTCAGCGTACTCTTTCGCCTCGTCGAGAGTGACCGTGGGATCCGTGGCCTTGCTGCGCGCAACGGACAGGATCGTCTTGAACCACAGGTGGGTCACCTGCCCCACCAGGTGGCGACCGCGCTCCTTGGCAAAGCGCTGCTTGACCCGCGCAAACTCGGCCGCGAGCTTGCCCTTCGGAAACCGCTCCTCAAAATCAGCCAGCGCTTCGCCGCCCTTCTCGAAGTCGCGCCGCGCGATCCAGGCGCGGATCTGATCGAGCAGCTCGTGCTCGGCCGCGGCTTCTTTGAATAGCCTCAGGCGCTTGAGCTTGCCCTCGATGATGTTGGGCTGCTTGCTGTTGCCGAGCTCCTTGGCCTTCTGCAGATGCTCCCCGGCGCGCTCGTAGTCGCGCGCGCGCACCAGCAGGTCGGCGAACAGAATGTGCTTGTCCGCGTCATCGCCCGGCGCGAACTCCGCCAACTTGAGGCCGTAGAACTCCTCGCTGGTGTAGACCTCGCTCGCCGGCACCTCGACCGACTTGTGGCCGCGGATGTTGCTGCGCGGAATCGGGAACGGCACGCCTTGGCGCCGCACCGTCACGATGCGCTCGGTCTCCGCCACGATGCGCCCAACGACCGACTCGACCCCGCCGCCCGGGATCTCGTAGCGAATCGACGCGGCCGGCACGGTGACCTCACTCTCGTCGTCGACCGACAGACTGTAGAGCGCCTTGAGGCGGCCAGAGCTCGCCGCCGACAGGTGGTCCCAGCGCAGGTCCAGGACCCCGCCGTTGTCCAGCCGATGGAAGACCAAGCCATCCTCGGTCGGGTCCTCGACGCGGCCCACCAGTGTTTCACCGGTGCGCAGCTGCACGACTTGCGCAGCCGCTGGCAACGCCAACAAGAGCAGTGTGGCAGCAGCCACTCCAAACGCGGGACGGCGGCGCGGCTCGGGCCGCGACGCAACATGACGAAGGCAACGGATCATGAGGAGCTCCGAGAGCGACCAACGCGAACCGGAAACGGGGGCGAGCGACGCACGAGGCGCTGAAAGACTTCGGCGACGGCTTCGCCGCCCTCGCGCCAATGGACCTTGATGGTGGCGAGCACCAGACCGGTGTGGTCGGGATCGGTCTGAAACTCGACCCGCGCGCGCAGGCGCGGGAAGCCGTCCAGCGCCTCGTAGACCGCGGGGGCGAGCTCGTCGAGCGCGGCCTCGGGCGCGGCGCCGCCGCCCGGCGCGCGGCCTTCGCCGTCCGCCACCGGGGGGTCGGCCGTCGTCGCCTCGACAGTCTGCCACACGCGGCGCGTCTCCAGGTCGTGCAAGACCCAATCCGCGGCCCGCGCCGCGCGGTCGCGCAGCTCGGCCGAGCCGCGCGCCGACACGCCGGCGGTCATCAGCGCAATGAGACTCGTCAGCCCTACGACGAGCATGCCGATCGCGACCAGCATCTCGACCAGCGTGAAGCCGGCGCTGCGGCGATGGTGTTCAGCCATTCCAAGCATCCCGGCCGTGCGCCAAAGGAATCTGCATGACCATGGTCTTCCCGGTGTGCACCCGCGTGCCGGCGGGGTGCGCGCGCGCCGGGGTGTGGCGCTGGCCGCGCACGAGGCCGGAGAACACCTCGCCGTTGAGCGCGCCGTAGCGCAACCACTCGGTGCCGACCTTGACGAAGCCCGAGTTGCGGTCCGCGAGCCGCTGCGCCGTGATCACTCGCAGCGCCGAGCCCGATGCGGACAGATCCTCGGACAACACGGCCTCGCGCGCGCCGCTGGCGACGACCAGGGTCACCTGCAGCCAGCGCGGGAACACGTCGTCGGTGGCGTCCTCGAGGCTGTCGGCGAACAGATCGAGGCTGAAACGCCGCTCGGGATCTTCGCCGGCGGACAGCAACCCGGCGCGCGCCGAGTCCCACACGCGCTCCGGCCCGCGCTCGCCCGTCGGGCGCTCAAACGAGTCGGTGTACTGCGACCACATCGCCACCTCGAAGTGCAGCAGATCGGACGCGACCACTTCGGTGTTGGCGACGATGAAGCCCTCGGGCAAGGCCTGCCCCTCGAGCTGGTCGAGGTCCCAAACATCAACCTCGCGGCGACGGTCGAGCGCGATCGTGTCGCCCCACAGCCACAACCCGCGCCGCAGCTCCAAGAACGCACCATCGCGCTCCGGCGCCGGCCACGGCAGCAGTAGCATCGTGGCCCGGCCGCGCCGCGGCTCCTCGGCAAGTAGCTCGCGCAGTCGTGTCTCGACGTCGGCGGGGCTCGGCGACGACGCGCTGGCCGCGGCGCGCTCGGCCAAACGGCCGCGCAACAACGCCTCCTCTTCGTGCGGTGACAAATGCACCGTGGCGCGCACAGCCTGCACCTTCGTCGTGGTCTCCTCGGCGCCGCCCGCTGCGACCACGAGCCCGAACGGCACCCACTGCACCAAGAGCCGCGCGCCGGGCCGACCATCGTCGTACGCCTCGCGGCCGGGCCCCGCCATCGCCGTGAGACTATCGCGCGTGCCCTCGGCAGCGGCGTTGCTCAGGTCGGCGAGCTCCTGGCCTTGGGCGCCCTCGTCAAACAGCGTCACGCCGGTGTCGAGGATCTGCACCAAGAACAGCATGAACCCGCCGAGCAGGCCGAGCACGACGGTGAGCTCCAACATCGTGAAGCCGCCCGAGGCTTTGGACGTCGGCCTCATCGCGCACTCACGCGCTCTTCGAGCAGTCGGGACTCGGCCTCGTACAGGATCTCGAGCGCGCGCACCGTCGGCGCCTTCTTCCACGCCCCCTGGCCGAAGCGATTGGCGTCGAACGCGCCCCGCCGATAGCGGGCAAAGAACCGCGCCTCGAGGCGACTACCCTGCCAGCCGAGCGGGTTGGGCAGCTCGCCGGGCGCGCCGTCCTCGAGCAGGAACAGACCCGGCGTCGTCTCCGGGTCATCGGCAAATGAGCCGCGACCGTCAATGCGCACCAAGCACTGCTGATCGATCAGCGGATCGGGCTCGTCGTCGTCCCACCACAGGCTGCGAAAATAGACCGGCGCCAAGTCCCAGGTGACCTGCAGGTACGCCATCTCGGGGTCGTCGGCGCGCTCGTGCTGCCGGTCCCAATAGCGGTGCGGGAAGAAGATCACTGGCTCGCCGGCACTGGCGCTCACCGGCAACGAGCCATATCGCCCGCGGAAGAGCCCGCGGCCGCGGGTCTGCGGCGCCTCGGGATCGGCCCACTCGGGCATGCCGAGCAGCTGGTCCCCCACGGTCCACGTGTAGTGCAACAGCTCGGGAGTCGCGCTGCTGCCGCTCCCGACGAGCAGCGTGCCAGCGTCGCGGCCGAGATCGCCGAGGCTCTGCACGATCACGTCGGGCGAGCTCTCGTTGAGATTGGCGGCGAGGATCGCCGCGGGCACCTGGTCGAGGTAGTAGACCAGCGCGCCTTCGTCGTGACCGCGCGGCTCGGTGCCCAGAAGACCACGCCCACTCGTCGCGATTTGGAACTGACCGTTCTGGTGGCTGCTGTAGGCAAGCACCTCGCCGTCGATCAGCAGGAGGCCTCCCGACCGCGGCACGGCCGCCGTCAAGTCCGCTTCGACGACGACGTCACCCTGCGGCGTCACCAGGAGATCGGTGCGCACGAGAAACTGCTGCGCGCCCGCGTCCAGCGGCGCGTCGAGCATCAGCGCCCGCGCGCGCCGGCCCACGGATATGAGCTCGTCGACGATGCCGCCACTCGCGGCGACGTCGCGCTGCGGCGTACTGCCAAACCACGCGTCCTCGGGTGCAGCCGCGGGCAGCTCCCCGGACGGGAACTTGACGATGCGGTCGAGGAAGCGCGTGTCTTGGTCGAAGTTGCGCTCGGGCGGGCCGACGAACAGATCGGCGACCTGTTCCTTGAAGGCGACCAGCTGGAACGGGTACGGCCCCAACCGCTCGCCGATCGCACCGCCAGTGCCGCCGGTGGTGTTGATGCGGTCGCTGCCGTAGCGCCGCGCCGACCAGTTCACCGTGTGCCACTCGACCGGCGGCCGATCCGTGCCCGAGGCCTGGCTACCGGCGACGAGACAGACGCGATCGTTGCGGCCGAGCCGGCCGCTGCGCGCGCCGTAGTTGCCCCAATCGAGCTCGAAGCGGTGGACCTGCAGCACCGTGGTGTTGGCGCCGTGCGGATGCGGAGAGGTCGCGTGCGACGGAAGCCCGTTCAAAGGATCGTCGCCGAATCCCTGCATGGGGTCCCCGCGAAACGCGAGCGCCCGCCGCGCCCAGTGGATCTGCGGGAACCGTACGTCGACTTCGATCGGATCCAGATAGCCGATGTAGCCAGTGCCGTTGTTGACCACGAGATCGTACGACTCGAGCTCTGGCGCCGTGGTCGGCGTGGCGGGTTCGCCGCCTTGTTTCGAATCAACCGGCGGATCGCTCAACGCGTTGTAGAGGTTGAGCCAAGCCAGCATCTGCGCGCGCACCAACCGGCCGCCCTCCAAGTAGTCGTAGCGCACCCACTCGGTATCAGCGTCGTTGCCCTGCGCCAGCAACTGGACCCACTCGCTCTGCCCGATCGCGGTCGGGTTGATGAAGCTCCCGCTGACGTCGAGAGAGATCGGAACCACGTAGGTCATTTGGCGAGGCGCAAACTGGTACGCCTCCTCAGGTGTGCCTTCTGCCGGGCCGACGCCGGGGACCCATTCGGTCACAAACCGACGGGGCTGGCCGTCGTAAATGTCCGGGACCTGCCGCCCGGCCACGGGAGGAAGCGTCACCCCGCGCTCAATGCCGACGAGCTGCGTGCCGGTGCGCGCGTTGTATCGGATGAGCTCGATCCCTCCGGTTTCGAACTGATACTGCCCGGGCTGTTGCCCGAAGGTCACTTGCCACCGCGGCGTCGCCGACTGAACGAGCAAGGCATAACCACCCGACACCGGAAACGCCTCGACGATTGGGTTGTCTGCGGGTTGGCGGATTTGCGGATCAAGCCCCGGGTTCCCCAGCTCCAGGTTGTCGGTGTCGTCCTCATCCAGCCCTCGGCCCAGATTTGCGGATGAGGTGGGGGACACTGGGATGGCGATGGTGCTGTCAGTGTTGAGCACGCGCGCCACGGCGAACGCCCCGATGGAGCTGCTCAGCGTGCCTTGGCCCACCTGCAGTACGGCGTCACGGTACACCGGCGCCACGTAGCCGTAGAGCTCGACCGCAGCCCCCGTCGGGTGCCCCGGCGCGACGTCGAGGTTCAGCCCGCCGGTGAGCTGCTGCATGTTCTGGGTCGGCCGACCGTTCTCGTCGACCTCGATCTCCGGGCGGAACTCCCGCAGCGCCATGCGCGACGTGCGCCCGCCCATCGAATCGACGAAGTCGGTCAGGAAGCTCGTGCCGGTGATGTTGGTGTACTCAAAGAGCTCGAGGCCGATGCGCAGCACCCCGCGGTCGGGGAAGCCGTTCGTGCTCTCGACCACGATCTCGGGGTAGCGCTCCTGCTGCCGAAAGAACGGCTGACCGCTCTGCGGCCGCGTGAACTCGGGGATCGGCTGCGTGAGATAGGTGCGCAGGCTGGGCTCGATCGGCACCGACGACCGATCCCGCGGCACCTGGCCGTCGAGCAGAAAGGTCAGTTGGCCGGGCCGGTTGCCGTCGGCGGCCAGGCTCACGTGGTACCACGTCTGCGGCACCAGCTCGATCTCGGTCAGCGGCAGCCGCCAAATCCCGGCGGTTCGGTCAGGCGAAGTGCGCACACTGGAGATCGCGCCGGAGTCCGGATCGAGGCCGGCCTCGTCCAGCACCTCGAGCACCAGCTCGCCGCCTTGCAGCCGCAGCGAGATCCGGTTGCGGGTGGCCTGGTCGGCGGAGAGGTCGAACAACATCTGATCGCCGGTGTCGCGGAGCTGAAACCAGAAGCTCACCGCCTGCCGCGCCACAACGCCGCCGGGCGCCGTGAACGGAAAGGTCGGCTGCTGCGCGCCGGAGCCGGTGCTCGGCCCCTGCTGCTGCTGGCCACCGCCGCCCGACGACAGGGTGCGCGGCCCGCTGTTGAACATCTGGTACGGCCCTTCCTCGTTGAGGTCGCGACCCTCTGGATGCTGGGCGGCCCACAGGCTCTCGTGCGCGGTCGGGATATCGCGGTTGCGGTACCCCAGCTCGAGCCGCGCCGGCGCGCCGCGGAAGCCGTCGGCGGCGCCATCGCGCGCCGGGAACCGCGGCTGGCCAAAGCCGAGGTTGGGAAACACCATCGGCATGACGTGCGCCCAGTGCCGCGACGGCGGCGTCGAGCCCGGCTCGAACGGCATGTAGCTCCCGACGTGCACCGGCAGCGTCTGGTAGAACGGCGCACGACGGTCGATGCGAAACGCCTCCTCAAAGCCCGCCTGGCTCGCCAGGATCAGGTCGAGGGTCATGTCCGGCAGGGCCACCGCGGTGCCGGTGCGCTCGTGTCGCGCGGCGAGCTCGGTGCCGCGCAGCCGCGCCGCGGCTGCGCGGTAGGCAACGACGGGCGACGACGTGAACGAGATCGGCGCCGTCGCCATCTCCAGGTCGCCGCGGCCGTTCCCGAGCAGCGCGCGGTAGAGCAACATGTAGCGGCCGCGGCCACGCTGATCGGCGGACTTGAGCAACGGCTCAAACCAGCGCTTCGCCAGGTCTTCGAACGAGTCGAACGGGCGCACGTCGGCGTCGGCGAGCGAGCCCTCCTCGGGGATCGGCGCGTCTTCGTCGCCACGCAGCGCGCGCAACCCATCGGCGAGGTCACGCGCCTCCTCTTGGGCGAACGCGCGCTCGGCCGGCGCGCCGTTCGGGCGGGGGCGTCGCGACGGGCCGAGATTGGCCATCAGCGCGGCGAGCACCTCGCCCTCGGCCGTGTTGACGTTGACCGGATGTGGCAGCAGAGCCTCGACCACCGTCTCGAGCTCGGGCAGATCTCGCGTCGGCGGCCGCAGCAGCCGGATGAACCAGCCACCACCGCCCAGGCCGGGCAGGTTGTAGGTGCCGCCGCCGCCCGCCGGCACGACCTCCATCGCGAGTCCGTACTCGACGTGCTCGCCGGCGGTGCTCCGCAGCCGCACGATCGAGCCGGCCGGGATGTCGGAGGCATTGCGCACGCGCAGGCTACGGCCCTCCCAGGGATTCGGTCCGACCTGCACCGGCTCGAACAGCCGCTCGGCGCGGCCCCAGTCGCCGGCGACCTCGCGCACCGAGCCGACCGTGCAGAACCGACGCAACGCGTCCAGCTCGATGGGATCGAACCCGCCGTAGCCGAGCGCCGCCAAGCCGGCGACCGCGTCGACCGAGGCGAAGGGCTCGAGCTGACTGCGGTCATCGTCCTCCTGCTCGTAGAACGAGTGGGCGGCGATCAGGACCACGCGGTAGTCGAGCACCAACGCGCCGCGGGGCAGCGCGTGCTCCTCGCCCGGGGTGTAGCCGTCCTCACTGCGCATGCCACGTTCGAGGTCCACAAACGTGCCGCCTTCGCGCCGGCCGTAGCGGATCAGCTCACGGTCGACGAGCAGCCAGCCGGACTCGGGGAAGTTGCCGGCGTCGGCCACCTGCAGCGCGCTCGCTTCGGGCGGGTGGTCGGCGGTCAGCCGCGTGACCAACCCCATCAGGTTGGCGAGCAGCAGCGGCGGCGCGGTGTTGAGGTTGACGCGCCGCTGCAAGTCCTCGACCTCGGCCGCCAGCAGGTTGCGTCGCCCCCCCTTACCCTTGAGCGCGGCAAACCCTTCCGGCACTTCGAGCGCCGCCGGAAACTCGTAGCGATCGTCCACCGCGCTCGTTTCGTCGAGCGACGGGTGGGTCTGCCCCACCGTCTCCAGGATCAGCTCGCGCACACTCGCCGACGCCAGTTCGGCGCGGGTCTGGTCGAGCACACGACCGGCAGCGGCGTCGGCGTGGTCCATGGCCAGCGTGAACGGCACCGCCAACGTCAACAGCAAGCTGAGCGCCACGAGCACGGCGAGCAGAGCAAACCCGCGCTCGGCGCCGTGGGAGGGACGCGTTGTGTAGTGGATCACCTCAGCACACCTCCGGGGCCGATCTCACGCACGACCTTCTCTTCGTCCAGCTGCAGGGTGAAGCGCGCCGGCTTCGGCGCGACAAGCTCGCCGCGGCGGCCAAAGCGAATCGGTCCCTGCAGCCCAAGCCACTCGACCCCGTCCGGGAGCGCGAGGCGCGCTCCGCGGTCGTAGGCCAGCAGGCGGATTTCGTCGACGAGCCCGTGCACCGGCGAGTTGCCGAGCGACACCTCGAGCTGATCGCCCTGCCGCTGGAACGGCGCGCCCGCGGCCGCGACGCCCGCTTGTTCGCGGCCGTCCACGACCAGTGCCAACCAGTGGCCGTCGTGCACGAGCTCCACCGTCACCCAAGCCACGGTCGGTAGCGGGTCGGTGCCGTTCACCTTGATGACCGAACCAGGTTGGTCGCCCACACCCTTGAGGGTCACGCTGGCGTACGGCACCAGGTCGGCGTCGTAGCCGAGCTCAAAGGCCCGCCCCAGCCGCGCCACGATCGCCGGCTCGAACGTGTCGAGGCGCAGGTCGACCCGAAACGCGACGCCGACCTCGAGATCGAACACGTCGCCGTTCGCGGCCAGTGCCAACATCGCGCCCGGCGCATCGAGGTCGGGCCGCCGCGCCTCGCCGAAGCGGCCGGGCTCGACGGTGCCGTTCAGGGCCGGCCGCAACCGTGAGTCGATCCAGCGCTCGTCCGACTCCAAGTGCCAGTGCCCGACGGTGCGCAGGCCGCGCACGACGATGCGGGCCGGCGCGCCGTCCTGCGCCGGCTCGATCTCAACTTCGGTCGGGAGCCCGCGGTCTTTCGCCGTGGTCGACGCGGTCCGAATCTGATCGCGCGCGGTCAGCAGCGCTACGTCGATGTCGGTCTGGCCGCGCTGCACAAAACCGACGCCCACGCCCATCAACACCGAGATCAGGCCCATCACGATGAGCAGCTCGAGCAACGTGAAGCCGGTGCTCGACGAAGCCGGCGGCGTCCACGCCGCGCCGCGGCCGCGGCTCGAAGTCATGGCCACAGGCCGCCGCTACTCCGCCACCGTGGGCGGATGGGTGACGTCGTCGTCGGTGTTGAAGAGCGTGTCCGGCCCGGCCGAGACGAGCTGAAACTTGCCGGGCGCCAAGTACTTGCCCGACTTGGGATCCTTGATGGCGTGCGCCGACTCGACGTCGCCGGTCTCGAGCTGCACCCGCTGCTTGCGCTCATAGCCACCGTTGGCGCTGCAGAAGTAGGCGATCGGTGTCCCCCACGCGTCCAGCACCTCCATCTTCTCCTGATGCCCGAGCTTGGGGATCGACGTGCCCGCTTTGTCGCCGTCGGTGTTGCCCAGCCAATCGAGATGATCAGCCAGCGTGTCGCGGCCCAGCGGCGCCGAGCACAGCGCAATGACCAGGCACTCGATGCCGGTGTTCACTTGGTCGGCCTTGATGGTCGTCTTGAGGTTGCCGAACTGATCGGGCGGATAGCCACCGGCGTCGCTCTTGCGCTCGTATGCCTTGGCGGCCTGCGCCAAGAACATCATCCGCGCGCGCGTCTCGGTGATCTCGCCCTCGGTCTGCGCGCCGAGGACGTTCGGCAGGAGCGCCGCGGCCAGCAGCCCAACGATGCCGATGACGATGAGGAGCTCGATCAGGGTGAAGCCGGCGGAGCGGCAAGGTTGCGGGGTTCGCATGCTCATTCCTCTCTGCGCCGCACCAGGCGGAAGTCGTCAAAGGTCGCCTCCACGCGCGCGCCCTGCCGTCCCTCGACCAGGAGGTCCACCGGCATTTCAGTGCGAGAGGTCCGGCTGAGCTTCTCGACGTCGCGCTGATGCACGACGACGTCGTTCCACACCGCCTGCAGCGCGAACTGCTTGCCGCCGTCGCGCTCGACGACGCGGAACTCGAGGCGGTGCGAGACGGTGCGGTCCGCGGCGACGTCGTCGAGGCGGACCGGATCCCACTTGGCCCGCTCCTCGTCGTCGCGCGCGCGGGCCGCGTCGCCGTCCTCGATGACCACGGCGGGCCGGCCGTCCAGGAAGCCGAGGCGCGCTTGGAAGTCCGCGGCGGAACGACCGCGGCTCGTCGCGGTCGAGATCTGCAGGCCGGTGAACTTGCTGTCGTCGCCGCCGCCTAGCTGCAGGGAGACGGACGTGGCCAGGAAGTTGCCGGCCGTGGGCTGGACGCGGCGCGCGTAGACCGGCTTGGCCGCGCCTTCCAGGGTGCCGGCAATGCGCAACGCGTCGCCCTGCAGCATGGGCTTGAGCCGGCCGTTGACCTGGTCCTTCCACGCCGTCCCGAGGTCGTCGCGGTCGAACGAGTCGGCGAGCTGCTCCTTCTCGGTGTGGTCGTCGATCAGCGCCACCGTGGCCTCGGCCCAAGCCCGCGTCGGATCGCCGCTGCGCAGGTCGTCGATCATCTCCTGCAGCAGCCCGCGACCGTCTTGCACGCGGCCGAGCCCGTACTCCACCAACGCCACGCCGGCCCGGCAGGACAAACTGCGCTCGGCGCCGGACTCAAACAGCGTGCGCGCGCCGCGCCGATCGGCGGTGCGGTAGCGCGCCACCGCGGCGAGCTCGACGTAGGCGATCTCCGGCGCTTCGCCGCGAGCCTCTTCGAGCTCGAGGGCTCGATCCGCAAAACGCCGGGCGCGATAGAGCAGCTCGGCCGCCTCGGCACCGGCGTGGTCCGAGCGCTCGAGGTAGGTCATCGCGATCTCGGCGGCGGCCTCGACGAAGTCATCGCTGCGCTGTAACGCCTCCTCGAGCGCTTCCACCGCACCGGTGTCGTCACCCGACAGACGCCGCGCCCGGCCGAGCAGCCACCAGGCGTAGGCATCGCCCGGGTCGGCGCGCACCGCTTCCTCGAGCGGCGCGACCGCCTGCTGGTGGTTGCCGGTGCGCAGGTACACAAAGCCCAACGCCCCCAACGCCCGATGCCGCACCACGGGGTCGGCGTCGACGATCGCCTGAAAGCTGGCGACCGCCTCGACCCAACGCCCCTCCAGCGCGCGGCACAGCCCGAGACCGAGCACGCCGGCCTGGCTGGCCGACACCGAGCCGGTGAACGCCGTCACCGCTTCGGCACGCCGGCCGGCGGTGTACTCTAGGCAGCCCTTGAGATAGTCACGGCGCGCCCGCAGACCCTCGCCGCTCGTCATGCGCGTCAGCGCCGTCCGCGCTTCCTCGGGCGCACCCAAGGCCAGCTGGCACGACAGGATCGTCGCGTCGATCTCGAACCGATCGCGATCCGAGGTGAGCGCCACGGCGTTGCGACGCGCCGCTTGGGCGTGGTCTCGCGCCGCCGCGATTTCGCCCTGCGCCAGCCAAAACTGGGCCGCCGCCAGCCGCACGTAGGGATTCTCCGGCGCCGCCTCGGCAGCCTGCTCCATGTGCGCTTCAGCGTCGAGCACCAAACCGAGCCGCGCCTCGAGCTGCGCCTGGCCGGCCAGCTGAAACGCCGAGCCCTGCAGCGCCTGTGGTAGCTCGCTGAACAACTGCCACTGCGCGGCCAGGTCGCCCCGCTCGCGCAGCACCCGCGCCTTCAGGCGGTAGCCATCGGCCGAGCCGCCATCGAGCCCGATGTAGCGATCGGCCTCCTCCAGCGCGACCGGATAGATCCACACATTGCTGCGCGCGTCGCGCAACAGGTCGTCGACAAACTCACGACGGTTCGGCAACGAGGCCGGGCCGCTGCTGAGCGTCAGGCGCCGCACGTAGATGCGATTGCGCAGTGTGTCCGCCAGCTCGACGCGCACGACCTCTTCGGCGGGATAGGTCTCGTTGGCGGCGATCTTGCCGTCGCGCCCGACGAAGTCGAACGACACTGGCTCGGTCGGCCGCTTGCCGTGCATGGCGAAGCGAGCTTCGTTGCGCACGTAGCCCGACAGCGTCCGGCCATCGCTCAGCACCAGGCGGTCGCGCAGGTGCGACGGGTCCTGTCCGTTGGCGGCGCCGTTCACCACAGCGACGGAAGCGCCCGCGCCACTGCCCGCACCGGCCACGCCGCCGCCGCCCGAGCCATTGGTCCCTTGGGCGCCGGCATCGGCGCTGAAGTCAAAGGGCTCGACCTCACCGGTCACCCGGAGCACCGCGAAGGCCCCGGGCGCCGGGCCGGGATCGAGCGGCGGCGCGACCAGCGGCAACGGCGCTAGTGCCGGAAACGGCAGCGGGCGCGGCGGCAGAGGCCGTGTCTCGCTGGGCTCCAAGAACGGGTCGCGCTGCCCCGCGCTCGCCGCGGCCGGCACCGCCGCCGCCGCCGCGCCCGAGGCCAGCATGGGATCGACCGGCGCAGCGGCCGCTTCGTAGTCCTGGTAGTCGGGGCTGATGCGGGTCGGGGGGCCGGAGCTCTTTGCCGAGATCACCATCCACGCGCCGAGCGCCAAGACCACGAGGAACAGCGCTGGCTCTTTGCGAATCTCCATCGTCACGAACCTTCCACGACGGGCTTCGCCCGCAGCGCCGAGAGTGTGCCCGTCACCACGAGCGGCTCACCCGGCGCGCGCCCCGTCGCGATCTTGAAGTCGGTGGCCAGCGCGATCGGTGGCTGCTGCGCCCGGCAGGTCTCGAGGAACCGCAGCACCGTGGCCTCGTCGGCGCGCAGCCGAAACCGCACGCTATCCTCGAGCACGGCCCCGGTCTGGGCCGTCGCCCGGCTGCGGCGGCGCGGACTGCGGCGTGCGCGCCGCCGCTGCGCCGTGTTGCCCGAGCCCGCGGCCTTGAACGAGTCCACGCCCACCAAGCCCGCCGCCTCGGGATCCGCCGCGGTCACCGCCTCGTGCGCGTCGAGCAGCCGCGTCACGGCCTGCTCGACCAAGCTCACCGCCACGAGGGTCGACTCGATCTCGCTGCGGCCCTGTGGCGTTGGCCACTCGAGATCCTTGCCCAGCAGCTCCACGCCGAGCGACTCGGCACGCGTCACCAGGTCGCGCCGCACGCGCCGGCTCACTTGGTCGTAGTGCAGGTCGGGCACGCCCTTGCCTTCCAGGGTGTAGTCGCCGGGCACGTCGTAGGCCATCGCGCGCTCGAGCCGGGAGCGGACCGCCGCCAGCGCCTCCTCTTCCTCGCGCGCCCGCGCCAGCGCCGCGTCGTCGTAGAACGTCTGGCCGTTGAGCGCGTTGCGGGCCGAGCGGATCTTTCGACTCGCCGACCCCGAGTCGTAGATCCCACTGATCACCTGCGACCCAATCCAAAAGGCGAGAACGCCGAGGACCACCCCCATGATCCAGCGCTTGTTCTCCTGCCACATCTCGTGGAAATCCATCGCCTGTCCTCCTACCTCTGCTCCTGATCGGCGTCGGCGCTCGCCTCGGGCGGGTCTGGCAACAGATCAACGCGCAGCTCAAACGTCGAGTGATCGGGGGCGAGGTCCTCGCTCGTCGGCACCACGCCCGCGTTCTGCATGAGCTCGTGCTCGCGGAACGCCTGCACGAAGGATCGATAGGCGTCGCCCACGTCGATCCCGCCGATCGCGCGCACCTCGCCCTGGGCCACGATCAGCGGCCGCGGCGACGCCCCACGGCCTCGGCCCGGCTTCTGCACCTCGATCGATTTCAGCCAGGCCTCGTCGGGGAGCGTGTCGCGCACCGCGCGCATCACCCGCAGGACGCCGTGCAGCGGAATCGCGCGCTGTGCAAAGGCATCGGTGAGCTCGCGGTCCGCGGCGTTGCCGGCGATGAGCTTCTCGGCTTCCTCATGCGTCTGCTCGATGTTGCGCCGCTGCACGCTGACGCGGCGTTCCGCCGTGCTTGCCAGGGTCAAGCTCTCCTTCGCCTGCACGGCGCCGAACCCGAGCACGGCGGCGCCGACCACGCCGGCGCCGATGTTCCATACCGTCCGCTGCAGGAAGCGCTGCCGGCGCTTCACCGCTTCGGGCAAGATCTCGATGCTGTAGGCCTGCGGATCGGCCCGCGAGATCGCCAGGCCCAAGGCGACGACCGCCTCGCTGCCCAGCTCCTTCAGCTGCTCAGCGTCGTCGTCCGGAAGCCCGGTGGTGTCGACGATCTCGAACGGATCGAAGAGTTCCACCGGACAGCGCAGCGATTCGCGAAGCATGCCACGGACGCCGCGCAGCTTGGCGCCACCACCCGCGAGCAGGACCCGATCGAGCTGTAGGTCGTCAATCTTGGTCTGCGAGCGACAGAACTGGACCGAGCTCTGGATCGCTGACACGAACGCGCTGGCGGCGCCGCCCGCCGCCATCGTCACCTTCTCCGCCTGCGATGAGGCGTAGCGACCGCGGCTGGCGGGATCGAGGTCGAGTAGGTCGCGCTTCAGCTGGTCGGCCTTGCGGGCGCTCACGTTGAACGACTGCGCGATCGCCTCATCCAACACCTTGCAGCCGCCGGAGAGGTTCCGCGCGAACAGCAGGGTCGAGCCGCGCACGAGGGCGAGGTCGATCGTCTCGTTGCCGAGGTTGGCCAGGCAGACCACCTCGTCCTCGTCATCGATCGCCGCCGTGCGAATGTAAGCGTTGTAGAGCGCGATGCAGTTGGGGACGTGACCCGCCACGTCGCCGCGGGCTTCGCCGACGACGTCCGCCACCTGGTCGAGCGCGTCGTTTTTGACCAGGGACAGCAGGACGACGTCGAAGTCCGAGTCTTCGGCGCGCACTGGCAGGAGGTTGTAGTCCGCCGACAGATTGCCGCCGGACTGACCGGCGAGGTCCTGGATCTCCAGGTCCATGAGCTGCCGCAGCTGCCAGTCCGGTGACGGCGGCACCTGCGTGTAACGCAAGGTCATGTCGCGGCCCGCCACGCCGGCCACCGCGCCGCGCAGCGGGATCCCGAGGGCCGCGAGCCCGGCCGCGCCCTCACTGGCTTCGACCGCGCCAAAGCGCGCTACGGCGAGGCCGCGCTTGCCATCCTTGAGCGCCATCACCTTCCAGGTGTGAGTGCCGGGGTCGACGGAGACTGCTTTGCCTACCATGGAGTGAAGCGGTTCGTCAGCGGTTGAGGTGTCGGGCGACGTAGTCCTGCACGAGCGCGTGTAGATCCTGCTCGCCGGAGTCCTTGAACGCGCCGGCGAGCGATTCGAGCGCCGCGCGCTGCTGCTCTTGATCGCGGCCGCGTCGCTCGGCGAGCAGGGCGTCGGCGCGGTCGCGCAGCGCCTGGGTCGCCTCGGGCTCGGGGATGTGCGCGCCGTGCTGGCGCACCAGCGCATCCACCGCGTCACGGATCCGGCGGAACGCCGAAGCCGCACCGAAGAACTCGGCCTTCGCCAGCTCGGCACGTTGGTGGTCGAGGCCCTCCTGCAGCTCGCGCAAGATCTCACCGCGAAGCAGCTCCGCCTCGGCGAGGGCCGCGTCATCATGCGGGGAGGTATCGATGGTGGTCGCCAGCAGATCCAGAGCCGCGCCGGGCGCGCCAGCCTCGCGCTGCGCGCGGGCGTCGCGAACGCGATCGCGGGCGGCGCTGCGCTCGGCGCCAAACGCCGTCCGCAGGTCGAAAACATCCGTCCCTTCCAGCGTGACCTCGTAGGCCACCGCGCTCGGGCCGCCGCGCATCGCAGTCGCGCCGGGCGCGCGCAGCAGGACCCGCGCCGAGCCGCTGCCCAGCAGCAGCTCGCCGGCCCCGCCGGACAGAGTCACCGGTCCGGATTGCACCGCGAAGGGCGCGTCCGCCGCGCCGCGGGCGCGCACGCCAGCACTCGCGCTCTCGAGCGGGAAGCGCAGCACGGCGCCTCCCGGCCCGCCGGCGATCTCGACGTGAAAGGTCTCCGCCGCTGCGGTCGCCGACACCGTGGCGCCCACGTCGGCGAACGTCAGCAGGGCCGCGGCGGCATCGCCCGCCGGCGCCGCCGCCGCCCGGGGCGAGATGCCGAGCAGCACTGGCGTCTCGCCGGCCCACAGCGCGACACCGCCGCCGGTACCGATCAAGCTGCAGCCGCCGATACTGAGATCCATGCGCGGGGCGCTGCCGCCCTTGAGCAAGGCCAGGTCGTCGATCCAGACCTCGGCGCCCGCGGCCGGCAGCTGCGCCAGCACTTCGAGCTCCACCTGGTCCATGCCGCCCGGCACCGCGGTCTCGGTGGAGACCTCGACGTAGTCCTCGCCGCCCGCGGCGCCGGCGACGGCCGCGGCCCACAGCGGCTCGCTCGCCTCGAGCGTGGAGGTGAAGCGCAAGCGCAGGCTCACGCGACCGCCGCCGGCCTCGCGCACGTGACCCTGCAGGCGCAGGGCCTCGCCCGACATCACCGGAATGGGCTTGCTCAGGCGCGCCAGGGCAAAGCCCTGCGTGTCCTCGTCGAAGCGAGCGCAGGCCAACGCGGTCTCGCCCGAACGCGGCGGCAGCCCCAGCTCGAAACCGAGCCCTCCGGCCCGGAGGTCCCAGACCTCCACGTCCTCGCAGCTCGCGGCCGCCTGCGGCAAGACGTTGCCCGGGACCGGCGTGACGGCGACGACGCGGCGACCACCGCCGCCGCCGCCACCACCGGCGCCGCGGCCCTGGAACCAGAACCAGGCGCCGGCGCCAGCGAGCACGACGATCGCCGCGACCATGCCGAGGCCGCCCCGGCGACGGGCCCCCTGCAGCCGGCTCGCATCGACTCGATGCACCGTGACCGAGGCAGGCGCGGCGGCCGCACCCTCCTCGCGAAAGACCAACCGAACCCGACCGATCTGGAAGGTGTCGGCCGCCGTGAGCGCGATCTCGTCGACCCGACGCCCCTCGAGCAGGGTGCCGTTGGTCGAGCCGAGGTCGCGCAGCACGTAGCGGCCGTCCTCAAAGGCGACCTCGGCGTGCTGACCCGAGACCTTCTCGTCGTTCAGCGGCAGCTCGTTGGTGGCCTTGCGGCCGATCGTGACCTTGGCTTCGACAAGGGGGACGGTCTCCCCAGCGCGATCCCCGTCGAGGATCTCCAGGACGTAACGTGTCATGGGCGATGGTACGTGTCCCAGCGCCGGGGCGAGCACTGCGGGACGGCGGTGAAATTGGGCGCACCGTGGAGCAGCGACCGGACGCGATCCCGGATGGCACTAGCGGTGCGGGGGCACAGAGTAACGCGAGCCGGGCGCGACGCCATCAGCAGGATCGCTCTCGGTCGGGTCGTCATCGCGCCTGGCCGAACCGGCGCCGTTCCCCCGGCGCGGTCGACGCGCTACCGTCGCCGGGAACCCGCCGTGGCCCGCCGTTATTTCAGCGACCCCCTGCCCCGCCCCGGCCGCGCTCAAATCACCGGTGACGTGGCCCACCATCTCGCGCGCGTGATGCGCGTGCGGCCCGGTCAAGAGGTGACCATGTTCGACGGCCGTGGCCACGAATGTGCCGTCCGGGTGCTCGGGGTCGAGTCCGGCACCGTGGCGATCGAGGCTGCCGAGCCCCGGCCGAGCCCGCGCGAGCCGGCCGTACACCTCCTGCTGGCCTTCGCCCCGCCCAAGGGAGCTCGCGGCGAATGGCTGTTCGAACACGGCACCGAAGTCGGGGTCTCGGTGTTTCAGCCGCTCCGGTGCGCCCGCTCCGAGCCTGCCGGGCTGGGTGCCGCACGGCAAGAGCGGTGGCAGCGGCTGGCCCAGGCCGCGGCCGGGCAGTGTGACCGGGCGAAGGTCCCCGAGATCCGCACGCCGCGCCCCCTCGATGCGTGGCTGGAGCAGGATCAACTACCCGCCGAGCGCTACGTTGCGAGTCAGAGCGGCCCGCCCCTCGGCCCGGCCACGGGACCCGAGGTCGTGCTCGCCGTCGGGCCGCCTGGCGGCTGGACCGAGGCGGAGCTCGCGCAGCTGGCGGCCGAAGGCTTTGCGACCCGGGCATTGGGGCCGCTGACGCTGCGCTCGGAGACCGCCGCACTCGTCGGTGCGGCCCGCCTCTTGCAATGACGCGTCACCCTCGTCGCCACCGCGTCGCCAGAAACTCGAGACATCACAGAACCTCAGGAGACGTTTGAAACGTCTCCCACCCGTGAAGGGATAGACCCTCGCACCGTCACCGCCGCGACGACGCCGGCCGAACTCAAACCTGCCCTCGGGTTATCTCGTGCGCGCTCCGGCAACTCGTTGCGCTGGGCGCGAGTTCGGCCGGCGTTATCGCGGCCGTGACGGCTCCCGTCCGATCGAGCGCAAAGCTGTAGTAGCGCTCGTCCCCCACCACGACGTGATCGAGCAGCTCCACGCCGACAAGCTCGCCAGCGCGCCGCAGGCGTTCGGTGACCGCGCGGTCCTCGTGGCTCGGGGCGGGGTCACCGCTCGGATGATTGTGGGCGACCACGAGCGCGGCGGCGCCCTCGCGGATGGCCGCGGTAAAGACCTCGCGCGGATGCACCGGCGCGGCGAGTAGACCGCCGGTGCTCACCATCCGCAGACCGAGCACCCGCTGGCGCGCGTCGAGCAGCAGCGCGTAGAACCGCTCGCGGCGCTCACCGCGGGTGGCGCCGCGGACCAGCGCCGCGACGTCGGCGGCGTCGCGGATCGCCGTGCCTGGCGCAAAGCGACTCTCGGTGAGCCGGCGCGCCAAACCAAACGCCGCGGCCAAGGCCGCGGCGCGTACCGGGCCCACTGCCGGCACGCTCAGCAACTCGCCCGGCTGCGCGGCGGCAAGGGCGCGCAGCCCGCCCAATCGATCCAAGACGCGTTGGGCCACTTGCTCGACCGACTCGCCCATTCGGCCAGTGCGCAAGATCAGCGCGATGCATTCCGCATCGGACAGGCGCGGCTCGCCGAGCAGAAACAGCCGCTCGCGGGGCCCATAGCGGCGCGGCCCCTCGATGGCCGCGGACGTCTCCGGTCGCCCGGACTGCTGGCGTGGTCCCCCCACGTCTCCTTGGTGCCCCGCAGAGGGCCACGGTTACACTCGACCGATGAGCACTCTCGAGGAGGCGCTGGCCGAACATTTCGGCCTCGTGCGGTTCCGCGGTCTGCAGGAGCCGGTGATCCGGCACGTGCTCGAGGGGCGCAACGCGCTCGCCATCATGCCGACCGGCGAGGGGAAGTCGCTGTGCTACCAACTCCCGGCGATGCTCACCGAAGGCACCACGATCGTCGTGAGCCCGCTGATCGCCCTGATGGAGGACCAGGTGCGCGGCCTGCAGCGGCGCGGGCTGCCGGCCGCCTGCATCCACAGCCAGAAAGAGCGGCGCGAGCGAGAGGCGGCACTCGACGCGGCCTCCCGTGGCGAGATCAAGCTGCTTTACGTCACGCCCGAGCGCTTCCGCGTCGGCAGCTTTCTGCAACGCGCCCAGAGTCTCCGGCCGCCCCTCCTCGCCGTCGACGAAGCGCACTGCGTCAGCCAGTGGGGCCACGACTTCCGCCCCGACTACGGGCGACTCGGCGAAGTGCGCCAAGCCCTGGGCGCGCCGCCGTGCCTGGCGCTGACCGCGACCGCGACGCCCGACGTGCAGCGCGACATTCGCGCCGCGCTGGGCATCGGGGACGCCGAGATGTTCCACGCCGGCATCGAGCGCCCCAACCTCTGCCTCTCCGTCCACGAGGTCACGAGCGCCGAGCAGAAGATCGACCGAGCGAGCGAGGTTATCGAGCGGGTCGGCGGCCCGGGAGTGATCTACTGCGCTTTGATCCGCGAGCTGCTGCGCCTCGAGGGCGAGCTTCAGCGCCGCGGCTTCGAGCCGCTGATCTACCACGGCGAGCTGAGCTCGCGGGAACGCCGCGACCAACAAGCCAAGTTCGAGGCGAGCGAGGATGGTGTCATCCTCGCGACCAACGCGTTCGGCATGGGCGTCGACAAGCCGGACATCCGCTTTCTGCTGCACTGGCAAGTGCCCGGGACGCTCGATTCGTACTACCAAGAGATCGGCCGCGCCGGTCGCGACGGCGCCCCCAGCCTGTGCGAGCTGCTCTACTTTGAAGAAGACGTGTCGGTGCAACGCGACTTCACCGAGTGGGCCAACCCGGAGGTCGCGTTCGTCACCCAGATCGCCGAGCACTTGGCGGCCGAAGGCGAGCGCATCCAGGCCATCGACGTACAGATGCTCCGCGAGACGTTCCTGCTGAAGAACCGCCGCGACGGCCGTATCGAGACCTGCCTGAACCTGCTGGAGACGGCCGGCTGCACCAAGGGCGAACTCGGTCGCAACTTCGAGTGGGTACGCACGCCGAGCGCCGACGAGATCCGCACCTGGATCCCGGACGGCAAGCGCGAGCGCGACCTCCGGCGCCTGCTGGCGATGGTGCAATACGCGCGCGCCGAGCGCTGCCGCCGCCACGCAGTGCATGAGTACTTCGGCTTCGACGGACCCGACGGGTGCGGCGCGTGCGATCTCTGCCTCGACGTGGCCACCTGGCTCGACGCCCAGCTGCCAGCGGCCGCACGCCGACCGGTCCCGCGGCGCCAGGGACCAAAGAACCCGCCGGAGGCGGCCGCGGAGGAGACCGCTCCTCCCGTGCTACGCGGCGACTGGATCGAGGTGCGCGGCCACGGGCCGTGTCACGTGACGCGCGTGCACAGTGGTCGCGGCAAGCGGATCAAAGTAGACGTCGAGGTGGCGCGGGATCTACGCACCCGCTCGTTCGATCTGTCGCGCGTCAAGTGGCGGCGGGTCGAGGGGGACTGAGAACTTCAGCAGGCCGCCACGCGCGTCGGGCGACCGTCGATCGCCATTGCCGGGTTGTTCGGCCCTACCAGGGCCACAGCCGAGGGTGGCTCGCGCCGGGACTTCCCCCCGACGCGCTGCAAGTTCGCCCGATCCGGAGGGCGGCGAACAAAACGGCGTTGCTCGGTAGCCGACCCCGAACCGGGGCGTATCGTCGCCTCCTTGGGCAACGCGCCCACACGGAGATCCAAATCATGAATCCCTTCCCCAGCCTCCGCGTCTCCCTGGGCCTCGCCCTGATCGCCACAGCGCTCCCCGCCCAGGGCGGCGAGCACCTCCTGCGCTTCCACTACAAAGAGGGAACGACAGGCCATCGCCGGATGCACCAGCAGGTGTCAATGCAGATGGACATGGCGGGCCAGGCCATGAGCACCGAGATGGACATGCAGATGTTCATGAAGTTCCACGTCGCCGCTGTGGACGATCAGGGGACCGCGACGGTCGAGCACTCGATCGATCGCATCATCATGAAGATGGACAACCCGATGATGGGCGGCATCTCGTTCGACAGCAGCGACGACGACGCCGACGCCGGGCCGATGGACCGCATGCTCGACATGGTCGGTCAGACGATCACCGCCAAAGTCGACGGCCGCGGCCAGGTGCAGGACCTCGAGCTGCCGCCGGCGCTCGCCAACGCCGGCATGGGTCTCAACATGGAGGAGACCATGGGCCAGATGATGGTCATCCTGCCGGAGGACAAGGTGTCGGTCGGTGACACTTGGACGAGCTCCTACGACCACACCATGGGCCAGATGGGCAAGGTGAAGATGAACGTGCACAACACGCTCACCGGCGTCGACGGCGACTCGTTCACCGTCAAGCAGGTGCTCAACATGACCATGGGCGACAACGACATGGGCATGAACGCCAACATCAAGGACGCGGTTGGCTCGGCCGTCGTGAGCCTTGGTGAACTCATGCCGAAGCAGATGACCATGGATATGGGCATGACGATGGGATCCGAAGACGGCCCGATGCCCATGAACATGGATATGACGGTGAAGATCAGCCTCGACAGCACCACCGAGCCGGTCGCGTCGAGCGCGCCCTCGACGAGCCAACCGACCAGCCAGCCGACCAGCCGCAAGAGCGACGGCTAAGGGCATGTGACGAGGGAATGCCATGCGACGCCTCGTGCAAATGACGTGCTTGGGCGCTGCATTGGCCGCGCCCGCGGCTGGGCAAGAGCTCGGCCAGATCGACTTCCCGACTTCGGCGCGCGCGCAGGCGGCGCAGGAAGCGTTCCGGCGCGGCACCCTGCTGCTGCACAGCTTCGAGTACGAAGACGCGCGCGAGCAGTTTGTCGCCGCCCGCGAAGCCGAGCCCGGGTTCGCGATGGCGACGTGGGGCGAGGCGCTCACCTTCTACCACCCGATCTGGCGCCGCGAGGAGCAGGATCAGGCACGCGAGGCGCTGCTGCACCTTGGGCCCGACGCCGCGGCGCGGGCTGCGGCGGCGCCGACGGACGCCGAGCGCGCTTGGCTCGGCTCGGTCGAAGCGTTGTTTGGCGAGGGTACGCGGACCGTGCGCTGGACGGCCTACGCCGACGCACTGCAGCGGATGCACAAGGCGGATCCCGACAACGTCGAGGTCGCCGCGTTCTACGCGCTCGCCGTGCTGGGGACGAGCTTTGGCGGCCGTGACGCCCGCACCTACATGCGTGCGGCGGCGATCGCGCAGCCCTACTTCGCCGCGCATCCGGACCACCCGGGCCTGCTGCACTATCTCATCCACTGCTACGACGACCCGATCCACGCGCCGCTCGGCCTGCCGATGGCGCGGCGCTACGACCAAGTCGCGCCGGCGGCGGGGCACGCGCTGCACATGCCGTCGCACATCTACGTGGCGCTCGGGATGTGGTCCGCGTCGATCGCTGCCAACATCGCGTCGTTCGCGGCGGGCGATGCCCGGCGCGAGCGCAAAGCGCTCGGCGTCGAGGCACGCAACTGGCACGCCTGCCAGTGGCAGGCTTACAGCCATCTGCAGCAAGGGCAACGCGCGGCCGCCGCCAAGCTCCTGGACCTGGTGTGGCAAGACCACGCCGAGAGCCAGAGCAACCGCATGCGCTACCATGTCGTGGTGATGCGCGCCGCGCACCTCGTCGACGGCGGCTACCAACACGAGAGCGCCGGCTGGGAAGTCGACTTGACCGGGCTGCGCCGCTCGACCGCCGCCACGGACCACTTCGTGCGTGGGATGGCGGCGCTCGGGCGGGGCGATGCGGACACGGCGGCAGGGCGCCTGGCGGACCTGCGCCGTCTGGCACCAGCGGCCCCACCCCCGACGCAGCTGGCCCTTGGCCAAGCGACCTGCTGCGCGCCCAGCGGCGTGCGCCCGGAGACCGCACAGGATGGCCTAGCGGCGATGGTGGCGGGCGCCCAGCTGGCCGGCGCCCTGGCCGCGGCGCGCGGGGACGACGTCGAGGCGCTGGCCCAGCTGCGCGAGGCGTGCCGGCTCGAAGACACGATGGACCTCGACTTTGGACCACCAGTGGTTGCGAAGCCCGCGCACGAGATGCTCGGTGAAGCGCTGCTCGAGCTCGAGCAGGCGGACGAGGCGGTGCGCGAGTTCGAAGCGGCTTTGCGGCGTGCGCCGGGTCGCGGGTTGGCACAGCTCGGGCTCGCCCGCGCGCTTGGCGCCGCCGGCCAACAGGCGGCATCGCGGCAGGCCTACGCGGCGATGGCCAAGCACTGGGCGAATGCCGACGCCGACCACTCTGTCCGGGCAGAGATCGAGACCGCCGGCGGCGCGGGCGGCTAGCCTACTTGTCGCCGTCGCCGTCGGCGCTGCGCTGCATCTCGATGACCATGTTCTTCACGGTCTTGCCGTCCTGTTCCACGAAGAACGTGCTGGTGTAGCTGTCGTCCTTCTGCGCCAGCTCGTAGTGGTGCGGGACGAGCTCGGTGCCCATGTAGGGCGCCTTCCAGCGCATGATGATCAGGTCGCGCTCCTCGTCGTACTCGCCTTCCATCATCGCGAGGTAGGAACTCATGCTGTCGGTCCAGGTGCCGACGAACTTCTTGTCGGTGGCGCTGTAGCCGAACAGGGCCGAGCCCTCCATCGCCATCCCCATGAAGGAGCAGTGGAACTGCGTGCGCAGCCAGAACTTGCCGATCGGTTCGGCGATCTCCTCGGCGTCGACCGTCTGCGGCGGCATCCCGGGCATGAACATCGTCAGCTTGCCCTTCCAGTGACCCGCACCGCGGAGGACGCGCTCGTGGTGCGGCGAGGGGCGCTCCATGGGTGGGTCTTGGACCACGGGCGGCGCACTGGCCAGGTAGGCAAAGGCACCGGCGGCCAAAACGAGGGACGCGGGGAGCAGGGGCGCGAGCATCTGGGATCTCCTGATGGCAATGGGTTCGGCGTCACCCCCATCGCGCCACGATCGGGGCGCGGTTGGGCGGCGTACTGGAGATCATGACCCGACCGTACTGAGCCGCGGGGAAAA
>JBCCGH010000004.1:0-158101 GCA_039029375.1 Planctomycetota bacterium
AGTCGGCGAGCCATGTGTGCCGCTCGCAAGGCGCTGTCGACGCAGGGCTTGTTGGTGGACAAGTCGAGGAGACGCAACGCCGCGAGCGGCGCAGAGGGCCGTCGACATATGTGACGAACTTCCGACACGCAACACTAGGGCCACGGGCAGATCAGCGGCGCCGGCCGAGGACAAGCTCGACCATCGGCCATGCCACGGCCTTCGTCCGCCGCGGCGTCACGGACGCGGACCAACCTCAGCCGCTCGCGCCGGTCATCCAAATCGGCTTGCAGGGGTGCTGCTCGAGGAACGCCGCGATCCTCGCCCGTTGCGCAGCGCGTCGCGCGTCAAAGTCGAGCTGCGGCTTGCGCACCGCGAGCAAGAACAAGTCCTCCTCGCTCGGCGACCCGCCGTCGAGGATCTCGCCGATCGCCGCGTCGAGGTGCTCGTCCCAGTGTGGCTGACCGCCGTCCACGTCCGTGATGCCGTAGTGCCGCGTCACGTCCCAGCAGGTGAGGGCCTGGCCGGAGTAGCGGCCCACGTCCGGGTCCGACGCCAGCGCCGCAATCGCCCGACCGACAAGCCGAGGGGTCTCCGAGTGCGCGAAGTGCGCGTCCTTGGCAATCGCGTCTCGCCAGTTCGCCTCCGTCACCCCGAAGTGATCGAGCACGGCCTCGGAGCGCAGGAAGCCCGGCGTGATCGCCAGCGCAGTCACCGGCTGGTCGGCGAGCTCGACAGCCATCGCATACGCCAGCCGGATGACCGACATCTTGCACAGGTCGTAGAACAGCTGACCGCGGTAACCGGAGAACGCACCGTCCGTCAGCTCGACCACGAGCCCGCCGTCGCCGTCTAGCATCAGCGGCACCCCGTGACGGCTCGTGATGATGTGCGTGTGGACGGCGCGCTCCATCATCGTGAAGCCCTGCGCCACGTCGACTTCCCAAAACGGCTTGCCCCACTCCGTCAGCGCGTCGCCGCCCCAGATGTCGTTGACCAGGACGTCGAGCCGGCCGTGGTCCGCGCGCACGCGCGCCAACAGCTGGGCAACCGCGGCCTCCTCGGTGTGGTCGACGACGACTGCGATCCCGGTGCCGCCGTCCGCCGTGACCAGCTCCGCCGTCTCCTCGATCGTCTCGAGGCGCTTTGGGTCGATCGGTTCTTGGCGACTGCGGCTGCTCCGGCCGGTGCAGTAGACGGTGGCTCCCGCCTCACCGAGCGCGCGGGCAATGCCCCGGCCGGCGCCCCGCGTGGCCCCGGCAACCAGCGCGACCTTTCCTTGCAGCATCATAGCGCCAGGATACGGGGTCGGCGCGGACCGCGTCACAGCGTCGTGCCCTATCCGAGTCGATGCCGAGCCAACACCGATTCGACGGCATCCACCACGTCCTGGCACTTCTTTGGATCCATCGCGTCGGGGTGAGGCGCGGCGAACTGGCCAGAGTCGTTGTCGAAGTACTGCCCGGAGGCCGTGGCGAACTCATCGGTGAGGACCGCACGACGCAAGATCTCTGCGCCAATCCCGACGTCCCCTCCGGCCACGCCAAAGGCCTCCTGGACCATCTTGGTGCCAAGCATGGAACCCGGGTTGACCGCCACAATGGCGGGCCCCTGGCCCCCGAGCGAGAGCGCCAAGCTGCGAGACCACATCGTGAGCGCGAGCTTGCTTTGGGCATAGGCAGCGCCGTCGGACAACCTGGGCCTCCCGACCAGCGCGTCAAGGTCCACCGGGGACTGAGCCGCCGAGGACAAGTTGATCACTCGGCCCGACGCCCCCAGCCGCGACAAGAGCCGCTGCGTCAACAAGAACGGCGCGATCGTGTTCACGGCGAAACGCACGTCCAGACCGTCGCTCGTCGCGGGATCGGCCGCGGCGAAGACCCCGGCGTTGTTGATCAGCACGTCGACATGCTGGTGGTTGCCGGCCACTGCCTTCGCCAACGCCTCGACCTGAGCGAGAGCCGAGAGGTCGGCCTCGAACCCTTCGGCACGCCCGTCCCCCGGCAGCGCCGCAAACTCTCTCTCGGCGCTGGCGAGCTTGGCCGGATTGCGTCCGTGCAGCAGTACGTGGTGGCCAAGCGAGACCAGCACTCTCGCTGCCTCCAACCCGATGCCGTCCGTCGAGCCAGTGATCAAGATGGTCTTGTGCATGGTTGGGCCCCTCGTGTGAACTGTGGTCAGACGCGGCTCCAGCTCAGTGGTCCACGACCACCTTGCCCATCGCTTGCCGGCTCTCCAGGCGCGCGTGCGCCTGGCCGGCGGCTGCAAGCGAGTAGTGCTTCTCATCGAGAACGGGTTGCAGCCCCCCGGATTCCACGATCTGCGCCACGTCGCGCAGGATCGCCGCGTGCTCGTGCCGCTTGTGGTTGTGGAGCATCGGAATCAGCATGAACACGACGTGCAGCGACAGCCCTTTGAAGTGGGCGGTCGACAAGTCGAGCTCGCACATCGCCACGGTGGAAGCGATCTGACCATTCAGCGCCGCCGCTTCGAAGGAGTTCGCCATGTTGGCGCCGCCCACCGAGTCGAACACGACATCGAAACCCGCGCCCCCGGTGTGCGCGGCGACATACTGCTCGACGGACTCGGTCTTGTAGTTGATCGCGGTCGCACCGAGCTGCTGGATCAACGCCATCTGCTTGTCGCCGCCGCCGGTGGCATACACGTCGGCCCCGAAGTGCTTGGCGAGCTGCAACGCCACGTGGCCAACGCCACCGGAGCCCCCGTGCACTAGCACCTTCTGGCCCTCCTTGATGCCCGCGCGCATCAGGCCTTCGTAGGCGGTGATCGCGACCAAGGGCAGCGCCGCGGCCTCGCGCATCGATAGGTTCTTGGGTTTGTGCGCGATCAAGTCGCTGTCGGCTGCGATGTACTCGGCCAGCGAACCCGGCAAATCGGCCAAGCCACCGGCGCAGCCATAGATTTCATCGCCGACGGCATAGCCTTCCACACCGGCGCCGACCGCCTCGACGGTCCCAGCGAAATCCATCCCGAGAATGGCCGGCGTATCCGGGGCAAGCGGCAGCGCCTTCCCCATCTTCCGAATCATGGTGTCGACGGTGTTCACGCTCGACGCCGCGATCTTGACCAAGACATGGCCGGCGGCGGCTGCCGGCGTCGCGACCTCCGCCGCTTCGAACACGGCTTCGTCGCCGTACGCTTTCACGATCATTGCCTTCATGGTGCTGGTCTCTCTGAGTCCGTGGCTAATGGGAGCGGGGCGCGTGGACGCCGAGGCCGCACCACCTAGTTGATGTCCTGAACGCTCAGCGCCAGGTCGTTCCAGTTGCGCTGGTTGTCCATATCGTTCTGCAGGCCGCCCTCGTCCGCAGCCTTGAAGCGCTTGAGCGCGGGCGTCTTGCTGGTGGCCTGATAGAGCCAGTAGGCAATGGCGCCATCGATGCGGACGTTGCACGTGGTGAATTCGTCGAAACTCATGTCGCTGCTCCTGTCTCTGCCGGCGGCGAGTTGGCCGTCGGGCGGGGACAGTGCGCCGCAACCTCGACATCAACAAGTACCCACATTTTTGTAAGCAACGGCGACCGCTGAACGGGTCGACCCCAAACCGCGCCGCTGGAGGGGCCCTTCGAAGCCCGGGTGCCGAGCGGGTCGCGCCGGACCGACGACTGCGACACGAACCCCCTTCTCGGCATCCGTGCCTGCTTCCACGACGAACTGACTCGAGCGCCGCAGCCTGCTAGGAGTGTGTGACTTTTTCGAAGTCACGCGCTCTCCGCGACGCGGAGCGGCGCCAGGAGCATGGATCAGAGCCTGTAGCGTGGATTTAGTTACAGGCTCTGAGGGCTCGAAAGGGCGCACGAGAACCCGCATCGCTGGCAGAAGGCCGACGACACCAGAGGATATGAGCGACGCTGTGGCCCCCAACGAATCTCCGTCCGCCGATTCCGGCGCCGCGACCAAGACGGGTTGGGCCCGCGGCATCCTGGTGAGCGCGGTCGCGACCGCCGTCGGCGTGGCCGTCGGCTGGGCGGGCGGCCAGGGCGGCGCGGTCCTCTTCGGCCTACCGCTGATGGTGGTCGCGGCGGGCGTCGCCTTCGTCGTGCAGTGGATTGCCTTCGTGCCCTCCTACCTGAGGCAGACGGAGCACTACTACGACCTGACCGGCAGCCTCACCTACCAAATGCTGACCTGGGGCACGCTGATCGCCGCCGGGACCTTCGCGCCGCGCCAAGGGCTGCTCGCGGCGATGGTCGTGGTGTGGTCCGGCCGGCTCGGTCTGTTCCTGTTCCGCCGGGTCAAGCGCGCGGGCAAGGACGGCCGTTTTGATGCGATCAAACCCGATGGCGGCGGCTTCTTGATCTTCTGGTCCATCCAGGGCCTGTGGGTCGTGCTCACCATGGCCACCGTGCTCTCGGTGGTCGCACTGCCCGCTTCGGCGCCGCTGGGCATCCTCGATGGCGTCGGCGCGGCGGTTTGGCTCTTTGGCTTTGCGATCGAGGTCATCGCCGATCGGCAGAAGAGCGCGTTCAAGGCGGACCCGGCGAACCGGGGCCGCTTCATCGACGTCGGCCTGTGGTCCTGGAGCCGACACCCCAACTACTTCGGCGAGATCGTTCTGTGGGTCGGCGTCGCGCTGATCGCGTTCAGCGACCTCGAGGGTTGGCGACTGGTGACAATGATCTCACCGGTCTTCGTCTTCTTGCTCATCACTTTCGTGAGCGGCGTTCCTCTGCTGGAGGCACGGGCGGACGAGCGCTGGGGTAACAACGACGCCTACCAGGCCTACAAGGCGCGGACCGCCATGCTCATCCCGCGCCCCCCGCGTTGAGCCAACGCCGTTCGCGCGGTCTGGCGTTCTCGCTCGCGGGTCGCGTTCGAGCCCCATACTCTGAAGGAGTGTCAGTCTCAGCCCTGCGGGCCGCCGCCAGCGATCTTCACGAGGAGATCGTCTCGGAGCTGCTCCAGCTGGCTGGCACGCGCTGCGAGCCCGGCGGCGCCGGCCACTTCACCGACGTTCCAGCTCTTGAGGACCCAACCCACGGTCGACGCCACCTCCTCGCCGCGGCCGCCGAGGCGATGCGCCGCATCCTGATCAACCAGGCCCGGCGCAAGGCGATGGGACCTCGACCACCTATACCCGACCCAGGCCTACAGGATTCGGGCCTGTGACCTTCGGTTTAGGAACGCGAGGTCGCTCGAACACAACTTTCGTTGTGACAACGATGTGCAGCATGGCCGCCGGGAGGCTTGTCCTTCAGCTTGTCCATGCTGTAGGCACGTCGGGGCACCCGACACCGCAGCGGAGGGCTACCGTGAGCTCGAGCGCATCGCGCGGGCCTGGTCCGATGTAACGCACGCGGCGCGGCAGGCGATGGTGGAACTAATCGAGACGATAGGTCGTCAGCTCGACACGATTCGATAGACCTTGGTCGGATCCGTCTTGCCGTGTCCGATCTCGACGACGAGCCCGTCTTCGACGAGTCGCTTGAGGTGGGTTCGGGCCGTGCGGGACGTCACACCGAGGTGGGTGGCGATCTTCGCGGTCGAGCGCTCGGATCGGTCTGCAAGCAACTCGAGGATGCGCCCTGCGGTCCCCTCCCGCAGGCTGGCGCGCTCTCGTGCACCGGCGTGCAACGTGACACGGAAGCACGTACCGAACTCTTCGAACATCGGCGCCGCCAGGCCCATTTCCTCGCAGGCCCCGGTCATGCGTCGGATGCCACTGCCCCACTGCTCGATCAGGCCGAGCTCGTGAAACACGCGTCCGATCACGCGGTTGCGCAGTTTCGAAACACCGCGCTTCATCTCTTCGATCGTCAAGCCGAACTGCAGCAAACCCGGGTTCTCGATCTCGACGCGATCGTCGAACACGGCGATCCGGATCGGGCTGCCGACTTGCGAGTAGTCGGCATGCGCGACCGCGTTGATGACCGCTTCACGCAGCGCCACCGGGGGGTACTGCGGCACGTCGCGTCGCCGCGCGCCCTCGACGGTCATGCCTAGAGCTGTGCTCCTACGCAGGAACGCCAGAGCCTCCTCGATCGCCTGGACAGGATCCGATTCTGCTTCGACCCGGTCCGTAATCGACGCGCGGTCCTGGCCTTGAAACCGTGCCATGCGAATGCGGGCGTCAGGGAAGTGTCGCAGACGATCGCAGCCGAACAGGACGATTCCGCCCACGGTCGGGACGTGGCGGCGGCCGTGGCGAGTGAGCAGGTTCAGAGCAACGAGATCACGTTGGCCGAGCTTCTTGCGGTCCCCAAAGCGCGCGCCGGCGAGATCGAGGTCGAGGTCGTCGGCCGTGAGCTCGGTCATCGGCTCTTCGTCGAAGGCGACGTTACGCGTAGTCCGCTCGAGCTCCGCAAGGAGCTCGGAGGAGGCACGCCGGTTGGTCGAGCCGACCCGCACGAAGGTCCCCGCTTCGCGACCGAGGCTCTCGACGTAGTAGGGCCGCCGAGGCCCCGGGAAGACCGTGACCACCACGAGCGGCAACCTGCGGTGCGACACGATTTCGACCTCGGGCAGGATCTGCGGCCGGATCCCGTCAGCCGCGATGTTCATGACCTGCTCCTCGACCGCGAGTGGGTCCGTGACCCCGACGACTTCGCGAGTGCGGTCGCGCACGCCGAATACCAGAGTTCCGCCGGCCGTGTTGCTGAATGCGGATAGGGTCTTCAGGATCGGACCGGAGGAGCTGGTGTCGCGCTTGAACTCGAGCGTCTTGCCCTCGTGCCTCGTGAGTAGCTCTGCGACCTCCATTACTCGGAAAATTACTCTGAAGACCCGGAAGGTGCAAGGCTTCCGGGTTTCGGGTCCCCGCTGTGGCAGCTCGGCGGAGTCGCGAGGGAGCAAAGTCCTCCGGGGAGCTCTCCCAGGCGGGTCGAGCGACCACGTCGTGGTAGCCGAGCGGCGAAGAGGAGGGTGCGCGGTTCGCCGACCGCACGCCGACGCCTGGCGGCTCAACGAGCTGTGCGCGCGGCCTCCAGCTCACCGAGCGCCGTCCGCAGCGCTTTGTAGTACTTGGCCTCGCGGCCGAACAGGCTCCGGTGCTTGCGCAGCTGCAGTACGAAGGGCCGGCCCTGACGTCGCGTCACGTGCGACACCGGGAGCTCGTGCGTATCGAGCATACGGTGTACGTGCTTGCGCCGTTCCTTGGCGAGCGGCCAGTCGAGCTCCTGCTGCGGTGCTCGGAGGAAGCGCACCAGCTCGGCGCAGTCGCCGCAGGTGCAGCCGAGCACGTGCTCGATGGACCAGTCGTTCGGGTCGCGCACAGGCCGAGCCAGGAGCTGGTGCAACTCGTCGACAACGCCGCGGTGGAGCTCCGACTCGACGAGGAGTTCGCTGAGCTCCGGTGACTGCGCGATGCCTCCACGCAGCACGGCCAGGCGAAGCAGCATCGGGAAGCTCGGCTTCCGCGCCGCGACGGCGCGGGTCGCGGTTACGACGAGCTCGTGGTCGCCGAGGCGCGCCGCGGTCGCCAGCACCTGCGCGACGTTGGCGGCTTCGCGCGAGAATGCCTCGAGGCGAGCCAGGCGGGTCGCCGCTTGCCTGCGGCGAGGCAGCGCTCGCGGGCGCTTGCCGTCTCGCGGTCGAGCAGCCACGCCGCCAGGCCCGGGCCCGCGGGCTCCTTGCCCGCGCAGAGCTCTTCGCAGGTGTCGGCGAGCCAGGGGAGCCCTTCCGTGGCCCCTTCCACGTCTCTCGCTCGGTCCAGACGGCGAACGGGGCCCGGCCCCAATCCTCGCCGTGCGTGTCGACCAGGCGGGCCCGCGCGGCGCACCGCGGCGGTGCCGAGGCGCGCCGGATCTTGTCGAGCTCGGCCGCGAGCGTCGCCTTCCAACCGCGCGCGGCGATCTTGACCCGGCTCTTGGCGACCTCCCAAGTGTTACGCACCGAGCTGTCGCACAGGGTCTGGTCCCGCCAGCCAAAGGGTGCCAGACGGGCCACCTGGCGCAGCCCTTCGGCCTGCGAGGCGGTGACCGGCAGGCGCAGCTTGCCGGCGCCGCGGACCTCGATGCTCAGGTCGGCGGCCGGCACGCTGCGTCGCGTGACGAAGTGACGAAGCTCCCATCCGGGGGCTTCGAGCCGAGCGAGCTGTTCGGAGATGAGGTCGAGCATGGCAGTCAACTGCGTGCGTTGTGCGATCGGTGCCACGTCGTCGCGCGAGGCTAGATGTTCTTGCCGCAGCGACGTTGCAAGCGGCGCGCAAGCAGGCGCTTGGGGGCTCGGGTCTGCTGGTACTCCCCGGCATCCCCAGACTGGTACGCCCGACAGGATTCGAACCTGTGACCTCCGGTTTAGGAAACCGATGCTCTATCCGACTGAGCTACGGGCGCTCGAGGGCCCATGCTAATCGAGTTGCTCCGTCTATCCAGGGCGCAGCACCGCCCTACACCACGATCTGCATCTTGATGCCGATCCGCTTACGAAACCGCTGCTGGTCCGCGGGCGAGAATGCCGCGAGGAACGCGACTTGGCCATCGTCCGCGAAGTCCCCGAACAGCCGCAGTGGCGAGTTCGACGCCGCCAGCAGGGCCGCGTACTTGGACCACACGTCGACGTCGAGCCAGTCGTTATTGACGCGCAAATCCCACTGCACCGGCCGACCCGCGTGGACGATGCGCACGGAAGCCGAGTCTTCCTCACCTTCCTCGCCCCGCACGACGTGGTCCTCGACGCGATCCAACCCCAAGGCGCCGCCGGTCATGCGCTCGAGCCGCGACACCACGTCGCGATAGGAGCCCGGTCTCTCGACCCGCTCGACGTCGCACATCCAGAGCCGATCGACGATCGGCGTCCATGGCTCGCGCTCGAGGTCCTGGCAAAATCTCGGCCAAAGCCCGGTACGGCTTGCGCTCGAGCTCTTCTCGGGTGTGAGCAGTCAAGAGATCGCCGTCGGTCACGCCCTCGTTGACGACGACTCGTATGCGCCAGCTGCTGCTCGAGACTCACGCGTGGCAACCAGCCCCCCCCGATCTCAGCCGTCGCGGCCCGAGAAGCAGTAGAGAGCGTCGACAGAGCGCAGATACAGACAGCCATCGGCAAGGGCCGGCGTGGCGTAGCAGGACTCGCCGAAGTCGTGCACCGCGAGCGGCTCCAAGCTCCCACCGGCCGGCAGCACGCTGACGATGCCGCCCTCGCTGACGAAGTACACCTTGCCATCCCCCGCCACCGGCGACGCGTAGTAGCTGTCGATCGCCTCCTTCAGCCGACCGCGCTCTCGGACGTCCCCGGTCTTGGGGTCGAGGGTGACGAGGATCCCGCCCTGATCATTGAGCATGTAGAGCACGTCGCCGTAGACCAGCGGCGACGGTAGCTGCGGCACTGACCGGCGGTAGGCCCAAACCAAGGCCTCCTCGGTCCGATCGCCGCGGCCGCCGGGCTCGATCGCCAACATGCCGTTCTGTGATGCGAGCGAAGCGCGGAGGAAGTCCCAGTCGGCGCGGCCCAAAGTGCCATCGCCCTCCAGATCCACAAACTCGAAGAAGCCGCGCGCGCGGGACGGCGGCATCTCCTCTTTCCCAATGGCACCGTCGCCGTCGGCGTCGTGCTGCTCGACGGTCTCGTCGAACCCCGGCACGTCGACCTGCTGGCCCGGCTGGTTCAGCGGCGACCCGTAGCCATTGATGTAGATCTTGCCGTCGTGCCAGGCGGGCACGGACTTCATCTCGAAGGACAGGCCGCCCACCCACCACAGGCGCTCGCCGGTGCCTGGGTCGTAGCCGTCGAGGTAGAACGAGCCGGGCAACACCAGCTGCGGCGCGCCCGCATCGTCCGGAATCACGATCGGGGTGCAATGGCCGCTGCGCGCGGTCGGCCGCGGCGTGCGCCAGAGCTCCCGCCCAGTCTTCGCGTCGGCGGCGAGTAGAAAGGAACCGGTGCTCTGGTCGCACGCCAGGTAGACGCGGTCGTCCAACAAGATCGGCGAGGCGCCCATGCCGTAGACGTTGTCGAACGGCCCCAGGGGCAGACGCCATAGCTCCAGGCCGTCGTGGTCATAGGCGAGCATGCCGTAGTCCGCGAAGAAGACGATGACGACGCCCGCGCCGACGACGGGGGTCGCTGCCGCAGCATGATTACGACCGTCCCGCTTGCCGACGCGCGGACGGGGCGCGCGGCTGCGCCAAAGCACTTCGCCACTTTGCCGCGAGAGGGCATAGGTAAAGAGCGCGCCATCGTCCTCGGCCGTCAGGAAGACAGCGGTGCGGCTCAGCACCGGCGAGGAGTGCCCGGACGGCAGCGGCGTGCGCCAATGGCGCGCATCTTCGCCGTCGAAGCGTTCGGGCAGCCCCCGCGTCTCAGCGATTCCGCTGCCGTTGGGGCCGCGGAAGCGCGGCCATGGGCCAGCTTCCTGGGCCGGGCAGGACAGGACTCCGAACAGGGCGGTCGACAGACCGAGGACGCGGGGCGATAAGGGCATGACGGCGTAGAGGCTACGGTGACGGGACCTTGAGACGTTGCAGCCTTCAGACGTTGCAGCCTTCAGACGTTGGAGATCGGGGAGCTGCGAGCCAGACTTGCGGGGGATTCCGGAGCCCCCCGGCAGCGGAACGCCCGGCGCCGAAAGTCGCGGCCGAAGACCGAACGCTGTGCTCCAATGCCGGCATGCGCTCCTCGGTGCTCCTCGGTTCGTTCTTCCTCGGTGTTGCCAGCCTGATCGGCCCGGCGGTCCGCGCGCAGGACGCGCCCACCTCGCGGCCGACGTCGTCGCCCACGTCGCGGCCGGCGTCCGATCAAGCCTGGACCGGCGCGTTGGACGAGACGGCCTTCGCCAAGCTGCACCACCTCCGGGGCGATGCGGCTCCGGCCCTCCGCGGCGAGACCGTCGAGATCGCTGGCACCAGCAGCTACCTGAGCCTGCCGGCAGACGGCAAGCCACCGCTGGGCGGCGTGGTCGTGATCCACGAGTGGTGGGGCCTCAACGACCACATCAAGCACTGGGCGGATCGACTGGCCGAGGACGGCTTCGCCGCAGTGGCGGTGGACCTCTACGGCGGCAAGGTCGCCACCGAGCGCGAGGACGCACTCGCCAACATGAAGGCGGTCCAGGAAGACGGCGCGCGGCGCGTCCTCCTCGCCGCGCACAAGTTCCTCGCCGACGACCCGCGCATCGGCGCCGAGCGCCGTGCGTGTATCGGCTGGTGCTTTGGCGGTGGCTGGTCACTGCAGCTGGCACTGGCGGCGCCGGACCTCGACGCCGCGGTGATCTACTACGGCCGGCTGGAGACCGACGCCCAGAGGCTGCGGCAGATCAACGCGCGCGTGCTGGCGGTGTTTGGCTCCCAGGACAGCAGCATTCCCAACGAAACCGTCGACCTGTTCGAGGCGTCGATGCAAGAGGCCGGGCGCGACGTGCGCGTGCTGCGTTACGACGCGAACCACGCGTTCGCCAATCCGTCGAGCGACCGCTACGACGGCGAGCACGCCGCCGATGCGTGGCGCGAAGTGCGCGCGTTCTTGGCGCCGCTGCGCGAGCGCGGCTAAGCCCACTCTTTAGCCGCGGCGCACGCGCAGGCGGATGCCGAGCGCGACACTCGCCTGGATCTCGGCGGGATCGATGTTGTCGGGAAACCAGGCGCCGCTGACCTTGGCGTGGCGCAATGAGACACCCTCGAGGTCGTGCTCCCGTAGGTCTTGGCCGCGCAGGTCCACGTCGCGCAGGTAGGCGCCCCGCAGCACTACCCGGTCCAAGTCCACGCCACGCAGGTCGGAGCCGCGCAGATCGCTGTCCGACAGATCCAGACTCGCGCGGCCCTCCATCTCAGCGTGGAAACGCTCGGCGTCACCGGTACGCAGCGAACGAAACGCCTCATCGTCCACGAACTTTGGCTTGGTCATGCCTTCATCCCCCCGCCACGGTCTTTCGACCATTCGGCCCGACCGCCCCAAGCCGCGACGGTCGACTAGGCCGCGCCCTCTGCGGCCGGCGGGCGGCACGTCAGTACGGGGCAGCCAGCCAGGCGCACCACCCGCTCGGCCGTGCTGCCGAGCATGAAGTGCTTGAGGCCGGTGTAGCCGTGGGTCGCGATGACGATCAGGTCAGCCTTCTCCTCGGCCGCCAGCTCGACCACTTCGTGGAACGGTCGCCCGTCACGCAGGACAGCCCGGCAGGTCATGCCATCGGGCACCTCTTCGCCAATGATCCGCTGCATGTGCGCCTCGGCCGCCTGCCGGAGCTCCTGATAGACCGCGGGGAAGTTGGTCGACCCAGCCAGGCCGACTCCCGGATACACCGGCGGCTCGACGACGTGCACCAGCACGATCTCGCTGCCATGCTCCTTGGCGAGCTCGAGCGCCATCGCGAAGGCCGCCTGCGATCCGGCTGAGAAATCGGTAGGGACAACGATCTTGCGATATTTAGGCATGCGGTTGCTCCCGGTCGCTCGTAGCGACCTACGTCCACTTGAGCAACCCTCGCGTGACGAGCGAATTTCGCCGCCCGGCGAGCGCCGGTCGACGCTGGCGCCGATCCGACGCGGCCGGCACGCTTGAGCAGACACAAACCGTGCCCCCTCCCCACCAACCCACCTTCGACTGGCGCGCCGCGGTCGCCGGCAAGTACTTCGTGCTGCTGGCGTCGCTGCTGCTGCTCGGCGCGCTGTACCCACTGATCGATCTCGGTGACGTCGGCCACCGCACCTGGCTCATCGCCTTTTGGCTCGTCCTCCTCGGCGGCCAGCAGGCCATCTTGGGGCACCGCATCGTGCTGCGCGTGGTCCGGGGCGTCGCCATCGTCGCCCTGGTCACGAGCTTGGCGAGTCTGATCTTCTTCGACTCGGCGAGCATCACGACGGCCGTGGCGGCCGCCAATCTGGTGTTCCTGGTCGTCACGACCACCACCCTCCTGCTAGACGTCTTCACCGGCCCACGCGTCGACTTCGACCGCATTGTCGGAGCGATCTGTGTCTACCTGCTGATCGGGATGACGTTTGCGTTTCTCTACTATCTGCTCGCCAGCTTCGGCCCACCGCCCTTGCGCACGATCATCGGGCCCGAGGCCCCGCGACTCGCGACCTGCTTGTACTTCAGCTTCGTGAGCCTGACCACGCTCGGCTACGGCGATGTCGTGCCACAGACCGCCTTCGCGCGGCTGTTCGGGAGCGTCGAGGCGGTCGTTGGCCAGGTCTACCTGACGGTCCTGGTAGCGCGACTTGTCGGCATGCACCTCGCCCAGCGGCACCCCGCACCGTGAGCCGCCCGACCCGCCAAAAGACACGATCCCGCGGGAGGATCCTCGGGGGCGCCACGTCTTGTCCCCGTGCCTCACGGCCGACAGAAGGGACGCCTCGGCATCGTGGCTGCGCTGCTCGGCCTCTCCCTTGGCGCACTGGCGATCCTCCAGGCCGCCGCCACCGACCGATGCGCACCACACACCCCGCCGACTGCGCCGGGTGACGACGCGGATACGGCCGCTCCGGCGGCCTCCCTCTCGGCGATGGTGGCCGCGCCGGACGCCATCGCCGAGGCGCCCGCCGCTCCTGCCGCCGCCGCCGCGGGCCGCCGGCCCGTGGACGCCCTCCTGCCGGGTCCACTCCCGACACCGCCGATGCCGCCAGCGCTCGCCGACACCGAGCGAGCCGCCTTTGCCGGCGACGCCCTCGCACCGCGCTGGGCGAAGATCTACCGCGCGGCGTTCGTCCACCTGCAGGAGGAGTGCATGCTCCGAATCAGGGCGTTGCCCGTGGATCGCCGGCGCCACGGCAGCGCCCTGGTCGGCGCCGTGACCAACACCGAGTATCGCTACCAGGCCGAACGCCTGCGCGCCCTCGAGCACCACATCATGAGCGGCGGTGCGGTCGATGGCGGCCACCAAACCGCCGTTGGCCCGGGCGTGGGCGGCGTCTGCTTCGGCGTGGGACGAACCGTGAGCTATCACCTCCCCTACTCTCACTACCCCGCCCTCGAAGCCGCCGACCGTGCGCGTCGCAACGCCAAGCACCGGCTCGACCAGTACATCAAGAGCGCTCCCTAGGGCGTCAGCCCCCCGGTCCGTACGGCACGGGCGGGTGCGTGAAGGCGATGGTCAGGAACACGGCGTTCGCGGCGAAGCACAGCAGCAGGCCGATCACGACCAACAGCCAAGGCCGACGGCGCAAGACGTTCATCAACACCTCCATCATCTCTGCTCCCCACCCTTCGACGGTGGCTGGACCGGGCCGCGCGGCCCCAGGATCGGCGCCGTGAGCACTCGTTCTGTGTCGTCGGTGCGCACCGTGATCTGCACGGTGTCGCCAAGGCGAAACGCCGACCGCGGCCCGCGGACGAACAGTGGTAGGCGCTGCTCCTGGAGCGACTCGAGTCGCAACGACCGCACGGGGAGCACCACCTCAGCCCACGCGGGCACCGCGGCCTCCACGTGGAATGCCACGGCGCTGCTCTCCTTATTCTGCACGCGGAGCGAAAACGCGTTGCTGACCACGCCGCCCTCGAGGGTGAACGTGCTTCGAGGCAGCCGTAGCAGCTCCGCCTGGAACGGCGCCCGCCCGCCTGCGGCGAGCGCGAACACCGTCAGACCCAGCACCAGCGCCCCGCCGTAGAGGGCGACACGAGGCCGCCAGAATCGACGAGCCCGCCCCTCAAACACGGCGAGGGTGTCGTAGCGCACCAGGCCACGCTCGCGACCGACCTTGTCCATGACCTCGTCGCACGCGTCGATGCAGTTGGCGCAGCCGATGCACTCGAGCTGCGTGCCGTTGCGGATGTCGATCCCCGTTGGGCAGACCGCCACACACCGGTAGCAGTCGACACAATCACCGCCGGCGCCGGCCGCCGACAGCTTGCCTCGGGGCTCGCCGCGCCGGTGGTCGTAGCCCACGTTGACCGTATGCGAGTCATACAGGACGCCTTGCAGCCGGCCGTAGGGACAGATCACAATGCAGAGCTGCTCCCTAAACCACGTGAAGTTGACGAACAGGATCGCCGTGAACGCGACGACAAACGTGAACGCGGTCGGGTTGCGCGACGGCGCGCTGGTCATGGCGGCGAATACTTCCTCGACCGGCATGAAGTAGCTCAACACCGTGTGTGAGAGCGCGAGCGACGCCGCGCCGTACAGGACGTACTTGATCAGGCGCTTGCCGATCTTGCTGCCCGTCCAAGGAGCTCGGTCGAGCTCCTTGCGCCGCCGCGGCGAGCCTTCGATCCACGCCTCGATTCGGCGGTAGACGCCCTCCAGAAAGACCGTTTGGGGACAGGCGTAGCCGCACCATAGCCGGCCAAAGAGAGCGCTAACGACAAACAGACTGAAGCCAACGCCGGTCACGAAGAAGAACGCCAGCCAGAAGTCCTGAGCGGTGAAGATCCACCCGAACAAGAAGAAGTGCCGGCGCCCGATGTCGATGAGGATCGCTGGGTTGCCGCCCACGTCGAGCCACGGCAGCACGAGGTAGACCGCGATGAGCACCGCCCACAGGACGTTCTTGCGGCGCTGAAACCGCCCGCCCACCGTGGCTGGGTGGATCGTGTTCCGCGATCCGTCGGGATTCACCGAGAACAGACTGTCGAGATTCGGCCGCCGCGCCTGGGCCGCAAGAGGCGCGGGAGTCTGCTTCAGATCTTCCATGACGGACTCCAAAGTGCTTTGCGCACGCTCAGTTCGGCGGCTGCGCCTCGCCCTGGGGCTCCTTCCCACCGGCGACGTGGGTGTTCCGGAGCGTCAGGACATACGCCGCGGCTTGCTGACAACGCGCCGGCCCGAGCACGGGCCCCCACGCGACCATTCCCTTCGCCGGGACGCCGTTGATCACCGTCTGGTAGATGGCCTCCGGGCGGCTGCCGTGGAGCCAATACTCGTCGGTCAGATTGGGCCCGATGTTGCCGCCGCCATCCTCTTTGTGGCACTGCGCACAGTTGGCGATGAACACCTGGCGGCCCTTCTCGACAAACGTCGGCTCGGCCGCGAGCTTCTGTAGCACGGCGTCATCGATGGTCTGGTTGGCGAGCCGCGCGGCGAGGCGCGCCTCCGCCGCCTCCATTTCCATCCGGTACCGCTCGGGTGGTAGCGGACCCGTGCCCAGCACGTGATAGTGGAGCCAGTAGAAGACGCTGAAGATGCACGCCAGGTAGAACGTCCACAGCCACCAATTCGGGAGGCGGTTATCGAACTCCTGAATCCCGTCGTAGGCGTGCTCCCGGAGCGGATCGATGGTCGTCATCACTGCTCTCCCATGCTTGACCCAGGCCCAGCGTCATCCAACGGCAGCCGTTCGACCTCGGCATACGCCCCGGCGCCGCGACACAGCGCGCGTCCGAGCACTACCGCGAACACGGCAACGAAAAACAGCATCCCGACAACCGGCAGGTCGAGCAGGTAGTTGCCCTGAAACATCTCTTTGAACATGGCTCGTGCTCCACTGGCGCAAGTCGGATCAGTTGGCCTTGCCGACGTCGGTGGGTTTGGCGTTCTTGCCCAAACGCTGGAGGTAAGCGATCAGCGCGACGAGCTCGCTCTCTGGCGCCGCCTCGAGCGAGAATTCCCGCAAGTCCGCGACGATCTCGTCGGCCTGCGCCCGCATCGATGCACCCGCCTCGTCGATCTGGGCGTCGGTGTACGGGACGCCCAATGCCTTCATCGACTTGAGCTTGAACGGCGTCGTCGCCGCGTCGACCTTGTCGCTCAGCAGCCACGGATAGTTGGGCATGTTCGAGCCGGGCGACGTGGAGCGTGGATCCAGCATGTGCTGGTAGTGCCACGCGTTGTTCATCTTGCCGCCGACTCGCGCGAGATCGGGGCCCGTGCGCTTGCTGCCCCACTGGAAGGGTCGATCCCACATCGACTCCTCGATGCGGCTGGGCTCGCCATACCGCTGCCACTCCGCGCGGAACGGCCGCACCATCTGCGAATGGCAGGTGTAACAGCCCTCCCGGACGTAGATGTCGCGGCCCTCCAGCTCGAGGGCTGTGTAAGGCTCCACCGCGTAGTGCCCGTCCGCGGTCATTGGCACCTCGGTGCGCACGACGATGCCCGGAATCAGCTCGACGACCCCACCGACCAAAACCGCGACGGCCACCAGCAGGCTGAAGGCCAGCGGCTTGCGCTCGACGGTCTCGTGCCACGAGAAGCGCCCGCCAGCACTCGCGCTCTTGAGCTGGAACGCGGTGATGCCAGCAACCAGCAGCAGCACACCGAGACCCACCGGCGCCGCCGTCGGCTTGGCCAGCAAGAACATGCCAACCAGACCGACGGCCGTCAGCACGAACGGCGAGCCAAACACCAGGCGTGCGACCGAGGCTCCACCTTGCGACGGGCGCACCAGCACAGCGACGTCGACCTCGCCGTTGACCCGCTGACCCGCGGCCGCAGTCCGCCAGATGTTGTAGATCATCATGATCCAACCGACGATGAACAAGCCGCCACCGATCGTGCGGAACATGTAGCTGGGGCGCACCGCATCGATGATCGAGACCCATTGCGCATACTGCAGCGCGCCATCGGCGGTCTGCGCTTGCTGCATCAGGCCACTGGTGATCCCCGCGACCCACATCGATCCGACGTAGAACAGGATGCCGACAGTGGCGATCCAGAAGTGCCAGTCGGCGAGGGCCTTGGAGTGCAGCTTGGCGCCCCACAGCCGCGGCGCCAGCCAATAGAACATCCCGGCCGTCATCAGACCGTTCCACCCAAGGGCGCCGGAGTGCACGTGCCCGATGATCCAATCGGTGTAATGCCCAAGGGCATTGACGCTCTTGACCGAAAGCAGCGGCCCCTCAAAGGTCGCCATGCCATAGAACGTGACGCCGGCGACGAAGAACTTGAGGACCGGATCGGTCCGAACCTTGTGCCACGCGCCGCGCAGCGTCAGCAGGCCGTTGAGCATCCCGCCCCACGACGGCGCCCACAGCATGAGGCTGAACAGCATCCCCAACGTCTGCGCCCAGTCGGGCAGCGCGGTGTAGAGGAGGTGGTGTGGCCCCGCCCAGATGTAGAGGAAGACCAGTGCCCAGAAGTGGATGATCGACAGCCGGTAGCTGAACACCGGCCGATCCGCCGCCTTGGGCAGGAAGTAGTACATGATGCCGAGGATCGGCGTGGTGAGGAAGAAGGCCACCGCGTTGTGGCCGTACCACCACTGCGTGAGCGCATCCTGAGCGCCGGCAAACAAGCCGTAGCTCTTGGTGCCCGTCACCGGCAACGCCAAGTTATTGACGATGTAGAGGACCGCGATCGTCAGGATCGTGGCGATGTAGAACCACAGAGCGACGTAGAGATGGCGCTCATTGCGGATCTTCAACGTCCAGAAGAAGTTGATCGCAAAGACGACCCAGACCGCGGCCACGCCCAGGTCTAGGAACCACTCGAGCTCGGCGTATTCCTTCGACTGAGTAAGGCCCAGCGGCAGGGTCACCGCTGCGCCGATGATGAGCAACTGCCAGCCCCAAAGGTGGATCTGCGACAGCGCGTTGGACGCCATGCGCACCTTCAGCAGGCGCTGCGTCGAGTAGTAGATGCCGGCGAACATCATGTTGCCGACCAACGCGAAGATCACCGCGTTCGTGTGCAGGGGCCGAATCCGGCCAAACGTCAGCCACGGCAGATCGAGATTGAACTGCCAAAAGCTGAGCTGTAGGGCGCCGAGCAGCCCGACGAGCATGCCCACCAGACCCCAGAACAGCGTCGCAATGACGAAACCACGCGTGACGCCATCGTCATAGACGATGCGGCGTTGCTCCAACGAGGCGGTGTTGATCGCGTTTTCCATGACTCGCTTCCGTCAATTCGAGAGTTCGCGCGTTCTTTCGGACGCCGCAACGTCAACGTCTTCTTCGAGGGGCAGCAGCGAGAGCCGATCCACGTGCTCGTGATCGCGCTGTCGCACGCAGTAGCAAAACAGCAGGACACCGCAGACCGCGAGGAACGAGCTGCACAGGACGAGGAGTGGAGCCACGTTCACGTCGTCTCCCAGCGGCCTAACCGCCACGCGGTATGACCAAGAAGAGCCAGGGAGCTGGTCGGCATCAGGACCGCACACCACAGCGGTGTCATCAGGCCCGCGAAGCAGAGGCTCACCGCAACCGCGTTGTAGAACGCGGCGCCCCACAGGTTGGCGGCAACGACGCGGTGAAAGAGCCGACTCTGTTTGACGACGGCGCTCACCGCGCCAGCGCCAGGCCCCGTGTAGAAAAAGTCGGCGCGGTCCGGCAGCACCGGCCGATCCAACGCCGGAGTGCCAGCAACCCCGGCCACCTCAAACGCGGGCGCGTCATTGAGGCCGTCACCGACCATCATGGTGTTCGCGGCCCCGTGCGCGGCGATCCAGTCGGCCTTCTGCGCCGGCGACAGATCCCCGTGCGCCCGGCTCTGCGGCACGCCAACGGCGGCCGCCGTGCGCGCGACTTTGCGCTGACGATCACCGCTCAGCAGGCAAGTCGAGAGACCCATCGTCTCTAGCTCCGCCAGCTCTGCCGCGACGCCATGACGAACGTCTTCGCGGAGCGCGAAGCGGGCGAGCACGACGCCATCCCGCGTGAAAACGCAGGCACTGTCCGCAGCCGCGCCGCCCAACGTGGCGAAGTCTGCCGCGCCGAGCCGGTACACCGCTTGCGGGCTACGGCACTGCAAGCCACGCCCAGGGAGCTCGTCGATCGACAGGTCCGCGCAAAAGCTCGGACCCGACGCCAGAGCGGCCGCCACCGCGCGACTCGCGGGGTGACTGCTGCTCGACGCCATCGTGAACAGCACGTCGAGCTCCGCTCCAGACGGCACTGGTCCCTGCGCCTGTGCGACGAGCCCGCCCCAGGTGAGCGTGCCGGTCTTGTCAAACGCCACGCGCTGCACCCGCCGCGCGCGATCCAGAAGCCCGGCGCTGCGCACGAAGATGCCGCGGCGACGCAGCCCGGCGACGGCGAGATCGAACGCGAGCGGAATCGCCAACCCCAGGGCGCAAGGGCAAGTCACAACGAGCACCGACGTGGTGACGTCGAGGATCCGCGCCGGATCGGCGATCGCCCAGACGACGGCGGCGACAGCGGAAAGCAATAGGACCAGGCCGACGTAGATCCGGTTAAGCGCCCGCCACTCGCCGCCTCCCGCTGAGTGCCGGCCCGCCGTGTCGCGCCGAGGCGTCGCCAAGAGGCGCAACAAGCCAGACTCCGCCAAACCCGCTTCGACTGCCAACAGCGCCGACTGCCGACCGGCGTGAAACGCCCCGGCCGGGACCACCGCACCGACCGCGAACGCCCGCGGCTCCGACTCGCCCGAGATCCAGTCAAGGGAGAAAGAGCCGGGCCGCCGCAACAGGCGGGCCCGCACCGGCAGCAAGTCACCGGCGGCCAACACGAGATGGTCGCCCGGCGCGAGAGCGGCGGCAGGCACACGTTCGAGACGCCCGCCCCGGAGCCTCTGCGCCCAGAGGTGCTCGGCGCCGTCGTTCGCCAGCAAGTAGTCGCGATTCCGGCTCACCGCGCGGCGCTGCAGGAAGCGCCCCACCAACATCAAGGCGACGAAGATCGTCACGGTGTCGAAGTAGTCGTCGCCGCCCCGCAGCATCACGGCGGCCGACCCGGCGAACGCCAGGACGATGCCCAAGGAGATCGGTAGGTCGAGGTGCAGCACCCGGTGGCGCACGCCGGCGAGGGCACCGCGAAAGAACTCGGGGCCGCCGACGACGACTGCCGCAGCCGCCAACGCCAACGACAACCCCCGGAACAGCGTGTGCAGTGCGCCGTCCGTCGCGCTCAGCCCCACGTAGCGCGCCAGCGCAAACATCATGGCGTTGAGGGCCAGCGCGATGCAGATGCCCATGCGAGTCAGCAACGCACGATCACCCAAACGCGACTGCTTACTTGCCGGGGCAAGCCGGTAGCCCAACCGCTCCACGTCGTCCAGATAGGCGGCAAGCGGCAGGCGCTTGGGGTCGTAGACCAGCGTGACCTGCCCGAGCGACGGGTTGAGGTCGATCCGCACCGCGCCGTCGCGCCGGCCCCAGAGCTCTTGCAGCAACCAGACGCATGCGGCGCAGTGGATCCCCTGCACGTCGAGCTCGACGCGAACCTGGTCAGACGCGATCACACCACGGCGCTCAAGATCCTCCAACCAGTCGCGCCGGCGTGGCTCCGGCACCGAGCCAACTGCTTGACCGCGACCGCCGCCCAACGCGTAGAAGCGTTGCAGACCGCCTTCCTCCATCAGCCGATGGACAGCAGCGCAACCAGCGCAACAGAACTTGGCGTTGACCGCACCCACCGGCACCGGTAGCCCGCAGTGCGCGCACGCTTCATCGACGTACGGCGTCGCAAGCTCGGGTGCACGCAAGGGTGAGATTCCCGCGGTCATCAACCAGCCAATGCGCTCTCCCCCGGGAAGTTTCGACGCGACCGCCGGGCGTGGCATTTTCCAAACCGAAGGCGCTCCGCTTCCGCCCTTGTGCGTAGACGCGCCTACGCACATCGGCCCACACAGCGCGTTCCGCGTCCCGAGGTGTCCGATCAAGACCGCGGACAGCCGACAAATCACGAAAGCGTGAGCCTGCAACGGGCATTGGCAGTTCGCGGACCTCCAAGTCGCAAGGTCCGACGACGCGGATGCAGAGTGTCCTCGACAGCCTGATCTTTGGCGCGGCCAACAGCCTTCACTGCGCCGGCATGTGTGGCCCGCTCGCCGCGTGCAGCACCGGTGGCGGCGCCGCCGCGATGTACCACACCGCCCGCGTCGCGTCCTACGCCACTGCTGGCGCAGTTGCCGGAGGGATCGGCGCGAGCCTCGGCGCCACCGCGGTCGCGGTCCCGTCCGCGTGGATTGCACTACTCTTGGCCACGACGATGCTGGCGCTGGCCATTGGCGGAACCGGCCGCCTCGCCAACGTGCCGGGCCTTACGTCGCTCTATCGGCACGCGGGCCGCTGGTCCGCTCGACGATCACCAAGCACGCGCGCCGCGGCGCTCGGACTCATCACCCCGCTGCTCCCGTGCGGCCTGGTCTGGGCGGTGCTGGCCTCCGCCGGGGTCGCCGGAAGTCCAGCGGCCGGCGCCGGCGTCGGGCTAGGCTTCGCCGCTGGATCGTTGCCACTTCTCGCGATCACCCAACTCCACGTCGGCGTCATCCGCCGATGGCTCTCCCCCGGCGGGCGCGCGCGCCTGCAACGCTGGGCTTTACTCGCGGCCGCGATGCTGCTGACATGGCGCGCCTGGCAGAGCTGGCAGGACGCCAGCTGCTGCGGGGCCTGACGGGCCAAGTACGGTGCGACTCAGGAGCCCGCCACCGTCAACGTCGGGCACGGCGCGTAACGCAACACGTGCGCCACAGTGCTGCCGAGCAGCAGCCGATGGACGCCGGCCTTGCCGCGGGCGCCCATCACGATGAGATCAACGTGATGGCGCTGCGCAGCGCTGACGATCTCCTCGGCCGGCACGCCCACGCGAACGTCGAGAATCGCGCGACACCGACCCGCCACTTGCGCCGCCTGATCGCGAAGCTGCCGCTCGACGGCCAATCGCAGCTTCTCTTGCAGCAGCGCGATGGCCGATCGATCGAGCCCGTAGCCGCTGTGATCAAACCGTTCCTCCACCACGTGCAGGAAGTGCAGCACCGAGTCTGCCCCGCCGGCAAGAGCAAGCGCGTGCTCGACAGCCACACTCACCCCCGGACCAAAGTCCGTGGCGACGAGGACTCGTTCGAACAACGCCCCAACGCCTCGATCGCTCAGGACAACCGCCCTCGTCACTCGGGCGGCTGCGGCGGCACGACCAGCACGGGGCAGGAGGCGTGCCGCAACACGCGGTCTGCGGTCCGTCCCAACACCCGGTGCTCCGGCTTGTCCGCCACGTGGAGCCCCACCACGATCATGCCCGCGTCCTCACGAATCGCGCAGCCGATGATCTCCGTCCACGGCATGCCCTTGAGCACGACGTGCCGTGCCTCGATCCCGTGCGGTGCGACGTCCTCGTCGAAGAACGCCTGGAGCTTCTCGTGCGCGTCGGCTTCCACTTCCTCCTGCAGCGCGTGGACCGATCCCGCACCAACGTAGGCACCATACATCGCCCGGAGCTCGTGCACGCAGTGGGTCACAACGAGGGCCGCGCCGTGCGCTTTGGCATGCATCACGGCCGCGTGGAGCACGTCGGCGGTGTGGTGACCGAGGTCGACGGCGACCAGGATGGTGTTGATGGGCTGCATGCGCTCAGTGCCTCCGCCACATGAACTAGCGCCCCACACGGGAATTTCGGCAAGCAGCCCCATACGGAAAGCGACATACGCACTTGTTGCGCACGCCGATCGAGCATCGGCGTAGTGAGCGCGCCGACGCCACGGCCTACCCACGGGCTCCCTCAACTTGAAGTTGGAGCAAGCTATGCAGGCGTTGTCCTCTCTCGTTCTCCTGGGTGCCCTCACCGCCACTGTCGCGGCGCAGGGCTTTGACCCGCCGACGGCGCCGGATCTGGACCCCGATCCCAACGTCGTCGAAGTGCAGCTCACCGCAGCCGTCACGACGTGGCAATTCGTCCCCGGGATCGATACCACCGTATGGACGTACAACGACTCGACCCCCGGCCCGACCATCGTTGGCGAAGTGGGCCAAACGCTGCGCGTCCGCTTTACGAACCAGCTCCCGCAACCGACGACGATCCATTGGCACGGTGTTGAGATCACGGCGCCGATGGACGGGAGTCACATCTCGCAGCGGCCCGTCGCCCCTGGGGAGAGCTTCGTCTACGAGTTCCCGCTGCTGCGCGAAGGCCTGTATTGGTACCACCCGCACGTCAGCACCTTCCACCAGGTCGAAATGGGCCTGCACGGATGCCTGTTGGTGCGGGCGCCGCTCGCCCAGCGACAAGCTCTGGGCCTGACCGATCGAGGGGGACAACCCTTGGTCGAAGAGCACGTCGTGGTCTTCGACGACGTGATGCTGGACACGGATCCCGCGTCGCCCAACTACATGCAGATCATGCCGGCGTTTCCGTACGCGGGCGGCGTGGACCCGCTCAAGAACGCCGATTACCACACCAACGGCCGGATCGGCACGCACTTGCTCGTCAACGGCAAGCTCGCGGGCACGACGACTCTGATGGTTCCCGCGGGCACCTCGCAGCGGTGGCGCGTGATCAACGTCGCCAACAGCACCTTCTGCCGACTCGATCTCAACGACGCCGCGACCGGCATGGGCGGGGTCGACATCTGGGAGATTGGCAGCGACGGCGGCTTTGAGAGTCGCGCGTTCAAGAAGTTCGCGGTGCAGCCCACGCGCACCTTCGGCGATCACCCGGAGCAGACGCTGCTCAACCACATGGGACAGGGCATCACCCTCCTGCCGGCCGAGCGAGTGGACGTCGTGTTCACCCCGACCGGCGCCGGCGGTCAAGTCTTCACGATCCAGCAGAAGGACTGGTTCCGCGGCCGACACATGGCGATCTATGGCCCGACCGGCTCTATCATGCTCCCGGACGATCCGCTCGACGGTTTCTACCCCGACCAGCCCTACTTCAAGGTGCAGCTGATCGCCCGCCCCGGCCCCGTCGATCCACTGCCGTGGGTGCCACTACCGCGAGCGTCGTGGGAAGCCGCCGTGCCGTTCCCGCCGCCGGTCGAGCCCACCAAGACCGTCAAGGTGACGTTTGGCCACGCTCCCCCCGATGCCGCGGGCGACGTCACGTTCTTCTCCCTCGCCGACTTCTCCAGCGGCTCGATGCGGCCCATCCCCGCGGCCAAAGTCACCAGCTTCGACGCGCCTGATCTCGAAGTCGGCGACCAGTTCATGTGGGAAGTCACCAACCTGACCCACGGCGACCACCCGTTCCACGTCCACGGGTTCTTCTTCGAGCTCGTCGAGTACGAGTGGATCGACGACTTGGACCCCACGCTCAACCTGAAGTGGCAGCCCACCGCGCGCCGCATGTTCAAGGACGTCATCCGCGCCCCGGCCCGGCTGGGCGGACTCGGCACCAGTCGCTGCATCACCCGCTTGGTCGCGCACGTCGACGACACCGGGCGTCAGGGTCAAATCAGTGCCGAAGGCGAGACCGCGACCTTCGCGCCGAGCGGCGCCTGGACGTCGGGCGGTTGGCTCATGCACTGCCACATCCTCGAGCACTCCGGGAAGGGCATGCTGGCCTTCTTCGAGGTGCGCGATCCCGCAGCGCCCATCGCGCTCCTCGGCCGGCACCTCGACGGTACCCAGGGCAAGGCGTCGCTCACCGCCAACAGCACCTTCCTGCCAGGGTCGACGCTCAACCTCGATCTCGTGAACGCCCTGCCCTGCGCCCCGGCCGTGCTCATCGCCGGCGACGCGGTGGGGCGGCTGTCGCTCTTTGGCGGCGAGATCGTGCCGGGCGGTGGTTTCATCGGCCTTCCCACGTCGGTCGGCTGCGGCGGCGAGATCACCTTCGGCTTGGACGGCTGGGACCTGCTGCCACCGGGCGCGGAGCTCTACTTCCAGTACGCAATCGCCGACGCGGGAGCCCCGCAGGGACTCGCGCTCTCCAACGCGCTGCGCTTCCGCCGGCCCTGACCGGCGGCGCACCGCGCTGGCCGGCGTCAGAAGCCGACGACCGCGACGAGCCCGTTCGACGTTGTCACGCCGAGGCCGCCAGCCTGCTGGTCGACGACCAGCCAGGCGTGGTAGGCATCGAGCCCTACGAGGTCGGGCGAGCTTGGCACCGGGATGGGCAGCGAGGCCGCGCCAGCTGCATCCGTCGTGGTCGTGAAGGCGTAGCCGGGGGCCACGTACTGATAGCACCCCGGCGCACCGCCGATCACCTCGAGCGGGAACGGCAGCGCCACCGGCCCAAAGGCGAACCGCGAATTCACCAAGAAGAGCAGTGCCGGCGCGTAGGGCGCACCGTTGGTCAGACTCACGGTGTAGGTGTCACCGAGGCGGGCAGTGCCGCTGACCCCAAGCGTCGTGGCGCCGTTCGAGCCAAAGCAGTTGGTCTCGCCAAACAGGGTCAGCGACGCCGTCGGGTTGCGCAGCAGGTCGATCTCGGCGCGCAGCGCGTTGAGGAACGGCTCCTGTCCCGGCGAGAGCCCGACGGCGAGCAGATCATTGGTCTCGAACGGGTCGGCGATGAGGTCGTAGAACTCCTCGCGACCGACGCCGTCGTGGAACCGAACGAGCTTGTACTGCGAGTCGCGAATGATCGCGAAACCCGTCGTGTTCACGGTGGCGAAGTCGCTGCCATTGAACAGCTCCGCAAACACGGTTTGCCGGATCGGCGTCTGCGCGGGATCGGTGATGTAGGGCAGGAAGCTGACCGAGTCGATCTCAAGAGTGGGCGGCAGCGTGGTCGTCAAATCAACTTGCGCAAGCTCGGCAACGGTCGCAAACAGATCGACCGCGCCCACCAAGGCGTCGACCTCTCGGCCCGGCGAGGTCACCGTCGGGCCGGCGAAGATGAGAGGCACGTTGACCGCTCCCTCGTACGGGGTCCCTTTCGCGTGGCTGGGGCGGAACGGCGGCACACTCACTGGGCCATCGGTGCCGTTGTCCCCCAGGAAGATGACGTTGGTGTTCTGCCGCTGCGGGCCGAGCGACGCCAACAGGCGGCCAATCTCGGTGTCCATCGCCTCGGCGATTGCCTTGTAGAACGGAACCGGTGTCGTGGCCGGATTGAGACCGTTGAGATTCTGCGAGTGCAGGCTCGGCGGCGGTGGCTGCAGCGGGCCATGCGCCGCGTTGAACGCGAGCATGCACACCCACGGACCCGACTGCTGACCAATCCAGCTCAACGCGTCGTCCACCATTTGGGTCGTCGCGTACACGGTCGACTGCGCGGTCACACCGTCGACGGTGCGACGCCAGTTGTAGTAGTCCCCCAACGCTCCGGGGATAAGGCCAGCGAAGTGCGACCAACCCGTCATGTTGGGCCCCAGATCACCGCCGTTGCGCTCATCGCCGAGGTGCCACTTGCCGATGAGCGAGTGCGCGTAGCCGCCGTTGCCCAAGTCGAGCATCTTCGGGATCGAGATCTCGGTCAGATCCAGGACGCCAGTCTGCTGCAACGGAACGGCGTGGCCCACCAGGGTGCGCAGCGAGTAGCGGCCCGTGTGCAGACAGGCGCGCGTCGGCGAGCAGACCGGGTTCGACCAGAAGTTGCGAAACAACACGCCTTGTGAGGCCAGGGCGTCGATGTTCGGCGTCGGCGGGATCGCCGAGCCCTCACCATACGCGCCAACGTTGTCGACCCCGAGATCGTCCGCGACCAGGATCAGCAGGTTCTCCTGCGCAAACGGCCGCGCACTTCCCCGGGCGCCGACCAACTCCGCGGCAAAGCTGGCGTCCTCGGTGCCGCCCGCGGCCTGATGCAGCTCGGCGGCCAGGACGTTGTTGCCCCGCACCAGCAGCGCCGGATCAATGGAGAACTCGTAGAAGGTCTGCTCGGTCGGCACTTCCGATTCGCTCGCCGCCAACATCAGGTAGTTGGTGGGCACGCCCAGCGGCATGTTGCTGCGCGCGACCTCGGTGCCATTCAAGTAGACCACCGCGCCGTCGTCCCGCAGCAGGCGCAGCCTCAGGGCATTGATCCGCCCCGGGTTCGACTCGCGGAACTCATAGCGGAAGTAGGTGGTGACGAACTTCAGGTTCGGGTCGGGACCAAAGCTGAGGGTGGTGCCCTCGTCGCCGTCTCCGTAGCCGAATTGGGCCTGGTCCTCCTTCCACGACGAGTCGTCGAAGCCGGGCTGGCGCCAAGCGACGCCTTGGTCGGAGCCGTCGTCGAGGTAGCGCCAATCGTCATCAGTATCGATGTAGCGGGTGAGCGGCTGGGCGGAGAGGGACGTCGCGACGAAGCAGCCGACGAGGCCAATCGCGAGTGCCCGGGTGAAAGAATGCATGGCGGCACCTCCGCGGGAGACGAGATGCGGGCACTATACCCAGCGTTGATCTAAATCCAGCCACTGGAGACTCCGATCCCCCAACGCAACCCGCGCCAGCTGAACTTGTTCGGTCAGGTGAGCGAACCTGCGCCCGCCGCGCCAAAACAGGTGGCGACTGTACAGGTGGCGGCCGCAGCGCTGCAGTACGAGAGCTTGGCAGCCGCGCTGCCATCGACGTTACGGCTCGGCACGTCGTCGTGGTCGTTTCCCGGTTGGCACGGGCTCGTCTGGGCCGATCGATCAAAGCCAACCGAGCTGTCGCGCCACGGTTTAGCCGCGTACGGGCGCCATCCACTCTTCCGCACCGTCTGCGTCGACAGCACGTTCTACGCACCCGTGGCGCCGGACCGACTCGCCGCCTACGCCGACCAGGTACCGGGCGACTTTCACTTCGTGGTGAAGGGCGCTCGGGCGGTGACCTCACCGTTCGACGAGAGTGGCAGGGTGAACCCGCAGTACCTGGACGCGAGGTTCGCCGCACACCAGGTCGTGGCACCGTTCGCGGAGGGCATGGGCGCGAAAGGGGCGGTGCTGCTGTTCCAGTTTCCGCCGCAAGGCGGACGCATCACCGGGCAGCCACGGACCTTCGCCACCGCGCTGGGCGAGTTTCTCGCCGCGCTCCCACGCAGCGTCCCCTACGCGGTGGAGCTCCGCGATGCCCCACTGCTCACGGACGATTACCGCGAGGCGCTGCGGCGTGGCGGCGCGCACCATTGCTTGTCCGCGCATCCGCGGCTCCCACCCTTGTCGCGCCAGGCCGAGTTCGCCGCCGGCGACGACGGCCCGCTCGTGCTGCGATGGATGCTGCACCGACGGCACGGCTATCGCCAGGCCGTCCAGCGCTACGCGCCCTTTGGCGCCCTGGTCGACGAGGACCCGCAGACGCGGGCCGAGGTTGCGGCGCTGTGCCTCGGCGCGTCAGCCGCCGGTCGCGAGGTGTTGGTCATCGCCAACAACAAGGCCGAGGGCTGCGCGCCGCTGACGCTCGTCCGTCTCGCCGAAGCGATCAACGGCGGACAGAACAGCGACGCCGGCGGGGCTACCTGACACCGTCGCGGTAGCCAGCCATCGCGGGCGCGGCGTCCCATACGTCCGGCCAACCGTCGTCATCGCTATCCACGCGCAACGGCAGGCCTTGCCCGTAAGCAGCATCGAGGTTGACCGCGGCGAACGAACGCACCAACTTGCCGTCGAAATTGCGCACGAGCCCCTGGATCTGCACCGGCACCGCGAACAGCCACTCGGCGTTGAAACGCTCACGACCGGTCGGTGTGCCCGCCACCACGAACTGCTTGGCGATCTTGCCGTCGCCGTCGATGTCTGCCGGCAAAGTCTCGATGTCGTAGAGCACCATCTTCCGCAGCGTGCTCAGCACCAACTGCCGCGTCGCACGCGAGGCCCTGTTGTAGGCATTCCGCGACGCCAACCCCTCACCACCGTGGCGCCGAATCGCGTCCTCGATGGTGAGCGATTGACCGTCGTGCCCCCAAGGGAACCCGGAGCCGACGCCCCACAGCGGCGGCGTGCGCCACTCGGTGTTGAACGTGCCGCCGAAATCGAGCTCCGCGAAGCCCTCACCCATCTCATGGTGGCGCAGGTCGCTGAAGAACCCACGCACGGCAAACGCGCCGTGGCGGCGCACGTAGCTCGCGCCGACCTTGTCGTAGAGCGGCACGAGCTTGCCCTCGAGTCGCTCCGTGCGAGTGTTCCAGGTGACGTCGAGGTCGAAGAACCGGCGATCACCGGCGTACTCCGGGCCCACAGCGCGACGCCCAGCCGGAGTCGCGCTGCGAGCGCGGATCGTCCAATCCGCCGTGTGGCAATCAGTGCAGCCCAGGCTGTCCAGCGCCGCGACGCCACGCCGATACTCGCCAGGCGTCCCCGCGAACGCCGGGCGCGGCGCGTTGAGCATGAACCACTCGGCGAGGTCGAGATCACCTTCGCTGATCTCATTGAGGTAGCCATCGCCGTCAGGATCGTCCGTGCTATAGCCGAGGCGATGCGAGCTCGCCCCTAAGTCAGGTGCGTTGTGCGTCGCTGGAAACTGGATCGCACCGGCCAACGTGGGCTCGCTCACCCCGTCGCCATCGGGATCGTTCATCGTGCTCGGGTCATAGGCCTCGAGACCGCCGTGGGCCTTCCACGGATCCCAGAGGAACGCGCGGTTGGTCGGATTGAGCGCCGAGCGACCGGTGCCCTGCCCCCAACCCCAGACAATCAGTTCGAAGTTGTAGCCATGGGTGGACACGCCATCGACTTCGCTGGCCCCGGCAACGGTACGTCCGTTCTGGTCGACGTACCACACGCGGACGATGTTGTTGAAGCTCGGCGTGCCAGTGGCGCCCCGGCTCAGGGACGGCCGACCGAAGTCGAGGCTTTCGCCGCGCGGCCCGGTGGTCGCCGACACACTGGCGCCCGCGGCCCTGGACTCGGCGGCGCTGACCCAACCGTCGCCGTTGGTATCGAGCTGCGAGAGCAACTCCTCGCGCACCTGGATCGCCAGCATCTCCACGATGCCGCCGCCGTAGTAGTGCGGCGTGTTGCGGCCAAAGCCGGAGTCTTTGTGGAAGTTCGGCCCACCGCCCGGGTTGCCCTGCGGCAGATTGTGGCAGCCGAGACAGCTCGTCTGGTTGTTCGCCGTGATCTTGGCGGTCGTGCCGTCGGGCATCGGGCCAGCCAGCCCGGCCACCGTCAGGTCGAAGACACCATCCCGCTCACGGAACTCGCGAAAGTTCAGGTTGCGACCTAGCTGGTAGGCCAAGAACGGATCGGCGTCGAAGAAGTAGCCCGTGCCGCCCGCACGGCTCGCATCCGGCTCGTGGATGGCCCGGACGCGCTTGTTCTTTACCGAGCGTCCCGAGCAATCGACTCCGGGCTCGCCGGAGCCCATGAGAGCCGACCGTTCGGCGAATTGTGCGGGCAACGCCGCTCCTAGCAGGACCGCCGCAGCGGCCCAGTGTGTGACGTGGACTCGTTTCATGTTGCTCTAGGAGAGTGAGTGACTGAGTGAGTGGATATCGAGAGAGACGAGAGAGCTTGCGCCCAGCGGACGCAAAAAGTGGCCCACGGAGAATAAGGCGAGTGGGCCAATCAGGCTCCCCCCCAGGCCTCGACGCGAGGGAGGCTTCCCGCGGAGCTCGCGCAAGAACGTCAACGGAACTCTCTATGTGCCGCGAAACTCGATGCGTCTCACGCCCATCGCGACGCCGGCACACGCCCTACGTCCAACTACGTAGACTGTCGTGCGAGACTGGTCGCTACGATCGGCCACGATGAGCGATGCCAACGCATCGGAGCCGGCTGACCATCCTTCCGGAGACGGAGCCGACCCCTGGTTGAACCTCCTGTGCGAGCTGGTGCCGGGCATGGTCGCCTACGTGGACGCCGGCGGACGAATCCGCTTCGCCAACCGCCTACTCAAGCAGTGGTTTGGCGACCAGAGCATCGTCGGCCACGCCGTGGCCGAGCTCGCCCCAGGGCAAGACAGCGACGCGTGGCGACGCGGCCTGACCAGCGCGCTCGAGGGGCGGGAGACCGTGTATGACGCCAGACTCCCGAACCCACAGACCGGGGACATGCACACGCTCCGGGTGCACTGCGTGCCGCACGTCGATGGGGCGGGCACGGTCCGCGGCCTCGTCGCCCTGAGCACCGACATCACCGATCGCGAGCACGCCGCTGAGGAGCTGCGCCAGAGCGAAGAACGCCATCGCAAGCTCATCGCCGCGGTGCTCGGGACGGCCATCGACGCCATCGTCACGATCGATGAGAAGGGCCGCATCCTGTCGGTGAACCCCGCCACCGAGCGCATGTTCGGCTACAGGGCCGCCGAGCTCGTTGGACACAACGTCCGCATGCTGATGCCATCGCCGTACGCCGACGAGCACGACGGCTACATCGAGCGCTTTCGGACCACGGGGGAGCGCCGCATCATCGGGATCGGGCGCGAGGTGACCGGCAAGCGCCGTGACGGCACCACGTTTCCCCTCGAGCTCGCGGTCAGCGAAGCACACTGGGACGACCACGTGTGCTTCGCCGGCTTCATGCGCGACCTCACGGACCGCAAGCAGCTCGAGGCGGAGCTGCTGCAGGCCCAGAAGATGGAGGCCGTTGGCCGCCTGGCCAGCGGCATCGCCCACGACTTCAACAACCTCCTCATGGGCGTGATCGCCTGCTGCAAGATGGCCGTCGAGCACCTGCAGGCCGGTCACCCTGCCCGCGCCCTGATCGAGGACGCGAGTGGCGAGGCCGAGCGCGGCACGGGCCTGGTGCGCCAGCTGCTCACGTTCAGTCGCAAGCAGCGGATCTCACCCAGGCCGATCGACCTGAACGACGTCGTGCAACGCACCCAGGTCATGATCGGTCAGCTGGTCGGCGAAGACATCGACCTCCAGGTGACGCTGCACGCCCCCCGCAGCCCTATCGTCGCCGATCCCACTCAGGTCGAGCAGGTCATCGTCAACCTCGTCGTCAACGCCCGGGACGCGATGCCGACCGGAGGACGTCTCGCGATCCAAACCGACATCGTCCATTTCGACGAGCGCGAACCGCGCCTCGACCGGCGCAACAAGACCTTCGTCGTGCTCTCCGTCGAGGACTCCGGTATCGGCATGAGCCCCGACACCATGCAGCACATTTTCGAGCCGTTCTTCACGACCAAGGGGCCCAAGCAGGGCACCGGTCTGGGCCTCTCCACCGTCTACGGAATCGTGCAGCAGCTCAAGGGCCGCATCGAAGTCGAGAGCGAGCCGGGCCGCGGCACGCAGTTTTCGATCTTCTTGCCGCAGAGCGCCGAAGCGCCGGCGACCACGCCGCCTCCTGGGACTAGCACAACCGCGTCCGGCCTGCCGCCCCGCGAAGGTCGCCAGGAGCTCGTCCTCTTGGTCGAAGACGAAACGCTCGTCCGCGCCAGCTTGCGACACACCCTGACCAAGCACGGCTACCGCGTGCTAGCTGCGGCCGATGCATCGGAAGCGCTAGACCTGGCCGCCGAGCACAACGGCGAGATCGACGTCGTGCTGACCGACATCGTCATGCCCGGCAAGAGCGGCCCGGAGCTCGTGACCGAGCTCCGCCGCCGACAGCCGGAGATCTCGGCGCTCTACATGTCGGCGTACGAGAACGAGACGCTCGTCGAGCAGGGACGCCTGCGGCCAGGCGAGCCGACGTTGCAGAAACCGTTCACCGACGAGCTCTTGCTCGTCAAGCTGCACGACGTGCTGGGCTAAGAGGCGCCCGTCAGAAGTCCAGGCGGAGCGTCCCGCCAAAGGTTCGGGGTGCGGCGTTCTCGCCGACGAAGAACGTCGGATCGGCGGGATTAGCCTGGAAGGCGACCCGCACGTAGTCCTCGTCGAGCGTGTTCTGGATCCAACCCTCGAGACGCCAGCCCGTGCCCGAAGCGCCGAGCCGGAAGTTCAGCAAGCCGTAGGTCTCGCGACCGAGGTTGCTGGCATCGAAGAAAAACTCGCCGACGTGGAAGTACTCGGCCCGGGCAAACGCGCTGATCTCTTCCGCGAGCTCGCGGTTGAGCTGCAGGCCCAAGTGGGCGGTGGTCTCGGGCGCGAAGGGCAAGTCGCGGCCGCTCACGTCCTGGCCAAACTGATCGGTAAAGCGGTCAAACTCGGTGTTGAGCAGGCCCAGGCCGCCGAAGACCTCGACACCGTCCACCGCGCGTCCACGGACTTCGAGCTCGACGCCGTGGCTCGTGGACTCACCGGCGTTGCTGACAAACCCGCCCGACGTCGCGTTGAACTGGCTGAGCTGCATGTCATCCCAGTCGATGTAGAAGACCGACGCGTTGGCAATGAGCCGGTCCTCGAACCAGCTCGTCTTGATCCCCGCCTCGTAGGACCAGCTGGTCTCCGGCTCGAAGAACTCCTGACCCGCCGGCGCGGTCAGGTTGAAGCCGCCAGCCTTGAACCCGCGCGCCGCCACCGCGTAGGCGGTCAAATCCTCATTGACGCGGTAGGCCAGGCTCGCCCTGGGGAGGAACTCGTCGAAGTCCTCGCGGCGGTTGGTGCTGGCCGTCGGCACCGTGAACCCACCGGTCTCGAACGTGCGGCTAATCTCGGCGTCGCGCGATTCGAAGTCGTAGCGCAGCGCGGCGGTCAAATCGAGGCGGTCGAAAAGCGTCGCGGTGAGCTGACCGAACACGCCGACCGCGTAGTCCTCGAATGAGCCCGCCGCGCGGTCGGTGCCGACGTTGGCGGGAGCAAACAGAATGCCGGCGCCACCGGGGCGGAATTCGTTAGCGGCGGAACGCTCGCTGTCGCTGTAGAAGCCCTGCACGCCCGCCAGCCACTTGAGCTCGGCATCGTCGCTGAGGCGAATCGGCGCGTCCTCGGGCGAGGCGACGCGCAGCTCTTGACTGATGTACTCCTGCTCCTCGTCCGTGAAGCGCCGCACACCGTCGATCTGGGAGAAGTCAAAGTCCGCGGTCTCGCGGATCTCCCAGTCCTGAACACCGGTGATCGACGTGAAGTCGAGGCCTTCGCCGCGGTGCGTGTAGTGCACCGTCGCCGCAAAGAGATCGCGATCGACCGAGCCTTCGAAATCTTGGTTGATGCGCCACGGTCGGGCGCGCAGACCGGCAACGTCGGAGAGCACAAAGCCGCCGTCATGCGCCACCTCACCGTAGACGAGCACGCGAAGCTCGTTGGCTTCGTTCGGCGTCCACAGGATCTGGCCGCGGCCGAACCAGCTATCGCGCGCATCGATATCGTTGCCGGAGAAGTCGTTGTCCGTGTAGCCATCACGACGTGCGTGCTGCGCATCCACCGCGAACGACAACTCGTCGCCGGCCAACGGTGCCGACACGAACAGCTGGTAGTCTTGGGCGCGGAAGTTGCCGATGCTGATCAGGGCGTCGGCGGACGGCGCGGCGGCGGGCCGCCGGCTCACCACGTGGATCGCGCCACCGAGCGTGTTGCGGCCGAACAGCGCGCCGCTCGGGCCCCGCGCGAACTCCACGCGCTCGACACCAAGCAGCGGCAGGTTAGTGCTGCTCACAGTCAGCTGCGGCACACCGTCGATAAACGTCGTCACCGCCGGATCCCCCTGGCCCGAGCCGATCCCGCGCACGTAGGGGAAGCTCAGCCGTCGCGAGGCGAACTCGGTGATCAGCGTGTTGGGCACGTAGCGCGCCGCGTCGCGGACGGTGCGTACGTCGCCGTCGCGCAGCATGCGCTCGGTGAGCGCAGTGATGCTGAACGGCACGTCCTGGGGTGATTCCTCCCACTTGCGCGCGGTGACCACGTCCTCGGGCAGCTGGACCGCGGGCTCGGGCTCCTGGGCCGGCGGGCCGACAGCCTGCGCACCGAGCGAGGCGGCCAGCGTCAGCGCCAGGACAGGCCAGCGCAGGGTGATCGAGAGCGACCGGCCGTGGCCGGAGAGCGAGGGGCTAGGCGAGTGGATGTTCACAGATGGCGCGGGAGTCTACGGGGGTCGGCGGCGCACTCGACAACGAACTGGAGGGCAATAGCGCGAGTTCGGAGTGGCGATTTCCCAACAGGACCACGCAGGCCCCCGTATTCCCCGCGCACCTACCCCGGGAATCCCAGAAGCACCCGGGGCCGTCGCTATACTCTGCCGCCCGCTCGGCCGCCGAGGGTGAGCCCTGAGCCCGACCCGGAGACCCAACCCATGATTCGGAACCTGTCTCTTCTCGCCACGACGGCGGGCGCACTAGCGCTCGTGGTCGGCACCGCCGCCGCCCAGCCCGCGGACGCCGGCAACGACGGCGGGCAGTGGCTGAGCTGGCGCGGCCCGCAGCAGAACGGCTGCTCGCTCGAGCGCGGCCTACCACGGGAGATTGCCCTCGACGACACGGCGCGGACCTGGACCTATCCCATCGCCGGCCGCGGGACCCCCGTCGTCAGCGGCGACCACCTCTACACCATGGCCTACGAAGGGGAGGGCAAGGAGCTACAGGAGGTCTTGCTGTGCCTGAAGGCGGCCACCGGCGAGAAGGTCTGGGAGCGCCGCTTCTCCGACTTCCTCACCGACACGATCTACTATCGCTTCAGCCTGGGCAGCCCGACGATCGACCCCGACACGGGCAACGTCTACTGCCTGACCACCGCGGGGTTGTTCAGCTGCTTCACCGCGGACGGCGCGCTGCGCTGGCAGCACTCGATGATGGAGGCATACGGCCGCCTGACCTTCCCCAATGGCCGCACCGGCGCGCCAGTCATCGACGGCGACCTGGCCATCGTCCACGTCATCTCGGCCGGCTGGGGCCGGTTTGCGCCGGCGCGCGACCGCTTCTACGCCTTTGACAAGCGGACGGGGGAGTCGGTCTGGAGCAGCACGCCGGGGACCGCGCCCAAGGACAGCTCCTTCTCGTATCCGGTCGTGCAGTGGAGCGGTGGCCGGCGACTGATGTACGCCGGCTTGGGTGGCGGCAATGTCGCCTGCCTCGACGCGAACACCGGCGCGCCAGTGTGGCGCTTCGCGCTGGCTGTCGGCGGTCTGAGCTCGAGCGTCGTCCTGCACGGCGACACTGTGATCGCCACCCACGGCAAAGAGAACGTCGACGACTCGACCATCGGCCGCATGGTGGGGATCAAGCGTGGGGCGCGCCCCGACGGCGCGGATCCGGTCGTGCTGGGCAAGGACCACGAGGCGTGGCGCAACCCACTCGTGGCGTTCACGAGCTCGCCGACGCTGGTTGGCGACCGCGTCTATCAGACCGTGCTCACCGGCGAACTAGCCTGCGTCGACGCCAATGACGGGCGCGAGCTGTGGCATCAGAAGCTCGCCCCCGACCAGATCCACGCCTCGCCGGCGTGGGGCGACGGGATCCTCTACGTCCCGATGAACAACGGTTCCTTTCACATCCTGCACCCCACCGACGAGGGCGCCGAAGTGCTGCAGGCCGTGCAGCTCGAGGGCAACTGCCTAGGCGCGCCGGCGATCGCCGGCGGCCGCGTCTTTGTGCACACGACCGCCAAGCTCTACGCGTTTGGCGGCGGTACCGGCGAAGTCGGCCCAACTCCCCTGCCCGCCGAAGCGGCGCCGGCTGAGGTAGCTCCGGCGCCCGGCCCGCTGAGCCAGCTGCAGGTGGTGCCCGCGGACTTTGTGGCCCAGCCGGGTCAGCGCATCCCGATGCGCGTCCGCGGACTCGACGCCAGCGGCCGCGTGGTCAACCCGTCGCTTGGCGGTGCCGAGTTCGCCGGCTTGCCGGATGGCGTGCGACACGCCGGCGGCGCGCTAGTGCTGGACGCCTCCGCCGCGCCCGGCGCCCACGTGGTCACCGCCAAGATCGGCGACCGCAGCGCCCGCGTGCGCCTGCGCATCCTGCCGACCGTGCCGTTCGCCGACGACTTCGAAGGCGTGAAGCTGCGCGAGCACCCCGAGGGCGAGGGCGTGCCGTCGGCACGGCCGCCGTCCTGGTGGGTCAGCGCCGGCCGCAAGTGGGAGATCCTCGAGCTCGACGGCAGCCAAGTGCTCGCTCGCACGCTCGACATGCCGCTGTTTCAGCGGACCATGAGCCTGCTCGGGCACCCCGAGATGTCCGGCTACACCGCGCAGGTCGACATCTATAGCGACGGCAACCGACGCATCATGTCGTCGGGCGGCCTCGTCAATCAGCGCTACCTCATCGTCCTCAAGGGCAACCACCAAACACTGGAGGTGCGGTCCAACGATGAGCTGCTCAAAGAGCACGTGCCGTACCGCTGGAAGGCGAAGCGCTGGTACCGACTGAAGAGCCGCGTCGACGTCGAAGACGACGGCTCGGGGTGGGTGCGCGCCAAGGTCTGGCCGCGCGACGAGGCCGAGCCGGACGCCTGGACGATCGAAGTCGACGTCCCGCATGCCCACCAGCAGGGCGCGCCCGGCCTTTACGGCTTCACGCCACAGAGCCGTTTCCGCGTCTATCTCGACAACCTATCGGTGACCAAGAATGTTTGATCGAACGCAGTCTCTCTCGGCTCTTGCCGGCGCCCTGCTGGCGAGTCTCCTCCCGGCCCAAGGCGCCGGCGACTGGCCACAGTGGGGTAAGGACGAGCGGCGCAACATGGTCGCCAACGTCACCGACCTCCCCGACGAGTTCGAGGCAGGTCAGTTCGCCGGCAACTCCGACGACATCGACATGGCGACCACCAAGAACATCAGGTGGATCGCCAAGCTGGGTTCGCAGAGCTACGGCAACCCCACCGTCGCCGGCGGCCGGGTGTACGTGGGCACGAACAACGACGTCCCGCGCGACCCGCGCTTCGTCGGTGATCGCAGCTGCGTGTATTGCCTGGATGAGAAGACCGGCGACTTCATCTGGCAGCTCAACGTGCCGAAGCTCGGCACCGGCAAGGTCAGCGACTGGGAGTTCCTCGGCATCTGCTCGTCGCCGGCCGTCGAGGGTGACCGCGTCTACCTCGTCACCAACCGCTGTGAGGTCATCTGCCTCGACGTCAACGGCATGGCCAACGGCAACGATGGCGACTACCAGGACGAGGGCCAGTACATGGCCGGAGCGGGCAAGACGCCCCTGAAGGTCGAGAAGACCGACGCCGACATCATCTGGGTCACCAACATGATCGACGAGTGCGGCGTGTTCCCGCACAACATCACCAGCTGCTCGGTGATGGTCGTCGGCGACCGGGTGTGGACCTCGACCTCGAACGGCGTCGACTACGGCCACGTCGAGACACCGGCGCCGAACGCGCCGTGCCTGATCGTCCTCGACAAGAAGACCGGGGCGCTGCTGGGCGAAGAGTCGGCCGGCCTGAGCCAGCGCATCTTCCACAGCAACTGGTCGTCGCCGGCGTACCTCAAGACCGACGCCAAAGAGCTGGTGATCTTTGGCGGGCCGGACGGCGTGCTCTACGCGTTTGGCACCGAGCCCAAGCAGGAGGACGACTTCGCGATCCTGCAGGAAGCCTGGCGCTTCGACTGTAACCCGCCGGAGTATCGCACCAAGGACGGCAAGCCCATTCGCTACGCCACCAGCAAGGGCCCCAGCGAGGTCCTCGCGACGCCAATCGTCTACGACGGCCACGTCTACGCGGTCATCGGTCAGGACCCGGAGCACGGCGAGGGCATCGGCAACCTGGTGTGCGTGGACCCCGAGGGCAAGGCGGTCTGGCAGTACGGCAAGATCAAACGCTCGATGTCCACCTTGTCGATCGTCGACGACCTGCTCTTCGCAGCCGACTACTCCGGCTTCCTCTACTGCATCGACGCCAAGACCGGCGCCGAGCACTGGATCCACGACACCAGCGCCCACATCTGGGGCTCGACCCTGGTGGCGGACGGCAAGGTCTACGTGGGCACCGAGGACGGCTTCCTGACGATCCTCCCGGCGACCAAAGAGTACGCCAAGGAGAACCTCGTCGAGATCGACTTCACCTCGCCGATCTACTCGTCACCGATCGCGGCCAACGGCGTCCTCTACGTCGCCACGCACACGCATCTCTACGCGATCGCCAACGCGGCGGAGTGAGCGACCCGCGCCCCGCACGAAGTCGCGAAGGGCCTGGTCGAACGTCGCCGGCCGTCGGCCGGCATGGCGGTCGTCGTCTTGAGAGCGCTCGCCGCCTACCGCCAGGATGAACCAGTACATCCAGAGGCGACACTCCAACAGGACCTCGCGCACTTCGCCAACGCGCAGCGTGCCAACGGCGGTGAGCGTGCCGAACCGGTCCAGGTTGTCCTCCGGCTTCAAGTAACACAGGAGCTCGTCGCCCGCCGTTACCCCACCCGCGGCGCTGTCCTCCAAAGCAACGAGAGTGACCTTGTCGTACGAGCCTTCGCTCTTCCACCCCGGCTTCCGCCGGATCGCAGCGACACGACAGACGACGACGTGCGCGTTGGTGTTCTTGACCAGCCGGGCGACAGCCTTCTCGTTGACGCCGAACCCTACGTAGGACGGCCTACTCTCCGGCTGCACCGCGACGTCGGCCGCGTCCACCTCGAGTCGCTGGGCGTGGCCGCCGTCAGCGGCCGCCACGGGCTCCGCGCCCAAGACCGGCCGCACTGCTGGCGGCGACCGTGTCGGCGTGTCCGCGAGCGCACCGGGCCGCAGCCAAATCGACGCGACACCAAACAGCCCGACCGCGAGCAGCAACGCGCCGCCCAAGGCCCGGGGCTTTGTATTCGCGCCAGACATCACACCCTCAACGCCGCACGAACTCGATCTCGTCGAGCCCCATGCGGCCCTGCGCGGTGCCCCACGACGGCCCAAACGAGAACACGACCTGCCGCACGTCGAGCAAGTCTAGCGCCGCGCCGTTGTTGAGGAAGTCGCCGAGGCGGATGCGGGTCGTCTCAAACTCGTTGTTCCAGCCGCGCACACGGCCAGCGCAGCTCGGGCAGCCCATCGAGTTGGTGTTGCGCTGATACAGCGCCTCGACCCCGCCGCCGTAGGCGCCGATGTGGATGGCGCTGCGAGTGCCACTCCCGTCCACGAGCGCCACCGTGAGTGTGAGGTCCACGCCCGCGGGTGTGGCGAACGGGTGTCGCGTGGTCTGGGCGGCGCGGAACGACAGGAACTCGAAGTCGGAGAGATCTCGCCGCCCGTCCGGTAGCGTGTAGGCGAGCTCGTAGTCGCCAGCCCCGTCAAAGCTGAGCACCGCGCCGGCGCTGGAGTCGCCCTCGCCCGCCATGATGAAGCCGTTGAACGGGTCGGACGGCATCCAGGTGAACGAGTCGTTGCTGTCGTTGTAGAGCCCTTCGATCAGCTCGGGCAGATCGGAGGTCACCGCGGCTCCAGAGCTCGCCATCGAGGGGAGCCCGGCTGCGTCCTGAAAATCGTCGAGGACCCACTTGCCGCGCTCCGGGCCCTCCTGGTGCTGCAAGTTGACTTGGATGCACGCCTGAAATGGCACGCCGATCGGCCGGAAGCTCTCGTACTGCCGCCACAAGAAGTCCCGCGCCGGCACGTCGCCGTCCAAGTAGTGGCGAATCAGCGGCAGGAAGTACCCCTTCATGATGAGGTGAGTGTTGGCCTCACCGATCTGACACGGTCCCTCGACCCACGCGGACACCGCCGGTTGCGCGTGAAACCAGCCGTGCCCGACGCCGTAGAGCGACGTCGCCTGCCGCGGCCCGACCGCGCGATCGTGCATGATGTACCACTGCTCGCGGTCCTTGCAGGCGCAGCCCGGCACGTTGTTGTCGCCCTCGCCGACCCACAGGTGGTAGGGGACGTCGTGCGGGTTGGAGCTCATCACGCCGCCATCCTGCACCGGCGCCATGCTGGAGAGCAGCCGCACGTCGTCGATGCTGTAGTTCACCATGGTGAACGCGTCGTCGTAGAGCTGGTCGTAGGCGCGCACGATGCCGTCGCCGCCGCGGCTATGGCCGACCCAGACGATCTTGCTCGAGTCGATGTGGCCCTCCATCACCCCTTGGCGGATCACCGAGAGGTTGCCGAGGAACGCATCGGTGTTGTCGAGCGTGGTATGCGACGCCGTGAACGTGCCCGGGACGGTGTTGTTCGTGTGGCTCATCACTACGTAGCCGTAGGACGCGAGGTGGTAGCCGACATGGTCGTACCACTGATAGTCGTGGCCGTTCCCGTGGCTGACGACGATCAGCGGCAGTTGCCCGAGCGACCGGATGTTCGCTGGGTAGTAGGTGTTTTGGCGCAGCATGCTGGTGGGGCTACCGGCCACCGGCGTCGGCCAACGCAGCGCCAGGTTGTAGATCGCCTCGCGCACCGGGTGCGGGCCCCGGCCCGGTGTTGCGGCGGTCGCGCCGAGGGTGGTGTCACGGACGACGTACATGCCGGCCTCGCCGTCATCGTAGCCGTCGATCAAGTCGAGGAAGTTGAAGCGGCCGTCACGATTGAGGTCGATGACGACGTCGTAGGCCACCGAGAGCCGTGTGTCGCCGCCGAGCGGTGTTGCATCGGGTCCTGCGAGCGTGCCCGCGTCGAGCGTGAAGGTGTTGGCCTGAATGTCACCGGCGACAAACGTCATCGTCTGCGGGCCGCCGGCGATGTCCTGCAAGCTGCGGTCGGCGATCCACTCCGTCCGCGTGCGGTTGGCCACGATGTAGACGTCCGCGGTCTGCCCGGCGATGGCCGGGTAGCGCGTCGGGTCGATGCCTAGCTCGACCGTCGCGCCCTCGTTGAACGCGGCGACGTGCTCGAAAAACGGATACTCCGTCAGCGCGTGCCCCACCAAGTCGACGTTGCGGTCGACGATGGTCAGGCTGGCGCCGTTGCTGACGTCAAACGCCGCCGGCACCGGCTGCCCCGGATCCACGACCACCGCGACCATCGACAGCGTCATCCCGTGCAGCCGGGGGTGCGATGGCACGCGCAGCGAGAAGCTCAGAAAGCCGGACGCATCGGTGACACCCAACGGCTGGGCGAACGTGAGGCCGCTGAAACCGATCGGCAGTGTCTTGCCAAACACCGTGGTGGGGCCGGGCGACACATCGGCGAGCAACCAGACCGGCAGCCCGGCGCCGCCGCGGACCGATAGCTGCACCGAGTCGTTCATCAGCTTGCGGACGGCGGTCCGTCCGTCGAGCACGAGATCCGCGGCCGGAAGCAAAGCCGCGAGGCCGGGCAGCGTCAGGGCGACACTGCGAAAGACGCAACGCATGGGGTTCCTTTCCGCCAGGGCGGTGCGGTCAGGGGGGACGAGAGGGTGCGAGGCCGGGAAAGCCCGATCTCGGCTCAACGCCGGGCAAGCGCCGAACACCTCGGTTGTACGCGGCGGGCGCCGTCTTTGCCACGCGTCGGCCCCGCGGGGCCAAACTCCCTGTGGCGATCGCGGGCCGGCGCGATAGAACGCGCCCATGACGGCCGCGCGTCACAAGCTCGCCTGGGGCCTCGTCCTGGCGTTGGGCATCCTGCACTACGACTTCTGGCTGTGGTCCGATCGCAGCCTGGTCTTTGGCTTCCTACCGATCGGCCTCGGCTACCACGCGCTGATCTCGATTGGCGCCGCTGTCGCCTGGGCACTCGTCGTCCGCTGGGCGTGGCCCGCCTGGATCGAGGACTGGGCCGAGGAGGAGCAGCAGCGATGATCGGCTTCCAGGCCACCCCGGCGGACCCAACCCCGCTTTACATCATCGGCGGCTACCTCATGCTGCTGCTCGGCTTCAGCCTGCTCAGCAACCGCCTGCTGAAGACCTCGAGCAGCGACTACTTCGTCGCTAGCCGCTCCATCGGCCCGTTCCTGCTGCTGATGAGCGTGTTCGGGACCACGATGACTGCGTTCGCGCTCGTCGGCTCGACCGGCAAGGCCTACGACGTCGGCGTCGGCGTCTACGGCCTCATGGCGTCGACCTCGGGCATCCTGCACTCCCTGGTGTTCTTTCTGGTCGGCATCCGGCTGTGGGCCATCGGCAAACGCGGCAACTACGTCACCCAGATCCAGTTCTTCCGCGGCCGCTTTGAGTCGAATGCGCTCGGCTACCTGCTGTTTCCAATCCTGGTCGGCCTGGTCATTCCGTACCTGCTGATCGGCATCATCGGCGCCGGCGCCGTCGTGCAAGGCGTGACCACCGGCATGTTTCCGGAGACGTTCGCCGGGAAGCTCAACCCCGCGACCGGCCAGGCCATGTTCGTCGGCTCCGTGCCGCCCTGGCTCACCGGCTTGGCCGTCTGCTCCGTCGTGCTCACCTACATCCTCGCCGGCGGCGTGCGGGCCGCGGCGATGGCCAATGCCGTCCAGACCATCGTCTTTATGGCGGTGGGCGTGCTCGCCTTCGTGCTGATCTCCAACAAGCTCGGCGGTCTCGCCGCGGCGTCGGAGCAGGTCCGAGAGCGCGTGCCCGACCTGCTCTCCCGCGAACGTATCGGTCACCTGCAGTTTCTCACCTACGCGTTCGTGCCGCTGTCGGTCGGCATGTTCCCGCACCTGTTCCAGCACTGGCTCACCGCCAAAAGCGCCAAGACCTTTCGCACCACGGTCATCGCGCACCCGGTCTTCATCATGATCGTTTGGGTGCCGTGCGTGCTGATTGGCGTGTGGGCCGCCGGCCACGGCATCACCGCGCCGGGCGGCAACTCCAATGCCGTGCTCGCCAAGATGGTCGGCGCGCTGCTGCAGGACCCGTTGATCTCGGGCCTGCTCACGGCCGGGATCCTGGCGGCGATCATGTCGTCACTGGACTCCCAGTTTGTGTGCTTGGGCACCATCTTCACCCACGACATCGTGCTGCATGCGGCGGGGCCCGGGCGGTTTACCGACCGGCAACAGATCACGCTGGGCCGCGCGTTCATCCTCGTGATCGTCGCACTGACCTACGTGCTGTCGCTATTCCCGCCGCCCAACGTCTTCGACCTCGCGGTCTGGTGCTTCAGCGGCTTTGCCAGCCTGTTCCCGCTGGTGTTCGCCGCGGTCTACTGGCGGCGGGTGACGCGCGCCGGCGCGATCGCGTCGGTGCTGGTGGCCATCGCGACCTGGGCCGCGCTCTTCTACGACGGAATGATCGCGCCGCTGGTCGCCGGCGAGGCGGGAAGCGACGGCGACTACCTGGTGCTCGGCATGATGCCGGTGGCAGTGATGATCGCGGCGTCGACCGTGACGTTGGTCGGGGTCAGCCTGGTGACGACGCCACCGCCCGTGAGCGTGGTGGAGCCGTTCTTTCGCCGCCGGGTGGGTTAGGGCCAGCAGCGCTCCGAGAGGGCGGCACCACCCGGAGCCCGCTCAGGTGCCAACGAAGATCCCGTCGGTGATCGCCAACGTCCCACCCGGCGCCAGCACGACTGTCTGCACGAAGAGGTTGAACCGCCCCGCACGTGGTGGAATCGGCAACGGCACCGGCGGCCCGGGCCGCGGGCCGGAGAAGCCTGCAGGCAACACGGCGATGGGCAGCCCACCGAGGATCGCGGGGGATCCAAAGCTCGCGACCAGCGGCACGCCCGCCGCGAGGGGGATCGAGCGGCCGGCCACGGCGATCATGAGCAGGACCGGCAACCCGGCATCGATGGGCGAGACCGCCACCGACGAGATCGCGAAGTTGGGATTCCCGCTCGCGGGCAGCGGCACCGGCAGGGCGCCGAAGCACGTCGGCGTCATGCCATTGAGAGCGGGCTGACCCGCGCCCAGCGCAGCCGTCGCGCATTCTTGTGCGGGGGCTGCGCTCGCGATGAGCGCGAAGATCATGATCGTCCGTCGAATCACGGTGAGCCTCCTTGGGAGAGACGGGAGTTGAGGATGGGGCGGGCACAAGCCCGCGATCCGTCGGCAGGGGTCCAGCCTGCTGCGGCGCCGCAGGAATGCTGCGCGGGCGGTCGCGCAGGCTGGTCGAAGGGCATGGCCCCGTCGCCGGCAAACGGGCTCAACCCACCCAGAGATTCCCGACTTGGCTGGGGTGGGGTGTGCCGGCGGGCCGGATCTCGCATCTGGCGAGCGCAACGGCTCCTCGTCACCCCCGGCCCCACCGCCGGGGCTAGCATCGCGGCATGGTGAGTCGCGGGATCGTGCCCATTTTGGCAGCGAGGTGTCTCTCGGCGGCGTGCTCGGTCACGCTCCCGGCGCAGGTCGGATCCCGCGAGGCCAAAACGGGGCCGCTGTTCGCTGAGCTCGAGACGCGGGGGCTACCCCATCTAGAAGAGCGGACGTTCGACCTCGCCCTTGGGGGATGCAGGGCAGCCAGCAGGTCCAGGCCGCGCCGCTACGATGGCCGGATTGTGAGTCGCTGGATCCCCCATGGAATGCTCGCGGTCACCCTAGCGGCCCTATGTCTTCCCGCATCGGTCACCGCGCAACCCGAATCGGCCGAGGCCCATACCGGCCCGCTCTTCGCTGAACTGGAAACGCGTGGCCTGCCAAGACTGGAACAGGGCACCTGGAGCCTCGCGTTCGGTGACGTCGACGGGGACGGAGACGCCGATTTGGTCGCGGGTCATGACACTCACGAACGCCTCTACGTGAACCGGGGCGACGGCACGTTCGCGGATGAGACGTCACGACGCATCCCGCGATCGTCGGGGTCGAGCCTGTTTGGCATCCTTGCGATTGCGCTCGCAGATCTCGATGGCGACGCAGATCCGGTTCTCGTTCTTTCAGCATCCAGAAACCCTACGATCAGGATGCTGCAAAACGACGGCTCCGGCTTCTACAGCGACACCCCGGGCCGTTTCTCGCCGCCTCCCGACCTATCAAGAGTCGTGGCCTGGCCGGCGCAGAGGCAATGCCCCAGTTCCATTGCGACCGGGGACTTCGACGGAGACGGAGACGTGGACCTCGCCTTCGCCAACGGCGGCTACGGCATCCGCGAGCAGAACCGCTTGTACCTCAACGACGGGCGCGGCGGCTTCGTCGACGCTACGGCCGTCGAGCTTCCCGTGGACCACGATGTCACGGACGCCGTGGCGACCGGCGACCTCGACGGCGATGGCGATCTCGACCTAGTCTTCGCCAACCGATGGGGCGCCAGTCGCCTCTACCTCAACCTCACGCGACACCTCGACACTACCCGCGCCCGACTCGGCCAACCGTTCCACCTCGACATCTACGCGCGGGGCGGCCCGCCGCGCCTCTTCGACGTCGCGGTGCCGATGGTCGCGGCCGGCCCCGCCCAGGTGCAGTTGCCGCCCTGGGGCACACTGGGCCTCGACCCCACGCAGATGGTCACGCTCCCGCCCGTGCTCATCCCGCCCGGCGGCAGGGCCACCACCACCGTGGTCATGCCCAAGGCGCGCCGCCTCCTCGGCGCGTCGGTCTATGCGCAGGCACTTCTCGTTCAGTTCCCGGCCCCAGTCGGCTTCACGAACCAAACGAGTGACGCGCTGACCAATTTGTAACCGCGTCGGCCAAGCTCGATGAACCCGAGCCGGGCCTTTCGACGGACGCGCCATCCCGAAACGCGACCGCGGCTACCATGCCTCCATGGTGAACCGCCGGGCAGCACGTCGAGCCGTGGCCTTGGTCGTTGTCGCCCTGCCCGCGCTTGGCCACCGGCTCACCGCGCAGGGTGCGGCGCTGCCGAGCACGAGCGGACCGCTGTTCGCCGAGCTCGAGACGCTGGGCCTACCCGGGGTCGACGAAGGCACCTGGAGCCTCGCGGTGGGTGACGTGGACAGGGACGGGGACGTCGATCTCGTAGCGGCTCACGACGCGAAGGACCGCCTCTACATCAATCGGGGCGATGGCTCATTTGTGGATGAGACACCACAACGAATCCCGCCCCTACCACCGCCCGGCCTGTTCCCCGTCCTTGCAACCACACTTGGCGACCTCGATGGCGACGCGGATCTGGATCTCGTTGTGCTCTCGACGAGAGCCCCAGCCGTTCGGCTTCTCCTGAACGATGGTGCCGGGTTCTATGACGACGCCGCGGCTTCGCGGTTTGCCTCGCCTCCCGACCCGGCAATGGCGATCGCCGTTGGCGACATCGACGGAGACGGTGATCTCGACCTGTTCTTCGCGACGTTCCTTGGCAACAGCAATCAGCTCTACCTGAACGACGGGGCAGGATCGTTCACGGACGCCTCAACAACGCACTTGCCGGGCCCGTCCTCGGGCACGGACGCGGTGGCGTTCGGCGATGTCGACGCCGACGGCGATCTCGACTTGCTCCTAGCGCAGGGCGCCTACTCGGGTTTCGCGCGCGACCTGCTTTATGTCAACGATGGAGCGGGCCACTTCGCCGACGTCACCAGCACACAGATGCCAACCCGAGCAGAATGGAGCTCATCCCTCTCCGTGGGCGACGTGGACGCGGATGGAGATCTGGACGTTGTGTTCGGCACCAGAGTCGCCGTCTACGGCACGCGCGGTCAAAACCGGCTCTACCTCAATGACGGCCGCGGTCATTTCGCCGACGCGACCGTGACCCACATGCCCGGCGGCATCTACGCCACAAGCGCGGTCCGACTCGGCGATCTCGATGCAGATGGGGACCTGGATCTCGTGCTCGCCAACGACGGCCTCGGCACGACCTACTCCGGAGAGCAGAACCTGGCCTACCTCAACGACGGCTCCGGTCGCTTCTTCGACGCCACTGGCACAAGCCTGCCAAGCAAGGCGGGCATCACCAAGGCGCTCGCGTTGGCAGATCTCGACGGGGATCGAGACCTAGACGTCATCTTTGCGAACTCGGCTCGCAGCGCCTACATCAGCAGAGCACTGGAAAACGACGTCCTCCTCAACGACGGCGCCGGCCACTTCCAGTCACTACCAGTGCACTTCCCCCGCCTCCCCAGCGGATCGAGCCCATCGATTGCCGTCGGCGACCTAGTGTTGCGTGTCGGAAGTTCGTCACATATGTCGACGGCCCTTTGCGCCGCTCGCGGCGTTGCGTCTCCTCGACTTGTCCACCAACAAGCCCTGCGTCGACAGCGCCTTGCGAGCGGCACACATGGCTCGCCGACTTACGCAACCAACTTCCGACACACAACACTAGACGGAGACGGCGACGGCGACCTGGTGACTCGAACCCTGCTGATACAACAAGAGGCCGGCAACTTCGTCGACGAAGGCCCATCCAGACTGCCTCCCGGCCCATCGCTCGCGGGCAGCGTCGTGGGCGACGTGGACGGCGACGGTGATCTCGACATCGTCGGAGGCCGACTGCTCGTCAACGATGGCCTCGGCTTCTTCACCAGCCGAACCCTGACGCGTTTGCCGGCCGGAACGACCGGCAGCGCCAGCGCCACCCTGGGCGACGTCGATGGTGATGGCGACCTCGACCTGTTGCGAGGCCACCAGGGGCAAAACCAGCTATTCCTCAACAACGCTGGTCGCTTCACGAGGGTCACCACGACGCACTTGCCCATGCGCAACTCGACCACCAACTCGGTGGCGATGGGCGACGTCGACGGTGACGGCGACCTCGACTTCGTGACCGCCAACGGAGTCATCGCCTACGCGAGCCCGGCCTACCCGTCCGGTCGTCCCAACCACCTCTACATCAACGACGGCACCGGGCGCTTCACCGACGCAGCGCCGAACCAGCTGCCAAGCGAAGTCAACGCGAGCTTCGGCGCGGCGCTAGCCGATCTCGACGGTGATGGAGACCTTGACCTGGTCTTCGCGGAGTGCGATCGAAACCGGCGCCTGTTCAACGACGGCTCGGGAAACTTCACCGACACGACGGGGCCGGCTTGGCCCGCACTCAACCACTGTGCGACATCCATCGCGACCGGGGACTTCGACGCGGACGGTGACGTCGACCTCGTCTTTGCCAACGGCGGCTACGCCATCCGCGAACGCAACCGCCTATATCTCAACGATGGACGCGGCGGGTTTGTTGACGCTACGGCCACCGACCTGCCCGGTGCTGACAACGTCACCGACGGGGTCGCAGCCAGCGACCTCGACGGTGACGGCGACCTCGATCTGGTGTTCGCCAACCGCCGGAACACCAACCGGCTCTACCTCAACCTGACGCGGCACCTCGACACGACCCGCGCCCGCCTCGGCCAGCCGTTCCATCTCGACATCTACGCCCGGCGCGGCCCGCAGCGCCTCTTCGACGTCGCGGTGCCGATGGTCGCGGCCGGGCCCGCCCAGGTGCCCCTGCCGCCGTGGGGCACCTTGGGCCTCGACCCGACCCAGCTCATCACGCTCCCGCCCGTGCTCCTCCCGCCGGGCGGCAAGGCCACCACGAGCGTGGTCATGCCGAAGGCGCAACGCCTCCTCGGCGCGCCGGTCTACGCCCAAGCCCTCCTGGTGCAGTTCCCCACGCTCACCGGCTTGACGAACCGCGAGGTCGGCATCTTCACCGACTTGTGAGCGAGCACGGGCGCGCCCTGCATCCGCGCGCGCCGCGGCCGGCGAAGGCCTCCCCATGTCCAGCGCCCACTGGCTGCGATGGCTCGGGGCCTGCACGCTCCTGATCCCGGCGGCACGCGCGCAGGCCGAGTGGCCCCATTGGGGTGGTCCGGACCGCACCTGGCGGCTACCGCGGGCGCAACCACCCATCGCCCTGCCCGCCGAAGGCCCCACCATCGCGTGGCGCACGACGCTCGACGACGCTGGCCACGGCGGCCTCGTCGCGGCCGGCGGACGACTGTTCGGCCTCATCCGCCGCAACGACCGCGACGTGGCCGTGGCGTGGGACACGGCCACCGGCGCCGTGGTCTGGGAAACGAGCCTGGCGGCGCCCAGCGAGGTCGAGCTCGACTACGGCGACGGACCCTTCGCCACCCCAGCCATCGACGGCGACCGCGCGTGGTTCGTCGGCGGCACCGGCATCCTGCGCTGCCACGACCGCCGCAGTGGCGAGCTCGTGTGGCAGCTCGATCTCGAGGATCGGTTCGATTGCCCGCGCCCCGACCGGGGCCACGCCGCGAGCCCACTATTGGTCGACGGCGCGCTCATTCTGCCGCTCGGCGCGCGGGGTGCATCGATCGTGGCGTTCGACGCCGCGACCGGTCGCGTTCTCTGGGCGCGCCACGACGACGACCACGACTACGGCTCGGCCGTGGCCGTCCGGGTCGACGAGCAGCTGCACATCGTCTGCCAGATGGCCGACCGCGCCGTCGGTGTCGACGCGGCGAGCGGCGCGCGCCTCTGGGAATTCGCGACGGACGGCACCCGCACCCGCAACTGCATGACGCCCGCCGACCTCGGCGACGGCACGGTCGTCGTCGGGACGAGCAAAGGCACGTGGCGCCTCGATCTGCGGCAAATCGATGGCGAGACGCGGCGCCCCAAGACGGTGTGGGCGAGCACGCGGATTCGCGCTCAGGTCGGCAACTACCTCTTTCTCCCGCAGCACCGAGTGTTCCTGGGTCCCAACTCGGCGCACCCGGGATCCCGCCTCGTCGCGCTGGACGTCGACTCCGGCGCACTGCTCTGGCGGGACCGCGGCATCGACTGCGGCTTCGTCTGGACGATGGGGGATCAGCTGCTGGCGGTGGCGTCCGACGGCGAACTCGTGGTCGCCCGCGCGGACCGCGCTGGGCTCACGGTCGAATCGAGCGCCAATTTGTTGCCGGACAACAAGAACTGGAGCGCGCCCGCAGTCGCGGGTGGACGGTTGTTTGTGAAGGGCACCGGGGCGCTGCTCGCGATCGAGCTCGGCAACCCTTGACGCACGACGCCTCCAAGTTAACTTAGTTTACATGACCCCCGACTCGGTGCGGGACCGCATCCTGGGCGCGACGCGCGAGCTCTGCAGCGAGCAGGGCTTTGCCGGCCTCACGATGCGGCGCGTGGCCGAGCGCGTCGGGGTCACGGCGCCAGCGATCTACCGGCACTTTGCCGGCAAGGCCGACCTCATCCGCGCGATGATGGACGAGGCGCGCGAGCTCTTCATGAGCTACCTGGTGCCGGCGCTAAAGGGCTCAACAGCACGCGAGCGCTTCGACCTGGCCGGGCAGCGCTACCTCGCCTTCGCCCTCGAGCAGCCGCGCGCCTACGAGATGCTGTTCATGTCGGCGAACCAGTTTGGGCTGTTCGGCGCGCCGAGCAGCGTCAACGAGTGGCGCGGCGCGCCGCCGGCGACGTTCCAGTTCTGCGTCGACCGCGTCGCCGACTGCGTTCGCGATGGCACGTTCAAACCCGGCGACCCCAACCTGATCGCGCTCGGCATCGCCGGCATGTCCCACGGCATGATCGCGCTGTGGATGGCCGGGCGCTTCGGCACCGACGAGGACCAGTTTCGCGCCCTGTTTCACGTTGCCCTCAACGCCCACCTCGAGGGCATCGCGGCCTGACACCACCGCGGCGACCACCGCTTCCTTCTTACCCCTTTTGTTTACTTAGTTCACCACGATGACCTCTAGACGACCGAACCGCCTCCTGCCGAGCACTGCGCTCGGCGCGCTGCTCCTCACCTTGATCGCTCAATCAGCGCCCGCGCAAACAGCCCCGTCCGCCCTCCAGTTCGAGGAGCGCACGGTCACCGGCGGCCCCGACCAGTTCATGGAGGTGAAGCACCTCACCCTCCGCGGCAGTCAACGCGACATCGGCGCCAAGCTTGCCGAGATCGCCCGCGACCAGTGCGGCGGCCGGCCGTGGCACGTGTCCGACCAGGACATCGCCGCGGCGCAGCGCGACTACTTCCAGGCCGTGTGGCCGCAGCACTACGCCCGCATGCAGGGCGCGGCGGCCACGTTCGGCGCCGCCATCGACGATCCGAAGCAGAACTTCACGAAGATCGCCTTCCACGTGGAGGACTTCTTCGGCTGCTCGGTGACGTTCTACCCGCCGAGCCTGACCGCAGACGGGCGCGGCGTGCTGAGTCGCAATCTCGACTTCTCCACCGGCACGATGATCGGCAAGCGGCCGGACGCCGAGCACCCCGCGGCCATGTCGCGCCCCTACGTCATCGAGTCCTACCCCGACGAGGGCCACGCGTCGCTGTTCATCGGCACGATGGACCTCCTCGGCAGCGCGTTCGACGGGATCAACGAGCACGGTCTGTGCGCGGCGCTGCTCACCGACCGCGAGCTGCTCGAACGCTATCCGATGGCGCCGCGCCGCGACCTGACGGTCGGCCTGTCGGAGATCCAGCTGATCCGCTACCTGCTCGAGACCTGCGCCACGGCGGCCGAGGCCAAGTCGGCGATTCTGCGCGCCAAGCACTACTACGGCTTCGTGCCGTGCCACTACATCATCGCCGACGCGAGCGGCGCGGCGTTCGTCTGGGAGCAGTCCCCGGACCGCAACCGCAACTGGTTCATCGAGAACCCGGGCAAGCCGCTGGTCACGACGAACTTCATGCTGCACCTGCACGACGACCCGATGGCGCTCGACCCCAACGAGAAAGGCCGCGGCAGCGTGCGGCGCTACCAACAGCTCTGCCGCACGATCGCCGCCGTCGACGGCCCGGTCGATGCCGCGGCGATCCGCGCCGCCAGCGCCGAGGTCGAGGCAGCATTCCCGGCCCCGCCGCCGCACGTGCCCTACGCGCCGGAGCGGACGCTCTGGCACGCGCTCTACTACCCTGACGATCGCAGCCTCGAGATCGACTTCTACCTCGGCGAGACGCCGACCGGCGGCGGTCGCGGCCGGCCGGAAATCCAGCGGTCGGAGGTGTTCCGCTTTCGCTTGGCTGGGGAGTGAGGCCCGGGCGAGAGGGTGTCACGTTCTCAAAGTCACGCCCTCTCCGCGCCGCGGAGCGGCGCCAGGGGTATGGCTCAGAGCCTGTAGCATCGATTTAGTTACAGGCTCTGAGTCGCGCGTTGTTCCCGGGCCTACCCGCGAGGCTCGTCGGCGGCGTAAAGTCCACGATCATGAACGTCGCTAGGAGTCCGCTCGCTTCCACCGTTGTGGCGCTGCTCGGGGCGAGCGGCATGCTCGTCGCCCAGGACGCGGTCCCGGGTCAGGTGGTGTTCAAAGTGCGCGCCGCCGCGATCGACACGCTGCCCGCCCGCCTGGACGCCCTCGGTCTACCGCCGCGCGCGGATGCGCCGCTGGCGCCGCGCCGCGCCGACCGGATCGGCGTGGGCCGCATCCGCCGGCTGCGGGTCACCCCAGGCACCGAACGGCAAGCAGCCGAGCAGCTCGCGGCGGCGCCGTTTGTCGAATGGGCCGAGCCACTGCGTCGCGACGGCGGCGCCACGGGTTCGATCCAACCCAACGACCCGGCCTTCTCGACCCAGTGGAGCTTCGACTCGCGATACACCGGCATCGATATGGACATGCCCGAGGCCTGGGATCTGCGCGGCACGTTCAAAGTCGACTCCGACCTCGTCGTCGCCATCACCGACACGGGCTGGGACTTCAACCTGGTGCACTCCGACGTGGACAACGTGCTGTGGACCAACGCGGGCGAGATCCCCGGCAACGGTCTGGACGACGACGGCAATGGGTTCGTCGATGACGTCTTTGGCTACGACTTCGCCGACGACGACGGCGACCCGCAGTCGGGCTACGAGCACGGCACGTGGGTCGGCTCGATCGTCGTCGCCCACACCGACAACGGCGACGGAATCGCCGGCGTTGCCGACGGCGCGCGCGCCCTGACCGCCAAGATGTTGGACGACACAGGTGGCTTCCCCACGGGCGGCCGCTTCGCCGGCCACCTCTCCGGCGCCGCGGGGATCATCTACTCGGTCGACCAGGGCGCGCAGGTGATCAACTGCTCGTGGGGCGTCGGCACGCAACCCGCGATGGTGATCAACGACGCCATCGACTACGCCGTCGCCAACGGCGTGCACGTGGTCGTCGCCGCCGGCAACTCCGGCATCAGCCAGGCCTGGCCCGGCGAGCACGAAGACGTCATCGCCGTGACCGGGATCACGGCCAGCGGCAACCGTTCGCAGTGGTGCAGCTTCATCGGCTGTCAGTCCGCGACGTTCGGCCCGTGGGTCGACCTCTCGGGCGGCGCCAACTCAGTCCCCACGATCGGCTCGGGCATTCGCTACCCGTGGATCTCGGTGCCGTTCAACGGCACGTCCGCCGCGGCGCCACAGGTCGCCGGCGTCGCCGCCCACATCCTCTCCGAGGATCGCGACCTGTCGGTGTGGGATCTACGCACACTGCTCATGGACAGCGCCGTCAGCGTCGACCAGTTCAACCCAGGCTTCGAAGGCCTGATGGGTGCCGGCCACGTGAACGCGCGCGCCGCGCTCGAGCAGCTGGAGCCGGTCACCGACCTGGGCGGCGGCCTCTCGGGCAACAGCACGCCGGTGCTCAACGCATGGGGCGGCACCACGGCCGGCAGCCGACTCACGTTCTCCGCCCACAACGCGCCCGCCACCGCGCCCGGGGCCCTCGTGCTCGGGGCCAGCGCCGCGCAGCTGCCGGTGCTCGGCGGCGTGCTCATCCCGAGCCCGGACCTGGTCGCACCGTTGGCGACCGACACCGACGGCGCGGCGCGGGTGCGCCTGACGCTGCCGGCGACGCTGCCGAGCGGCGCGGGCCTGTGGCTACAGTTTGCGGCCCTGGACGGCGGCGCCGCGCAGGGGGTCGCCCTCAGCAACGCTGTGCTCGTGCGTGGGTGACCACGGTTCCCCCTCAGACGACTCCGCTCAATCCGGCTGCGCCATCCGTTCGGGCGCCAGGCGCGCCGCCACGTCATCGCTGTAGAGCCCGCGCTCGCGCAGCACGTCCGCCACGCTGAGCCCGCGGTCCAGCGCTTCGGCCGCGACCTCGGTCGACGTCCCGTAGCCGAGCACGGGCACGAGCGCCGTGACCAGGCCGACGCTGTTCTCGACAAACCCACGGCACTGCGGCTCGTTGGCCTCGATGCCGACGACGCAGTTGCGATGCAGCGTCACGACCGCGTTGGCCAGGATTCGCAGCGACTCGAGAATGCTGAGCGCGATCACTGGCTCCATCACGTTCAGCTGCAGCTGGCCCGCCTCGGCGGCCAACACCACCGTGAGGTCGTTGCCGATCACGCGGTAGGCGACCTGGTTGACGACCTCGGGCACCACCGGGTTGACCTTGCCCGGCATGATCGACGACCCGGGTTGCCGCGGCGGCAAGCGAATCTCGCCGAGGCCGGCCCGCGGCCCGGACGACAGCAGGCGCAAGTCGCTGCAGATCTTCGACAGCTTGACCGCGAGGCTCTTTAGCGCGGCCGAGTACATCACAAACGCCTGGGTGTCCTGCGTGGCCTCGATGAGATCGGGCGCGAGACGCAGGTCTTGGCCGCTGATCGTCGCGAGGTGCGCGATGGCCCGCTCGCGGTAGCCCTTGGGCGCGTTGAGGCCGGTGCCGATCGCGGTGCCGCCGAGATTGAGCGTCCGCGCCAGATCCAGCGATCGACGCAACCCATCGAGCTCCTGGCGGAGGCTGACGGCGAACGCGCGAAACTCCTGGCCGAGCGTCATCGGCACCGCGTCCTGCAGCTGCGTGCGCCCCATCTTGACGACGTCTTTGAACTCGTCGGCCTTGGCGTCGAGCGCCGCCACGAGAGCCTCGACGCACTCGATCATGTGCGTGCTCGACAGCACCATGCCAAGCTTCAGCGCGCTCGGATACACGTCGTTCGTCGACTGCGAGCAGTTGACGTGGTTGTTCGGGTGCACGCGGTCGTAGTCGCCCTTCTTGTGCCCGAGTAGCTCGAGCGCGCGGTTGGCAAGCACCTCGTTGGCGTTCATGTTCGTCGAGGTGCCCGCGCCGCCCTGCAGCATGTCGACGACGAAGTAGTCGTGTAGCTTGCCGGCGACGACCTCGTCACACGCGTCGCTGATGGCGCCGGCGACATCGCCCGGTAGGACGCCGCACTCGGCGTTCGCGAGCGCGCACGCCTTCTTCACCATCGCCAGGGCAACGACCAGGTTCGGGTAGCCGTTGAGGCGGCCACCGCCGATGTCGAAGTTGGTGAGCGCGCGCAGCGTCTGCAGGCCGAAATAGGCCTGTTCCTGCACTTCGCCGTCGCCCAGCAGGTCGTGCTCGGTGCGCGTCTGGCCCGTGGAGTACGCTTGGGTCGCGCCGCTGGTGCGGAACATCAGCTGGTCGATGCGATTCACCAGCTCGCCGAGCATGCTCTGCAGCATGCGCTTCTCGAGGCCATCGTCACCGGCGAAGAATTCGAGCACGCGATCTCGGTGCAGGAAAGCCACGGAGACATCGGTGATCGCCCGCGCCGTCGTCGAGTGCACGGAGTCGCCGATCATCATGCCTTCGCCGAGCAGATCACCGCGCGCTAGTGCCGCGACGCGCCGGGGCCGGCCGTAGGCGTCGTCGCGCGTGAGCTCGACCTGCCCGCTGCGAATCATCAGCAACCGCACACGCGGATCCCCTTCGCGAAAGACCGTTTCGCCTTCGGCGCAGGCTCGAACCTCGACCTTCTCAAGCAGCCGCTCGACTTCGTCGTCGGTCAGGTTGGCAAAGATGGAGACGCGGCGGGCTTCGGCCCAATCGGCCTTGGAGATGCTCATGGCGGGGGCGGTGCGCGAGGAGGGTGCCCTCATCAAAGGAACCCGGGAGCCTACGACAAACTGGGCCGGGCGCCGCGGCCCCTCTCATCTCCGGCCGATGAGCAGGTGCGCGCACGGCGCCGGCCTCGACGAGATGACGTGGGCGCGGGCATAAGGACCTCCTGCGGGGAGTGTGGTCGAGGACCCAGAGGGCTGCGCCCGAGCGGGCCTCCCGCGGATTCGCTAAGAAACCTGAACCCTCCCGCGCTGCGCCGGGATGAACCCGGACAGACACGGTCATGCATCCCGAGCAACTTCTCGATCACCTGGACTTCGTGCGGTCGCTGGCGCGGCGAATGGTCTTCGACCAGGACCACGCCGACGACCTCACGCAACAGGCCTGCCTCGCGGCGCTGCTGCATCCGCCGCAGCGAGCGGGGATCCGGGCGTGGCTGGCGAAGGTGACTGAGAACGCGGCGCGCAAGGCCGCGCGCGCCGATCGGCGCCGCAGCCGCCGCGAACGAGAGGCGCCGGCCGCGGCCGCCGTGCCGACCCCTGAGCAAGTCCTTGAGCGAGAACGGGTCCGGCGCCAGGTGGTGGATGCGGTGCTGGCGCTCGACGAGCCCTACCGGACAACCGTGCTCCTCCGCTACTTCGAGAACCTGACGCCGGGCGACATCGCGGCGCGGCTCGAAGTCCCGGTGGAGACCGTCAAGACGCGGCTCAAGCGCGCGATGCAGCGCCTGCGCCGCGGGTTGGATCGAGAGCATGGCGACCGTCGCACGTGGTCGCTCGCCGTGTTGCCGCTGATGGGTGTGAACGCGAACCACGCCGCGGTGACGGCAAGTGCCGCCGCGGCCCAGACCACAGGAGTCCTTTGGATGGCGACCAACGTAAAGATCGCGATGACCGCGCTGATTCTCACGGGCGCCGCGGCGACCGCGTGGCGGTGGACCGCAGACCCCCCGCCCGTGGCGCCGCCGCCGCTGGCGGAGGCCGGCGAGCTCGCGAGCGCCGCACCGCACCCCGAGCCGGCGGCGAGCGAAGCCCCGCGAGCTCCGGCCGCGCCACCGACAGCGATGAACCCGGCGGCGACCCCATCGGCGACCCCATCGGCGACACCGGATGCCGCGGCTTCAGCCGCCGAGGCGCTCGCCGCCCAGCGCCGCCAACTCAAGACCGTCTTCGGTTCCTTCCGCACGCCGCAGCCCGACTACATCACCTGGCTGCGGCTACTCCGCGGCCTGGTCGATCAGGCCGCGGTCGTCGACGGATCGATCTACGTCGACGACCGCGGCGCGACGCGCGGCCGCCTTGAGTTGCCGGGCGACCTGTCGATGGCGTTCTCCAGCCGCGACGGCCGCTACTCCGTCAGCGTGAAAGGCCTGAAGTCCTTGCTGGACGAAGGCAGCAGCTTCACCGAGCTCCACGCCAACCTGGAGTTTGCGGCGGGACCGAACGGGATCGAGCGCGCGAAGGGGCAGGTGATGTTTCGCGACTTCACCTACGCCGGACTCGAGCCCCTCACGCTCGGCCACGCCTTCTCGATGAACCAGCACACGCTCGAGCTCACCGAGCTCACCAAGCGCGCCAATCCCGAGGCAGAAGGCTCGTGGATCTACGCCCCGGGGCAGAAGCTGAACATCCCGTTCAGCGATCTGGAGGCCGCCGCGGCGTGGCATGAGAAGCTGCGCGGTTTGGCCCCAGCCCCGAAGTAGCCCCCCCGGGCAACACCGCCCTTGTCACGCCCCGCCGTGTTCACGGACGATGCGTGGCGTGGGCACGGCCACCTCCGCCTTCCGCCGCGAGCTCGGCGCCCTCGACAGCTACGCCGCACTCGTTGGCATTCTGGTCGGCGCCGGCATCTTTCGCGTCACCGGCGACGCCTACCTGGAGACCGGGCCGAGCGTCGTGCTCGGCTACGTCGTGCTCGCGCCCGTGGTGCTCGCCACCGCGATCCCGTACGCCGCGTTCTTGGCGCTGCCGGCCGCGACCGGCGAGAGCCGCGGGGGCGGCGGCGACTACAGCCACATCGTCGCGGTGTTTGGCGCCGGGCGCATCGCGTTCCTGGCGGGCTGGCTCAAGCTGATCTCCTACCTCGGCGCCGCGGCCTATCTGGCCTTGACCGTCGCCGACTACGGCATCGAGCTGTGCGGCACCCTGGGCGTCCCGGCCGATCCCGACCTCAGTCCGACGATCGCCACGGCCTGCCTCGTCGGGTTCTGGTGGATCCAAGCGGCGGGCGTGCGCTGGTTCGCGCGCACTCAGACGATCATGTTCCTGGCACTGCTCGTCGCCATCGCGGTGCTGGTCGTGCCCGGCGTGTTCGCGATCGAAGCGCGGCACTACCAACCCTTCTTCGCACACGGCGCCGGTGGCTTCTTCGCCAGCTTGCCACCGCTGTTCTTTGCCTACGCCGGCTTCGAGGCCCTGGCGCACCACCGTGCCGAAGTCAAAGACAGCGCGCGCCGCCTGCCGCGCGTCTTTCTGGGTGGCACCGCGGCGGCCACCATCATCTTTGTCGCCATGGCGGGCGTCGCGCTCGGAACGATCGACGGCGCGGCGATCCGCGCCAGCAATGCACCGATGGCTACCGCCGCGGCGAGCTACCTGCCCGCCGGCGCCGCCGCGATCGTCGCGCTCGGCGGCGTGCTGGCGGCCGCGACCTCGGTCAACGCGACCCTCGCCGTCCCACCACGACTGGCGATGACGCTCGCCGACGAAGGGCTGCTGCCACGGTCCCTCGGCCGCGTCCACGGCGGCTCGGGCACGCCGCGGGCCGCTCTGCTCGTGACCCTCGTGACCTCCTCGGCCTTGCTGTGGAGCGGCCAGCTGGGGTTCGTGCTGCACATCGCGGTGTTGAGCTTGATGATGGTCTACCTGCTGCACGGGCTGGCGCTGCTCGCCGCGCCGCGGCGGCGGCCGGAGCTGTGGGCGGCGATGGCCGGCACGACGCGGCCCGGTCTGGCGCGCACGGCGGCGATCGTGAGCGCCGCTACGCTGACTCTTCTCATCGCCACCCTGGTCGTGACGGACGTTCGCACCATCCTCGGCACCGACTTGGCGACGCGCTTCGCGGCCGGCCGGCTGACCAGCATCGAGCTGTGGCTCGCCTGGGCCGCGATCGGACTGGCGCTGCACGCCCTGGCGTCGCGGGGGACAAGGTCCGCCCAATGACCGACCCGCGCGACCGCCAGATGGACCTCGATGCCCACAATCGCGACTTCCAACGCTACGAGCAAGTCGAGAAGCGCCAGGACTACCGCCTCGCCGAGGCGCGCGACGCGGCGCACGATCCTGGCGAACGCTTCGACGAGGAGTTCGCGACCCGCACCGTGTCGATGCGGCAGGCGCCAGAGGCGTTGGCCCACGCGCTCGGGACGGCGTTGCAGGAGATCGGCTTTTGCGTGCTGACCGACCACGGCGTCGACCCCGCGCTCTACCGCGACGCCGCCGGGCACACGCTCCGCATGCTGCGCGACACGCCGACGACCACGAAGCAGCGCTTCCGCGCGCGGCGCCACGGCTCGATCAACCAGGGGTGGTTCCCCCTCGCCGAGACGAGCGACATCCATCCCGACCAAGTCGAGGGCTGGGTGCTGTGCCGGCGCGCGTTCGACTTGGGCGAGCGCCACGACTACGACCCGGCCGCGTTCTGGCCCGACCCGGCCTTCGAACGCGCGTTCCGGCCCCTGTGCTTGGCGCACGAGGCTCTGATTCTCCCGATCATGCAGGCTGTGCTGCGCTTCCTTGGCGTCGACCCGCACGCCTGTGACACGCGACTGACGCAGACCAACTTCGCCCTGCGCCTCAACCACTACCCGCCGATCTCGACCGACGCGCCAGCTGGCGCCGGCCGCCTGCTCGGCCACGAGGACGTGACGCTGTTCACGCTGCTGCCCGCCCCAACGATCGAAGGGCTGCAGGTGCTGCACCGCGGCAGCTTCGCCTGGGTGCGTCTGCATGCGCCGCCGGGCAGCCTCATCCTCAACACCGGCGACTACATGCAGCGTCTCACCAACGACCGGTTGCCCTCGACGACGCACCGAGTGAGCCCGCCTCGCGACCCGGCGCAGCGCGTGCTGCCGCGCGTGAGCTTTCCCATGAACGTCTACCTGTGGGAAGACGAGGTCATCGAGGTCCTGCCCGGGCTCGGTCCGCCGAAGTATCCACCCGTGCGCGCCGAGGACTTCCACGTGCGGATCACCGAGAAGTACTACGGCGACGGCTACGCCGACTGACGCGCGCGGCGCGCGGCGGTACACTGGCGGGCAGTCGGCCCGAGGAGCGCCCATGAACCGTCTGCCCCCCACGCGGTCCCTCCACCTCGGGATCGCCTTGCTCTGCCTCTCGCTGCCCGTCGCGGCGCAGCAAGTGCTCGTCGTTGGCGATCCCGCAGCCGGTGCGGAGTTCCCCTCACTACAGCTCGCCGTCGACGCTGCGGCGCCCGGCGACACCATTCTCGTGCAGCCAGGCACGTACGACGGTGCGACGATCACCAAAGCGCTCCACATCCTCGCCGACGGCGCGGCCGTCGCGATCGGCTCGACCGTCAACATCCAGAACTTGCCGCCCGGCGCGACCATCCGCCTCGCCGGCTTCGACCCGCCGGTGTGCCAAATGATGGTCGGTCCCGCCGTTGCCGTGCACCGTTGCCAGGGCCCCGTGTGGATCGAAGACTGCGACTACCGCGCGCCGACATTCCTGTCGGGCACGATATCGCTGGTGGTCCCGACGACCGTCCCCGAGCTCGGCCCGGGCGTCGATACCGCCACGACCTTGGTGCAGGCGTTTGCGCTCGACGCCAGCGCCGGTGTCCTCGGCGGCACCGGCCAAGGCGTGACGATGCTGGATCGGGTCCTCTGATCGACCTCCCCGATCCGACGGCGACGTCAGAAGCGGCGAAGACGCCCGACCCATGCCTTCCCTGAGACTCGCGCTGCCGAGCGACGCGGCCGCGTTGAGCGCGATCTACCGGCCCATCGTCGAGGGCACGTGGACCTCGTTCGAGACCGAGGCGCCGTCTCCGCGCGAGATGGCCGAACGGGCGGCGCAGGCGCTGCGCTTTGCGCCCTGGATCGTCGTTGAGGATGCGGGCGCCGTCACCGGCTACGCCTACGCGTGCCGACACCGCGAACGCGCGGCCTACCGCTGGGCGGTCGAAGTGTCGGTCTACCTCGATGCCGCTCACCGCGGCCGCGGCTTGGGTCGTCGCCTCTACGCCGGGCTCTTCGACCTGCTGCGGCTCCAGGGCTTCGTCCACGCCTACGCCGGGATCACGCTGCCCAATCCCGCGAGCACCGGCTTCCACCAGGCGATGGGGTTCACGTCGATCGGCACCTACGCCAAAGTCGGCTTCAAGCTCGGCGCCTGGCGCGACGTGCAGTGGTTGCACCTGGGCCTCGTCAAACCGCCGATCGCGCCCGCCGCCCCGGTCCCGCTGCCGGAGATGGACCCGGACGCGGTGGAGCGCGCGCTTGCGACACCGCCAAATCTGTGACCGCGAGGGCCGGCCCGCGCCCCCGAGCTAATCTGGCATCCAAAGGGCCCTGGGGTTCCCGTTCCCATCGGTAACACGGCGCTCCACAAAAACCGCGACCCGGGCTCGCGAGGGTTGCAGGATCGTGTAGTCCAGGGGGCGCCAGCAGCGCAGTGCCGTGCCAGGACCGCCGTCGGGACCAGCAGCACGGCCATCTTCGATGACCATCTCCGAAGTCGGGCGAGAGCCGTGAGGGATCATCTTGGTTGAGCCGTCGGAGCTCACCAGGACTGCGAGCCAAGTGTTGCCTCTCTTCGTTTCGTACACCTGAATTCCTCGGGCATCCAGGTGCGCCCTGACCGCTTCCAGGGCCGTTGCGACGACGCGTGCCTGTACCTCGGGATCCATGGGAACCGGCGCGGCTTCGCCGGCAGCCGCAGTCTACCCGTAGAGCCGGTCGGCTGTTCGGGCGGGTCACGGTCCAACCGGCTCTCAACGCCCACACAACGAGGCGTGCGCCCGTCCCACACCGGGGAACACCTCCCGCCTGCGAGTTGCGTTGCAAGGCGCCGCCAACGACGACGGAGTGAGGTCGACGGCGGGCACCACGCACTCCCTCCAGCCTCGCCCCCCAATCGCGGGCAGGTCCGCCACGAACCACCTCGCGCCCCCACCCGCTATAGTCCCCCGCCGCATGCCGAGCGCGATCGAGGACGCCGCGCGGGCGCTCGACGAGCACTTCGTCGAGACCGTCCGCTGGCACTTTTCCAAAGACACCGGAACGCCCTACTGGCTGGACTGGGCCGCCAAAGCCGGCTGGGACCCGGCCGGCGAGGTGAAGGGCTTTGCCGACGTCGAGCGCTTCCCGCCGTTCGACGGCGAGCTGCTCCGCACCGAGCCGCACGAGCGCTGGATCCCCAAGGCCTACGCCGGCCGGCCGTTCACGATCTTCGAGACCGGCGGCACGACGGGCCTGCCCAAGCAGCGGATCGGCTGGGACGACTACAAGATCGACTACGAGGACTTCTCCGCCACGCTCACCGACGAGGCCTTTCCCCGCAACGGCTACTGGCTGATGGTGGGGCCGACCGGGCCGCGCCGGTTGCGCCTGGCGATCGAGCACCTGGCCAACCACCGCGCTTGCTCGTGCTACTTCGTCGACCTGGACCCGCGCTGGGTGAAGAAGCTGATCAAGGGCAAGGAGTTCGCGCAAGCCAAGGCCTACATGGCGCACGTCATCGACCAGGCGGTGACGATCCTGCAGGCCCGCAAGGTCGACGCCCTGTTCACGACGCCGAAGCTGCTCGAGGAGCTCGGCGAGCGGTTGTCGATCCCCGACGCCGGCGTCAAAGGGGTGTTTTGCGGCGGTACGACGATGACGCCGCAGAACACGCGCTTCCTGGTCGAGGAGGTCCTCGAGCGGCGCACCGAGTTCGTGCCGACCTACGGCAATACGCTCATGGGGCTGGCGGCGCACAAGCCCGGGCTACGGGAGGACAAGTACTCGATCACCTACCACGCGCCGCAGCCACGCGCGGTGCTGCGCGTCGTCGACCCCGAGGCCACGGAGCGCGTCGTCGACTACGACGCCTGGGGACGGGTCGAGCTCACCACGCTGACCAAAGAGCTGTTCATGCCGCGCTTTCTCGAGCGCGACGAGGCGATCCGCCGCGCGCCGTGTGACGCGTATCCGTGGGACGGGGTCGGCGAGGTCCGGCCGTTCAGCGAACAGGCTGAAAAGATCGTCGAAGGGGTCTACTGAGCGCCATGAGCGACGCCCCCCACATCCCGGTCCTGCGCGCGGGGACGGAGTATGAGAGCCTCGACTCGAACGAAGTCCGCGCGGTCGGCGGCGACGCGCCGCTGGCGCGGGTCAGCCTAGCCAACGCCGGGCTCATCCGCCGCGACCTGCGCCGCATTGCCGAGAAGGCGGCGCCGTTGCGGGACATCCCGATGGCCCGGATGCTGGAGATCTGCAAAGAGGCTGGCCAGCTGTTCATGAGCGCGGACCTGCCGCTGAACGACGGCGGCGACGTGCAGTCCCCCGACGACTACGTCGCCACGCTCAGTCGGACGAGCGGTCTGCCGCACGCGTTGTGCCGCGGCAACATGCGCAAGGTGGCATCGGTGTTCGAGCAGATGCCGACCATCTTGGCCGGGTTGATGCGCGGGATGGACCCGTCGATCCTCGACGTGCACTTCGGTGAGCACTCCGGCATCGCCGTCTGCTACGGGCCGACGACCGATGCACTGGGCGTCGTGTTGCCGAGCAACTCGCCGGGCGTCAACTCGCTGTGGATGCCGGCGATCGCGATGAAAGTGCCGGTCGTGCTAAAACCCGGCCGCGAAGAGCCGTGGACACCGACGCGGGTGATGCGCGCGTTCATCGCGGCGGGATGCCCGCGCGAGGCGTTTAGCTACTACCCCACCGACCACGAGGGTGCCGCCGCCGTGCTCGATGGCTGCGGGCGGTCGATCCTTTTCGGCGACGCCTCGGTGACCAACGCCTACGCGAGCAACCCCGCGGTCCAGATCCACGGCCCGGGCCGCAGCAAGGTGCTGATCGGCGACGACGCGATCGAGGGCTGGCAAGACCACCTCGACGTGCTGGCGGGCTCGGTCGCCGACAATGGTGGCCGCAGCTGCATCAATGCCTCCACGATCTTCGTGCCCAAGCATGCCGACGCGATCGCCGACGCTCTGGCGCAGCGCCTGGCGTCGATCGAGCCGCGCCCGGCCGACGATCCGGGGGCCAAGCTCTCGGCCTTCGCCAACCCCAAGATGGCGACGTTCATCGACGGCACCATCGAAGACGGGCTCAGGAACGGCGGCGCCGAGGACGTCACCGCCAAGCATCGCAAGGCGCCGCGGGCGTGCTCGCTCGACGGTGCCGACTACCTGCGGCCGACGGTGGTGCGCTGCGATTCCGTGGAGCACCCGCTGGCGCGCACGGAGTTTCTGTTTCCGTTCGTGAGCGTCGTCGAAGTGCCGCAGAGCGAGATGATCGCGAAGATGGGGCCGAGCCTGGTGGTCACGGCGATCACCAAGGACACCGGGCTCATCGACGCGCTGGTACGCTCGAAGCTCGTCGATCGCCTCAACCTCGGGCCGATGCCGACGTCGCACGCGGAGTGGGATCAGCCGCACGAGGGCAACCTGTTTGAGTTCTTGCATGCGCGTCGCGCGATCCAACGCGCGACGGCCTGGTAGCACGCTGACGATGCGCGCCTTCGATCACGTGCCCCGCACGCGCTTGGTCTTTGGCGCTGGCTCGATCACGCGTCTTGGCGAACTCACCGCGGCCGCGGCCCCGGGCGCGCGGCACGCGTTCTTGGTGACGGATCCGGGATTGGTCCGCGCCGGCCACGCGGCACGCGCCGAAGCCTCGCTCGCCGGCGCTGGCCTCGCGGTGCGCACGTTTGCCGAGGTGCGCGAGAATCCGACGACGACCGACGTCGGCGCCTGCCTGGCCGCCTTGGACGGGTTCGCCGCCGATGTCCTCGTCGGCCTGGGCGGCGGCAGCAGCATCGACGTCGCCAAGGCCTGCGCGTTCTTGCACGCCGGCGGCGGACGCATGGAGGACTACTGGGGAGTGGGCAAGGCGCGCGGCACGCTGCTGCCCTTGGTCGCGGTGCCAACGACGGCCGGCACCGGCAGCGAGATGCAGTCGTTCACGCTCATCGAGCAGGCCGACACGTTGCAGAAGATGGCGTGCGGCGACCCGCAGGCCGCGCCGCGCGTGGCCGTGCTCGACCCCGAGCTCACTCTCAGTCAGCCGCGCGCGGTCACGGCGCATGCGGGCCTCGACGCCATCGGCCACGCCGTCGAGACGGCGGTGACCCGCGCCGGCACGCCGCTATCGCAGGCCTACTCGGGCCAGGCCTTTCAGCTGGCGCAGAGCCACCTGCCGCGCGTGCTCGAGGCGCCGGACGATCTCGAGGCACGCGGCAGGATGCTGCTGGCGGCGGCATTCGCCGGTACCGCGATCGAGAACAGCATGCTGGGCGCCGCGCACTCGCTCGCCAACCCACTCACGGCGCGGTGCGGCTTGGTACACGGCCTCGCGGTCGGTCTGATGCTGCCGCACGTGGTCCGCTTCAACGCCAAAGACCCCGCGGCGGCGGCGCGCTACGCCAACCTGAGCCGAGCCGCGGGACTCGACCCGTCGGCGGAAGCGCTGGCGCGGCGACTCGAGGAGCTGCTCGACGTCGCCGCCGTGCCGCGGGCGCTGCCGACGCACGGGGTGGAGCCGGGCGCTCTCGACGCGCTGGCGACCGAAGCGGCGCAGCAGTGGACCGCGCAGTTCAACCCGCGAACCGTGGACCAAGCGGCGCTGCGCGGCCTGCTCGAAGAGGCGTGCGGTGGGGCGTGAGCGCGCCTGGGCCGCGTGCCTCCTCGGGGGCCTAGTGCTGGGCGGGCCACAGGACGGCGTCCCCCCGACGCGACTCGACGCCACAGGCGCATTCTTCTACCCGGGCTTGGCCGCGGCGCCGACCGCGCCGCGCGCGGCTCTGCGGGGCGGGGCGATTGAGGCGGGGACCTACCTGCGCTACCTGGCGGCGCGGGTGGGCGACCGCTATCTCGAGGACCTGGCGTTCGACCTGGCGCTGACACGGGAGTGTGCCGCCCGGGGCCTGGCCCGCACCGCGCCGGTGCTGGCCCGGTCGGCCGCGGCCCAGCGGCTCGCCGCGTCCGGCCGCTCCGCCGCCGATGACCCGAACGGCGCGCTGCGACGGAAGTTCGCTACCGAGGCCCTGCGCGACCTGCGCGTGGACGCGCTGGTGCGCGCCGACCGGCCGGTGACCGATGCCGAAGTTCGGGCGCTGTTTGCGCGTCGCTTTGGCCCCGACGGGCGAAAGCATGGCAAAGTCACAAAGTTCGAGCAGGTCGCGCCAACGCTGCGTAGGGAGCTGCGCCACGGCCCGGCCGCCCCCCCAGAAGTGCGCGCCTTGCGCCGGACCTTGCTGGCCAAGTACGAGTTCAAGAGGACACCGTGACCCGTCTCCAACCATGCCCTGCCCTCGGCCGACCCTTGCGACCCAGATTCCGTGCGGTGAGCGTTCTGGCGGCGAGCGTGCTGGCGGTGGGGGCTGCCGTGGCCGCCCAAGAGACCCCGGGAGTGGCCGAGTGGCCGAGCTATCGCGGCAACCCGGCGCTGCACGGCGTCGCCGAGGGAGCCCTCCCTGATGCGCCCGAGCTGGCGTGGTCGTTCGAGACCGGTGGGCCGATTCTATCGTCGCCGGTGATCGCCAACGGCGCGGTCTTTGTGGGTTCGAGCGACGGAGCGATCTACGCGGTCGATTTGGCGACCGGCGAAAAGCGCTGGTCCTTCGCCACTGACGACATCGTGGACGCTCCACCGTTGGTGCTCGGCGACCGCGTTTACGTGGGCTCGGCCGACTTCTTCTTCTACGCGCTCGACGCCGCCACCGGCGAGCTGGTGTGGAAGCTCGAGACCCAGGACAAGATCGTCGGCAGTGCCAACTGGTTCACGACGCCGGACGGCGACCCGAGGCTGGTGTTCGGGAGCTACGACTGCTTCCTCTACTGCCTCGACCCGACGAACGGCGAAGTCGTGTGGACCTACGAGACCGACAACTTTCTGAACGGCACCCCGGCGGTCCTCGACGACCGCATCGTGTTCGGCGGCTGCGACACGGTGCTGCACGTCGTCTCGAGCCAAACGGGCGAAGCCGCGGCCAAGGTCCCCCTCGGCGCGGACGGTCAGGTGGCCGGCTCGGTGGCGCTGCGCGGCGACCGGGCCTACTTCGGCCACTACGGCAACGAGTTCGTCGCCGCCGATTTATCGGCCGCCGACGTGCTCTGGCGCTACGCCGAGTCGCGTAAGGGCTTCGTGTCCTCGCCGGCCATCGGCACCGACCGCGCCGTGTTCGGCGGGCGGGACCGTGTGCTCCACTGCGTCGGCCTCGCCGACGGCGCGCCGCTCTGGACCTTCAAGACCCGGCGCAAGATCGACGGCTCGCCGGTGATCTGCGGCGACAAGGTGCTGTGTGGGTCGGGCGATGGTCGGATCTACCTCCTGCGACTCGAGGACGGCAGCGAGGTGTGGAACTACGAGCTGGGCCAATCGGTGCACTCGACGCCGGCGGTCGCCGGCGGCCGGTTCGTGGTCGGCTGCGGCGACGGGCGCCTCTATGCGTTTCGCGGCCCTGCTGATGGGCAACAAGGCGGCTGACGCCACACATCGGCTGCGAAACCAACAACCGCCATGCGCATCCTGCTGTTGACCCCTGGCACCGGGCACTTCTTCTGCGGCTCGTGCCTGCGCGACGATGCGCTGCGCCGAGCGCTCACCGGCCTCGGCCACGACGTCACCGTCGCGCCGCTCTACCTGCCGCTGGTGCTCGAGGAGCCGGAAGGCGAGTTGCCCGTCCACATGGGCGGCATCAACATGTACCTGCAGCAGAAGTCGCCCGGCCTCGCGCGCTGGATGCCGCGGTGGCTCACCGACCGCCTCGATCACCCCGGCGTGCTGCGTTGGGCGGCGCGCCGAGGCAGCATGACCGAGGCGCGCGATCTGGGCGAGATGACACTGTCGATGCTGCGCGGCGAGGAAGGACAACAGTCTCTCGAAGTCGAGAAGCTCGTCACGTGGGCAGCGGCGACAAACCCGCGACCCGACGTGATCGTGCTCTCCAACGTGATGCTCAGCGGCATCGCCCGGCGGCTCCGCCAAGAGCTGCCCGGCACTGCCATCGTCGCCACTCTGCAGGGCGAGGCGCCGTTTCTCGACGGCCTGCCCGAACCGTTTGCCGGCCAGGCCTGGCGCACTCTCATCGAGCGCACGGCCGACCTCGACGCGATGATCGCGGTGAGCCACTACTACGCGGAGCACATGCGGCAGAAGCTGCAGCTGCCGGCCGAGCGCATCCAGGTAGTGCACAACGGCATCGACCCACGCGACTTTCCCAAGACGCCGCGACCGCTTGCCGAACGCACGCCGCCGACGATCGGGTTTCTGGCGCGGATGTGCGAAGACAAGGGTCTAGGGCGTCTGGTCCAGGCCTTTGCGCAGCTCAAGCGCCGCGGCAGTGTCGAGGGACTGCGCCTCCACGTCGCCGGTGTCATGCTGCGCGAGGACCAGACCTACGTCGATCGCATGCGCCGCACGCTCCAGGACGCCAGCTGCCTGGACGACGCGCAGTTCTCGCCCAACATCACCCGCGCCGAGAAGCTCGCGTTCCTGAGTTCGTGTCGTGCTCTCTCGGTGCCGAGCACCTGCGGCGAGGCCTTCGGGCTGTTCGTCCTCGAAGCACTCGCGGCCGGCGTCCCGGTCGTGCAGCCGCAGCACGGCGCCTTCCCCGAACTCATCGAGGCGACCAGGGGCGGGCTCCTGTGCGCCGCCGACGATCCCAAGGGCGAAGCGCTCGCCGACGCCCTGGAGCAGCTGTTCCTCGACCCGCCGCGCGCCCAAGACTTGGCCGACCACGGTCATCGCGCCGTCCATGCGCGATTCAGCGCCGAGCGCATGGCAGAAGAGTTCGCCGCGGTCTGTAGCATGGCCGCCCGCGTTCAGTCGACTCAGTCCCGAATCAGCCACGAACCATGCCCGACGCCGCCCCCTCGCCGCAGCTCTGGATGATCTACGCCCTGTTGACCGTGGTGTGCTGGGGGCTGTACGGCGTCCTGCTCCACACGGGTCAGATGGCGATGGGCGATCCACAACACGGCCGCTACAAGGCGTTCTTCTGGGTGGGGATCGCCTACTTCCTCATCGCGGTGCTCGCCCCCGCCGGCATGCTGCTCGCCGCCGGCGCGTCTTGGGCGATGCCAATGAAGGGCCTGACCTGGTCGTTGATCGCCGGCGGCGCCGGGGCGGTCGGCGCTTTCGGCGTGCTGCTGGCGTTTGGCGCCAAGGGGCACCCGGCCGCAGTGATGTCGATCGTGTTCGCCGGGGCGCCGATCGTGAATGCCGCGGTGTCGCTCGCTTTGCATCCGCCGGCGGGTGGCTGGGGCGCGCTGCGCTGGCAGTTCATGCTCGGCATCGTGCTCGCGGCACTCGGCGGCACGCTGGTGACGCTGTACAAGCCGGCCCCCGCGGCCAAGCCGAAGCTGGGCGCGCCGGCTGGCGCACCGGCACAGAACGTGACGCCGCGCTAGTGTTGCGTGTCGGAAGTTCGTCACATATGTCGCCGGCCCTCTGCGCCGCTCGCGGCGTTGCGTCTCCTCGACTTGTCCACCAACAAGCCCTGCGGCGACAGCGCCTTGCGAACGACACAGATTCCTCGCCGACTTATGCCACGAACTTCGGAGACACCCCACTAGAGAGCCGATTTCGATGACCGACACCCTGATCGAGCTACGAGGGGTCACCAAGCGCTACGCCGACGGGGCGCCACCGGTGCTGCACGACATCGACCTCGACATCGCCGCCGGCGAGTCGGTGGCGATCGTCGGCCCATCGGGCTGCGGGAAGAGCACGTTGCTGCACATCATCGGCGCGCTCCTCGAGCCCAGCGCCGGCACCGTGCACTTCGCCGGCACCGACCTGACCACGCTCGACGCCGACGCCACGGCGGCACTGCGCAACCGCGAACTCGGCTTCGTCTTTCAGGCGCATCACCTGCTCCCCCAATGCACCGCGCTGGAGAACGTGCTGCTGCCGACCCTGGTGGCGACGGACCGGGCCCAGCGCCAGCGGGCGCAGGAACGCGCGCGAACGCTGCTGGCTGACGTCGGCCTCGGCGACCGCGCCGATCACCGACCGGGGCAGCTCTCTGGCGGCGAATGCCAGCGCGTCGCCGTGGTGCGCGCGTTGATCAACGAACCGCGCGCCCTGCTCGCTGACGAGCCCACCGGCTCCCTGGATGGCGCCAACGCCGAACACCTGGCCGACCTTTTGGTCGAGCTCAACGCGAAGGACCGCGTGGCCCTGGTCGTGGTCACTCACTCCGAACGGCTCGCGGCGCGTATGCAGCGGTGCTTGGAGCTCCGCGCCGGCGCCCTGGCCGAGGCTGCGGCGCGCGCATGAGCATGAGCTGGTGGCGACTGGTCCGGCGCGGCGCCGCGCACTATTGGCGCACCAACGTCGGAGTGGTCCTCGGCGTGGCGGTCGCGGCGGCGGTCCTCGTCGGCGCGCTAGCCGTCGGCGATTCGGTGCGCCAGAGCTTGCGGGCCAGGGCGCTCGCCCGCATCGGCGCGGTGGACGCGGCGCTGGCCGGCGGGGACCGGTTCTTTCGCGCCGACCTCGCCGACCGGCTGGCGCGCCAAGTAGAGCAAATCGGCCTCGCGCCAGTACTGCAGCTGCCCGGCGTCGCGAGCGTGCCGGGTCGTGACGCGCGGGCCGGCATCGTCGAGGTCCTCGGCGTCGACGACCGCTTCTTCGCGTTGAGCCCAGCCGGCGCCGCCGAGGGCGTGGCGCCGGCGGCGCCGCCACGGCGTGGGGCGCTGCTCAACGCGCGCCTCGCGGCACAGCTTGAGGTGACCACGGGCGACACCATCCTGGTGCGAGTCGAGCAACCGAGCACGCTGCCGCGCGACACCGCGATGGCGACGGTCGACGACGTCTCGCTGGCACTGCGGGTCAAGGTCGCCGGCGTCCTGACGGACGACGCGCTAGGCGGCTTCGCACTGCGCGCCGGCCAGGTGCCACCGTTCAACCTGTTCGTGTCGCTGGGCTGGCTGCAGGAGCAGCTGTTCCTCGACGACCGCGCGAACCTCCTGCTGGCCGGAACGCGCGACCACGACGACGACCTCGCGCCCGTGCTCGACACGGCGCTGCGGCAAAGCTGGACGCTCGCCGATGCCGAGTTGGAACTGCTCACGCCATCGCCGGACGCGGCAATCTTCGAGCTGCGCAGCCGTCGCGTGTTTCTCGACGACGCGATCGCGACAACCGTGGCGGAGATCGAGCCCACGCTCACCGGCGTTCTCACGTACTTCGTCAACGCCCTGCGAACGGACACCGTGTCGACGCCGTACTCGATGGTCACGGCGATCGGCCCCCTGAGTCCTTCTCGCGCCCCTGGTGCGGACGCAACCAGCCCGCTGCTCGAGCTCGTCGCCGACGCCGACGGCGCGACTAGCGTCGTGCTCAACGACTGGACCGCGCGGGACCTGGGCGTGGACGTCGGCGACACGATCGAAGCCGACTACTTTGCCCTGGACGCCAGCCGACGGCTCGCCGAGCGCACGTCGTCGCTCACCGTCCGCGCGATCGTGCCACTGCGCGACGCCGCTGCCGATCCGACGCTGATGCCCGCCTTCCCCGGCCTGGCCGACGCCGACCATTGCCGCGACTGGGACCCGGGGATTCCGATCCAACTCGACCGACTGCGCCCGCAAGACGAGAAGTACTGGGAGGACCACCGCGGCACGCCCAAGGCCTTCGTGACCCTCGCCACCGGGCGGGATCTGTGGGCCAACCGCTTTGGCAACCTCACTGCAATCCGCGGGCCGGCCGAGCTCGCGGACACGCTGCGGGCGCGACTGCCGCGTGAGCTGGATCCGGCCGGGCTCGGCTTGTTCTTTCGCAACGTGCGCGGGCCCGCCCTAGCCGCGGGCAACGCTACGACCGATTTCGGCGGCCTCTTCCTCGGCCTCAGCTTCTTCCTCATCACCGCGGCGCTGATCCTCACCGCGCTGCTGTTCGCGTTCGGAGTCGAACAACGGCACCGCGAGATCGGTACACTGCGCGCCGTCGGCTGGCGCCCGTCGCAGGTCCGCCGGGCGTTTCTGACCGAGGCATTGGCCTTGGCGGTGCTCGGCAGCGCGCTCGGCGCGGGACTCGGGCTCCTATACACGCGCGCGGTGCTGTTCGGCCTGGCGACCCTCTGGCGCGATGCGGTAGGCGCCACGGCGCTGGCGTTTCACGCCAGCACCGGCTCGGTCGTCGGCGGCGCCATCGCCGCCGTCGTGGCCGCACTCTTGGCGATCGCCTGGGGCCTGCGCCGCAGCTTCAGTCGCGCCCCGGTCGAGCTGCTGGGCAGTCGCGCTGGCGTGACACCGGCGCCGCTCGCGCCGCCGTCGCGGGCCACCGTGGTCGGCGCCGTCGCCGCACCGGTGCTGGCCGTGTCCATCATGGTGATGGTCGGCGCCAGCACGCCTGGGGCCGCCCCCGCCTTCTTCGGCGCCGGGTTCCTGCTGCTCATCGGCATGATCCTCGGCTGCCGCTGGCTGCTGCATCGGCTGACGCACCGCTCCGCCGCCACGACGCTCGTGGGCCTGGGCGTGCGCAACGCCGGTCGCCGGCCGGGCCGCAGCCTGGCGACGATCGCGCTGCTCGCCAGCGGCACGTTCTTGGTCGTCTCGGTGCAGGCACACCGGCTCGAGCCGCCGCAGCGAGCCACGGCGCGCGCGTCGGGGACCGGTGGCTTCACCCACTTTGGCCGCACGACGCTGCCGGTCGTCCGTGACTTGACGACCGCCGCGGGCCGGGAAGCCTATGGGTTCGACGAGGACGAGCTGGCGGGTGTCGAGATCGTGCCGCTGCGCGTGCGCGACGGTGACGACGCCAGCTGCCTCAACCTGAGCTTGCCGCAGCAACCGCGCCTGCTCGGGGTGCAACCGGCGGCGCTGGCCGCGCGCGACTCGTTCACGTTTGCGGCCAGTGCGCCACCCGCGGATGCCGCGACGGCCAATCCCTGGCTGCTCCTCGACGCCGACTACGGCCCCGACGTCGTGCCGGCGATCGGCGACCAGGCCAGCGTCGCTTGGGCGATGCACAAGGCGGTCGGCGAGGGCCTGACCTACCGCGACGATGCCGGCCGCGCGTTCGAGGTGCGCATCGTCGGCACGCTCGCCAACTCGATCCTGCAGGGCACACTGGTCGTGGCGGAGCGGCACTTGATCGCGCGCTTTCCATCTGCCGCTGGTTTCGCCGAGTTCTTGATCGACGCCGGCGACACCGATGCGGCCGCGGTCACTGCCAGCCTCACCCGGTCGATGGAAGATCTCGGCCTCGAGCTCACCTCGACGACGGCGCGCCTCCGGGCGTTCAACGCGGTGCAGAACACCTATCTGGTGATCTTCCAGCTGCTTGGCGGACTCGGCCTCCTCCTGGGCAGCGCCGGCCTGGGCATGGTCGTACTCCGCAACACCCTCGAGCGCCGCGGCGAGCTGGCGCTGGCCACGGCGGTGGGTTTTGCCAAACCCGCCGTGCGCCGCCTGCTGTTCAGCGAGCACGCGCTCCTCCTCGGCCTCGGGCTCGGCGCCGGAGTTCTCGCGGCGACCCTGGCATTGATCCCGGGCACGACGCAGCGCGCCGACGTGGCCCCATGGCCGGTGCTGCTGCTCGTCGTTGGCGTGGCGGTGAGCGGCGCGCTCTGGGTGTGGCTGTCGAGCGCGGTCGCGGTGCGCGGGGCCGTACTCGAGGCGCTGCGCGACGGCGACTGAATGGCGCCTACAATCACCGACATGCGCTTCCCGCTCATCTCGCTGGCCGTCGCTCTCGTCGCCGGATCTGCAGCGGCTCTACCGCAAGACGCCTCCACGCCGACGCATTGGCCCTCGTACCGCGGCCCCAGCGCTGGCGGCGTGGCGTCGGGCGACGCACCGACGGTCGCGGAGTGGGACGTCGAATCCGGTGAGAACATCGTGTGGAAAACGGCCATCCCGGGCCTGGCGCACTCGTCGCCCGTCATCTGGGGCGACCGCATCTTTCTCACCACCGCGATCAGTGACGCGGATGCCGAGCTGATCGTCGGCCTCTATGGCAGCGTGGCACCGGTGGAAGGCGACGGCGCCCAGGAGTTCGCGGTGCTCTGCCTCGACCGCAGCAACGGCGCGGTCTTGTGGACACGCACTGCCTGGCAAGGCCAGCCCAAGTTCAAACGACACCCCAAGGGCAGCTACGCCGCGTCGACGCCGGCCACCGACGGCAAGCACGTGGTCGCCTTCTTCGGCACGGAGGGCCTCTACTGCTACGACGTCGAGGGCGAGCAGCTTTGGCACAAGGACCTGGGCTCACTCGATGCCGGCTGGTTCGTGTCGCGCGACGCCGAGTGGGGCTTCGGCAGCTCGCCGGTCATCCACGACGGCCGCGTCTACATCCAGTGCGACGTCCAGGAGAACAGCTTCGTCGCCGCCCTCGACGTGGCCACGGGCGAAGAGATCTGGCGCACCGAGCGGGACGAGGTGCCAACCTGGAGCTCGCCGACCGTGCACATCACGCCGGCGCGCCGACAGCTCATCGTCAACGGCTGGCGTCACGCCGGCGCCTACGATCTCGACAAGGGCACGGCGCTTTGGCAAATGGAGCGCGAGTTCGGCGGCGACATCCCAGTCCCGACTCCGGTCGTCGCGCACGGCCTAGCCTTCTTCACCAGCGCACACGGCCGGGCGTCGCCGGTGATGGCGGTGTCGATCGACGCGACCGGCGAGCTCCCACTGAAGGCCGACGACAACGAGCACGTGGCCTGGAGCATCCGCAGCGGGGGCAACTACATGCAGACGCCCATCGTCTACGGCGACGAGCTCTACTGCTGCCGCGACATGGGCGTGCTGTCCTGCTTCGACGCGCGCACTGGCGAGAGGCACTACAAGAAGCGCCTCGACGCTGGACTCGGTTTCACCGCGTCCGGCGTCGCCGCGGCGGGCAAGCTCTACTTCACGGCAGAGCCGGGTGACGTCTTCGTGGTCGCGGCCGGCACCGAATACAACGTGCTCGCGATCAACGAGCTCGGCGAGACGTGCCTCGCGACGCCGGCGATCGCCCAGGGCACGCTCTACTTCCGCACTCGCAACCACCTCATCGCGATCGGCGATACCGCGGGCAACTGACGGCAGCTGCGCGCGAAGGTCGCCGCTACGATCCGCGCCATGCGTTGCCTTGCCCTGCTCGCGTTCGCAGTCTCGACCGCCAGCTGCGCCTCCATCGATACCCCGAGTGCGCCACCCGGGACCTGGGCCGCCCGCCCGCTCCCCGACCGTATCGTCCTCACCTGGTCGGCCGACCCGGCGACCACGCAAACCGTCACGTGGCGGACGGACCCCAGCGCCGGCGATCCCGTCGCCGAGTTCGCGGTGGCGACCGACGGCCCGACGTTTGCCAAGAAGGCCACGCGGATCGCGGCGGCGACGACGACGCCCCTCGGGGAGGCACCCAACGGCGCGCTCTACCACACCGCTGTGCTCAGGGACCTCGAGCCGCGCACCAAGTACGCCTATCGCGTGGGCGACGGCGACGACTGGAGCGAGTGGAGCCACTTCACCACCGCCAGCGATGAAGCCGCGCCGTTCTCGTTTCTCTACTTCGGCGACGCCCAAAACGACATCAAGTCACACTGGTCGCGCGTGGTGCGCGAGGCGTTCAAAGACGCGCCGCGGGCGGCGTTCGCGCTCCACGCCGGCGACCTGGTGAACCACGCCAACGCCGACGACGAGTGGGGCGAGTGGTTCTACAGCGGGGGCTGGATCTTCCGCACGATGCCCCAGCTCGCCACGCCCGGCAACCACGAGTACAACCGTCATGGCCTGTCGAAGCACTGGGAGCCCACGTTCGAGTTTCCCCGCAACGGGCCCGATGACCTGCAGAGCTCCGTGTTCTGGCTTGATCACCAGGGCGTGCGCTTCGTGTCGCTGGATTCAAACCGCGACGTCGATCCGCAGGCGGCCTGGCTCGACAGTGTGCTGCAGGACAATCCCTGCCGCTGGACGATCGTCACGCTCCACCACCCGCTTTACTCGACGGCCAAGGGCCGCGACAACGCCAAGCTCCGCGGCGTGCTCCAGCCGGTGTTCGATCGGCACGGGGTCGACCTGGTGCTGCAGGGCCACGACCACAGCTACGGGCGCAGCGGGCTGATGCACCACGGCGAACGGGTCCCCGCCAATCTGACCACAGGCGCGCGGGTGCAGAGCGGCCGCGGCACGGTGTACGTCGTGTCGGTGAGCGGCCCGAAGATGTACAGCGTCGGTGAGCGCCCACTCTGGCAGCGGACGGCGAACGGCAAACAGCTCTACCAGGTGCTGTCGATCGACGGCGCCGAACTCCGCTATGCAGCCTACACCGCCACCGGCGAGCTGTTCGATCGCTTCGTGCTCCGAAAAGGCACAGACGGCCGCAACACCCTGCAAGAAACCACTCCTTGAGTGGATGGCGGCACGGCGAGGGCGGATTCCGGACCGCCGGTGCCCCGTCTATGATGCCGCCGCTGACCCCGCCCTCCGCTTGGTGAATCCCGTGAACCACCCCGTGAACCACACTGTGAACCACACTGTGCCGATCGTGCTCCTTCTCTCGGCGAGCGCGGCGCTCGCCGCGCCCCAAGATCATACGCCGCAAGAACTGGCCGCCCTCGAAGCAGCCTTCGCCGCGAAGATGACCGGCTGCAAGATGACCGGTCAGTTCACCTTGGACGACTCCGATGGGCCGCCGGCGGCGGAGAGCTACACGATCTCCAAGGCCGAGAAGATCCGCGACGAGAAGTGGCGCATCGACGCGACCATCGAATACGGCGGCAAATCCGCCACCGTGCCGGTGGGCGTCGAGGTCTACTGGGCCGGCGACACGCCCGTGATCCAGGTGACCGACGCGCAGATCCCGACCATGGGTCGATACACGGCTCGCGTTGCGGTCTACGGCGATCAATACGCCGGGCTGTGGTCGGGGGGCGACCACGGCGGGCACATGTTTGGCACGATCGAGCGGGCCGACGCAAAGACCGTCGATGCCGCGCGCCCGGCGACGACCGGCAACCCGCGGACGAACGCGGCGTCCAACACCGGCGACTGGAGCGCATGGCGCGGCCCGACGGGCAACGGCGTGGCCGCGGCCAGCCAACCCCCGGTCGAGTGGAGCGAGGAGAAGAACGTCCGCTGGAAGGTGGCGGTCCCCGGCCTGGGCAGCTCCTCGCCGATCGTGTGGAAGGACCGGATCTACGTCACCACGGCCATCAAGACCGACCGGGTGGATCCCAACGCACCGCCGCCGGTGGCCGATGACGCCGGCAGCCCTCCCGACCGCGCCGGCGGCCCGCCCGAACGGGAGCGAGGCCGTGGTCGGCGCGGCCCACCACGCGGGCGCGGCCGCGGCCGACGCGCCCCGCCGCCGAGCCACATCCACGAGTTCGTCGTCATGGCGTTCGATCGCGCCGACGGCTCGCTGGCTTGGCGCAGCACAGTGACCGAATCGGTACCGCACGAATCTGGCCACTCGACCGCGAGTCAGGCGTCAGCCTCCCCGGTGACGGACGGCGAGCGGCTCTACGCGCACTTCGGCTCCCGCGGGCTGTTCTGCCTCGACATGGACGGCGCAGTGATCTGGTCCAAGCAGTTTGGCGAGATGCGCACGCGCAACCAGTTCGGCGAGGGGAGCTCCCCCGCCCTCTACGGCAACCGCCTAGTGATCAACTGGGACCACGAAGGGGACTCATTCATCGCGGTGCTCGACAAGCACAGCGGTGAGGAGCTCTGGCGCCAGCCTCGCGACGAACCCACCAGCTGGGCCACGCCGGTGGTGATCCCGGTCGACGGCAAGCCGCAGATCATCATGAGCGGCAGCAACGCCTCGCGCGGCTACGACCTAGAGAGCGGCGAGGTGATCTGGACACTCGGCGGCATGACCCTCAACGTCGTGCCAACGCCCGTGCACGCGGATGGACTCGCCTACCTCATGAGCGGCTTTCGCGGCAACATGCTCCAGGCCATCGAGCTCAACGGCGCCGCCGGCGACCTGAAGGACAGCCCGAAGGTCAAATGGAAGCACCGACGCGACACCTCGTACGTGCCGTCCGCGCTGCTCTACGACGACTACCTGTACTTCCTGCGCACGAACAACGGCGTGCTCACCTGCTTGGATGCCAAGACCGGCAAGGTCCACTTCCAAGGCCAGAAGCTCGGCGGCATGCGCTCCGTCTACTCATCACCCGTCGGGGCCGGGGGTCGGGTCTACCTGAGCTCCCGCGAGGGCACGACCAAGGTGATCCGGCTCGGCGCCGAGTTCGAGGAGCTGGCCACCAACACCCTGGAGGACGGGATCGACGCCACACTGGCGATCGTCGGCGACGCGCTCTACGTCCGCGGCCGCGAGCACCTCTACTGCATCGCTGAGGACTCGTGACTTTGAAGAGTCGCAGGCCCACACTTGCCGTCGCGCAGCGCGCCGAGTCGACGTGATCTAGTGTAGTACGTCAGACAGATGCGCCATTATCCGAGCGATGAGGGCGATCGTCGCAAGGCGCTGCGCCGCAGGCATATTGGTGGATACGTCGAGGACGCAGCAACGCTGCGACGGTCGTTCTCGGCCGCGGAGAATGGCACAGATTTCTGACGCACTACACTAGGACGCGAGCGGAGTCGGCAGCAGCTGCAGCGCCGCGTCGTGACCCAGCCGCATCGCCTGGTGCATGTTGGGATACACGAAACCACCCTGGCGCCCGGTGGTCGTCAAGTTCGTCAGCCCCGCCAAGTGCTCGCGCACGACGGCGAGGTGCTCATCAAAGCCCTGCCGATAGATCGGATAGGCGTAGCGATGCCAGAAGAAGTGGTGCTCGACGATCTCGCCGGGGTCGTGGATCAGGCCATCCCGCAGCAGGTCGCCCCGCAGTTCCTCGAAGACCTCTCGCTGCCGCTTCTCGTCATCGGGAGCGACTTGCTCGGTCAGCTCCACGACAAGGATCGTGTGGCCGGCCGGCGTCACCTCCATCCCCGAGGCCGTCGGCTCGCTGATGCGGTGATAGATGCGGTCGCGGAAGTACACGTAGAGCGCATCGAGCACGCGCGGTTTGTTGACGAGCAGGCCAAACACACCGAGCGGCTTGTAGGTGAGCGCCGCCGCGGCCCGGTCGACCTGTGACGGCGCGGTGGGCCGCAGCGACCGCACGAGGCACGGCAGCGGGATCGTCGAGATCACGGCATCGATGTCGTTGACCACGTGTCCATTGCCGGCGACGGCCTGCTGGACCACGCCGTGTTGAGAGCGAAGCTCCAACAGAGGCGCCTCAAGATGCAGCTTCGCACCCTGAGCCACGACATAGGCTTGGAGCGCCCCGTAGATCTCGTTCGCGCCGGTCGGCGTGTACCAGAGGGTCTCCCGCGCCGTGGCGCTCTCCACCCCGAGGTGGCGACGGTCCTTCACACCGACTTTGGCCAACGCTTTGCGGAGGCCATCGAAGGCCGACAGCCGCGGCATCTTCTTCTTGATGAACTCCGCCGAGAGCTCGCGTGGCGGCAGCCCCCAATAACGAGTCGTGAAGTCCTCAAAGAAGGTGCGATACAGGGGCGCGCCATAGAGCTGTCGCAGCGCCTCCTCACCATCAGCCGGCTCGCGCGAGACGAGGCGGTTGCGCACCTGCTGCAAGCCGAGCCCGCCAACACACCGCACGAGCTGCAGAGGGCCCATCGCCCCGACGATGTTCCAGAACTTCAGCGGGTAGCGCGCGAACCCATTGCCGTAGCGAATCAGCGCCGACTTCTCCACCGGGTGGAGCCGATCGCCGACGAGCTGTTGCACCTCTCCAAACACGAACGGGTCCATGGCGTGCAGGTGATGCACGCCAAACTCGAACGTGTTGGCGCCGCCAACATGCGCCGCTGCGAGGCCGCCGACCCGATCGGCCGCCTCCAAAATCGTCACACCGACGCCCGCGTCGATAAGCGTCTTGGCGGCAAACAAGCCAGTGGGTCCGGCGCCGACGACGAGGACGTGACGCGGATGCTGCGCCTGGCGCAGCACCGACGGCGTCAGAGGCGCCGCGTCGGCAGTCACGACTGCGTCACTCCCGAACCAGCCTGCAGCAGCATTGCTTCCTGCTCGCGATAGAGCCGAGTCAGCAACGACTCGGGAAGCTCGAGGTCGGCAAACGTCACGATCTGATCTCGGGCCAAGTCACGGGTCAGGACAAACGGTTGGCGCGCCTCGGAGTCGAGCAACGACACCGGCACTGCGTCCTCACGCAGAATCACTTCACGCCGCTCGATCAAACCATAGAGCTCGTCACAGCCAATGCCGTGCGAGATCTTCGTGCCCTTGGGCAAGTCTCGTTTCGCGAAGCCAATCACCTCGGTCGCTTTGCCGTGGTGCGGCGCGAGCACAGGCTTATGACGCAGGCAAAGCTCTGCAATCGCGCTCGGCGTCTCGAGGTGGCACAGGTGATACGGCCGATAGAAAAGGTAAAACGGCCCGTCCCCTAGCTTGTAGTACTTCAGATAGGCCTGCTGGAACGTCTCGTCACAGTGGCCCACGACGAACACGCCACCACCAGGCTCCGCCCCCACGATGTAGTCGACGACCCCGCGGCGGTCGTACCGCGTGAAGTCGAACTTGCCGAAGACGTCACGGACGTCTTTGGCCGACGGCCCCTCCATCCCTCGGCAATAGGGCAGCATGCCCGTGGCATTGGCGAGCAGAGCCATCTCGATGTTGAGCTTGGTGCCGTCGGTGTAGGCGACACACTGCACCGGGTTGAGGGCTCGGATCCTCGCCTCCTCGGCGATGGACGCGATCGTCGCGCGGCGATTGAGGAAGCCCTTGATGTTGCCTCCCATCACGATGCGGAAGCCCCAGAGCTCGATCTCCTCGATCATGCGCATCAGCACGCCGTGCTGGTCACCCGCATCGCTCGTCACACCAACGCCGTTGTCTTGCGCGAGTCGGTGCAGCCACGGCCCCAGCAGGAGATCGATCTCCGCGTTCATCAAGACCACGTGGATCCGGCTCTGTAGGGCCGCGACACACGCCCGCGCCGCGAACTCAATCGTGTTGGTCGACTCGACGAACACGTCCACGTTGAGCGGATTACCCTCGAGCGCAGGCAAGATGTCGGTGCCGACGGCCACCTGCCCCGGGGTGCTGCGCTGCGCGGCGGCGATCTCTACCAGGGACGCGCCAGGCACGAGCCGGGCGGCGGCTTCGGCGGCGGCGCGGTCAACATCCGCCACGACCGCAAGCTCCATCCCCGGAGTGCGCCCGATCTGATAGGCGATGCCGAGGCCCATGGACCCCGCACCCACTAGGGCGACCCGTAGGGGACGCCCCTCGCGCTCGCGTGCTCGTAGCTCGGCAATCATACAGGGGTTGTCCAGGCCGATCGGGAGCGACTCTCCCGACACTCAAGGAGTATAGAACCCCCGCTCGTACAGGGCGGCGGACTCATGGATCGCGCCGACCCAAAGCCCGCCCGTTGGCCCCACGTTAGTGGGGAATCGAGCGGCGGTAGCATCCTGGGACTGCGCTTCGACCGAAAACGTTAGCGGCCAACCGCGCAACCGACGCAAGGAGCCAACCGGCCGGACCGACCGGTGGCCAGGGCGCTTACTGAAAGAGAGCCACGATGCCGCCGCTCCAGGGGCCCGACTGCGAAATCGCACCGCCCGCGGCATCGCGGAAGCTATAGACGCGACCGAGATCGGGGAACGTCGGGTCCGCGGGCACCGTGAGCTGGAGGCCGTTGGACAACGACATCGGCAAGAGCGGCTGCGCCACGTCGACACCGAAGCCCTGCATGTAGACGTCATCCCCGACGAGACCGACCACGTAAGGCAGCTCGTCGAACGTGATGCTGTTGATCGTGCCCATCGAATCGGCAACCCCTAGGGGAACCGCGATCGCCGGGTCGGCGAACACGCCGGTGCACAGCAATGGCAGGAAGATGCTGGGGTTGCTCAGCCCGAGGTGGGCGAACACCGGGCCACCGGCCGGCGCCCCCGTCACGCCCAGCTCGATGCGGAGCTTGGTCAGGTGGTTGAACAGGCTGCCCGTGAGCGTGAACGGCCCGCTCATCTGGCCTGGCGTTCCGCAGCCCGTGCCGGTCTCCATGCCGACACCCTCGCTCGGTGCGTAGGAGCCGACGCCGGACTGGAAGTCGAGCGGGTAGTTCACGAAGCTGCCGAACGGCGCGCTGGGGTTGTCCAAGACGTTGACCTGCCACAGCAAGTCGTCGACCCCGTCGTAACTCCACGGCACATCGAACGCGAACCGCACGTCCCAGGGCGCTGGCCCCGGTGGCGGTGGCTGGGTGCCCCAATCGGGCAGCTGCACCGTCTTGGTGGCGCAGACGACCGTCGGCGAGCCCACGTAGTTCTGGCTGTGATCCAAGACGAGACGCTTGACGTCGCTATGGGCGAGGATGACCTCGACGTCGATGATGCGGCTCGGGAACGTCCCGTCTGGCTCGTCGGCGTCGCGTCGGAACGCGATTGACCGGATGCTCGGCCGCGGCGTGCCGCGCAAGCCGCGATCGACTTGCTGCCACGTGACCCAGGGCTTCGAGAACAGCATGAAGCCGTGCTGCCCATCGCCCTCGGCAGTGACAAAGCCATCCGGCATGCTGAACCGATCCGCGAACGAGCTGCGCAGCTGGTTCATCTCCAGGATGCCTTGCTCAACCGGCGAGCCGGGCGTGCCGGGTAGCCATGGATCGTTGAGCGGCAGCAGCATCCCCTCAACCGGATCGCCGATGGGCGTCGCCACGACGTCGTCGACCTGCAGGAGAGCCGTGACGGTCGGCCCCGGCTGGAGCAGGTTAAAGCTGATCTCCAGGTCACCGCACGCGGGATACTCCACGTGCATCCGGTCGAACGTCGCCGTGCTCGGGAGGAACGCGCCCTGCGCACCCGCGGGCCCGTTGATCTCGACCCAAGCGGAGCCGCCCTGCACCCGGTAGCTAAACTCGATGTGGCATTCCGCCGTCGGGTGACCGTGGGCAAACAACTGCCAGATCGAGCTGCCGCTGTGCGAGCCGGCGACGAGCGGCACGCCAGTGCTTGGCCCGAGCTGCGCACTGTTGCTCGGCGGCCCAGCGCGCACCGCCCCCACCTCGAGCCAGCCCGGCATACCCGGCGGGCCTTCCTCGAAGTCTCCGTTCACGATCTGGGCGCCGAGCGCGCCCGTGGTCACCAACGTCGCAACGCCGACCTCGAGCGCGAGCTTGCAGTGTCTCATGCCTCCTCCTCTGCGACGCGGCGGACACCGCCGCGCATTGCCGTCGGAAGCACTTTCGCCCAATCGAGGCCCCGGACGTGAGATCCCCGGGCCTGAAATCCACGGGCCTGAAATCCCGCGCCCGGGCGCCCCGAAGGCCGCCCGTCAGCCCTTGTCCTGCAGGCGGGAGTCGAGCTTCTCCAGCAGCTCCTCGAGCGCCCGCAGCCGCTGCTCGAGCCGCTCGAGGTTCCCTTCGGCTGGCTCCTGTCCGTTCGCGCCGCCAAAAGCCCGATCCACGTGGTAGGGGTCGAGCGCCAAAAAGGGTGACAGCTTGTAGGCCGTCGCGGCGTCTTGGTACGAGTTGAAGAGCCGCGAGGCGTCGAAGTTCTGTGCCGCTTTGAACGCGCTATTGGGGGCGGCGTAATCGGTCGTGTACGGGAACCGAAACTCGAACGGCTGCACCGTGTTGTTGGTCGCCCAGTTGGGCCACGCGGCGACGCCGGCTTCTTCTGCCTCAAGCTCTACATCGATCTCTTCGGCCCCGCCGCGGCGCAGCACCCGGACGGTCAGCTGATCGCCGGGCTCCTTGTCGGCGAGGACCTCGGACAGCCGCTCCCGGGTCACCGGCGCCGCGCCGTCGATATGCGTGATGATGTCGTGCTGGCGCAGACCCGCGCGCTCCGCGGCTTGGCCCGACGTCACCTCCGACAGATACAGCGTCTCGGCGGCGTCGACGTCCAGGTGCGCCGCGAGCGCCTCGGGCACCGGCATCAGCGAGACGCCGAGCCGCAGCCGCGGCTTGGCCCGTGGGAAGGTGAACAGCGAACCGCCCGCGCCGTGCAGCGACACGGTCGCAACCTGGCGACCGTACGAGTCGAACAGCGCGATGCTCTCGCCGTCACGCCGGAAGCGATCTTTGGGCGCCGGCTCGCCGTCGATCAACACTTCCACCTTGTCGCCGGCGCGGTCGACGACGATCGACACGTGTTCGTCGTCCACGTACGAGAACTCCAGGTGTTGCGGCGCCGGGTCATGACCCTGGGCAGTCAGGCCTGAGGCCACCATCAAGAAGGCGCCGAAGGCGATCGGAACGCCGGAAAGTCGATGTGCTTGCATACGGTCTCTGCCTTGCTCCATGCGCATGCGCTGCGCGTCAGAATTCGGTGGGTCGGACCAAGCTGGCGGGCTGCACCGGAGTCGGCACCAATGCACCGTGCTCGTCTTCCGCCACGCCAAACAGCTCGGGCACTCGCGCGCGCTCTAGCACGCGGCGCAGATAGACGAGGTCGTAGCCCACGCCATCTGCGGTCGGCTCTGCCCGCAGCACCACGCGATCGAGCTCGCGCAGCACCTGCGGGGCTCCGGGCTCGACGGCGGCGACCGCGGTGTGCGGCGCCGGCGCGGACGTCACCCCGGGCGCGGATCGCCAGACCGCCGCACCCCAGCCCATGCAGGCCACGGCGGCCGCCAGCCAACCCGACGCCAACGCGGCCCAGCGCGTCGATCGCGACGAGAGCCATCGACCCCGCGGGGCGCCGAGCTCCACGTGGCCGGCCGCCCGCTGCACCGTCGGCCGCACCGCGACGCGCAGCGTCGCGTCCTGCCGCAGCATCGCCACCAGCTCGTGCCACAGCGCCGGGTCCCCGGCCGCCTGCCGGTCGAGTGCGCGCCAGTCCTCGAGGCCGTCGGCGCGGTCGACCACTCGGCTCATGGCAAGCTCAAGCGGACTTGCGGAGCCACCGGCGTCCGCGGGATCGGTTGGGTTTGCCGGGTTCATCTGCATGGCTGCACTCTCCGATTCGAACCGTGATCCGGCGCGGTCTGCTGCGCCATGCGCTGCCGCAACGCCCGCCGTGCCCGCGCCAACCGCGTCTCGACCGTCGTCTCCGGCAGGCCGAGCGCTACGGCGATCTCGCGTTGACTCAAGCCATCGACCGCGCGCAACAGGAGCGGCTCGCGCAGGTCCACCGGCAGCGTGGCCACCATCGCCAGCACCGCGTCGACCTCGTCGGCCAGCGACGCCCGCCCCACCGCGGAGGCCGGATCGCAGGGCTCCGCCGCCAAAGCGTCCGGCCGCTCACGGCGCTCCCGGCGGCCGTGCGACCGCGCCGCGTTGACCGCAATCGCGCGCAGCCACGGCCGAAACGCCTGGGGATCGCGGAGCCCCGGCAGCTCGCGGACCAGGGTGACCGCCACTTCCTGCAGAGCGTCGTCGAGCTCGACACGACCCGGCAGGTGGGCCATGAGGATCGCCGCGGTCCATTCGCGATGAGCCTCCCACAGCGCGGTCAGGGCCGCGGCGTCGCCGGCTAGCGCGCGCTCCAGAACGACGGCGTCAGGCGAAATGGACATGCCGACTTCCCAAGACGCCGGGGGCCCCGGTTTCCGTCCGGATTCCCCCGGGTGGCCACGCTTGGCCGCGCACTTGCCTTTGGTTGCGGATCGCAACTATGTTGATGCGATGCGCAACGAGACCGGCGACCTGGTGGGCCGTCTGCGGCACGCTTCCCGCAGCATGGTCCGGGACCTTGGGCTACTCGGCGGCGGTCGGGGCGAGGACGCGGCGCCTGGCCTCCCGATCACGACTTGCCACGCGCTGATCGAGCTCGGCGCGCACCCAAACCGCACCGTCGGCGAGCTCGCGGCCGCGCTCCGCATCGACAAGTCCAACGCCAGCCGCACGGCGGCGACGCTCATCCGGGACGGCCTGGTCGAGACCGCCCCGGCGCTCGATCGCCGGCGCCGCTGCCTGTCGTTGACCCCAACGGGGCGGCAACAGCTGCAATGCCTCCACGACCGCGTCGATCGCCAAGTCGCCGCGGCACTCGAGCACCTGGACCCAGCCGAACGCCAAGCCGCCGCGCGCGGCGTCGCGCTCTACGCCAAAGCGCTGGGCCGACTTCGGCGCGTCGGCGACGTGCAGATCGGACTGGTCCGCGCCGCCGACGACGCGGCGCTGCTGCAGATCATCGCCGACGCCTCGAGTGAGTTCGGCTTCGGCGCTTGCTTCACCGCAGCGGTGCGCGCCCCTTCCAGCGAGTTTGCCGCGCCGCGAGCGGCGTACTTCGTAGCGCGTCGCGCCGATCGGGTGGTGGGCGGCGCGGGGTTCGTACCGCGAGCGACCGACGGAGCGAGCGATGCGGCGGTGTGCGAACTGCGACAGATGTACCTCGCGCGCGACGCTCGCGGTGGTGGGCTCGGCCGCCGGTTGCTGCACACGTGCCTCGCCGCCGCCCGCGACCTCGGCTATCGAACGTGCTACCTGGAGACGCACGATGCCATGACCGCCGCGCACGGACTCTACGAGCGGTGCGGGTTCCGCCGTGCATGCCCGCGCGGTGACGGCAGCGCCGGCCGCGGCTGCGACACCTACTACGAGCTCGATCTGCAGGCGGGCGCGACCGGGCCGACCGGGTAGCCTCACACCCAATGGCAACGGCGGACTCAGCGGACCTCATCGAGGCGTTCACCGACGGCGCGTGCAGCGGCAACCCCGGCCCTGGCGGCTGGGGCGTGCTGCTACGGTTCGGCGACCGGGAGAAAGAGCTGTGCGGCGGCGAGCGCCAGACGACCAACAACCGCATGGAGATCCAGGCCGCCATCGAGGCCCTGCGGGCCCTCACTCGCCCGTGCCGCGTGCGGCTGCACACCGACAGCCAATACCTGCGTCAAGGGATCACGTCCTGGATCGAGCGCTGGAAGACGAACGGTTGGCGCACGTCGCAGAAGAAGCCGGTGAAGAACGCCGAGTTGTGGCGTGAGCTCGACGAGGCACGCACGCCGCACGAAGTCGAGTGGATCTGGGTGAAGGGGCACGCCGGCCACGAAGGCAACGAGCGCGCCGACGAGCTGGCCCGGCGCGGCATCACCGAGCTCGGCGGATAGGCCCCCGGGAGGCAATCAGGACTAGTGGGTCGGGACACAAGTTCGGTGCATTTCTCGGCGAGTCATGCGTGTCGGTCGCAAGGCGCCGCGACGCAGGCATATCGGTGGATACGGCGAGGAGCGGCAACGCCGCGAGCCGCGCGTAGGGCCGGCGACAAATGTGGCGAACTTTGTCCCGCCCCACGAGCGCACTACGGCCGGCCCAGCGCGCCGCGCGCGCAGGCGCGCACCAGCACGTTCTCGCTCCCGGCCAGCTCCTGCACCGCGGCGCGGACGCCCGCACCATGGGGGTCGATCCGCATCAGCGCCCAGGCCAGTCGCATTCGCACGACGTCGTTCGCGCCCTCGAGTTGGCGCAGCAACGCGGGGAGCGCCGGGCGCGCCGCGGCACCGATCTCGCCCAGCGCGTAGACCGCAGCATCGCGGAGATCCTCGTCCGCCAGCGCCGCGATGAGAGCATCGACGGACCCGGCGGCCTTCGCCGCACCGCGCTGCGCCAGCACCAGAGCTGCACCGCGACGGGCTTCGATGGCGCCTTCGGCCAGCGCCGCCACCGGGTCACGGGCCGCGCGCCGCCACGCCACCACGGCGCCCAACAGCACGACCACGGCCGCCAGCGCGCTCCGTTGCGTGGCGCTCATCGGCGCTCCTCGCGGCGAAACAGCAGCGCGCCATAGGCCACGTCGACCACCCGCCAGGCGTCCCCGGTGGTCAGCCGCTGCAGCAGCGCCGGGGCAAATGGCGCCTGGTGCTCCCAGCTGGAGAAGAACGCGAAGTCTGCCTCGACCTTGGGATCCATGGCAAAGCGGTCGATTTCGACGCCGACGGCGTCGACCTGCGCCAACGCCAACAGCCCAGGCGCTTTGATCGCCGCGACGCGATCGTCGGGGCCGATCTCGTTGCGCTGCATCATTGCCAGGATTTCGCGCCCCTGGACCGGTACCGCCGGGACACGCGAGAACGGGCCGCCTGCCGCGACTGCGATCCCGATGGAGGTCGCGAGGAGGAGCTCGCTCACCGGCAGGTGCGCCAAGGGACCGCGGCCCAAGGCGCTGGCGCCGCGGTGGACGAGCCGAGCGCCGAGGACCAGCACGGCGATCGAGACCGGCAGCATGAAACCCGACCGCGGAAACACAACCAGTAGACCAGGGATGATCAGCCAGCTGGTCCAGAGCGCGATCCGCGCCGATGCCGGAGGGCGCGGCGGCGCCGAGCGCCATGCCGGCCAGGCGCCGAGGAGCATGAGCAGCAGGGCGCTTGCCAACAGGGTGTAGGCCACCGGCGCGAGGTAGTAGAAGGGGAAGCGCAGGTTGGCGAGCACCATCTCGGGGAGGAACGCGGCGTTGTGCAGCACGTGATCGACGAACGCGCCAGGATTGGCGGCGAGCGCCGCGAACACTGAGTGCGCCCCTGGAAACGCCGCTTCGATCATCCCTTCCTGCTGCTCGACGGGCGCGCCGATCATGGGTAGCGCACCCTCTGGCGCGAGCTGGTTGCCGACGTAGTGATCGCGAAACGCGAGCCACGAATGCTCCTTGGCGTGCGGCGAAGCCGACGACAGCAGCAAGACACCGACCGAAGCGACGATGAAGCCAAGCCCGACCGCGCGAAGCCTGGGCCGACCGCGCACGTGCCCGACGGCGGCCATCCCGAGCGCCGCACTGCCGAGCCACGGGAGCAACTCCAGCCGGTTGAACGCGGCGAGCGCGAGAAAGCTCAGGCCCAACACCGGCCGGCGGCGGCCCAGGCACCCGAGCGTTAACAGGACGAGGCAACCGTTGAACAGGTAGACGCGGAACGGGAACTCGAGCACGCCCGGTTGCGAGCCCCACCAGATCGCGGCGAAGAGCGCCGCACTGCGCGGCACGAACGCCACGAGCGCCCAGGCGACCGCCAGCGTCCCGCCGATGGTCAGCACGACCGCCATCGCATCCTGCACGGCGACGCCCCCGAGCGGCGCCAGCTGCACGACGCCGTAGGCCGCGGAGTAGACCGGGCCAAAGCCGAGGGTCTTGGTCTCCGGCCGGCCCTCGATGAGCGCGAGGCCCTGCTGCTGGTACATGACCTCGTCAGCCGCGTGCACGTCAACGTGCTGGGTGAACCCCTGCAGCAACAGGATCTGCAGCACGAGCAGGCCGGCGTAATCGAGCCAGCCGCAACGCCGGGGCTCGGCGTGCTGGGGTGCGTCAGACGCGGTCATCGCCGCCGGTTCTACGGGGGAGCCGGCGGCGGGGGAAGCGTGGCGCGGCCTCTAGGCCTTGCGCAACGAGTCGCGAATCTCGGTCAGCAGCTTGACCTCGTCGCTCGGCTCGGCCGGCGCCGGCGGGGCCTCCTCTTCCTCACGCTTGAGCCGGTTGATCGCCTTGACCAACAGGAACACGGCGAAGGCCACGATGAGGAAGGAGATCAGGTTGTTGACGAAGTTGCCCCAATTGATGGTGACCGCGTCGCCGCCACCGGGCGGCTCCAGCTTCAGCACCTTGTCGCTGAAGTCGACGCCGCCGGTCAGGTAGCCGATCGGCGGCATCATCAGGTCGTCGACGATCGACTTCACCACCGTGCCGAAGGCGCCGCCGATGATGATGCCGACGGCCATGTCGACCATGTTGCCTTTGATCGCGAACTCTTTGAACTCTTGGATGAATCCCACTCGAACTCCTAGTGCATTTAGGGACAGGCTGTGGAGCCGCGCTGCAAGGCTGGGCCACGCACGCTAGCGCGGCACTCCGCGGAATCCAGGCCGAACGCCGCGGCGGGAACCCCCTAGGGTTCGTCCGCAAAGAGCGGCAGCTGCTGCGGACGCGGGCCGCGCGGGGCCTCGGTCGCGCCACCGCGCGACCGCAACAGTCCCGGATCGACATCGGCCAAGAACGGCGACGGTTGCCGGTCGTCGAGCCGACCCCGCACGCGGCGCTGGCGCGCCCATGACAGATACAAGCGACGCTGCGCCCGCGTCGCCCCGACGTAGAACAAGCGCCGCTCTTCGTCGAGTTCGTCGCCGGCGACCTCGCCGCCAAAGCGCAGCGGCAGCAAGCCGTCTTCGCAGCCGACGATAAACACGACGGGAAACTCCAGCCCCTTGCTGGCATGCAGGGTCAACAGCGACACGTGGTGGGCGCGTGGGTCCCAGCAGTCGACCTCCGCGCCGAGCGCGAGCAGCGAACGAAACTGCTCGAAGTCCGCGCCCGCTTGTGTGGCGAGCGGCGTCAGGAGCTCGGCCGCTTCGCGCAGCGCGCGGGCCGGGGTGCCGCCGGCCTCAAGACGCACCGCTACCGCGGTGAGCCGCTCGGCCACCGTCGCCTCGGCGCCCGCCGTCGCCGCCGCCTCGACCAGCTCGGGCACGCCCGGGTGGTCCGCAAGGGCGGCGTGCGAGCGCTTCTGATACGGAAAGCCCGACCGCTCGAGGGCCTCGACCAGCGCCGCGGCCTGCGCGTCGGTGCGATAGAGCACCGCGAAATCCGCAAACGACACGCTCTCCAGGGCGTCGCCCGTCGAGCGGCCCGAGTCGATGGAGAAGAAGCCGGGGCCGCCGACGAGACTCTCGATCGCGTGCACGACGGCCTCGGCCTCGGCGCGTTCGGTCGCGGCCTCCCGGAGCTCGACCAACGGCGGCGGCGCCGCGGCGCCGGCGGGAGCGACGATGGCGTCCTCCGCGCGCCGGCCGAGCAGCTGCGCGGCCACCCGCACGATCGGCGCCGTCGAGCGGTAGTTGCGCGCCAACCGCACTTGACGCGCGGCGGGATAACGCGCCGCGAACTCGGTGAAGAACCGGACGTCGGCGCCGCGAAAGCCATAGATCGCCTGGTCGGGATCGCCGATTGCAAACAGGTCCGCTTCGGGCGGCGCGAGCAGCTGCACTAGACGCGCCTGCTGCTCGTCGATGTCTTGTAGCTCATCCAGGGCCACGTGCGGCCAACGCTGGTGGTACAAGTCGCGCACCTCGGTCTCCCGCTCGAGCAACGCGACGGCACGGACCACCAGGTCGTCGAAGTCGATGGCGTTGCGCGCTTCGAGAGCGGCCGTGTAGCGCTCCAGCGTGTCCTGCACATCCGCGACGACGCCGGTGCGCTTCGCCAGCGAAACCGCCGCAACCGCCCGGCGCGCGGCACGCGCGCCGAGCCCCAAGTCTTCGCGCAGTAGCTCCAGCCGCTCCGGCTCGGCCGCGACGCGAACACCGCGTTGCAGCCCCGCGAGCTCGCGCTGCTCGCGCAGGATAGTGAGACCCAGCGCGTGGAACGTCGTCACCGTGACCGCTTCGGCGCCGCCGTCGAGCATGCCGGCCAGTCGCTCACGCATCTCGTCGGCCGCGCGTCGCGTGAACGTAATCGCCAACCACTGCGCCGGGGCGACGCCTTGCTGCTGCACGGAGTAGGCGATCCGCTGCACCAACGTCCGCGTCTTGCCCGAGCCCGGACCGGCGGTCACCAACGTCGGGCCGGGCGGGGCCTCGGCCGCGGCGCGCTGCGCGTCATCGAGACCGGGCGCCGTCGTCGCCGCCGCCGGCGGTGGCGCCACGACGTCCGGCTTGGGCAGCCGCCGCCGGGTGGGCGCGCGGCCCACCACCGGCCGCTCACCGGGCGGCACGGCGAACAGCGCCTTGCCCACGGTGCGCTGCGCCAGCTCCTCGGGCTCGAACAGCCGAATCACCCCGTACTCCCCGTCATAGCCAGAATGGCGCACGACGCGCCGGCTACGCAGGCGGTCGAGCGCCTCGGCAAACAACGACGACGAGGCGCGACGCACGTCATCGAGCGGCACCTCGGTGAGCAGGGACAGCTCGGAGCCGAGTTGCCCAAGGAGGTGGTCATAGGTGCGCGCCACCGCCTTGCTCTTGGGTCCCGTCCCACACAGCTCACCGAGGATTTCTGGCAGCGGCACCAAGCTCGCGACCGCGCCCGCCGTCGGTGGCGGCACCGGTTCATCGCGGTCGGCGAGCTCGCACACGCGGTGCATCACGCCCACGGTCAGCGGCTTGGTGCACACCGGGCAACGCCCACCGTTCTCGCGCGTTTCCGCCGGCTCGAGTCGCACGCCGCACGCGCGGTGGCCATCGAGATGATACTTGCCCTCCTCGGGGAAAAACTCGACCGTCCCGCGATAGCCCTCGCCCGTTTGCAGCGCGTGCCGGATCGCGAAGTAGTCGAGCTCGCCGTCAAACGCACACGCCTCGCGGCCGAGCTTCTCCGGTGAGTGCGCATCGGAGTTGGACACGAGGCGAAAGCGATCCAGCGATGACACCAACCAGTTCATCGCCGGGTCGGACGACAACCCGGTCTCGATGGCAAAGATGTGCGACGCCAGATCGCCGTAGCAGTCGTCGATGGCGTCGAAGCCGGACTTGGAACCGAGCGCGGAGAACCACGGCGTCCACACGTGCGCCGGCACCAGGTAGCAACCGTCGCCCGCTTCGAGCGTGATCTCGAGCAGGTGGCGCGAATCGAGCCCGAGGATCGGCCGCCCGTCGGACTTGAGGTTGCCGATCTTGGTCAGCGCGGCGATGACCCGGTCGGCCCGCTCGAAGTCAGGCGCGTAGATCAGGTGGTGGACTTTGCGGGTCTTGTCGCCGCGCTTGTAGATCGTCGAGATCTCCACCGACAGCATGAAGCGCGTGTCGCCCTGGCAGGCCAGCGGCAGCCGGTCGAGCATCGCCCGCTCCAAGTCCGGCCGCAGGCGAAACAGACCCGGCTCCGCCGGTACCAGCTTCTCCGCGAGCTCGAGGCGCCATGCCGGGTGCGTGAAGTCGCCCGTCGCGACGACCGCGATCCCCTTCCGCCGGGCCCAGTAGAACAGGTGCTCGAGGTCGCAGTGCTTGCTCGTCGCGCGCGAGTACTTCGAGTGGATGTGAAGGTCAGCGTAGAACGCGCCCCGCCCAGTCAGTCCCGCCATCTGCACGGCCAGGATAGGCCGCCCGCCGATCGCAACGAACGGCCGACGGCCAAACCCGCAGCGCCGTAGGGCGCGCAGATTTCACCAATCTATCCACACAGCTCTCCACAGCGCGCCGCAAGGCACGCTCAGTCGAGATCTTCGGGACCGTCGAGGCAGGCACAGATGAAGTCGCTGCCGAGCCCCAGATCACGAGCCAACTGGCCGAGGAAGTCGCGCTCATCCTCCGACACATGCCCGTCGGCCTTCGCGACGACGCACATGTCGCGCATGACCTGCGCGCGCCGGCTCGGGACGACGAGCTCGACCACCTTGGCCACGCGCGCAGGCAAGTCACCGCGCAGCGCGTCGACACTGAGCCGTGACGTCACCTTGCCCTCGCCCAAGAACTCCTCGATCGCGTCCCGCTCGGCGTCCGACATCGGCCCCGTCACGTTGGCAATGATCACCGACCCAGCCAGGAGCAGGCGCCGCATCGCGATGGAGGCGTCGCTGTCATCCTGCAGATAGCCGGGCTCCATCAGCTGCATGACGTCGGTGACGGCCGCCTCCAGGTCCGCCTGTGACGTGCCCCCGGGCTGGATCATCTCCGAGCTGGCGAACAGCTTGGCGGTCTTGAGGCGCAGCGGGCTAAACGGGTGCGTCGAGAACCAATCGGCACGCGGCTGGTCATCAGCCGCCCCGCCACCGAACGAGGCCAGGGCGTCAACCTGCCCGAGCAGCGCATCCATCACCACGTGCGCGGCGCCCTGCCGCAGACCGGAGGCGAGCTTGAACAACGCTCGGGCCACGGCGTCGAGGTCCCGGGCACACCACAGGCCAGCGCGGTCCGCCGACACCTCGGCCCACCGCGACCACGCAAACACGCGCAGCGCCGTCCGCGCCCCGACCGGCTCGGGGCCGCGCAGCAGCCAGCCAACCGGCAAGTCGTGGTGCCCGAAGATGAAGTGGCCCAGCTCGTGACCGACGACGAACGCTAGCTCCGGCTCGTCGAACGCTTCCAGAAGCTCCGACGTGAACATCACGAACACGCGGCCGTCTTCCGGCCGATAGCAGCCCGCGTTGAGGTGCGGACTGGGCTGCACGAACAGCTCGACCTCGGTCTCAACCTGCAGCTGCTCGGCACAGCGGTGCACGACGCTCCAGACCTCGGGCGTCAGCTCCTTGGTGAGACGCACCGACGTCGCCAGCAGCTGGCGGCGGGTCTCGAGCTGCTTGGTGTCGCGCTCGAACCTCTTGATGGAGCGCTGCACGGAGGGCTCGGCGAGCAGCTGATCGCGCAGAGCGACGTCGGTCTGCGCGCGCAGGTCGGACGGGGACATGCCGGCGGAGTCTAGTGGGTGGTCACAGCAAACCGCCACACCCCCAACCCAGGGCTGACCCGGGGTGGCGCCCATCAAGCCCCCAGTTACGATCCCGCTCAAAGTGAACGTGAGCGATTCCACCGCAAACACCGAGCTTGCAACCCTGGGTGCAGGGTGCTTCTGGTGCGTCGAAGCCGTGCTGCTGCAGATCGAGGGCGTCACCCGCGTGGTGTCCGGCTACATGGGCGGCGAGATCGAGAACCCCACCTACGAGGACATCTGCGGCGGCACGACGGGCCACGCGGAAGTCACGCAAGTGCACTTCGATCCCAGCGTGCTGTCGTACGCCCGCCTCCTCGAGTGGTTTTGGCAGCTGCACGATCCCACGACGCTGAACCGCCAGGGCAACGACGTGGGCACGCAGTATCGGTCAGCCATCTTCTACCACTCTGACGCGCAGCGCGAAGCCGCGGAAGCGTCGAAGCTAGCGGCGCAGGACCGCTTCACCGACCCGATCGTGACCGAGATCACCGCGGCCAGCACGTTCTGGTCCGCCGAGGGCTACCACCAGGACTACTACCGGCAGAACCCGTCGCAGGCGTACTGCCGCGTGGTCATCGCGCCCAAGCTGGACCACCTCGGCCTCGACTCCTGACGCGGCGCCGTGCCGCGCAGGTCATTGGCCGCGCTGGGTGAGCACGACCTCGCTCAAAACCACGTCGGTGTCGCCCCGCACGGAGAGCCGCAGCGTGATGCCACCGCCCCCGGGCACCGAGAACCGCAGCGGCGGCGGCCCACCGGAGAGCGGCGCGCCCGAGGCCTCGGCCACCTCGACGACCAAGCCGCTCGCGACCGGCGCCCCAGCAAGCGAGGGCTCGGCCTCCCAGGCGCCCGGACGCAGTGACAGCCCGCGTCGTAACACGGTGCTCCCCGGCGCCATCCGCAGCACCAGCGCCTGATCGGCGTCGCTCCACTCGGTGAGCGCCACCGGCATGCCGGCGCCGACGCGGTGGAACTCGTCCTGCAGGAGATACGCCGGCAGCGCGCCACCGCCTTCGATCGAGGCGACGCCGACGCGCGGGCTATCGAAGCGAAACCACAGCGGCGCGATCAGCGGCGGATCGACGCGAGCGCGCAGCAGGACGGGCACGTAGTCGCGTAGAAACTCGGGCTGGCTCTGCAGCTCGATCCCGCCGCGAAACACGCCGACCAAACTGCCGGGTGGCGCGCCAAAGGAAACGATGTCTGGCTGCCGGCCAAGCACGTAGCGGCCGTTCCCGAGCTCGTGCCCACGAATCCCCTTGCCAAAGTCCTTCGGGCGATGCCGGGCGATGAAGCGATCGGCGAGCCCCAGCATGTCGAGGCTGGGGAAGCCGGTCCAAAACGGCAAGCTGCCGGCGGCGTCGACCGCGATCAGCGGCGGGTCCGCTGCGAACGCGCGCACGAGCGGCGCGGCGATCCTCTTGGCGTCCCACTCGCGATCCTGTTTGGCGGCGCCGCGGTTCTGTGGGTCGAGCAGCTGCAGCGGCAAGAAGGCCAGCAACGCCACCAGCTGCGTCGCGAGCCACGCCTCGCGAGAACGCGGCGCCTCCCAGCAGGCCCGCCCGTTCGCGACGAGCAGCGCACCCAGTGGTGCGACAGGCACGAGCTGCCGCCACGCGGGGAGCACATCGCCGCCGACGGCCACCACATAGGCGCACCACGTGAAGAGCGAAGCCAACACCAGCGCCGTGACGTCGCGGCGCTCGTTGCGGCGCCAGCAGGCCCATGCCGCGGCCCCTGCCAACAGCAGCAGCGGCAACATGAACACCAAGCCGTAGCCGACGTAGACGAGCCCCACCTCCACGCGCTCAAGCGTGAGACCGATCTTGACGTAGGCGGTGTTGGGCAACCAGTCGTGGTAGTAGAGCCGGCGAAACGCTAACTGCGTCGCCACCAGCAGAGCCGGCGGCAGCAGCACCCGGAGCACCGAGTCGCGCACCCGGCCGCGACCGCCCTGGCGCCACGCGGCCCAGCCCACGGCCGCCGCCGACGCCACCGCAAAGGACGGCCCATCGGGCCGCGTCCAACACAAGAGCCCGAGCAGCGCGCCCGCCGCCCACTCGTCCCGCGGACCGCGCGCCGGCCGCGCGAGCAACCACAGGGCCCAAACGAGGAGCGCGATCAGCAGCGACTGCTCGAGCCCGCCCACGCTCCAAACCGCAATCGGTCCGGACGCCGCCACGAACGCTCCGGGCAGCCAGTGCGCGACCGGACGCTCGGCGCTAGGCCGGACCGGCCACGTCACCACCGCGGCCAGCGCCAGGAGGGAGCAGAGGAGCCCCAGCACGCGACCACCGAGCACCAGGTCGCCGCCCAGGGCGCGCCAGCCGGCGAGGAGCAGCACCCACAGGAGGTTCGAGTAGCCTTCCACCCGCTCGCCGTCGGTCCACGTGAGCCCGTGACCGGCGACGAGACGCTCGGCATAGCGCATCGAGATCAGCGCGTCGTCCACCACGAACGGCAGATACAGCCACGCGTGCGCCGTCAGCAGGGCGGCGAGGGCGAAAAAGGCGACGAACCGCATCGGCACGGAGAGCGTAGATCAGCGCCGAAGCGTCGATCCATGCGCCCGCACAGATCACGTCGCCGAGCGACGGCCGGCTAGGGGAATGGTGGCAAAGAACGGCAGGCGGTCAAGGCGCCGGCCGTCACTTGCGCCGGTAGACGACTTCGATGACCTGCGTGTGGCGCTCGCCGATTGGCAGGTCGTGCACCTCGAGGACCATCTCGTCCGCCGAGCGAAACCGCCAAACGTACTTGACCATCTTGTCGTGCTCGCCGGTCGTGTACTCGTCCAGCGTCCCGTAGAGCAGGAGCGCCTCCCCGCCGGGATCTAGATCGCCCTCGGCGTGGTTCATCGCGGTGTCCATCGACTGCACCGTGGTCAGCACGTAGCTCTGCTTGAAGTTGTCGTAGCCGAGTAACGAGAAGCCCCGGAACGCCATGCCCATCATGGACCCGGTCGCCTCTGACTGCAGCCAGCGCCCGTCCATGAGCCACGAGAAGGTGGCGGTGCCCTTCTCCGCGGGCGTGGCCTGGCCCGACATCATCAACCGACTCTCGGTGTTCCACTCACCGACGAAACGACGCAGCAGCTCGTGGTGCTTGCCGGGCTGGGTGAACTTCTTGACGCGTTCCATCGCCTCGCGCATCCCCTGGGCCGGATCCTGCACGGCCGGATCCTGCGCGGCCGGATCCTGCGCGGCCGGATCCTGCGCGGCCGGATCCTGCGCGGCCGGATCCTGCACGACGGGGTCCTGCGGCGCGGCGGCAGCGGGCGGTCGCGACAGTGGCAACAAGAACGAACCGAGAACACCGGCGGCAGCGGCCGGCGCGAGCAACAACTTCATGGCGCTCACCTTTCGGGGGGCGAAGGGGAAGGGGCAGGGGCAGGGAGGTCACCTCGCGCCGCGAGGGCCGCGAGCACGACGAAACGTCGCCGCAGGCACCCCGCCGCCGCGCCGAAGCTCGGCTCCAGCGAGAGGGCTGCGACGGCATCGGCCGGCGCCGTGGGGCGGCGCGGGGCCAGGGTCGGGGCGCCGGCGAACAACGACAGCGTGAGCGCCGCGGCAACCGCCCCGGCCAGTGCGGCGACGCGGCGAGCGCGGCGCGACGATCTGCCGCGCTCGAGTCGGCGCAGGCGCACCAGGAGCTGGCGACCACCGCCAAACGGCACGGTGAGTCCGATCGGCCGCAGATGCCGCAGCGCGGCAAGCTCCAGCAGCGTGCGGCGGTAAGCATGGGAACTGCCGAGCGCGCGGACCACGGCGGCGTCACAGCCGATCTCGCGCTGTGCGGCCAACCGCCGCACGGCCAGCCACGCGGCCGGATGCAGCCAAAGGGGCGCGCGCACGGCGATACACAACGCCGCCGCCAGCGGATCGCGGCGGCGAACATGCGCGAGCTCGTGGAGCAGCACGTGCTCGAGACGCGCCCGGCCCTCGCCACCCGCCACGCCCAGCAAGCGCGCCGGCAGCACCACGACCGGCCGCAGGAGGCCGACGACCGCCGGCCCCGCCGCACCGTGCACCACGCGGACGCGCACCGGCCGGCGCAACCCCAGCCGTTGCGCCGCGTGCCCGGCCGCCTCGCGGACACCCGCCGGCGGCCGCGCCGCATCGATCAACCACGACGAGCGCGCCCGAGCCGCACCGGCCGCCAACGCCAGCAGGCCACAGGCCGCGCCGACCAGCCAGCAACCGAAGGCCAGACCGAGCCAGGCAGCCGCCGCCGGGGTCGCACCGGGGACCGACGCCGCCGACCACCCACCGGCCAGCGGCGCGGCGTCCAGTGACCACGGCCCGGCAAAAGGCACCAACAGGCGCACCAGCACCGCACCCCACAGCAACGTCGCCAACCTCGCCCCCAACCGTGCGCCGAGACCGAGTTCCAGGCTGCGCACGCCGACCGCCATCACTGCGCCGGGCAACGCGGTCGCCGCCAACCACTGCCACCAGAGGTCGGCCGCAGCGTTCCACACCTCACTCATGGCGCGGGATCACCCCCCTCGTCGTCGCGGTCACGGCCGTCGCCCTGCGGCTCCGCCAGCATCCGCGCCAGCTCCTCGCGGTCGCGCGCCGACAGCGTCTCCTCCGCCATCAGATGGTGAACCAAGCCGCCAAACGTGCCGTCAAAAGCCCGATCCAGCAGCGCCCGCAGTGCGCTGCGCCGCGCTTCCGGCCGGGTGATCCGCGGCGCGTAGCGGCGCGTGTTGCCGGCCTTCTCGGCGGTGAGGGCACCCTTGGCGACCAGCCGATCCAGCATGGTCTTGACCGTGGTGTAGGCCCAACCGGTGTCGGCGGCGATGCGCTCCAGGACCTCCCGCGCGGTCGCGGGGGCACCCCGCCACACCGCGTTCATCACCGTCCATTCGCCGTCGCTCAGTCGCCGTTGCATCGCTTCCTGCTACAGATGTAGCAGTATTACTACAGACGTAGCAGCTTGCAACCGTGCGGGCCCTGTCCCGCCGCCCCCCCGGCTCAGAGCTGCGAGGGCGCGAACGTCATGCCAGCTGTGTGCCGCCGCGCGGCGAGCAGGAGCCCATTGACCACGCCCGGGAACTGGCCGGCGAGGTTGTTCTCTTCGCCGGGGTCGGTCGTCAGGTCGTAGAGCAGCAGCGGCTCGCGGGCCACGGGCTCCTTGCTGGGCGGCGGCGGGACCAGGAAGTGCAGCTTCCACGGGCCCTGGCGGAACGCGACCAGATGGGTGCCGTGGTAGTACGGCATCGAGGTGCGGCCGCCTGGCCCCCGGCCGAACAGCACGGGGCGCAGATCGACGCCGTCCAACACGGGCCCACTGGCGGCGACGCCATCGAGGGGGTCGAGCCCCCCGGCCAGGTTCGCGAAGGTCGGAAACCAATCCAGATGGCTCACGATGTCCTGCGACACCGTGCCGGCGGGAATACGGCCCGGCCACCAAGCGACGCACGGCACCCGGAAGCCGCCCTCGAACGGCGAAGCCTTGAAGCCGCGCAGGCGACCAGCGAAGCCGCCGACAAACGGGTTCGGGCCGTTGTCGCTGGTGAACACGACCAGGGTTCGACGCGTGAGTCCCAGCTCCCGCAGCGCTGCCAACACCCGCCCGAGGCTGTTGTCGAGCTCCTCCACGACATCGCCGTACAGGCCGCCGGCGCTGCTGCCGAGAAACGCGGACGATGCCGCGAGCGGGTCGTGCGGGAAGGTGTGCGCCAGATACATGAAGAACGGCTGCGCGGCGTGGGCGGCGATGAACGACCGCGCCTCCTGCGTGTAGAGACCCGTCAGCTCCGCCATCGGCGCCGGCTCCTGCAGCACGGTCTCGTTGCGCATCAGCGGGAACGGCACCATGTCGTTGCTGTAGGGCACGCCGAAGAACTCGTCGAAGCCGTGCGCGTTCGGCATCTGGTCCCGGGTGGTGTGGCCGAGATGCCACTTGCCGATGCACGCCGTGGCGTAGCCCTTGTTGCGCAGAACCTCGGCGATCGTGACCTCGGACTGGGGCAGCCCGCCGGTGGACGGTGGAAACAACACCCGGAGGAAGTCACCCGCCATGCCGCTGCGCGCCGCCAGCCGACCGGTCAGCAAGCCGGCGCGACTCGGCGTGCACACCGAAGCCGGGGCGTAGCAGTCGGTGAAGCGCAGGCCTTCCGCGATCATCTGATCGAGGAACGGCGTGCGGATGGGGGTGCCCGGGAAGTAGCTGGGCACGTCCCCGTAGCCGAGATCGTCGGTGTAGATGAAGATGATGTTCGGCGGGGTGTCGCCCACTCCGCCGGGCTTCTCACCGGCCGCCATGGGCACCAAAGCGGCCGCCAAACCTACGAGGACGGAATGCATCACCGAACTCTTGTCATAACCCCCACCGACCGCGTCGAGAATCCTCGGCACCGGAGGAGCTCCGGGCGAAGGGCCCGTGTTGGGCTGGCCGGGCTGGCGCTCGCGCTGGGGACCGCATTGCCGGCGCAAGCGGAGGATTGGACGTACTACCGGGCTTGGTTGACGTCGCCCGGCGGCGAGCTGCCGTTTGGCCTTGCCCTGCCGGCCGCCGGCGCCGAGGAGCGCACCGCGCTGGTTCGCAACGGCCCCGAACTACGCGAAGTCCCGGTGCGGTGGGACGGAGAGCAACTCCACGTGCAGCTGCCCCCGTACGATTCATGGATCGAGGCAAAGGCGGCCCCGGACGGGAGGCTGGCGGGCCAGTGGACGAAGCGTCGCGGGACGACCAGTCGCACCGAAATGGCGTTCCACGCCACGCCAGGCGCCGCGCCGCGGTTCGGCCTAGACCGGCCGGAAGCGGCAGCAGCGGCCCGTTTTGTTGGCCGCTGGCGCGTCCAGTTCGAGGGCGACAAGCACCCGTCGGTGGCGCTGATCGACGCCTCGTGGGAGGACGGCACCGCCACGGGGACCTTCCTCACGACGCTGGGCGACTACCGATTCCTCGCCGGTGAGGTCGGCGAGCGCTCGCTACGGCTGTCCTGCTTCGACGGCGCCCACGCCTTCCTGTTTGCCGCCGAGCTACAACCAGACGGCAGCCTCCGGGGCGACTTCTGGTCCAGCAACACCTGGCACGAGACGTGGACCGCGCACCGCGACGACCAAGCGTCCCTGCCCGACGCGTTCGAACTGACCACGGCGCAAGAGTTCCGCTGGGGCGAACGGCCCCTCAGCTACCCCGATCCCGACGGTCAGCTCGTGGACCTCGCCGAGTTGCGCGGCCCGGCCACGTTGATCTACTGCTTTGGTACCTGGTGCCCGAACTGCAGTGACGCCGGCGCGTTCTTGGGCAAGCTCTTGGAGCGGCACCGCGATGCCGGCCTGCGCGTGATCGGGTTGGCGTTTGAGCACGACGACGAGCCTGCGGCGCGCGCCGAGCGCGTCCGCGCGTACCGTGACGCCCACGGCTTGCAGTTCCCCGTTCTCTTGGTCGGATCCGCGGACAAGAGCGAGGCGAGCCGCGCGTTCCCGCTCGTGGACCGCGTCCGCGCGTTTCCCACAACGCTGTTTCTCGACGCCGCCGGCGCGATCCGCGCGGTGCATACGGGCTTCAGCGGACCCGCAACCGGCGCGGCACACGACGAGCTGGCGGCGCGCTTCGAAGCGGTGGTCAAGTCCCTTTTGGACGAAGCGCCACAGCGGAAATCGCAAAGCCGCGCGCGTCGACCGTGACCGCAGGCGAAAAGACGCGCTTTTCGTCGTTCCTCGCGCGGCGCCTCGAATCTACGCTGCGTGGATAGAGAGCGAGCACCGGGAGGGTGTACTCCGCGGATCCGCCGCCCTATTGATGAGCGACCCTTCCAATCCGACCGGAGTCGGGCACCCCCGCCGATGCAGACGAAGCTGAGCCAGTTCCGCGAGAACTTCGACTCCACGGTTTCGCCCCTGCTCAAGCCTCTCGCTGCCGCGGTCGAAGCGCTGACTCGACGCGAGGAGGACGGCGCCAGCCTGGCGCCGCGCGACGAACTCGCCGAGCTGCACGGGCAGTTCGAGGCGCTCATCGCAAAGGTTCGCGCGCAAGAGGCTTACGTCCTGATCTTTGGGCCTTTGAAAAGCGGCAAGTCGACCCTCATGAACGCCGTGGCCGGCGCCTACGTAAGCGAGGTGAGCAGCCTGCCGGCCTACCCTTGCCTCGTCTTCGTGTCGCATGGCGAGAAGCGCCAGTTCTCCACGACGACGTATGAAGGCAAGATCGAGACGTTCGCCGCGCCGGACGACCTGCGCGCCCGCATCGACACCGCCCACGACGAGCTCGCCGACCGCATCCGCGCCGTCGAAGCCGAGGGTGAAGTATTCTCGCCCGAGCAGCATCTGCCGGTGGCGCTGAAGCGCGTCGACGTGCGGCTGCCTGCCGAGAAGCTAGCGCCAACGGGCGCGGTGCTCGTCGATACTCCTGGGCTCTACACGCGTATGCGGTTTGGCTACGACCGCATGACTCGCGATTTTCGCCACGCTGCGGCGTGCGCGATCTTCGTGGTCAAGACGGACAACCTGTTCCTCGAGCAGGTGTTCGCCGAGTTCCACCAGCTCCTCGAGCTGTTCAGCCGGATCTTCCTCGTCGTCAACGTCGACACGACCAAGCGCGATGTCGGCCCCGACGGCGAGCTGGTGCCGAGTCTGGAGCAGCGCTCGCCCAAGGCCATCCTCGACGTGTTCGAAAAGCTGGCGATGACCGCCCCGCTGCGCCGCGCGGCCGACGAGGGGCGCCTCCGCCTGTATCCGGTGGATCTGCTGCATGCCGCCAGCTCGGCCCTGCGCCCCAAGGGCAAGCCCGGCGACGAGCCCGAGGGTTTCGCGCGGTTTCGCGACGACCTCCACAGCTACCTACACAGCACCGACTATCTGTTCGCGTTCCTGCGCGACAGCCTGCATCGGGCGCATCGCATGCTCGAGGAGACCGAGCGACTGGCCGACGGCGACGACGCGGCCCTGATGCGGCAGGCGGTCGAGGACGTGGAGAAGCGCCGCACCGCGGTCCAAGAGGAGCTCGATGGCATCGCCGAGTTCGCCGAGCGAGACTGGCGGCCAGCGTTCGCCAACATCAACACCGAGCTCACCGAGGTCGTGCAGCGCGTCGCCCGCGATAGCGGGACCCGCGTTGCCAACGCGATGGGCGCGGCGCTCGACCACTGGTTCTTGTCGAGCCACAGCCTGGACGCGCTGATCAACAACGACTGGCAGCCACTGGTCAACGACCACGCCCGAGCGGTCTCGGACGCAGCCCGCCGCTGGGCCGAGCAGACGGTGACCCAGTCCGGCGGCGGCCTGGAAGTCGATGCAGAGACGCAGGACTTCCTGCACCAACTCGGCATCGACGTTCGACAGCTGCGGCAGCAGGCGCTCCAGGCCTTGGACGAGAACGATGACCCGCCGCCCGCGGTGCCGATCGACCCCGGCGACATCCCCGTGCGCCGCGGCGTCGTCGACCTCATGGCGATGCGCTCCGAGGGCGCCATCCGCCACCGCGTCTTCGGCCCGGACGACCGACCCGAGCACAAGATCCCGGCGCGCCTCAAGAAGGCGCGCTTGGGCGAGCCGGCGAAGGCCTACCTGCGCGATCGCCTGCTGGCGTTCCGCAAAGAGCTGTTGCCGGGCATCGGCGTCGATGCCGTCCGGCGCTACCGCGACAAGCTCGCGCGCCACACCGTGAAGGCCATCCAACGCGCCCTGCGCTCGCGCGAGCCGGCGCTGCGCGATCTGCTCGAAGACCTCGCCACCGAGGCCAAGCGCCTCGCGTCGCTGCTCGAGCCGTTGGACAAGCTGCAGAAGGCCGCCCACGACGTCCGCACGAAGGTCCACGCTCTGGCCGTGCAGCACGCCAACACGGATCCCGAGTCGCTAATCCAGGAACCCCCCGGCCCCGTGCTGCAACCGCAAGCGCCGCCGGAAACCCGCGTCGAGACACCGCGGCGGCGGCGCCACCGCGCCGGACGACGCGCCGGCCAGTAACCCGTCGACCGGTGGAGGCGGCGTGACGGCCCCGGCGTTTGCGTTCACGCCCGGCGACGCGCCGCTGCTGATCAGTGTCCCGCACGCCGGCACCGACGTGCCACCGGCGCTGGCCGCGCGCATGACGCAGCAAGGGCGGGCGCTGGCCGACACGGACTGGTGGGTCGATCGCCTCTACCGTGATCTCGCCCGCGAGCTGGGCGCCGGGCTGCTCGTGGCCGCGCAGTCGCGCTACGTCATCGACCTCAATCGACCGCCCGACGGCACCAACCTCTATCCCGGCCGGCCCACGCCAGAGCTCGTGCCGCGCGACACGTTTGCCGGCGAGCCCGTGTGGCAGACCGGCGAGGCGCCCACCGAGTCCGAAGTGCAGGAGCGGCTCGCGCAGCACTGGATGCCGTATCACGAGAAGCTCCAGGCGACGCTGACAGCGCTGAAGGCTCGCCACGGCTTCGCCCGCCTCTGGGACGCGCACTCGATCCGCGGCGAAGTGCCACGCCTCTTCGACGGCCGCCTACCCGATCTCAGCCTGGGCACCGGCGGCGGATCGTCGTGCGCCACCGGACTGCGCGATCGACTCGGCGAGATCGCGGCCAACGCCAACGGCTACAGCGCCGTGTTGGACGGGCGCTTCCGCGGCGGCTACATCACTCGGCACTATGGCCAGCCCGCGACCGGCATCGACGCCGTACAGCTCGAGTTGGTGCAAGCGTGCTACATGGACGAGGCGCCGCCGTGGACGTGGCAGGAAGAGCGCGCAGCGCGGCTGCGCCCCGTGCTGCGCGAGCTACTGGCCGCGATGGCCAGCTAGTCGGGCGGGCCAGTCCAGCCCTGGCAGAAACGTGGTCCCGAACGACGTGGGTGGCGCACGGGGCCGCGGCTCGCGATTGGTCGCGAAGTAGACGGACTCCTTCATCAAGTGCCAATGACGCGATGAGGCAACGAGCGGGCCGTCGAAATCACGGGCCCGCGGGTGCTGCGCGCACCGCACGCACCAGCGGCCGAGCGCCGAGCCGGTAGGCGAGGTCCCGCGGATGATCGACGTCCCACAAGACCAAGTCGGCGCACTTGCCGACTTCGAGGGTCCCGTGGCTGGCGGCGCGGCCGAGCGCCGCGGCCCCGTGGCGCGTCACGCCGACCAATGCCTCTTCAGGCGTCATGCCAAACAGCGTGCAGGCGAGGTGCGCGGCGGTGAGTAACGACTCGACGGGCGAGGAACCCGGGTTGCAGTCGGTCGCGATGGCGATCGGCACGCCGTGACGCCGCAGAGCGTCCACTGGCGGCAGCTTGGTCTCACGTAGGACGTAGAACGCGCCCGGGAGCAACACCGCCACGGTGCCGCTGCGGGCCATCGCGATGACGCCTGCCTCGGTCGTGTGCTCGAGGTGGTCGGCCGATAGGGCGCCGTGCGCGGCGGCGAGCGCGGCGCCACCCAGGTCGGAGAACTGGTCGGCGTGGAGCTTGACCGGCAGGCCGAGAGCTCGAGCCTTCGAGAAGACGCGCCCCACCTGCTCAGGCGAGAAAGCGATGCCTTCGCAGTACGCATCGACGGCATCGGCGAGCCCGGCGGCGGCGACCGCTGGCAACACGTCGTCACAGACGAAGTCGACGTAGCCGTCGGCGCGGTCGCGCCATTCTGGCGCCACGGCGTGGGCCCCGAGATACGTCGTCGCCACCGTGACCGGCAGCTCCTCGCCCAGACGCCGCGCGACGCGCAGCAGCCGCAGCTCGGTGTCGCGGTCCAGGCCATAGCCGGACTTGATCTCGACCAGGGTCACGCCCTCGTCGAGCAGGGAGCGCAGGCGTTGGGTCGCGCGACGGAAGAGAGCGGCTTCGTCGGCGGCCCGAGTCTGTCGCACGGTCGACGCGATGCCGCCGCCGGCACGAGCGATCTCCTCGTAGCTCGCACCGCCCAGACGCTGCTCGTACTCCTGCGCGCGGCTCCCGCCCCAAACCAGGTGAGTATGACAATCGACAAGGCCGGGCGTGATCCAGGCGCCGCCGGCGTCCTCGACGCGCGACGCCAGCGTGTCGGCCGGGCCGGGCAGGTCGCGACGCGCGCCGATCCAGGCAATGCGGCCGGCCGCCACGCCGATGGCACCGTCTTCGATCGCGCCGTAGGCGGCGCCGCCGCTGGCCCCGCTCGGGGCCATGGTCGCGAGGTGCGCGTTCACCCAGAGGTCATCCCACATGGCCACGGCAGCTTGTACCGTAGCCGCCGCCGATGTCCTCTCTCTTTGCCGAACGGATCCTGCTCGACGCGGGTTGGGCCAACGACGTGCGCGTGGACATCGACGACGGCGTGATCACAGACATCACCGTCGGCGCCCCCCCGGGCGACGCGCCGCGGGCTGCCGGTCCGGTCGTGCCCGGGATGCCCAATTTGCACGGCCACGCCTTTCAGCGCGCGATGGCCGGACTGGCGGAGCATCGCCGCAGCGACGATGACTCGTTCTGGACGTGGCGCGAGACCATGTACCGGTTGGTCGAGCGCCTTGAGCCCGAGGACATGGCGGCCATCGCGGCGCAACTGGACGTGGAGCTGCTCCGCGGCGGGTTCACCGCGACGGCGGAGTTCCACTACCTGCACCATCAGCGCGACGGCACGCCCTACGCCGACGCGACCACGACGTCCACTGCCGTGATCGAAGCCGCGCGGCGCGTCGGCATTCGCACGACCCACCTGCCGGTCGCGTACGAGCGCGGCGGCTTCGACGGCGCTCCGCTCGGCGATGGTCAGCGGCGGTTCTGGGCGGACGCAGCCCTGATCGGGGAGCTCCACGAGGCACTCCGGCAGCGCTTCAGCGCCGAGCCCACGGTGCGAATCGGCCTCGCCCTGCACTCGCTCCGTGCCGTGACCCCAGCGACGCTGCGCGTGGCGGCGGCCACGGTCACCGACGCTCCCATCCACATCCACGCCGCCGAGCAGACGCTTGAAGTCGGGGACTGCGTCGCCGCCACGGGCCAGCGCCCGGTGGAGTGGCTGCTCGAGCACGGCGGCCTGGCCCCTCACTGGTGCGTCGTACACGCGACGCACCTCACCGAAGCCGAAGTGCACGGCCTGGCCGGCAGCGGCGCGGTGGCCGGCCTGTGCCCCACGACCGAAGCCAATCTCGGGGACGGGCTGTTTCCCCTCCTCGACTATCTCGAGGCCGACGGCCGCTACGGCGTCGGCACCGACAGCCATGTCGGGCGCCGTGCCGCCGCGGAGCTGCGATGGCTCGAGTACGGCCAGCGCCTTCTGCACCGCCGGCGCAACCTGGTCGTGGCAACCGGCCGGGCGTCCGTCGGCGGCTCGCTGTGGGACGCGGCGGCGCGCGGTGGCGCGCAGGCGCTGGGCCAACCCATCGGCAGGCTCGCACTAGGGCGGCGCGCAGACCTCGTCGTGCTAGATGACGACCACGTGGCGCTGGCCGGCCTCGACGGGGACGGGCTGCTGGACGCGTGGCTGTTTGGCGGCGCGGACGATCTGGTGCGCGACGTGATGGTCGAGGGCCGCTGGGTGGTGCGCGATCGCCATCACGCGCAGGAAGACGTCATCGAGCGTGACTACCGCCGCGTCATCGCGGCGCTGAGGTCGGCGTAAGTGCACGGCGCACCATCGGCCTCCGAGCCGCCCGAGGGCCCGATCAGTGGGCGGCGGCATCCCTTGCGGCGCGCACTCGCTGGGGTCATGGCCCGCGTCCACCGACTCATCGACCCCTCGCCGCCCGGCCGGTGGTGGCGCGCCCGACTGCACGCCGCGATCGAGTACTCGCACACCGAGATCCATCTCGAGCGCGGCCACGACGACCTGGACGGACTGTGCATCGCGTTCCTCTCCGATCTGCATGCCGGCCATTACCTCGGCCGGTCGGAGATCGAGCGCATTGCCGAGCGCATCGCCGAGAGCCAACCCGACCTGGTCCTGCTCGGCGGCGACCTGATCAACGTGCGCTTGCGCGAGCTGCGCCTGTGCGCCCCGCTATGGGAGTCGCTGTCGCCGCCACTCGGCGTTTTCGCGGTGCCGGGCAACCACGACTACTTCCGCCCCGACCTCGTGGACCGTTGGCCAACCTGGTTGGAACGCAACGGCGTGCCGGTCCTGACCAACCGCGGCGTCCGCGTGCAGCGCGGCGACGCCAGCCTCTGGCTCTGCGGGGTCGATGACCTGACCGAAGGTGCGCCGTGTATCAATCGGGCTCTGGAGGGCCGCCGCGACGAGGAGCCCACGCTCTTGCTCTCCCACCACCCCGACCTGTTTCGCGTCGCCTCCGAGCGCGGAGTCGACCTACAGCTGTCCGGCCACACCCACGGGGGCCAGGTCCGGTTGTTCGGCTGGGCGCCGCTCAACCACTCGCGCTACGGCTGGCTACGCGGCCATCACCGCCGCCACGACGCGCAGCTCTATGTCGGCCGCGGCGTGGGCTGCACGCTGGTCCCAGTGCGGATCGGCGCGCCGCCAGAGGTACCGATCTTGCGACTGCGGCGCGACGCCGCGGCCGGTGCTGCCAACGCTACCGAGCCGTCGCCCGCGCCTTCCGATACGCCGCGGTCTTCTTGATGTAGGCCTCGGCGTCCGGCGTCTTGCAGCTGGTCTCGCCGTGGTCCACGTCGACCTTGCCAATGCGGCGTGCCGAGGCGATCGCCTTGCGCTGCAAGGCCGCGCTGCACAGGCCAATCGAGATGACGGCCTGGTTCATCGCGTGTCGCGTGCGGTTTGGGCTCCGCTGGATCTTCGCCTCGATGGTCGCCAGGGCCTCCTCCACCTCCGCGACCGGCAGGTCCGCAGCGATCCCGCCAAACACGGCCCAGCCCGCCGCGCTACGCCACTCGTCGCGCGATTTCCGCCAGCGCCGCGCGCACGACGCCGCGGCCGGACTGGCGGCCGCCACGGTCGCCACGGCATCGCACAGCACGTGGTTGTCGACCTCCTTGCACCAGGCGTCGAGCACCCCCGCCTTCATCGCCGAAGGATCGGCGATCATGGCCGCGAGCACGCGCGCGTCGTGATTGCCCGACGCCCACAGCCCCTCCGCTAGCTCCTGGTCGAGCTTGATCTCCTTCTTCAGCTTGCCGAGGTGGGCGTAGCTCACGCCAAACATCGGCCCGCTCACCCCGTGCCGCGCATAGATCTTGCGGTTCTGCGCGGTGCCAAACCCCTTCAACTTCGACAGCGCCTGCGTGGTCTTCATGGACCACACCACCCATACCCGAACCCGAAGCCGTAACGCCACGGGTAAAAGTACGGCCGCCATGGGAAGTAGGGGCCGAAGCCGTACGGCCGGAAGTAGGGCCGTGGGGCGAAGGGGCGGTGCACGACAAAGCGAGTGTGCTGCTCGTAGGTCCAATCTTGCGGCCCCTGCAGCCACCAGTGCACATTGAATGAACGCACGTCCGCGGGCTCCACGTTGTCGGGCAAGACGAACGGCAGACGTACGACGTGGACTTGATGGGGTGACGCGGTCGCGACGGGCTCGGGGTAGCCGGTCTCGATGGACCCGAGCACCCGATCGCCTAGATCCAGGTCGTTGATGCGCAGGCGGCGCACGTCGAGGCGCAGTGGTTCGTCGGTCACGTTCTCGAGCTCGAACCCCACGTGCGCGGTCGTGACGTCGTCGCGCCGCGCCACCTCGTCGACCCACACCCGTACCTCGCCCCACGGCGCACCGTCTTGGCCCAACTCGTACTCAGCCGCCGAGCTGCCCTCCGGCGACTGCGCATTGGCTCGCTCGGCAGGGCGAAAATACCGACGGCTGGCACTGCAGGCGCTCAGGACCAGGAGGGCGGAGAGAACGGCAGTGATCTGGAGGGTGCGCAGCATATGGGTTGTCCTGGCACTAGTGCACCACCATGGGCGGCGCAAGCCCCATGGCCCGCGGCGCGGTGGCCGCAGCCCCAACGAGCTGCCAGAATGCCGGCTATGCGTTGCCGCTACTGGGTCGTCCCCCTCACGCTCGCGCAGCTCCTCCCCGCCCAGCGCCCTCCCGGCCACGAGGTCGAGCACCTGATCACCGCTGACCGCATCGGCGCGGCCATCCGCCTGCTGAGCAGCGACCTCTTCGAGGGTCGCGGGGTCGGCACGCGCGCCGATGAGCTCACCCGCCTCTATCTCGAGACGCAGTTCGAGCTGTTTGGGCTCGAGCCCGGCGGCGAGAACGGCACGTGGCAGCAACCGGTGCCAATCGCCGGCATCACGACCGAGGTCACCACTCCCCTCACGATTCAAGGGACAGGGGGCAAGCTCGAATTCATTGCACCCGCCGACTACACGGCGGCCGCGGCTCGCGCCGACGCCACGACCGCGTGGCAGGACGCCGAGGTGGTGTTCGTTGGCTACGGCATCCACGCCCCCGAGCAGCGCTGGGACGACTACGGCGACTTCGACCTCAAGGGCAAAGTCGCGCTCGTGATGAACAACGACCCCGGCGACGACCCCGACTTGTTCGCCGGCTCGACGCGACTGTACTACGGTCGCTGGTCGTACAAGTTCGAGGAAGCAGCGCGGCGCGGCGCGGTGGGCGCGATGGTGATCCACACGACTCCATCGGCCGGCTACCCGTTCCAGGTCATTCAAGCCACGCACGGCCGCGAGGCGTTCTGGCTGCCCTTCGACGGCAAGACGCCGCACCTCGCCATTCGCAGTTGGTGCGCGGAGGAAGCCGCGCGCAGCATCGCCGCCGCCGGCGGCCATGACCTGGACGAGCTGCGCCGGCGGGCCGAGAGCCGCGACTTCCAGCCGGTGCCGCTGGGCGTGACCGCCAACCTGGCGACCACCAACACCAAGCGCGACATCCTATCCGGCAACGTCCTAGGCAAGATCGAAGGCAGCGACCCGACCCTCAAGGAGCAGGTCGTCGTGATCACCGCGCACTTCGACCATCTCGGCATCGGGCGTCCGAAGAAGGAGGACGCGATCTACAACGGGGCGCTCGACAACGCGTCGGGCACGGCGCTGCTCCTGAATCTCGCCCAAGCCTGCGCGCAATTACCACAGCCGCCGCGACGCACCCTGCTCTTCGCCGCCGTGACGGCCGAGGAGTCAGGCCTGCTCGGCTCGCTCTATTTCGCGCGCCACCCCACGATCCCAGCCAGGCAGATCGTCGCCAACTACAACGTCGACGGCATCAACATCTGGGGCCCCACCAGCGACATCGCGATGATCGGCCACGGGAAGAACACGCTGACCGACCTGGCGACGCGCGTCGCCAAGGGTCGCGGCCGCGATTTGGTAGCGGACCAGCATCCCGAGCTCGGCCTCTTCTATCGCTCCGACCACTTCTCGTTCGCGCGGATCGGCGTGCCGTCGGCCTACTTCAAGGCCGGTGGTGATTTCCTCGAGAACAAGACCGGCCGATCCCGGGTGAAGAACATGTACACGACCGTGCACTACCACCAGCCGTCCGATCAGTACGACCGCCGCTGGAACCTCGAGGGCGCGGTAGAAGACGGCCGCCTGCTCCTCGAGTGCCTGCTGCGAACAGCCCAAGCCGACAACCAACCGCGCTGGACTCCCGGCGACGAGTTCGAGGCGTTTTGGCAACCGGCGACACCCGCGCCGCGCGCCGGGGGAGCAAAGTGACATGACACCCGCCATCGACCGCCGCTCATTCCTCAAGCACAGCGTCGCCGGCGTGACGGGCCTGACGGGTCTGAGCTGCGCCGGCCACCCCCGTGCGCCGCAGCCACAAGGAGATGCCGTGCTCCCGGCGACCGAACAGCCCCTGCCCCTGTCGCTCGCCCAGTGGTCACTGCACCGCAGACTCAAGGGCCGGGTCCAGCCTCACCTCGACCCGCTCGACTTTGCCGCCACGGCACGCGGTCTCGGGTTTGAGGCCATCGAGTACGTCAACCAGTTCTTCATGGACAAGGCCGCCGACCGCGCCTACCTGGCCGACCTCAAGACGCGCGCGGCGGACCAGGGCGTGAAGAGCTTGCTCATCATGTGCGACGCCGAGGGTGCGCTCGGCGATCCCGACGACGGGCGCCGCCGCCAGGCGATCGAGAACCACCACAAGTGGGTCGAAGCCGCGGTGTTCCTCGGCTGCCATTCAATCCGCGTGAACGCGCAGAGCTCGGGCGACGCCGCGGAGCAGGCGCGCCTCGCCGCCGACGGGCTCGCGCGTCTCACCGAGTTCGCCGCGACGCACGAGTGCAACGTCCTTGTCGAGAACCACGGTGGCCTGTCCTCGAACGGCGCCTGGTTGGCGGGCGTCATGCGGCAAGTCGATGACCCGCGCTGCGGTACGCTGCCGGACTTCGGCAACTTCCACATCGGCGACGGCGAGTGGTACGACCGCTACCAGGGCGTGCGCGAGCTGATGCCGTTTGCCAAGGCGGTCAGCGCGAAGAGCCACGCCTTTGACGACGCCGGCAACGAGACCAAGACCGACTATCGGCAGATGCTGCAGATCGTGTGGGACGCCGGCTACCGCGGCTGGGTCGGCATCGAGTACGAAGGCTCGGAGCTCAGCGAAGACAAGGGGGTCCTGGCGACCAAGGCACTGCTCGAACGCGTGCGCGGCGAAATCATCGCCGCCGAGCGGGGCGCCGACTCAGGCCGCTGATCCCGCACTCACTCCTCGGGCATCAGAAACCAGAGCGCCAGGTAAACGAGCAAGCCGGGAAAGGCCGCCGATAACAACGAAACCACCACGTAGACCAGGCGGAACCGGTTGGCGTCCCAGCCCATCGAATCCGCGATCCCCGCGCACACGCCCCCAAGAATCTGGTCATCGCTAGAACGGACGAGCTTGGTCGCGGGCATGGGCATATTCATGGATCAAAGTCAGGGCGCGAGGTGCAACGCGAACCCCTCGCCGAGCCTTACGTAGACCGACCGGCGAAATTCGGCGGTCGCCGCCACAAGGTCGGCGAAGCGCATCCAACGCCAGGCTCGAAACTCCTGATCCGAGGCCGCGGCGAGGTCGATCTCGCCGTCAGCACCGGTCCAACGGAGCAAGAACCAGCGCTGCACCTGGCCGCGCCCGACGTGCGGCCGCCGCAGGGACAGCGGCAGCTCGTAGGCGAGCCATTCTTCCAACTCCGCAATCGGCTCGACCTCAGACGCCGCGATGCCCGTCTCCTCATGCAGCTCGCGGAGCGCCGCATCGGCGGGCGTTTCGCCGACCTCGAGCCCGCCCTGCGGAAGCTGCCAGGCACCTGGCACATCACTCCGCTCGAGCGCGAGCACGAGACCCGCGCGATTGATCACGACCACACCGACGCCGGCGCGGAACGTCACTCCGGTTGTGCCAGTCATGCTGGATTGGTGGCGCGCCTTGAAAAACGCCAAGCCAGAGTATCGACGCGGCCGGGGCGGTCCAGTCGAATGCCATCATGGCGACGGGGGCACAACGGCTGCTCTTCGATGACGTGGGCGCGGGCCACGCGCGCCCGCTCGACACCACCGCGCTGCTCGCCGAGCTCGAGCAGTTCAACGAGTTCGGTGCGGCGACGCGCGTCGATACCGTACCGCGCGTCGACGATAGGCCGGGGGTGCCGTCGTTCACCAACGAGTTTTGGACGAGCAAGCAGCGCGCCGCCAGCAGCATGCACGAGATTTCGTACCGCGCCTGCTTCAAGCCACAACTGCCGCGCTTCTTCATCGAGCGGCTAACGACACCCGGCGACGTTGTCTACGACCCGTTCATGGGGCGCGGCACGACGCCGGTCGAAGCCGCGCTGCTCGGCCGCGTGCCGTTCGGCTGCGACGTCAATCCGCTGAGCGCACGGCTCGTCGCGCCGCGGCTGACCCCGCCGACGGCCGAGGCCGTGGCCGACCGGTTGGCGGCAGTCGATTGGCACAACCCCGGACCGCTCGACGAGACCCTGCTGGTCTTCTATCACCCCGAGACATTGCGCGAAATCCAGGCGTTGCGGCGGTGGCTGCTGCGCCGCGACGCCGACGGCACCGCCGACGCGGTCGATGGCTGGATCCGCATGGTCGCGGTCAACCGCCTGACTGGGCACTCGCCCGGTTTCTTCTCGGTGTACACGCTGCCGCCCAATCAAGCGGTCTCCGCCGAAGCGCAGCGCAAGATCAACCAGCGACGCGGGCAGCAGCCGCTGCGGCGTCTGGTGCCAGACCTGATCGTGCGCAAGACCAAGAGCCTGCTGAGCCGCCTCGACCCAGCGGCACAGGCGCGACTCGCTGCGGTCGCTCCAAACGCCCGCCTCGTGACCGCCTCGTGTGCCGCGACGCCGCAGCTCGCCGACGCCTCAGTGCAGTTGGCCGTCACGTCGCCGCCGTTTCTCGACGTCGTGCAGTATGCGCAAGACAACTGGCTGCGGTGCTGGTTCTGCGGGATCGACCCCAAAGAGGTCCCCATCTCAATGCATCGGCAGCTGCCCGATTGGCAAGCGTCCATGACGCAGGTGTTCGCCGAGCTGCACCGCGTCCTGGTGCCCGGTGGGTGGATCGCGTTCGAGGTCGGCGAAGTGCGCGGTGGATCCATCCGCCTCGACGAGGCCACGCTGCCGTGCGGCGTCGCGGCTGGTCTCGAGCCGGTGCTGATCCTCATCAACGAGCAGCACTTCACCAAGACGGCAAACTGCTGGGGCATCGACAACAACCGCAAAGGGACCAACACCAACCGCGTGGTGGTCTTGCGCCGCCCTTGCTAGTGAGGTGTCTCCGAAGCCTCAGCCGGCCGTTCGCTGCGCCGCGAGTTGCGCCGCCACGGCTTCGATCTCGACCAAGCGCGCTTGCACCTCGCGCGGCCGCGCGGACCGCGACCGACTGAGTGCGGCCGCAGCGCCGTCGAGATCGCCCTGGTCGAGCCGCACGCGGGCCACCTCCAGCCAAGCGTCAACGCACTGCGGATCGAGCTCGGTGGCGCGTTCGAAGTAGCGCCGCGCCGCCTGGGTGTCGCCGCGGCCACGCCACAAGTCGCCAGCGCACAGGTTGAAGCGGACCGAGCGCGGTTGCGCGGCGACTTCGTGCAGCACCAGCGTGTCGTCGTCGCGCCACACGCCGCAGCGATCCACGGTGACGACGCAAGACGCACCGATCCAAGCGCCGAGCAGGAGCACCAGGAGCGGCCTTCGCCCCAGCCTCTCAGCCAACACCGCGACCAGCAGCGACAACCCAAGACTCGGCGCATAGTAGGTGCGCTCGGCGAACATCATGAACACCGGGCGCGCAAGGTTGGTGACGATGAAGCTGAAGCCAAGGAACGCGGCCGCGGCGAGGAAGACCACCGGCGCGCGTCGCAGTGCCACGAGCCCCCCAGCGCCAACGGCAACGATGGCAAGACCCGCGCCGCCCGCGACCAGCTCCCAACCGTTAGCTCCATCGACGACCGGCAGCTGGCACGGTCCGTAGTCCGCGCTCAGCGAGAACGGCAGCAACGTGAGCAGCAAGCCGTAGCCCCACAACAAGGTCCCCGTGCAGACCCGCACGAAACTGGGCACGTCGAGCAGCGGGTTTTCCAAGTAGCCAATGGACGCATCCACGGTGCCGGGGAGGCCGCCGAGCATGCGCTGCCGCAGCCACCAGTAGGCCGCCGCTGGGATCACCAACGCCGCGACGCCGAGCAACGTGCCCGCGGGCGAGCCGAGCCAGGGCTCGCCTCGACGGCGGCGCGCAACCGCCCACCAAAGCGGGGCAAACGCAACCCAGGCGAGCGCGCTTTCCTTGGCGCAAAACGCCAAGAACGCACAAGCCGCACTACCCACGCCGAGCACCGTCCGACCGACGACTCCGCGGCGGCGGGCGCTGTCCAGCAGCAGCGTCGCAGCCGCGCCGCCGACGAAACCCAAGAGCTCGGCGCGGCCGACCACGTTCGCCACCGCCTCGCTGTGCACCGCGTGGACGCCAAAGACCAACATGCCCACACACGCTGCGGACCAAGGCACCGCGAGGCGCACCAGTAAGACGTAGGTCAGCGCCGTCGCGAGCACGTGCAGCACCACGTTGGCCCAGTGGGCCGGCAACGAGTTGTCGCCGAAGGCCGCGTGCCGCAGCGCGAATGACAGAGTCGTCGCTGGACGGAAGGTCTCCGACACCGGAGTGCGGTGCGGCCAGTAGTGATGCTCGAAATACTCGCTCAGCGGTCGCAGCTCGGCGACCAGCGGATGCTCGACGGCGCCGTGGTGACCCATCGCCGCCCAGCGGTCATCCCACGCGAAGTCGTTTGCGAGCGACGGCGCGTGAATCGCGAAGGTCAGCAGGAGAACCAGGTAGATCCACACGCCGCGCCGCGCGCCGGGGGGCTGCGGAGCGTCGTCCATGGTGTAGATATCGACGCTTGGGGGCCGCCGAAGTGAGAATCACCGCGCCCGCGGCCGCGGCGGGCCAAGCCGGGCAGCAGGCGCGGCCGGAAAACGCACCCTTGAGATGCGCGGCCCCGTGCGCCAGCCTCCTGCCATGCAGCCCTTCACCAAGCGCTACCGCTACCGCTTCGGCGACATCGACGACGCCGGCATTGGCTACTACCCAGCGCTCATGCACTACTTCCACTGCGGTTTCGAGGACTGGTGGTCCGACGGGTTGGGCGTCCCCTACCCCAAAGTCCTCCATGAAGAGAAGTTCGGGCTGCCGGCGGTGAACATCCAGGCGGACTTCTACCAGCCGATCCGCTACGGCGACGAGCCCGACTTCTCTTTGGGCGTCCTGCGGATCGGCGACACGTCGGTACAATTCGGCATGTGGCTGTCCATTGAGGGCCGGGGCGGGCCCGCCTGCCGCGCCCGCATCACCACCGTGGCCGTCGACATGGACAAGATGGCGAAACGCGACCTGCCGGATCACTGGCGGACGAAGTTCAACGAGTGGCTCCTCGACGAAGCTGAATTCCCCGACCGCAGCTGAGTAGCCCGCCGGCCATGGGTGCCTTGGCCGATCTCGTCGCAAACCAGAGCCGCGTGCTCATCCGCCAGAACAAGGAATGGGGCGAGATTCTGACAGGGCTCGAGGCGCGCAACCGCTTTGAACTTTGCGACGAGAGCGGTCGCCGCATGGGACTGGCGGCTGAGGAGGGCCGCGGTTTCGGTGGGTTGATGCTCCGCACCATGCTCGGCCGGTGTCGACGAGCCACGATCCAAGTCTTCGGCGCCAACGGCGAGCGGGTCGGCCGCGGCGAGAAGCCGTTCCGCTGGTTCTTCCACCGCATGGAGATCTACGACGGCGACCGCAGGATCGGCGCCATCGAGCGACGCTTCTCGCTCCTCAACCGGGTCTTCTCGATCGAGAACGACGCCGGCACCGCGACCCTCACGATCGAGAGTCCGTTGCTGCGGATCTGGACCTTCAACGTCCTCCTGCAGGGCCAGCAGATCGGCGTCATCCGCAAGCGCTGGGGCGGGCTCGGGCGCGAGATGTTCACCGACGCCGACACCTTTGGCCTCGAGGTCCAGGAGGGCGTTCCGGCCGAGCTCCGCGCGGTGCTCCTGGTCGCGACCTTCTTGATCGACTTCACCTGCTTCGAGAGAACCCGGCGCAGCTGACGGCGACACGCCCTCCGGCCAGCGGCGTCAGCGTTCTTCGACGCCGGCCTCCGCCGCATCGAGCCGCCGCACGAAGACGTTGCGGAACCAGACCTTTGGTTCCTCCGGCGCGCCGACGTGGGCGTGGCTCTGCAGCCCGATAAAACCGCGGGTCGCGCGCTCGGCGAACGGCGGCCAGCCGTGGGTCGGCACTTGCAGCGTGTCGACGTCGTAGAGCTCCTGGCCATTCAGCACAACGCGTAGCCGCGAGCCGGCGTACTCGATCTCGAACGTATTCCAAGCGCCGATCGGCAACAGTGCCCGCGCGCCAGGAGGGACCGAGTGATACAGCGAACCCGTGAACTGCCACGGCTGCAGCGCGGAGCCGGTGCGCGCCTCCCAGTTGAAGTCGTCGAGGATCTGCACTTCGCAGCCTGATTCTGCGGCATGTGAATCCGCGCGGTCCGCGCGCAAGAAGATGCCGCTGTTGGCCATCTCAGCCGTGCGGAAGTCGAGGCGCAGGGCGAAGTCGCGATAGTCCTCCTTCGTGCGCAGGTCACCGTTGCGGCCCGCCAGGCCCACGCTGCCGTCGTCGCTCGCCACCACGCGCACGTCCCCCGACGTCTCCCAAGCGTCGAGCTCGGGCCCGTCCAGCACGGCGTCCCACCCCAAAGCGCGGCCCGCCTCGGTGGCTTCGAGCCGTCCGTCCGCGTCGCAGGCAAACAGCTCCGGATCGAACTCCGGCAGACGGCGCATCGCCACGTTGCGGAACTCGACTCGTGGATCCTCTGCCTCGCTCGCGCCACCGCCATGCACCTGCAGGCCGATCAAGCCTCGTGGGGCGTAGCCGTCGTTGCCGGGCGGCAGAGCGTAGTCGGTGATGAGCTCGCCGTTGAGCCACGCGCGCAGCCGAACATCACGACCGGCACACCAGACCTCAACGCGGTTCCACTCACCGCGACGAAAGGCCTTCTTCGCCATCTCGTTGTGCTGCAAGAAGCCATCTGAGTAAACGGCACCGACTTCGCCCTTCGGACGCACATCCAACGTCACCTGCGCACCCTTGCCGCCGCCGCGCGGCACCATGCGCACGAAGACCCCAGAATCGAACGGGTAGGTCATCCGCACGTCGCAGACGAAGATGAAGTTGGCGTAGACCTGCTCGGTGTAGAGCAGGCCGCCTGTCCCGCCTGACCCTTCGCGGCCGACGATGATCCCGTCCTCCACCGTCCATTGGGCCTGGCCGTCATAGCGGCCGCCCGTCGTCACCCAGCCATCCAGACTGGCACCGTCGAACAGCGGGGTGAAGCCGGCCGCATCGAAATGCTGCTGCGCGGCGGTGGTGACGGTGCTCAGCAAGACGGCGGCAAGAGTCGCGAGCGTGCGCATGATCGACCAGCGTACCGCGCCACCGGCGTACGGTGCGGCTGGTTTCAGAACTCGCCGGCACTGACGCCGTCGCTGCCCCAGAGCAGCCGGCCAGCCTCGAGGCGGGTGCCACCGGGAACAATCGCGCCGAGCAGTGGCGGGTTGGTCGTCGTGCGCGCGCCCACCGTGGCCGAGAGGCCGACGACGCTCAGCCAGCCAGTCTCCAGGTCGCCAACGCCATCGCAGTCGACGTCGAGCTCCTCGTCATCGTTGGGCGTGCCGCGCAGGAACGCCTCGGTAAACAGAGTGCTGAGGCTGGAGAGATCCGCCTGAAACCAGCAGCGGAAGTGCACTTGCAGCGAGAGAGGAAACTCGTTGTCGTTCCAGACGCGAAAATCAGCGGTCACGCGAGCGTCCCGGTCGCCAGCCAGGTTGAGGAGCACCAAGCGCGCATCCGCGATCGCCAAGAACGAGTCGAGCAGCAGCGTGTCAGGCAGAGCCTCGTACTCCGCGCCGTCGAAGTCGATCTTGCCGTCGAAGTCGAGGTCGGTGTTGGCGCCGGTCGGCGGCAAGGCACGAAACGGCAAGGGCAACAAGGTGGCCAACGTCCCGGCACCGATATCGAAGAGGAGCTCCGAGCCGATCAGCGCGTTGTGCGACCAGTTCACGCCGCTCACCGGATCCTTCGCCGACACCAGCAAGTAGCCCTCCTGGCCCCCGGGGTTGTGGCACGAGGTCGGCACCGTGACCGTGTCCCCCGGCGTCAGATACTCGGTGCGGCACACGATTTGGCACTCCGCGGGCAACAACGGCGAAGTGCCTGGCACGACGTTGATGTAGTGAAAGAACGCCAGCGTCGGCGTCGTCGCGCTGGAGTTGGTGACGCTCACGAGCGTGAGCTGCCCGGGGGTCGACCGATGGATGGGGAACACCAAGACGCTCGCCGCACGCGGGACGTCGACCGGCGACACCGTCGGGGCGGGCAGCAGCGGCAGGACAGCAGTCAGCAGCGAGCTCAGCATGGCGCGAGATTGTAGAGGTGCGGCCGGTCGGTTTTGGGGCCTCGCATGACGGCTTCGGCGCCAGCCCGATTCGTCCTTGGCAACGCAGTTTCGGGCTCAGCCTCCGCCATCGATCGCCGCCAGTGGGTCGCGGTACAAGCCGCGATATGGATCCTCGCGCAGGAGCTCGTCGTGCGTTCCGTTCTGCACGCAACGCCCGCCATCCAGCACCGCGACTCGGTCCGCCCATCGGACGGTCGACAATCGGTGCGCGATCAGGATCGCGGTCCGCCCCTGGATCAGCCGAGCCAAAGCAGCACCAAGCAGCTTCTCGGACGCTGGGTCGAGCTGCGACGTCGCCTCGTCCAGGACCAGAATCGGCGCGTCCACCAGGAACGCGCGGGCGATCGCCAAGCGCTGGCGCTGCCCACCTGACAGCGTGACGCCGCGCTCCCCCACCCACGTCGCCAGCCCGTCCGGCAGCCGATCCACGAACTCAGCCGCTCCGGATCGCTCGAGGGCCGACCGCACTTCGTCGGGGTCGGCATCGGGCCGACCAAAGCGCAAGTTCTCTTCGATCGTGCCGCTGAACAGCACCGGGTCCTGCGGCACGATGGCCACCCGGCGGCGCACCGACGCGAGGTCGACATCCCCGATCGACTGGCCGTCGATGCGAATCACCCCCGCCGTGGGTTCGTAGAAGCGCAGCAGCAGCTTGACCAGCGTGGACTTGCCGGCACCGCTGCGGCCGACCAGCGCCACGCTGCTCCCAGCAGGCACGGTCAAATCCACCCCCTGCAGCACCGGCGCATCGTCGCGGTAGGCGAACTGCACCCCGGCGAACTCTAGCTCGCCACGGCTGACCCGCAGCGCCGGCGCGCCCGGCGGCCCCGCCGCCTCCGGCTCGGCATCGAGCAGCTCGAAGATCCGGTCCACCGCCGCGCGCGAGTTGGCGAGCTGCACGTTGAGATCGCCAAGCCGCGTAAGCGGGCTGTAGATCATCTCGAGGTAAGCCCAGAACGCCATGAGGCCGCCAACCGTGAGGCTTCCCGAGCGAACCTGCTCCGCGCCAAAGTAGAGCACGACGAGTGACGGCACCCGGGTGAGCAGCGCGTTGGAGGCCAGCGACAACCCAAACACGTGCACATTGCGTTGCATCAGCGCCAGGTGATCGCGACTTCGCTGCTCGAACTGCCGCGCTTGCTCGGCCTCGCGCACGAACCCCTTCACGTCGGCGATCGCACCGATCGTCTCATGCAACCCGCCTTCGACGACATCCATGCTCGCGCGCGCCCGCGCCGCACCCTCGCGGAGCCGCGCCCCCAGCACTTTGTGCACGACCAGATACACCGGCAGCGTCACGTAGGCGATGAGGGCCAACGTGCCATGCATCGAGAAGACCACCGCGGTGATGGCCAACAGAACCGACAGCTCCATGAACACGTTCGTCCCGAGCGCGTTCACCAAGTTCTTGGCCATGGCCACGTCGGTGACCAGGCGCGACGCCAACGCTCCTGTCTGCCGTCGGTCAAAGAACGGCAACGGCAACCGCTGCAAGTGCGCGAAGAGGTCACGCCGCACGTCCAGCACGATGCGGTTGCCCAAGCGATCGGCCAGCCGCGTCCGAAAGTACGTGATCACGGCGTGCAGCACCGCGACCCCAATCCCGGTCGCAATCAACCCACCGAGACCGAGCCCCAGCGCACTCTGCTGCCCCGCGAGCACGCGATCGACGACCTCCTTGAGAATCCAAGGGAACGCCACCGGCAAGTTGAACTTGGCGATGCCGACGAGCGTCGAGACGAGCATCGTGCGCCAGTGAGGCTTGGCGTAGCCAAAGAAGCGCCACAGGTTGCCGCGGCGCGGCGCAACGCCATCAGGCCGGCGAGAGCGAGTCATGCTGCGAACGAACCGCGGTTGTGAAAGTGCTGGGTCGAGGATCCCGGAGCGTCCCAAGATAGCTGAGCTTTTCTCAACGCGCGCACAACCGGCCCGGCGGTGCCCGTAGCGAACGGCGCGCAACGCCGTAGGCTGGGGTTGACGCGCGCCATGCACCCAGCGAGCAACCCATCGGTCGAGCAGGACTTTCTCGACTACCGCAGCGACGGTGACCCCGAGGCCTTCCGTTCGGTGTTCCGCCACGCGGCGCCGCACGTAATGCGCGTCGCGCGCAGCCTCGGCCTCGACGCCGGCCACACCGACGACCTCGTGCAGGAGACGTTCTTGTTTGCCGCGCGCAACGCCGACCGCTTTGACGCGCATCGCCCCCTCGTGCCATGGCTGTGTGGCGTCGCCTACCGCATCGGGCTCGATGCTCGACGCCGCGACCAACGGCAGCGGCGCTTCGTCGGCGAGCTCGACGAGCCCGACACCGTGGCGGCGAGCGCAGGCCAACCCGAAGGAGTCCCCTCGCTGGAAGCGAGCGAGCTCACTGCCATCCTGGAGCAGACGCTGCAGGACTTGGACGAGCCCTACCGCCAGGTGCTCGCAGCACACCTGCGAGAGTGCCGCTCGCCGACGGAGATCGCCCGACGCATCGGCCGCTCGCCGAGCACGGTGCGCACGCAGATTCATCGCGGCCTCCAGCAGCTCCGCGGCCGCCTGCCGGAGGGACTGGCGCTGAGCGCACTCACGGCCATCCTTCTGCCGCCACTGATGGCCGGCACGACGCCGAACGGCGCCGGCGCGTCGACCGACTCGGGCGCCGCGCGATCGTTGCCGCGCCCACCGCCCAGCATCGTCCTCGGCGGCGCGATCGCAGTGATCGGCCTCGTCGCCACCGCACCCGGGTGGCTGCGTCACGACGCGCCGGCCGCAGCCCCCGGCGGCATCGCACCGCCTCGCGCCACGGCAACGGCGGAGGTGCAGGCCGAGACGGCACCGCCCGACCGATCCACGACCTCCGTGGCGACACCCGTACCGGCCGCGCCAGCCCGCGCGGACGAGCCGGCGACGGCGTCGCTGCGAGTTCGCGTCGTCGACCGTTCGACCGGGCAACCCGTGTCCCAGCTGGCATTCGAGATCCACGCGGTCGGACCCGAGATGCCGACAGGGCTCCGGGCGCGGTTCGACACGCGCAAGGCGGTCACCGACCCCAAAGGCGAGGCGCATTTCGCGGACCTGCCGACCGGCTGGGTGCGCGCACGGTTCGCGCACGGCAGCGGCTCGACCCGCTACCAGCTCGTCGACGACGCCACGATCGACCTCCCGGTCGAGCAGGTCGTCACCTACCAGGGCGTCGTGCGGACGCCCACGGGTCAGCCCGCCGCCGGGGCCGAGGTGTGGCTGGCACGCTGCGGCCGCGAGGCACCCGTCGCCCTCGCCGACGCGGCCGGCTCGTTCTGCGTCCGCGTCGCCGAGACCGAGAGCATCGCGCTCTGGGCCCGGGCCGCGGGCCTTTGCTCCGAGCTGCTGCGCGAGCGAGTGGGCGACGCCGACCACCGGCAGGTATCGCTGCTGCTCGCGCCCGCGCCGGGCGCGGTGACGGGTCGCGTGTTCGATACGTCCGGTCACCCCGTCGCCGGGGCCATCCTGGTGACCACCTGGCTCGGGCCAAAACGGCGCCGCTGGCCACAGACCAGCACCCGCTCGGGCACCGACGGCAGCTTCCGCCTCGAGCCCCTCTTCGCCGGGACCTATGCCCTGGCCGCAACGGCCGGTGCCCGCGGGTCCGCCCTGCGGACCGTGCACGTCGACGCCTTGCAACCAACGCTGGCTGACCTCCGACTGGATCCCGGCGCCACCGTGAACGGTCACGTCGAAGACAGCCGCGGTGACCGATTCCAGTGTGTCGTGCTGCTCGGCCAAGTCAGCGCCGCCGATCCACGCGTCACACCCGAGCTCTTGACGGACATGGTCATCACCGGTGCCGACGGCCGCTTCGAGTTCGCCGGCGTCGCGCCGGGCGAGGTCCGGCTGCGGGTCGCGTCCATGGCCGGCATGCTGCTCCACCAGGAGGTGCGCGTGCTGTCGGGGCCAACGGCGGCCTGGCGCATCCGCGCTCCACGCGGCGGCAGCCCCGCGGACACATTGCGACAGGTCGCCGACGAGGTCCGATGGTGGCGGACCTCCACTGCCAGCGGTGGGTCCGCCGCTGACGACGCCGCGGCAATCGCCCTGGGCACCGTGCGCGGCCAAGTCGGCTTCGCACCGCACACCTGGCCGCGACTGCTACTGCGCCTGTGGCCGCTCGCCGGCGGCGCCGCGGCGGAGCCCCGGACCGCACTCGTCGACGCCGACGGCGCCTTCGCGTTCGTGAAGGTCCCGCCGGGGGAGCACCGGCTGGTCGTGATCGAGGACCCTGGCTTGGCGCAGCGCAAGGTCCACGAGTCGGTGATCACCGTCAATGGCGGCGACGAAACGGCCGAACTGCTGATCCGCTGAGCTCACTGCAATCTTCCGACCGCGGTCCTTGCAGTATGATCCGGCGCGTGGAGCGCACTTCCGGCGAGACTTGGCTGCTGCGCCCGCTGCAGAATCTGCCCGACGCCACGCCGGTCGAGATCACTCCAGACGGAGCCACCCTCGGCCGCGCCCCCGGCAACGCGGTCGTGATTCCGGACAGCGGGTTCCCCTACGTCTCCAGCACGCATTGTCGGATCTGGCTGATCGAGGACGTGCCAGTCGTCGAAGACCTGGGCTCCAAGAACGGCACTTTGGTCAACGGGCGGCGCATCGAGCAACAACAGCGCCTCGTGCACGGCGACATCGTGCAAGTCGGCCAGCTCGGACCACGCTTCGCCGTCGTCGGCGCGGAGCAGATGGACGACACGTTGGCCGTCGCGGTCCCAAGGTCGGGAACACGCATGACGCGGACGGACTTGACGCAGAGCGCCATCATCAAGATCAAGCGCGCGCTCGGCGTCCCGCGGGACGTGGATGTGGGTTCGGCGATCCAGACCAACCAGCGCCGGTTCACCTGGGTCGCCGCGGTGGTCGGCATGGCGGTGCTCGGAAGTGCCGCGGCGTTCTGGATTCTCAGCCGCGAGAGCTCGGCGCAGGCCGGGCGCCTGGACGTCATCAATCGCGAGCTGGCCAACAAGCTGGCCGATGCGGAGAGCGAGCTGACCGTCCTCAGAGGCCAGCGCGACCAGTGGGACGAGGTGCGCCAGCGGCTCGAGACCGAGAGCCGGCGCCTCGCCGACGGGCTGGAGCGGCTGGAGAACGACGCCGGGGCCTCAGCCAGCGAACTCAGCGAGATGCAGGCCAAGCTCGCCGACACGGAACGTCGCCTGCGCTCCTACGACCCGGTCAATCTCGAGGCCCAGCGGCTCGCGAAGGTGCAAGACGCGCGCCGCGCCGTGGTCTACATCGAGTCGAAGACCCGCATGCGCCACCGCGAGAGCGGCGACCTGGTCTACGTGGCGACGAGCGATGACGGCACGCCGGAGTTCAACCTGAGCGCGCGCGGCTCGCCCTACGCGTTCGAGGAGAGCGGCTCGGGGTTCTGCGTCAGCACCGACGGATGGGTACTCACGAACGCGCACGTCGTCGAGCCGAGCCCCGAGCGCGACCCGACGATGCTCGACATCACCGAAACGTTCGCGCCGGAGACCCGGCTGTTCGTGGTCTTCAGCAACAGCGCGCTGCGCCATCCGGCGGACAAGGTGCTGTCGGTGCTCGAAGGGACCGACGACATGGCGCTGCTGAAGATCGAGCCGTTCGTAGGGATGCCGCACCTCGACGGCGTCGACCTCGAGCTGCCGGTGCCCGATCCCGGCTCGGAGGTGTACCTGTCCGGCTTCCCGCTTGGTCGCATGGCGATCCAAGCCGGTGAGACCGTGATCGCCTCGACCTTCAAAGGCATCCTCAGCCGCGTGGTCGGCCCCTACATGCAGGTCGACGCCGCCGTCCATCCGGGCAACAGCGGTGGTCCAGTCATGGACGGACAGGGACGCGTCCTCGGCGTCGCGACCCGAGTGCAGCGCACGCCAGAAGGACCCTACACCCCGACGATCGGCTACATCTTGCCGGTGAAGGCACTCGCGCGCGTCTGGCCACCACCCGAAGAGTGGTGAGTACAAAGTGTCCGCGTCCTTCCGGGTTAGGATGCCCGCGTGAAGGACGCGAAGCTCCGCCAGCATTGGTTGCTCGACCCCGAGGTCACGTTTCTCAACCACGGTTCGTTCGGCGCCTGCCCCCGGCCAGTGTTGGAGGCGCAGGAACAGTGGCGACGCCGACTCGAAGCGGAGCCGGTGCACTTCATGGTCGACGCGCTGGAGAACGAGTTGGATGACGCCCGGGCGCGCCTCGCGCGCTTCGTCGGCGCCCAACCCCAAGACCTAGCCTTCGTGCCCAACCCCACCAGCGGGGTCAACGCCGTGCTGCAGTCGCTGCCCCTCCAGGCCGGCGACGAACTGCTCACGACGGGCCACGCGTACGGTGCCTGTCACAACGCGTTGGAGTACGTCGCGCAGCGGAGCGGAGCGACCGTCGTCGTCGCGCCGCTCCCGTTCCCCGGCATCGAGCCCGACCTCGTCGTCGACGCCGTGCGCGAACACATCACGCCTCGGACCCGCCTGGCGCTGCTCGATCACGTCACCAGCGCCACCGGGGTCGTGCTGCCGATCGCGGCGCTGGTCGCCGAGTTGCGCGAACGCGGGATCGAGACCTTAATCGACGGCGCCCACGCCCCTGGCATGGTCGAGCTGGACATCGAAGCCATCGGTGCCACGTACTACGCCGGCCACTGTCACAAGTGGCTTTGCGCACCAAAAGGCGCCGCATTCTTGTGGGTGCAACGCGACCGCCAGGATCGGGTGCGACCGGTGGTGATCAGCCACGGCGCGCGGTCCCGGCGCACCGATCGCTCGCGATTCTTGTGTGAGTTCGACTGGGTCGGGACCGCCGACCCGTCGCCCTACCTGTGCGTGCCGACCGCCATCGACTTCCTCGGGTCGCTGCTCCCCGGCGGCTGGCCCGCGCTCCGCGCGCACAACCGCGACCTGGCCCTGCGTGCCCGTGAGCTCCTCTGCGCCTCGCTCGGCGTCGAGGCGCCGGCCCCGGCGTCGATGATTGGATCGCTTGCCGCGGTGCCGCTGCCCGATGGCTCGGGGCCGGCGCCCACCTCGTGGCGGCACGTCGAGCCGATCAAAGCGCAACTGTTCCAGCAGTACCACATCGAGATCCCCGTGTCGGTCTGGCCTGCACCGCCCAAACGACTCCTGCGCCTGTCGGCCCAGATCTACAACCGCGAGGACGAGTACCACGCGCTGAGCGCCGCCCTGCGCGAGCTCCTCGCCGGCGAGCAGTCTGCGGCGTCGTGAGCCCGACCTATCGATGGCCGCGCCCGGCCGTGGCCGTGGATACCGCGGTGTTCGCCGTGGATCGCGGGGCTCTCAAGATCCTCCTCGTCGAGCGCGGGCGGCCGCCGTTCCGCGGCCTCTGGGCCCTGCCAGGCGGCTTCCTGAATCTTGACGAGGAGCTCGCCGACGGCGCCCGCCGCGAGCTCGCCGAAGAAACCGGCTTGGTCGCGCGCCCGATCGCCGAGGTCGGCACCTTCGGCGCCATCGGGCGCGATCCGCGCGGGCGGGTGCTGTCCGTGGTGTTCCTCGCGCTGCACCGCGGCGCCCCGGCGCCGGTGCAGGGTGGCGACGATGCCGCGCACGCGGCCTGGCGCCCCGTGCGGAGGCTGCCCCGAATGGCGTTCGACCACGCGCGATGCGTGCGCCGCGCCCGCGACCGGCTCCGCGAGCTCGCGCTCCAAGCCCCGCTGCCGATGGATCTCCTGCGGCGCGGCTGGAGCCTCGACGAGCTGCACCGCACCTGGGCGGCGATGACCGGCCAACGCATCGGCACCGCCGGGTTGCGCCGGGCCCTACTGCGCACCGGCGTGGCGCGCGAGGACGGCCGCGGCCCCGACGGGACGGCCCGCTACCGCTTCGCGCCACGCGCGACCGTGGCCCGGCACTGGCCGGTCCTGGCTCACACGGCGCTGCGCGAACGCTGAACTCGTTTGACCGGCGCCGATCAGCGGATCTCGACGTCGCCGTTGTGCGAGCGCACCCTCAACATGCCGCTCCCCGCACCGAAACCCGCTTCCAGATGCGAATCGCGGCGGGAGCGTACGGCCGCGGCAGCCAGACACTGGATCGAGCCATTGTGGGTATCGACGACCAGGCGCGCGTCCCGCTGGCTGACGGCGAGGTCGATGTCGCCATTGTGGGTTTCGACATGGCCAACGACCGCACCGCTGCCGGCCAGCGTCGCGCGGATCGAGCCGTTGTGCGTCTCCAGTTGCAGGCTCGGGAAGACCCCGTCGACCGCGATGTCGCCGTTGTGGGTCACAAAGCGGCCATCGCCATCCGAGCCGCTCAGCTCGATCCGGCCGTTGTGGGTCTCGAGCTCGGCGGCGAGGGTCCGCGGGATCTCCAGCGAGAACGACACGTCACCCGAGCGCCAGCCCGTCTTCCCGTCCGACCAGCGCCAACCCAGCGTCAGCACCCCACCCTCGACTCGATGCTCGACTTCCATGAGGGCCAGCAAGTCTTCGGCCTCGGCGGGAGTCGCGCCGCGGGCGACCAGCTCGACGGTGCCGCGGACCGCGTCCGTCTCGGCCCCGCGGAAGACCAGGTCGCCGTTGTGGGTCTCAGCCCACAGCTTGACCACCTGCGCCGCGGACAGGTCGATGGACTCGGTGCGGGACGCCGAAAAGGCGTAGTTGCTACACCCACAGCACAGGGCGAGCGCGGCCGCAGAGAGCAAGGAGGGCGTCATTCGTTGCATGGGTCACCTCTGCGTGGCCCCTGCGTGCGGCCAGCGGGAAGATTGCGGGGGCGGTTTCCGTCGAACGCCAGCTTCGGCGCAGCCGTTCAGAACCGCAGATTCCTGACGCTTCCTGCCGCTTCCTGCCGCCGTCGGCCGGTCACCGCCTCTATACTCGCCGGCAAACGGGCTCGAGACCACCGGTTTGGCCTTCCAACGACGTTCGCGACTGCGCCGCTCCCTCCCGCCTCGCGAGGCGATCGAGCCCCTGCCCCCGCCAGCACCGGACGGCGAAGATCTCGAGGCGGGCGCGGAGGAGGAGCTGGTGGACCGCGCCCGCAGCGGCGACCGTGAGGCGTTTCGCGTGCTCGTGGAGCTCCACCAGGATCGGATCTTCCGCTATGTGGTGCGGCAGATGCGCTGCGACCGCCACACGGGGGCCGACCTGGCGCAGGAGGTGTTTCTGCGGGCCTGGCGTGGTCTCCGCGCCTTCGACGGCCGCTGCAGCTTCTCGACCTGGCTCCACAAGATCGCGCTGAACGTCGGCATCAGCGATGTCCGGCGCCGGCGCGCCGTGAAGCGCCGCAAGCGCACCCTGTCGATCGACCAGCCGCTGGCCGGGGCCGATGACCTGCGCATCGATCCGCCGGCCCCCGAGCCCACGCCCGATGACCTGGCGCACCAGCAGGAATTCGCCGCGGCGGTGCGCGCCGCGCTCCAGGATGTGCCCGAAGACTTCCGCCAGGCAGTGATCCTGCGCGACCTGCAGGGCCTGTCCTACGAGGAGATCAGCGAGATTCTGGGGATCCCGGCGGGGACCGTCCGCTCGCGAATCCACCGCGGCCGGCTCATCCTGCAGCAGCGCCTCGAGGGCTTTCGGTAGCCGCCCTACCAGACGAAGGCCAGATCGTCGCCCGTGTCGAAGACTCGATCTGGGCCCGCGGATCTCAAACCGACCGAGGGGGTCGTCTCGTAGCGGAAGCCCGTGCCCCAGCCGTCGCGCAGGGACCGGAGCGGCAGGTCAAAACGCGTTTCCCAGTCCTCGGTGGGAAGGTCCTCCACCGTCACGAGCATGTCGCGCACCTGACTGGCGGCGCCCGCGTCCTGGAGAGGGGTGCCGATCGAGTGGGCGCGGGCTCGCGACGCAAGAACGCGCCGGGTCACACCCCACCGATCGCTGGTGGCCGCCCGACCGGCGACCGAGCTCGAAACCGTGCGTGTCAGGTCGTCGCCGGCGCCCCCGTCATCCCGGCCGTTGGCACCGACGCTGTAGACCGCCACGACGTCCGGGTTGACGCGGAGGATGCGGTAGCCGAGCTGGCCGGCGCCGCGATACGGATCTTCGAGCGAGCCCGCGTCCATGCGCCCCCGGCCAACCACTCCACTCAGCGTGACCGGGAAGCTGCCGTGGGTGTTGAAATGGCCATAGAGCGCTTCTGTCGCCGCCGCCAGGCGTTGGGCCGTGCGGCGCGCCATGCGATCGGCTCGCCGGCCCGGGTCGATACCACCGAGCGCCGCGCTCAGCGCGGCCGCGACACTGGCAGTCAATACCAGCATCAAGACCAACGCCGAGCCACGCTGGGCGTCGCGGTGTGGCGGCGCGGTGGCCAGGTGATCAGTGACGGAAACGTCCATGCAAGCGCTGTTCGTCGTGTCGGCTCCGACTGACGCATACTTGAGCGTCGCGCGGCCAGGGGTTGCAATCCGCGACGCCGGGCCGCAGCCCGCCCGTTAGCATGCCTCCGCGCTCCAGCGCCAAAGACCCGACCGCATGACGTCTACAGAACTGCCGCCCGACCACGAGCCACCGCCCCAGCGCGAGTTCGAATCCGCGCGCCAGCGTGCCGCGAGCCAGCGGGCTGCCCTCGCCGCCCTCGATCCCGCCGCCAACGACCCCAACGCCATCGCCATCGTCGGGATGGCCTGCCGCTTTCCCGGTGCCGCGAACGTGGCCGAGCTCTGGCACAACCTGCGCACCGGCGTCGAGTCGGTCTCTCGTTTCGACACCGACCAGATGCTGGCCGCCGGTGCAGATCCGGGGCTTCTGCAAGACCCGGACTACGTGCCCGCCGGCGCGATCCTCGAGGACGGGGAGGCGTTCGACGCCAGCTTCTTCGGCATCAATCCCAAAGAAGCGCTCGCGATGGACCCGCAGCACCGCGCGTTTCTCGAGTGCGCGCACGCGGCGCTGGAGGACGCCGGCTACCCGCCGGAATCATGTCCTACCGCGACCGCGATCTTCGGCGGCTGTGGCCTGGCCACCGCGCACACGCAGATCTTGGCACAAAGCCCAGAGATCCAGGAAGCGCTCGCGAGCACCCAGATCGGGGTTGGCAGCTACGCCGACTTTTTGACCACGCGAACGTCGTTCAAGCTCGATCTGCGCGGCCTCAGCCTAGACGTACAGACCGCCTGCTCGACGTCGCTCGTCGCCGTCGCCATGGCCTGGCAAGCACTGCGCACCGGGCAAGTCGACATGGCATTGGCCGGAGGGGTCTCGATCCGCTACCCCCGGGGGACCGGATACCTCTATCAACCCGGCGAGATCCTGGCGCCGGACGGGCACTGCCGGCCGTTCGACGCGGTCGCGCTCGGCACCCTGCCGGGCGAAGGCGTGGGCCTCGTCGTGCTCAAGCGGCTCGCGGCCGCGATCGCCGACGGCGACACCATTCGCGCCGTCGTGCGCGGGGCCGCGCTCAACAACGACGGCGGCGGCAAAGCCAGCTTCTATGCCACCAACGAGGACGCGCAGACCGAGGTCATCGTCGAAGGGCTTGCGCATGCCGGCATCGACGCCGACTCGGTCAGCTACATCGAATGCCACGGCACCGCAACGCCGCTTGGCGACCCGATCGAGATCCGCTCCCTGACGCGCGCGTTCCGCGAGTCGACCGACGCCACACGTTTTTGCGGCGTCGGGTCGGTAAAGTCCAACTTCGGCCACGCCGATGCCGCGGCGGGCATCGCCGGGATCATCAAGACCACCTTGGCGCTCCAGCACGAACTGCTGCCACCAACGCTGCACTTCGAAACACCCAACCCCGAGATCCCGTTCGACGAGACCCCGTTCTGGGTGGTCGCCAAGGAGACGCCATGGCCGCGCGGCGCCGCGCCGCGCCGCGCGGGCGTCAACTCGTTTGGCATCGGTGGCACGAACGCGCACGTCGTGCTCGAAGAGGCGCCGGTGACCGCCGCGGTCGAGACGCCACCAGCGCAACCACACCAGCTCGTGGTCGTCTCCGCCAAGACCGAGACCGCGCTCGCGCGAACCAGCGAGGCGCTCGCGGCGCGGCTCCGCGAACCCGGCGACCTCTCCCTGGCTGACATCGCCTTCACCACGCAGCTGGGACGCACGCCGCATCCGCTACGCCGCGCGGTCGTGGGCGCGAGCCCCGCGGCCGTCGCCGCCGAGCTCGAACAACCGGCCAAGACCCCGACCGCCGCGCCGACCAACGCGGACGGAACCCCACCGGTGGCGTTCATGTTCCCCGGCCAGGGCGCGCAATACGTGGGCATGGGGGCCGATCTCCGTCGCGACCAACCGGTCTTTCGCGACGCGCTCGAGCACTGTGCCGAGTGTCTGGCTCCGCATCTCGAGGTGCCGTTGCTCGACGCGCTGTACCCGGCGCAAGCCTCGGAGGCAGCCGCGGAGCGCCTGGCACAAACGGCGCTGGCGCAACCGGCGCTCTTCGCGGTCGAGTACTCCCTGGCGCAGCTGTGGCGCTCCTGGGGCGTCGAGCCAACCGCATTCGTCGGCCACAGTGTCGGCGAGCTCGTGGCCGCCGCGCTGGCCGGAGTCTTCTCCCTCGCCGACGCCGCCGCGCTCGTGGCTGCCCGCGGCCGGCTCATGCAGGAGCAACCACCGGGCTCGATGCTGAGCGTTCCGCTGGCCCAGGCCGAGGTCGAAGGGCTCCTCCGAGGCGACCTCTCGCTCGCTGCCGTCAACGGCCCCGCCGCGTGCGTCGTTGCCGGCCCACACGATGCGGTGCTGGCGCTACAGCAAGAGCTCGAGCGCAAGGGGCTGCCGTCGCGCCCCCTCAAAACATCGCACGCCTTCCACTCGGCGATGATGCAACCAGTTGTCGGGCCCTTCGTAGAGCTCGTCCGGGCCACGGCACGCAGCGCGGCGCAAACACCGAGCGTCTCGACCGTCACCGGCGAATGGCTCGACGCTGACGCCTGGACCGACCCGGACTATTGGGGTCGCAACGTGCGCCAGACGGTGCGGTTCTTCGACGCCGCCCGGACCGTGCTCGACTCGCCGCGCATCCTGCTCGAGGTGGGACCCGGCCGCACGCTGGCGGCACTCGTCAAACAGCACGCCGCGCGAAGCAAAGGCGCGCCCGTGCTCACGTCGCTGCGCCACCCACAGGACGACGAAGACCGAGACGCACCGCACCTGCTGCGCACCACCGGCGCGCTATGGACCGCCGGCGTCGGGATCGACTGGCCAGCGCTGCACCGACCACACCGGCGGCGCCGCGTGCCGTTGCCGACCTACCCGTTCGAGCGCGAGTCGTTTGCCCTGACGGTGGCCCCAGCCGCAACGAGGGCAAGAACGTCGACCGGCACCACCTCATCGTCCGCGGCTCAGCGGCCGGCGGCCACCGAGCGCCTCCCCCTGCCGGCATGGTTCTCGACGCCGAGCTGGGCGCGGGCTGCGGCCGTGGCCGGGCCCGCTCCGAGCGCGGCCGGCGCGGCATGGCTCGTGCTCGATGATGGCGGCGGCCTCGGCGCAACCGTTTGCCGCCGCCTGCGCGACGCCGGCGAACAAGCCCTGTCCGCGAAGCCCGGCGAGGCGTTCGCCTCGCTCGGCGATGGCGGCTACACCGTCAATCCAACCGACCCGGTGACGTGGGGCGCGCTCCTCGCCGAGCTCGCGCGGCTAGGCCGCTCGACCGCCGTCGTGCTGCATCTGTGGTCCGTGCTGCCGAGCGAACGACTCGATGCACGCGCGGCACAACGCAACGGCTTTCACTCCTTGATCGCCCTGGGGCGGGCGGCGAGCGACAGTCCGTTCGACACCTTCCGAATCGCGCTGGTGACCAACCGCCTGCAAGACGTCACCGGGGAACCGGTCGAGCAGCCAGAACGCGCAACGGCGCTCGGGGCCTGCCGCGTCTTGCCGCAGGAGCTCCCGTCGATCCAGTGCCGGGCGATCGACGTCGCGCCGACGGGCGAAAGCTGGGACCTCATCGCCGACCAAGTCGTCGCCGAAGCGCTCGCCAGCGACCCGGAGCCGTTCGCCGCCTACCGAGGCCGCGCGCGCTGGCTCCAGACGTTTCGGCCGCTGCCGTCGCCGGCCGCGTCGGCGCCGGCGCCATGGCGCGACGGCGGCGTCTATCTGATCACCGGCGGCCTCGGCGGCATCGGCCTCGAGTTCGCCAAATGGCTGGCGCGCCGCGGTCCGGTGCGACTCGTGCTCACGGCCCGCACGGCGCTACCCAACCGCGAAACTTGGGACTTCACTGGGAGCACCGAGACGGTGGGGATGCAGGCAGCCCGCATCCGCGGCGTTCGCGAGCTAGAGGCATTGGGCGCCGAAGTGCTCGTGGCCCGCGCCGACGTGGCGCGACGGACCGACATGTGGAACGTCTTGGAGCAGGCGCGCGAACGGTTCGGCGAGGTCCACGGCGTCTTTCACGCGGCCGGCATCTCGACTGGCACCGAGATCACGAGCTTGACGGAGGTGATGGCCGAGCAAGTCTTCGCCGCCAAGGTCAAAGGCACGCTCGGGCTGGCGCAGCTCCTTCAGCCGGAGCGGCTGGACTTCTTCGTTGTGTGCTCGTCGCTGGCCTCGATCCTCGGCGGTCTCGGCGCCGCGAGCTACGCCGGCGCCAATGCGTTTCTGGACGCCTTTGCCCGCAGCCGGCTGTCGGCAGACGGCACCGGCCCAGCGCCCGTCATGTCGATCGCCTTCGATACTTGGCGCGACGTCGGGCTGGCCACGCAGACGCAAGACGCCGCCGAACGCGCCGCCATCGACGCGGCCACGGTCGACGCCATCCGCGCTGCCGAGGCCGCCGACCTGTTCGATCGGTTGTTCGCGCAGCCACTGCCCGAGGTCGCCGTGTCGACGACCGACCTCATGGAGCGAGTGCGCCGCAGCCGCGGCGACGCCGTGGACCAGGGCCCGCCGGCCACGAGGAATCCGGCGACGCCGGCGGCAGCCGCGCCGACTGCGCCCCCCGCGCCGGCCGGCGGCGGCGACGCGATCGAGACCGTGATCGTCGACTGCGTCAAGCAGCTGATGGGCCTCGATGAGGTGGATGTCGAGGACAGCTTCTTCGACCTCGGCGTCGACTCGCTCATTGCCCACCGCATCGCGGTGCGCTTGCGAAAGACCCTGGGCCGGCCGGTGCCGCTGACGGCCGTCCTCGAGGCCGGCACGCCGCAGAAGCTGGCGGCGCGACTCAGAGCCTGTAACTGAATCGATGCTACAGGCTCTGATCCATGCTCCTGGCGCCGCTCCGCGTCGCGGAGAGCGCGTGACATCGAAGGAACCACACGCTCCTAGTGGTCAGCCGTCGATCACCACGCGCACGGCGGTGGTCAGCGCTCCCTCGAACGGCTCGTCGGGGTCGGCGAGCAGCGCCTGCGCATAGACCGCCGCGTCCGTCAGCGGCACGTCGACCGGCACCCGCTTCTCCCACACGCCCTGTTGCGGCTGGCGCCCCTCCAGAGCCGGCAGCGAGAGCTCACCCCAGCGCACCGGCAAATCGGCGACGCCGGGCGGCTGACCGGGCATGAGCGCGAACGGACCGAACTCCGTGCGCCGCGGCTCGTCCGCCAGCTCGGTGGCGAACCAGACGCGCACGACGCTCGGCGGGCAGTCCTCGATGCGCAGCAGCACCTCCTTCGCCGTCGCGTCGGCGTGGACGGCGAGCGACCGAGGAGCCACCCGCCACGCCGGCCCGCGCACTGCTCCGCGCGCCGTCCGCAGCGACACCACGTGCTCACCAGGCGGCAGATGCTTGGGCAGCTGCACTTGCAGCCGGCGATCATCGACAACGCGCACCTGGCGCAGCCAGTGCGGCCCAAGCCACACGCGATCCGCCGGCGTCACACCGGCGAACCCGGTCCCCACGAGCTCGAGGGCCCCACTCGAAACGGCGCGAACGTTCTCGATCTGCACCGCCGCGCCGCCGGTCGGTCCATCGCCCACGTGCTCGGCAATGGCCGCGACCAACGCGTCCGCGAGCAGGCGGTGCCCGAGACCGGAAGGGTGCACGTAGTCGGCGAAGCACGGGGAAGCCTCACCGGCGACCGCCCGCACGGCAGCTGGCAAGGCGGCGTCGTGCTGCCGAAAGACCAGCTCACCGTCGACGGCGGCAACGCCCTCGGCCGCGGCGACCCGCCGCACCGCGGCGCGGTAGTTCTCCAGCGCCGGGCGCGCCGCGACCGTGGCCCTAGGCAACGGTGGCACCAAGAACAGCGGCGTCGCGCGCGCCGCCTTGGCACCACGCGCCATCGCGGTCACGTGACCGATGAACTCCTCCAGCGCGACGCGCGGCCGCTGCGGTTGATCGGCGTTCTCCCGCGCCGCCGCGGTCCGCCGTCGAATCACCGCCTGACGCACGAACCGAGCCGACCGCAACCCGCTCCAAAGCGCGCGGTCGAAGGCCTGCTCCGCCCGCAGGTATTCGGCATCCGGCAGGTAGAGCGCCGGCCGCGCATCGTTCCAGCCCGACGCGTAGACGATGACGACGTCCGGCTCGAGGCCCACGACCTCCAGCTCGAACAGCGCCCGGTTCTGGCAGGTGGAGTGACCGGGCAACGCCGCGAGCAGCACTTCGAAGCCCCGATGCGGAAACCGCTCGTGGAGCCGCTGCTCGAGCCTAGCGCCATAGCCGTCCTCGAAGCGCCCCCCGACCGCAAACGTGCAGGAGTCGCCGACGCAGACAATCCGCATGCGGTCGCCACGCTCGTCGCGGGCCGGCCAGTAGCCTCGGAGCCCCAGCCGATTGGGCCGATAGAGCGTCGCGTCCTGCCGCAGCCGCCACAGCAGCTGGGCGTCGCGCTGAAAACAGTGGGCGTCGCTCCCCATGATCGCGAAGACCCGCGAGTCGTCGGGCAGCCCCGCGAACGCCAGCCCCACTTCGCCGGCACCGACCGCGCCGGCGCCACCCAACGCCAGGGCGATGAGCCGCTTTAGAGCCTTGCGCATGCAGGAGATGCGATCGTTCGGGTGGTGGCGTTTCAACTGGCGGCAGGTTTCGGGTTGCCGAGCCCTGAGACAAACGTACGTTTGATCGCCGAATCATGCCCACGCCGGCGGACACCAAGTCGCGCATCCTCGACGCCGCCGAGGCGCTGTTCGCCGAGCACGGCTTCCCCGCCACGAGCCTGCGGGCGGTCACCGCCGCCGCGGACGCCAACCTCGCCGCGGTGCACTACCACTTCGGCTCCAAGGAAGCGCTCTTCCGGGCTGTCTTCGAACGGCGGCTGGCGCCGATGAACGCCGCCCGTATGGCGCGGCTCGACGCGCTCGAGGGCACGCACCCCGCCCTGGAGCAAATTCTCGAGGCCTTCCTACGCCCGGCGCTCGAGCTCATCCAGCAACCCGACGGCCGGCGCTTCATGCGGCTCGCCGCACGCATCGATGAACCAGGCGAGCACTGGAAACCCGTCATCACGCAATTCGACGAGGTACGTCAACGTTTCCTCGCCGCGCTACGGAGAGCGTTGCCGGGCCTCCCGGTCGAAGCACTGTTCTGGCGCACTCACTTCATGATCGGCGCGCTGTGCCACACGCTCGGGGATACCTACCGGCTGCGCTTTGTGTCGGACTCGCTCTGCGATCCCACGGACGTAGAGACGGCACTGCATCACCTACTGCCGTTCGCCGCGGCTGGGTTTCGCGCCGCGCTGCCGACCACCGCCGCGGGACCGGCCACCACATGAATCGAGGCGCAATCGCGGTAGTGCTGGGCCTGACGGCCTGCATGGCCACACCGCCACCGTTCCGCGCCCCAAACCTGGGCGTCGCGGTACCCGGCGGTTGGTCGAGCGGGACCACGGTGCCGGCGCCGCCGCCGACCCGTTGGTGGCGCGGCTTCGACGACCCGCAGCTCAACGAGCTCATCGACACCGCCACGGCCCACAACCACGACCTCCGCGCTGCCGCGGCGCGCGTCGAGGCGGCGGTCATGGAGGCTCGCGTCGCCGGCGCCGCACGCTGGCCGCAGATCGACGTCTCGCTCTCTGGTCAACGCCAGCGACAGAACTTCATCGGCCTGCCGATTCCCGGCGCCGCGGGGCAAGTGCTCAGCCGGACGTTCACGCAATTCGGCGCGTCACTGGCGACGCAATGGGAGCTCGACCTCTGGGGTCGCGTGCGCGCGGGTCAGGCCGCTGCCGTCGCGGAGCTGCAGGCGACCGCCGCCGACCTGGTCGCGGCTCTCGAGTCCGTCGCCGCCCAAACCGCCAAGGCCTACTTCGCCGCGGTCGAGGCCCAGCTACAGGTCGACCTCGCGGTCGAGACGACCGCACTGTTCGCGCAGTCGGTGGAACAGGTGGAGCGCCGAGTGACGCGGGGCTTGCGGCCGGCGCTCGATCTGCGGCTGGTGCGGAGCAACCTGGCGACCAGCCGCGCTGGCCGCCACGCCGCGGAAGAGCAGCTCGCGCGCACGCTCCGGCAACTGCAGCTACTGACCGGCCGCTACCCCGACGGCGACGTGCGGCACGGGTTGACGTTGCCGCCGGTGCCCGAGGCAGTTCCCGCCGGCCTCCCCGCGGAGCTGGTGCGCCGACGCCCCGACGTCGTCGCGGCGGAACGGCGGCTGGCGGGCAGCCAGGCCCGCCTCGAGCAGGCCCGCGCCGCACTGTTTCCCCGCATCAGTCTGACCGCCAGCGGCGGGACCGCGAGCCAAGAGCTCGACGACCTCATCGATCCGGACTTCTTCGTGTGGAGCGTGGCCGGCAACCTGCTGCAGCCGCTCTTCGACGGCGACCGCTTGCGCAACGAGGTCGAGCTACAGCGCGCCCGCCGCCGCGAGGCGATGGCGCGGTATGCCCAGGTCGCGTTGACGGCGTATACGGAGGTCGAAGGCGCGCTCGCTGCCGAGCAGCATCTGCGCCGCCGCGAAGCGGATCTGGCGGTGGCCGCGACCGAAGCGATCGCGGCGCGCGACCTGGCCGAACAGCGCTACCGCGGCGGCCTGGCCGATCTGTTGACCCTCCTCGAGTCCCAGCGCCGGGCGCTCGACACGGCACGCGAGCGCCTGTCCGTCGAACGGCAGATCCTCGACGTGCGCGTCGACCTGCACCTCGCCCTGGGCGGCGGCTTCGGCGATCCCCGCACCGCAGACAGCGACGCTGCACCATGAGAACCGTGATCCACATTCTGGCGGTACTGCTCGTGCTCGCGGGCGGCGTGTTCGCGACTCAATGGATCTGGGAAAACCGACCCAACCCAGCGGTCAAGCCGCCGGAGAAAGTGGCGCCGCGAGTGCGACTGATCACCGCACGCGCCGCGCCGGTCTCGCTCACGGTCCACGCCCACGGCACCGTGCGACCGAGCACCGAGATCGAGCTCGTGCCCGAGGTCTCCGGCCGCGTGGTCGAGGTCTCGCCGGCGCTGGCCCCGGGCGGTTTCTTCGAGCGCGGACAGGTACTGGCGCGGTTGGACCCGCGCGATTTCGAGTATGCAGTGACGGGCGCCGAAGCCGAGGTGCAGCGCGCCGCCACGCAGCTGACCTGGGAACGCGCGGAGGCGGCATCAGCGCGCGACGAGTGGCAGGCCCTGGGCCTCGACGGCACGCCGGACCCCCTGGTGACCAGGGAACCACAGGTCGCGCAGGCCGCGGCCATGCTGGCGGCCACCGAAGCCGCGCGCGACCAGGCCGAGCTCAACCTCCAACGAACCGAGTTGCGGGCACCGTTCGCCGGCCGCGTGCGGAGCGAGCGAGTCGACGTCGGCCAGTTCGTCGTCGCCGGCGCACCCATCGCCGACCTCTACGGCATCGACTACGCCGAAGTGCGCCTGCCCTTGCCAGACGAGGAGCTGGCGTTCTTGGAGCTGCCGCTAGACCAACGCGCCGGGCGCTTGGCCGAGGCGGGGCCCGAGGTCGTCGTCACCGCACAGTTCGCCGGAACGGAGCACCGATGGCGCGGCCGGGTTGTGCGGATCGAGGGCGAAATCGACCCCGCCACGCGCATGGTCCACGCGGTCGCGCGGGTGGACGACCCCTACGCGCAGGAGCGTGAGCGCGAAGGCCCACCACTCGCGGCGGGGATGTTCGTCCGGGCCGCGATCCGCGGTCGCGAGATCGGCAGCGCCGTGGCTCTGCCGCGCAGCGCGCTGCACGAGGGCGACCGCGTCCTCGTCGTCGACGACCAATCGCGCCTGTCGCGGCGCAAGGTGCAGGTGCTCCGGCGCGAGCGGGAGCGCATCGTCCTGCGCAGCGGGCTGCGCGACGGCGAGCGCGTGTGTGTCACTCCGATCGACATCGTCGTCGACGGCATGACGGTCGTCGTCGAGCCGGACGACACCGCGGCCGGCCAGCCCAGGTAGACCGTCATGCACGAGACGGAGCATCGCGGGGTCATCGCTTGGTTCACGCGCAACACGGTCGCCGCAAACCTGCTCATGGGCCTCATCGTGGTCGGGGGGCTACTCATCCTCCCGGTCCTCAAGAAAGAGGTCTTCCCGGACATGAACGTCGCGTCGATCACGATCAGCGTGGCGTACCCGGGCGCGGCACCGTCCGAGGTCGAGGAGTCGGTGTGTCGACGCATCGAAGAGGCCGTCGAGAGCCTCACGGGGGTCAAACGCATCACGTCGCGATCGGCGGAGAACTCCGGCACGGTGACGGTCGAGCTGCTGCCCGGCGTCGAGGGGAACGCGGTGCTGACCGACGTGAAGAACCGCGTTGACGCCATCGACACCTTCCCGGTCGAGGCGGAAGAGCCGATCGTCCAGGAGCTGGTGGTTCGGCGCCAGGCGATCGAGGTGGCAATCAGCGGCGACATCGACGAGCGCACGCTCAAGACGCTGGGTCAACGCGTGCGCGACGACCTCGCGCGCCTCCCCGAGATCACCCAGATCGACCTGGTGGCCGTCCGAGAGGACGAGATCGCCATCGAAGTCGCGGAGGAATCGCTGCGGCGCTACGGCCTGACGTTCGACCAGGTCGCCAACGCCGTCCGACGCGCCTCGCTCGACCTGCCCGGCGGCGTCATCGAGACGACGGGCGGCGAGGTCTTGCTCCGCGCCAAGGGGCAGGCCTACCGCAGCGACGAGTTTGCCGAGCTCACGGTGGTCAGCCGGCCCGATGGCACGCGGGTCAAGCTCGCCGACGTCGCGCGGGTCGTCGACGGTTTCGCCGACGTCGACCAGTGGGCGCGCTTCGACGGCCAGCCCACGGCCCTGGTGCAGATCTATCGGGTCGGCGACCAAAGCGCTCTGGACATCTCCGCGGCGGTGCACGCCTACATCGAGCGAATGCAGCCAGCGTTCCCCGAAGGCGTCAAGCTCACGGCCTGGCGCGACCAGACGCGCCTGCTGCGCAGCCGCATGGAGCTGCTGCTGCGCAACGCCGGCGTCGGGCTGCTGCTGGTCTTCTTGGTGCTGGCGCTCTTCTTGCGCTTCAAGCTCGCCTTTTGGGTGAGCCTCGGCGTTCCGGTGTCGTTCCTCGGCGCGATCTCGCTGATGTCGACGTTCGAAGTGTCGATCAACATGATCTCGCTGTTCGCGTTCATCGTGGTGCTCGGGATCGTGGTCGACGACGCCATCGTGGTCGGCGAGAGCGTGTTCAAGGAGCTTCGCGCCGGCAAGAACGGCTACGACGCCGCCGTCATCGGCTCCAAGCGCGTCGCGGTCCCCGTCGTGTTTGGCGTGATGACGACCGTGGCCGCGTTCTCGCCGATGTTCAACGTCGACACCAACGCGCGCGAGCTGTGGCGGCAGATCCCGCTCATCGTCATCCCGTGCCTGCTGTTCTCGCTCGTCGAGTCCAAGCTCATCCTGCCGGCGCACCTCTCGCACGAGCGCCCCTTCGGCGAGCAATCGCGCCGCCGCGGCCTCGGCCGCTTGGCACAGCTGGGCGGCCGCGTCTGGGAGTTCGTCCAAATCCCCTTCACGGCCGGCATGCAGTGGTTCATCCAGCGGGTGTATCGACCGAGCCTCGGCTTGTGCCTGCGCTGGCGCTACGTCACATGGACCGCCGGCACGTGTCTTCTCGCCGTGACGCTGTCGCTCGTCGGCGCCGGCTTCATTCGCTTTCAGTTCTTCCCCGCGGTCGAAGGTGAGAACGTCGTCGGCTCGGTCACGATGCCACTCGGGACCCCCGTCGATGCCACGGCGGCCGCGGTGCAACAGATGGAGGCCGCGGCGCTCGAACTCCAGGCCGAGCTACAAGCGGCGGGGGGCGCCGACCAAGGTTTCGATCACGTGCTGACGTCGGTCGGCGAGCAACCCTACAAAGTGGAGCAGCGCGCCAACGCCGGCCAGTTCGGCGAGACCCTGCAGGCCGCGCACTTGGGCGAGATCAACATCCAGCTGCCGCCCTCAGAGGACCGCACGATCTCGGCCGAAGAGGTCTTGCGCCGCTGGCGCGACAAGATCGGCGCCATCCCGGGCGCGGTCGAGGTATCGTTTACGTCGTCGATCGTGTCGAGCGGCGAAGACGTCAACGTGCAGCTGTCGGCCACGCGGATCGACACGCTCCGCCGCGCCGCCGACGAAGTGAAAGCCAAGCTGGCGACGTATGCCGGGGTCGCGGACATCACCGACAGCCTGCGCGCCGGGAAACGCGAACTGCGCCTATCGATCCGTCCCGAAGCGGAGACGCTGGGCCTCACGCTCGCCGATCTCGCGCGGCAGGTCCGCCAAGCGTTCTACGGCGAGGAAGCCCAACGCGTTCAGCGCAACCGCGACGACGTCAAGGTGATGGTGCGCTACCCCGAGGCCGACCGACGCTCGCTCGGCGATCTCGAAGACATGCGGATCCGCACGGCCAGCGGTGCCGAAGTGCCGTTGTCGGTCGTCGCGCACATCGAGGAAGGACGCGGTTACGCGACGATCAAGCGCACCGACCTGGCGCGCTCGGTCAACGTGACCGGGGACGTCGACGAAACGCAGGGCAGCCCGACGCAGATCGTGGCGGACCTGCGGCAGAACTTCCTGCCAGCCTTTCGCGCCGCGCACCCGGACGTCAGCATCAGCTTCGAGGGCGACTCCAGCGATCAAGAGCGCACGCTGGCCAGCCTCGGCCGCGGTGCCCTGGTGGCACTCTTTGCGATCTACGCGCTCATGGCGATTCCGTTTCGCTCCTATCTGCAGCCACTCATCGTGATGATCGCGATCCCGTTCGGCCTGGTCGGCGCGATCTGGGGCCACGTCGCCATGGGCATGGACTTGAGCATCATCTCGGTGCTTGGCCTGGTCGCGCTCACGGGCGTCGTCGTCAACGACAGCCTGGTGCTCGTCGACTACGTCAACCAGCGGCGCCAAATGGGCGAGCCGTTGGTCGACTCGGTGCAGGCCGCGGGAATCGTTCGCTTCCGCCCCATCCTGCTCACGTCGCTGACGACGTTCGCCAGCCTCACGCCGATGCTGCTCGAGCGCAGCATTCAAGCGCGCTTCCTCGTGCCGATGGCCGTCTCGCTCGCCTTCGGCGTGCTGTTCGCCACCGTGATCTGCCTCGTTCTGGTGCCGTCCGGCTACCTGATCCTCGAGGACCTAAAGCGCGCCTGGGCTTGGTTCATCGGCCCGAGCCCAACCGAGGGGCGGGCTCCGGCATCGCCGTCGCCCCCAGCTGTCCGCACGCAGCCATAACCGAACGCCCTTTCGGGATCCGACAACGCGCCGGCACTCCGGCGGCCCGGAGCGCGTCCACGAAACGCGCCACATCCGCCGCAGCGGGGGCGTGCGTCAGCGGCGTCGTCCCTGGGTTGTAGGGAATCACGTGGACGAGCGTGCGGCCCAAGGGTGCGCAGAAGCGCGCGACTTCGACCGCGTCCGCGGGTCGGTCGTTCCATCCCGGCAGCAGGCAGTAGTGAATCCCGAGTTGGAAGTTAGGGCGGCGGCGCAATCGCTGCAGCGCCGCTTGCAGCCGCGCCAACGACTCACCGCCGTGGCTCGGCACCAAGCGCCGACGGAGCTCGTCGTTGGCCGCGGTGAGACTGAACGCCACGTTGAGGCGCTTCCAGCCGAGCGCAGCCAGCCGCTCGAGACCGGCGACGCGTCCTACCGTGCACAAGGTGATGCGATCGCGAGAGAACGCGAGGCCACGGCGGTCGGTGAGCACCCGCAACGCCTGCAGCACCTGATCCAAGTTATCCAGCGGCTCACCCATCCCTTGGAACACCAGCGACCGTGGCGCCCAACCAAGCTGCCGCGCCGCCACGACCTGCCCAACGATCTCGGCAGCCAAGAGGTCGCGCCGCCAGCCCCGGGCGCCGGTCTCGCAGAAGCGGCACCCCATGCGGCAACCCACCTGGCTCGAGAGACAGAGGCTCTCGCGCCCTCGCCCCATGGGAATCCGCACCGCTTCGACGCACGCCCCGTCCAACATGGCGAGGGCGACCTTCTCAATTGCGGCGCCAGCCGCCGCCTCGGCGGTCGCACGCTCGGCCGCGGACGCCACGACGGCCGGCACGGCGACGCGAAACGACTGCTGCCAACCGGCCGCGACCTCCGCCGAGGCACCGGCAAGGGCCGGCTCAAAGCGACCGCGGCGCATCGCCTCGGCGTAGAGGCGCGGCGCCAGGCCGGCGCCGCGGGCGAGGCGCCTCGAGGCGAGGGTGACGAGCTCATCGCTCGTCAGCCCGAGCACCTCGACGGACGCCGGCGCGTGGCTCACTCGTGCAGCGACTGGCCGCTGCCCGAGCTCGAGGCGGACGCTTCACCACCGGTGTCGACGGCGCGGGTCTGCACCTCGCGCCGCAACTCGCGGAGAATCTCCAACACCTCGTTCATGTCGGTTTGCAGGCGATCGATGCGCTCGCTGAGCGTCTGGCCGCTTGGCGTCGCGGGGGCCGAACCGCGCGCCTTATCGATCCTAGCGCGCAGAACCTCGGCGCGCCCACGGGTATCGCGACCCTGACCCGACACGGCCGACCGCGCGAGCCTGCCGGCCTCCAGGAGCGCCTTTTCGCGCGCCGCGTCGGCGCCCTTGAGGGCCTTCTCACGCGCGGCCTCGGCCTTCTTCAGCGCCTTCTCACTGGCCGCCTTAGCCGCCTTGAGCGCCTTCTCGCGGGCGACCTTGGCCGACTTCAGCGCCTTCTCGCGCTCCACTTTGGCCTTCTTCAGCGCCTTCTCACGCTCCACCTTGGCCCTCTTCAGCGCCTTCTCACGCGCCGCCTCGGCCTTCTTCATCGCCTTCTCACGCGAGGCCTCGGCCTTCTCACGTGCGGCCTCGGCCTTCTCGAGCGCCTTGGCGCGCTCCAGCTTGGCCATCTTCATCGCCTTCTCGCGCGCCGCCTCGGCCTTCTCTGTCGACGCTCTAGCCTTCTTGAGCGCCTTCTTGCGCGCCAGCTTCGCGCTCGCCTCGGCCCGCTCCTTCGCGCGCTTGGCCCGTTTCATGGCCTCGACGGCGCGATCCTTGGCCTCTTCCTTGCGCTTCTCCGCCCGTTGCGCCAGCTGCTTGCGCGTCTTCGCGGCGCGCTCCTCCGCCTGCTTCTTGACCTTGGCGGCGCGCTTCTTCGCCTCGTCGCGGCGCTTCTCCGCCTCCTTGCGCTGTTTGTCCGCCCGCGCCTTCAGCTTGGCGACTCGCTCTTCGCGCTCCTTGGCCTTGCGCTTGACCTCACGGTCCGCTTCCCGACGCTCCCCGGCCTTGCTGCGCAACGCTCGACGCCGTGAGGACGACGACTCGCGCTCTCCGCCACGCGAGCGAACCCGAACGCGCGAGACCTTCTTGTCGTCATCGTCGTCGTCACTCCGCACCGCACGGCGCACACGCTCGACGGCGCCGCGAATCTTCGACACGCGCTTCGCCGCATCGTGCTTGGCGCGGTCCGCCTTGTCGGCATCCGCGGCGTGCTTCTTCGCGAGCTGCTCTAGCTTCGCTTCCAGTGCCGCCGCGTCGCGCTCCAAGCGCTCAGCGCGCCGGCGCGCGTCCAGCAGTGTTTGGCGCACGCGCTCGGCCGCGACACCCGATCGGGACGGCGTGCACTTCTTGCGGCCCCGCACACGCTCGACGCGGGCCTCGGAATTCGAGGGGCGCGAGGTGGGCCGCTCCTGTGCGACCGTTGGCCCCGTGGAGAACATCGCGACGCCGAACAGCACGGTCGCGATACGAAGGGTCGGGTTCATCATGAGCAGATCACTCCTTGGTCGAATCCGTAGGTGCAGATGGTTCCGTAGCCGCGCCCGCCAGCTCCAGCTGGAGGAGCTCGCACTCCTGCTGCAGCTCCTTGGTCCGGCGCTGCAGCAGTGAGAGCACCGCCGCCCACTCCGGCGCCGCGCCGACTCCCGCGAGGTCGTGCCGCAGCGCCGCCAGCTCTTGCGCGACCTGCCCCTGCACGTCCGCGAGGCTGGCGAGCTGGAGCGCCAGACGGCCGACCGACGGCTCGACCGGAGGCGCCCGATCGGCTGGTGCGACCGGTGCCACCGGCGATGGCCGCGGCGGCGCCGCGAGGCTCAGGCTCGGCAAGCCGAGACCGGCCACACACAGCAGAGCGGCCAGCCAACGCGGCGCGGGGCCCGCATCCGCACTCGGTGCATCGCGCAGCACACGTTCCACGCGGTATTCCAGGCGCGAAGACGGCATCGCCGCGGCCGGCACGACTTGCAGCACGCGGTGTTCGGACAACGGGCGCGGCCAGCTGGCGACCTCCACGAGGCAAGATGCCAGCGCCACGGCGTCGCCGGTGCAGCGCACGGCGCAGTCGTCGCACCGATACTCCGCAAGGTCCTGAAGCCGGCGCCGCGCCACCAGGTTGAGCGGCTGGATCCACAGGGCGCGCTCGACCGCGTGCGCCAACAGTCGCCACAGCGGGTCCCGCGCCCGCAGGTGAGCGAGCTCGTGCGCCAGCAGCGCGTCGGCCTGCGCTTCATCCAGCGAGTCGATCCGCGCCGCCGGAACGCAGATCTCGGGACGCAGCAAGCCGATCGCGACCGGCACCGAGATCCGCGCCGACGCCGAGAGGCGCACGCGCGCGCGCATCCCGAGCGCGGCACGCAGGTGCTGCAGGCGCCGCGACAACTCACCGCAGCGCACGGGTCGACGTTCCGCCAGCCGCGCGCGCAGCCGCAGCCAGCCGTAGGCCAACGAGGCCAGCGCCAAGATCGCGACACCCACAAACACCGCCAGCGCCACCCGGGGCACCGTCCACCCGGCAGCGAGCGGTGGCGCGGCCGCTTCCAGAGCCGAGCCGTACGCGCCGCTTGCCGAGCCCGAGAGCGGCGCGGCCGGAGGCGCCGGCACGATCTCGGCCAGCACCGCCGCCTCGACCCCCGACGCCCCGAGAAACGTCGGTGGCGCCAGCGGGTGCAGACCAAACGCCACTTGCAGCGTCGACGTGACGATGCCGCCCAAGAGACCCACGCGCCAAAGCGCCTCGTGCACGGCCGGGCCGCGCGACGCGAGCGGCCAACGCGTGGCCAAAGCCACCGCGGTCAGCAACAACGTGCTGTGGAGGAGATACGTGAGGAGCCAAGAGCCCGACGCCTCGAGGAAGGGATCAAGAACCAAGGCCCCTCCTCTTGCTCTTCTGCTCGGCCACCAACTTGCGGAGTCGCTCGAGCTGCCGGTGGTCGATCTCGCCCTCGGCCACGAGGTGCGTCATGAGCTCGGCGTGGCTGCCGCCGAACAGCTGATCGACGAGCTCACCAATCATCGACCGACGCAGCTCGCGGCGATCGACCGTGGGCCGGTAGAGAAACCGACGCGCGTCACTGCGGTGCGACACCAGACCCTTGTCCTCCATCCGCCGCAGGATGGTGGCGACCGTGGTGGGCGCGATGCGCCGGCGCTCGGCGAGGGCCTCGTGGATCTGCACCACGCTCGCCTCACCGAGCCGCCACAGCTCGTCCAACACCTGGGTCTCGAGCCTGCCGGCTCGCGTCGATCGGGTCATGCGTTGCCTCCAGCGTTCGGGGCGACAACAATGACACAAGTAGTACTAACTGTGTAGTACTACAGACGTAGTCATTTGCCCGGGCGGCCGACCCGAACCCCCCTCCGCAGACTCAGCGGCCCAGACTCAGCGGCGCGCTTTGGTGCGCTTCTTGGCGGCGCGCGCCGCGCGCTGCTCAAGCACGGCGCGACGGGCGCGAATCCGATCCTGCCCCGGGAGGTGACGGCCGGCCTCGTCGACCCGTGCGTTGAGGTCGTAGTGGTGGCGCCCGTAGTCGACAAAGCCGCGCAGATCGAAGTCCGCAAGGCGCACAAACGGCCGCGCCGCCAGGCGCTCATGCTGCACCACCGCGGGGGACTTCAGCCGCCGACCGCGCCGTGGGGTGGCAGCGGCAAACGTGTCACGCTCTTCGCTGGCCAACCGGGCGCGTTCCGCCACGGCATCGAATCCCTGCCACTCGTTGCGACCGCCCCGACGCCAACGCTCGCGCCGGGACTCCTGCAGCTGCAGCAGCCGAGCCCAGCGGCGCTTCTCCTCGACGCTCCGCTGGTCATCGCGCCACAGGCGCCACAGCACGCGGGCAAACTCCAGCTCGTGCGCCAGATCCTCGGGCGCCCAGTAGCCCGCCAAGGCGTGCACGACCGTCCGGTCCGGCCCCAGCACGAGGAGCTGCAGATTGTGCGCCCCGGCGCCGTTGGTGGTATCGACGGCGGACTGCTTGGGCGAGTAGCCGGCCGAGTAGCCGACGTACGGCGCCTTGTAAATGTTGCTCCAGCCCACCACGTAGTGCTCGCGAAGCAAGCCGAGCACACGCTCGTCGGGAAGGGACACGCCCCTCAGGCTTTGTCCAGCGCTTCAGGTGAAGCCACGCAGGTCACCGAGCGCCTGCACCCACAGGATCGGCTTGTCACTGCGTCGCGCAACCGCGGCCGCATGACCAAAGGAGGAGTGCCAGCGCAGACTGCGACTCACTCGCGCCACGCGATCGGCGAGGGCGCGGCCCTCGAAGAGCACCTGCGCCGGCGCCGAACCGGCTGCCGCCGCCAACAAGACCACCGCCGCCAGCGCATGGCGTCCCATCCCGGCGAGTGTCCGCCGCTGCTCGCGGTTGCGCAACCCCGTCAGAAGGGCTGTCGACAGCTCTCGCAATGTGCAGCGGCGCCAGGAGGATGGATCCGAGCCGGTGGCGTGGCTTTGGTTATAGGCTCTTCGAAGGCGCCCCCCGAACTCCCTTGGGCTCCTTGTGTTGCGCTCGCATGCACTCCACACTGGGCGCCCGCGCCCGGTGCCGTCGGCCGCGCGCGGCGACGAGACCAAGGACTATGAGCGAATCCCTCCGCCTCGCGCTGCCCAAGGGCCGCATGCAGGACAGCGTGCTCTCGCTGCTCGCCGATGCGGGCTTCGACATGCGCACGGGCTCCCGCAGCTATCGCCCCACCCTGACGACCCCCGGCTACGAGGTGAAAATCCTCAAGCCGCACGACATCATCGAGATGCTGCACGTGGGCTCCCGGGACCTAGGCCTAGCCGGCGCCGACTGGGTCAGCGAGCTCAATGCCGAGCTCGTCGAAGTGCTGGATACCGGCCTCGATACAGTGCGACTCGTCGCGGCCGCGCCGCGCAGCCTGCTCGTCGACGGCCTCCTGCCCGACCGCAACTTGGTCGTTGCTTCGGAGTACGAGCAGCTCAGCCGCCGTTGGCTCGAAGCCCGCGGACAACCCTATACCTTCGTGTCATCGCGCGGCGCCACCGAGGTGTTCCCGCCGGAAGACGCGGACCTCATCGTCGACAACACCGCGACCGGCTCGACGCTCGCGGCCAACGACCTGGTCATCGTGGACGAGGTCATGCGCTCGTCGACTCGACTCTACGCCAGCAAAGCGGCGTGGGCCGACCCCGAGCGCCGGGCGCGCATCGAGGACGTCGGCACCTTGATCGGCGCGGTACTCGAGGCGCGCAAGCGGGTCATGCTCGAGGTGAACGTGCCGCGCGAGCGGCTCGAGGATGTCGTCGCCTTGCTGCCCTGCATGCGTGAGCCCACGGTCTCGCCGCTGCACGGTGCGGCCGGGTTCGCGATCAAGGCCGCCGTGCCGCGGCGCGAGCTGCCGGGGCTCATCCCGAACATCAAGGCGAACGGTGGCACCGACATCGTGGTGAGCCGGCTCCTGCAAATCGTCCCGTAGGTCGTGAGCCCATCCACGCGATCTGGGGCGGTGAGGCCTCAGCCGGTCCCCTCGCTCGCCGGACTGAGCGCCTATCAACCGCCGCGGCACCCCGCGCCGATCGACCTGGTGCTGGCCGGCAATGAGGGCGATCGACCCAACGCCGCACGGCTTCTGGCCGCGTTGCGCGACCGCGAAGTGGAGACGCTGCGATGTTACCCGAGCGCGCGCTCGCTCGAAGGCGTGCTGGCCCAGCGGCTCGGCGTCGAGGCCGAGCAAGTGATGGTGGCGGCCGGTGGGGACGAGGCGATCGACCGCCTCTGCCGCACCTATCTGTCGCCCGATCGGCGCATGCTGCTCGCGGTGCCGACGTTTGTGATGTTCGCGCACTACGCGCGCCTCGCCGGAGCCAGCATCGACGAGGTGCCGTGGCCGGACGGCGAGTTCCCGACCGACGCGATGCTCGCGCAGCTGCGGCCCGAGACGACGATCGTGACCGTCGTAAGCCCCAACAATCCAACGGGCGCGGTGGCCCACGTCGACGCACTACAGCGTTTGTCGGCGGCGGCGCCGCAGGCCGTCTTGGTGGTCGACGTCGCGTACGCGGAGTATGCCGACGAAGACCTCTGTGCCGCGGCACTGGCGCTGCCCAACGCGGTCGTCGTGCGGACCGTGTCCAAGGCTTGGGGCCTGGCCGGCCTCCGCGTCGGCTATGCCGCCGGACCACGCGCCCTGATCGAGCCCATGCGCGCGGCCGGGGGCCCGTTCTCGGTCTCCGCCGTTTCGCTGGCGCTTGCCGAGGTTGCGCTCACCGAGGGCGACGAGACCAGCGCGCGTCACATCGCCCGGGTGCGGCAAGAGCGCGTGGATCTCCGCCGCATCCTCGAGGAGCTGGGCACGCAGGCTCTGCCGAGCCAAGGGAACTTCGTCCTGGTGCGAACCAAAGCGACCGAGTGGCTGCGCGACGGACTGGCCGGCTTGGGGATCGGCGTGCGCATCTTTCCGGGTGTCGAGCACCTCGCCGACGCCGCGCGCATCACGTGTCCGGGCGACGCCGCGGACTTCGACCGACTGTGTCACGCGCTCCGCGCGGTGTTGGCACCGGAGGCCGTGCTGCTCGCCAACGCCGAGCTCATCCGCAGCCCGCGCCGGCTCGGCGCGCGGCAGGTGATTTCGGTCGCCGCGGCCGCGACCACGGACCCCGACCACTGGCGGACCACGCTGCAGACCGGCAAGATCGACCACGCTTGGGTGCTGTGTGACCGGCCTCCGGTCGCGCAGGCCGCCCGCGCCGCCGGCATCGTCCCGATCGGCCTAATGCCCCAGGCAACGCCCGAGGAAGCACATACCCTGCTCGCCGCCGGCGCGGCGCGGGTCGTCAACGACATCGCCGACGTCGAGGAGATGCTCTCGTGACCCAGCGCACCGCCCACGTCCAGCGCGCGACCAAAGAAACGCAGATCGAGGTCGAGCTGTGCCTCGACGGCAGCGGCCGTGCCGACGTCAAGACGGGGATCGGCTTCCTCGATCACATGCTCACGTCACTCACGCACCATGCACGCTTCGACATGACGCTGCGTTGCGTCGGCGACCTCCACATCGACGACCACCACACGGCGGAGGACTGCGCCCTGGCGCTGGGCGAGTGCCTCGACCGAGCGCTGGGCGAGCGCAAAGGCATCACCCGCTTCGGCCACGCCTACGCTCCACTGGACGAGGCATTGGCGCGCTCGGTGGTGGACCTGTCGGGGCGACCGTTCGCGCGGGTCGAACTCGGGCTGCAGCGTGACCGCCTCGGCGACATCGCGTGCGAGAACCTCGAGCACGTGCTGCAGTCCCTCGCGACCGCGGCACGCGCCACCTTGCACGTCGACGTGCTGCTCGGCGACAACGACCATCACCGCAGCGAAGCGGCGTTCAAAGCAACCGCACTGGCGCTACGAGTCGCCGTCGCGCGGTCGGGTGCGGACGGCGTGCCGAGCACCAAGGGAGTCCTGTGAGCGAAGTCCTCGTCGTCCCAACCGGCGTCGCCAACCTGGCCTCCGTCCTCGCTGGGCTGCGGCGCGCCGGCGCCGAACCGCGTGTCGAGCACGATCCCGCGCGAGTCGCCGCCGCCGGCCGAGTCGTGCTGCCGGGCGTCGGCGCCTTTGCGGCCGGCGTGCAAGAGCTGCGCGAGCGCGAGCTCGCCGCGGCCCTGAGCGAACGCGTGCAGGGCGGCGCCCCAACGCTCGCGGTCTGCCTGGGACTGCAGCTGCTGGGCGCCAGCAGCGACGAGAGCCCCGGCACCGTCGGCCTGTCTTGTCTCGACACCCACGCCGCCGCCTTCCCACCTGGCGTGCGGGCACCTCAGTTCGGCTGGAATCACATCCAGCCCGACCCAGGCTGCCAGCTGCTGCGTGCCGGCTACGCCTACTTCGCCAATTCGTTTCGCCTACCGCAGGCGCCGACCGGCTGGTACGCCGCGTGGGCCGACCACGGCGGCCCCTTCGTGGCCGCGCTCGAGAAGGGCGCGGTCCTCGCTTGTCAGTTCCACCCCGAGCTCTCCGGCCCGTTTGGCACCAGCCTGCTGCGCCGCTGGCTGAGCCTCTAGTGGTGTGATTCAGAAATCTGGGGCATTCTCCGCGGCCCTCAACGCCGTTCGCAGCGTTGGGTCGTCCTCGCCGTATCCACCAATATGCCTGCGGCGACCCGCCTTGCGACCGGCGCCGATACCTCGCGGGTAATGCCCCATCTGTCTGAATCACACCACTAGTGGTGTCACCGATGATCACCGGCACAATGCACGCCACCGCCGCGCTTCGGCGGCGCACTGCCGATCACCCCTCGCTCGCCCCCACTCGCCGATGCTCTGCGCCCGCGTGATCCCCTGCCTCGACTGCCGCGATGGCCGTGTGGTGAAAGGCGTGCAGTTTCAAGGACTGCGCGACGCCGGCTCACCCACCGAACTCGCCGCGGCCTACGAGGCGCAAGGGGCTGACGAGCTCGTGATGTTGGACGTGTCGGCGTCGCCGGAAGGTCGCGCGACCGCGTTCGACACGGTGCGCGCCCTGCGCCGCGAGCTGTCCATTCCGCTCACGGTCGGCGGCGGAGTCCGCCGCGCCGACGACGCGGCCCGATTACTCGACGCCGGCGCCGACAAGGTGAGCGTCAACACCGCCGCCGTGCGCGAGCCCGAGATGCTCACTGCCATGGCGGAGCGCTTCGGCCGGCAGTGCACCGTGCTGGCGTTGGACGCGGCCTTTGAAGCGTCGCGCGGTCGATTCGAGGTCGTCGTGATGTCGGGCGCCGAGCGCACTGGTCGCGCGGCGACGGAGTGGGCCCAGGAAGCGGTCGAGCGCGGCGCCGGCGAGATCCTGCTGACGAGCTGGGACCGCGACGGCACTCGCTCGGGCTACGACCTCGAGCTGCTGCGCGTGATGGCTGCTGCGGTCACCGCGCCGATCATCGCCTCCGGTGGCGCCAACGAGCCGCGCCACCTCGTCGAGGCCCTCCAGGCGGGCGCGGACGCGGTGCTCGCGGCGTCCATCTTTCATGATGGCGACTGGACGGTTGACGGCATCAAGCGCGAGCTCGCCCAACGCGGCATCACGGTGCGGTTGGACCACAACGAAGGTGCGACGTGATCATCCCCTCGATCGATCTACAAGACGGCCAGACGGTCCAGCTGGTCGGCGGCGAAGAGAAGGCGCTCGACGCCGGGGATCCGCGACCACTCGCCCGCCGCTTTGGCCGGGTCGGAGACATCGCGGTGATCGACCTGGACGCGGCGATGGGTAAGGGCGACCACCGCGCGCTGATCGAAGAGGTCTGCACGCTGGCGCCGTGCCGCGTCGGCGGCGGCATCCGCGACGCGGACTCCGCGCGCCGCTGGCTCGATGCCGGCGCCGCAAAGGTGATTCTCGGCACGGCGGCCCGGCCCGAGGTCCTACGCGAGCTGCCGCGCGACCGCGTGATCGCTGCCCTCGACGCCAAAGACGGCGAGATCGTGGTCGAAGGTTGGCGCAAACGCACCGGACAAATGGTCGAGGACCGCATCGAGGAACTCCGCGACCTGGTCGGCGGCTTCCTCCTCACGTTCGTCGAGCGTGAGGGCCGCCTCGTCGGCACCGACCTCGATCGTGTGCGCACGCTCGTCGAGCGCGCCCGGCCGGCGCGGGTCACGGTGGCGGGTGGCGTACAGGACGCGTATGAGGTTGGCGCCATCGATCGCCTCGGCGCCGACGCGCAGGTCGGCATGGCCCTCTACACCGGCAAGCTCGACCTGGCGGGCGCCCTCGCCGCGATTCTGCAGAGCGATCGCCCCGACGGTCTGTGGCCGACCGTCGTGGTGGACGAGCGCGGTGTCGCGCTGGGTCTGACCTACTCGAACGGTGAGAGCCTGGCGGAGGCACTGCGGACGGGGACCGGCGTCTATTGGTCGCGCAGCCGCGGCCTTTGGCGCAAGGGCGAAACCTCCGGCGCCACCCAGGAGCTCGTGCGCGTGCGCCTCGACTGCGATCGCGACGCGTTGCAGTTCGTCGTGCGCCAGCAAGGCGGTGGTTTTTGCCACCTAGGCACACGCACCTGCTTTGGCGAGGACCACGGCCTCGGCGCGCTGGCGCGCACCCTGGCGGCGCGGCTGCGCGAGGCGCCGGAAGGCTCCTACACGGCTCGGCTACTCGACGATCCGGACCTCCTGCGCGCCAAGCTGATCGAAGAAGCGGGTGAGCTGGCCGACGCCGGCGAGCCCAGCGACGTCGCCTGGGAGACGGCTGACGTCTTGTACTTCGCACTGGTTGCCATGGCGCGCGGCGGCGTGGAACTCGATGCCGTCGAGGAAGAGCTGAGCCGACGCGCCGCGCGACTGACGCGCCGTCGAGGCGACGCCAAGCCGGAGAGCGCTCCGTGACCCTGCTGCGGCCGATGGACGCCGACCGCGTCCCGGCGCTCCGCCGCGACCCGGTGGACGCGAAGACGCTGCAGCAAGCCGCGGCCATCGTCGCCGACGTGCGCGAGCACGGCGAAGACGCACTGCGAAAACACGCCGAGCGACTGGGCGACTTGGTTCCGGAGGCGCCGCTGGTGCGCCATCGCGCCGACCTCGATCAAGCGCTGCGGCGCGTCCAGCCATCCGATCGGGAGATCCTCGAGCGCACGCGAGATCGCATCGCCGCGTTCGCCCGGGCCCAGCTGGCGAGCCTCGCGCCGATGCAGACCGAGCTGCCCGGCGGCGCGGCAGGCCACACGTTGGCCGCCGTCGAGCGCGCCGGTTGCTACGCTCCGGGTGGGCGCTACCCGTTGCCGTCGTCCGTCCTGATGACCGCGATCACCGCCCGCGTCGCCGGCGTGCGCGAAGTCTGGGTGGCGTCGCCGCGGCCGACCGACATCACCATGGCCGCGGCGGCCATTGCCGGCGCCGACGCGCTGCTCGCGGTCGGCGGTGCCCAAGGCATCGCCGCGCTCGCCTACGGAGCCGGCGAAGTGCCGGCGTGTGATGCCATCGTCGGCCCCGGCAACGCGTGGGTCACGGCCGCCAAACAGCTGGTGTCGGGAACGGTAGCGATCGACATGCTCGCCGGTCCGTCCGAGCTGGTCGTGCTCGCCGACGAGAGCGCCGACCCGGGCATGATCGCGGCAGACTTGCTCGCGCAGGCCGAGCACGACGATCTCGCCCTGCCGATCTTGGTGGCGCTGTCGCCAGCACTGCCGCAGCAAGTCGACGCCGAGCTCGAGCGCCAGCTGGCGACCCTGCCGACGGCCGCCACCGCGCGCGTCGCGCTCAGCCGGGGCTTCTCGGTGGTCGCCGCATCCTTGGACCAAGCCGTCTCCCTGTGCGACCGGCTCGCGCCCGAACACCTGCAGCTGCTGACCCAGGACCCCGAGGCTCTGGCCAAGCGGCTACGCCACTACGGCGGCCTGTTCATCGGCGCCAACAGCGCCGAGGTCCTCGGCGATTACGGCGCGGGCCCCAATCACACGCTGCCCACCGGCGGCACCGCCCGTTCGACGGGCGGCCTGTCGGTGCTGACGTTCCTGCGGGTGCGCACCTGGCTGCGCCTGGCTGAGGGCCCCGAAACGCGGGCCCTGGCGCGCGACGCGGCCGCCCTGGCCCGCCTCGAGGGCCTGGAAGCGCACGCCCGCGCGGCCGATCGGCGCAATCAGCCCTGAAGCGAGCCCCTATTTCGCAGCGGCGATTGCAAACCGCGGCTGAACCGCCACACTGCTCCGCCCGAGGATTCTCGAGAACTATGTCCAACGCCAAGACCCGCGCGGTAAAGCGCAAGCATCGCAAGCACCGCGACCGCATGAAGCAGAAGATCCGCGAGCAGAAGGCCCAGGCCAAGAAGAAGGAGCCTGATGCCGCCGCTGCCGCCGGCAGCGCCAGCTGACCGCTGCGCGGCGCCCTGATCCGGCCAAAGTCCGGATCGCGGCAGCCAAGAGGCCGGCGTGAAAGTTGCCGGCGTAAGACGGAGGGCGACAGGCCCACCGTGAACGGGATCAACGTCCGCGCACCAGGGCGGCCGTGGCGTAGGGCCAGCGTGGGTGTGTACGCACCCGGCGCGTGCCGTTGCCACCACGTACCGCGCCGGCGCGCGGTTGGCGGTGCGCGAGAGCAGCGGGCCCTGAGGGCTTGTTACTTTTTGAAGTGACAAGCCCGAACGCGCCGCGGAGCGGCGCCAGCAGCATCGAAGAAAGCCTGTATCGTGGATTTCGTTACAGGCTCTGAGTCGATCCGGCCACCGCCCCGGGACAGTAGTATCGGTGTGGCGATGACGGATACGTTCCCACTGGCGCTCATTCGCGCGACCTTCGTCGGCGACAACGCAGAAGGCCTCCTGCGCGATGCGCTCCGCGGAGCCAAGGGTCTCGGTGCCCGCCTGGCGGTGCTGCCGGAGCTACCGCTCAACGAGTGGACGCCTGCCACGCGCGTGGCGCGCGACGAAGACGCCGAGGACCCGGGCGGCGGCCGCGAGCAGATCCAGTCACGCGCGGCTGCCGACGCCGGCCTGGCGCTCGTGGGCGGCGCCATCCAGCGCGACGCCGATCGCACCCGCTACAACACCGCGCTGGTGTTCGACGAGCGCGGCCAACTGCGCGCTCGGTATCGCAAGGCGCACCTCCCCCACGAAGCCGGCTTCTTCGAGGATGACCACTACGCGCCGGGCGACGCCGCCCCTGAGCGCATCGATGGCTTTGGCATGCCGTTTGGCGTGCAGATCTGCTCCGACGTCAATCGCCCCGAGGGGACCCACCTGTTGGCCGCGCTCGGTGCCGAGCTCGTCGTCGCCCCGCGCGCCACCGAAGCCGCGTCGTGGCCACGGTGGCGCATGGTCCTCCGCGCCAACGCGTTAACGTCGTGCTGCTTCGTGGCGTCAGTGACCCGACCCGGCCCGGAGCGCGGCGTCGCCATCGGTGGCCCGAGCTTTGTCGCCGGACCGGACGGCGAGGTCCTCGTTGAGACCGAGGCCGAGATGTGCGTCGTGCCACTCGAACGCCGCTCACTCGCGACGGCGCGCGAGCAATATCCCGGCTACCTCGCGGTCCGGCCCGAGCTCTACGCCGATGGCTGGGGCAATGCGCGCGACGCCGGCGGCTAGTGGTGTGATTCAGGCAGATGGGGCCCTATCCGCCAGACATCGGCGCCGGTCGCAAGGCGGGTCGCCGCAGGCATATTGGTGGATACGGCGAGGACGACCCAACGCTGCGAGCGGCG